>JAZQSE010000001.1:0-7475 GCA_045629945.1 Fibrobacteraceae bacterium
TGGCTTGAAATGGAAAAGAATACAGATTACACAATTTGTATAGAAGATGTTAATGAGGGCCTATGGAAAGGAAATGATTTCTCATATAAAAAAGAGCAAAATTGTATTCTTTTAAATTCAGGGAAATATGTCAAAAATGGAAAAATTTGGTATGTAACAAAATTTGGTAACGTGTTTACTTTCAATATTCTTGTTGGAATGAAATATATTGACCTTTCGACGCAGGAACATCTGTTAGGTGGGTATAGTGCTAATAACAAGGATCGGGAACAACTAGTGCCTACGATAATGGCGTATAAGCCATCTGACCCGGTTAGATTTGAAATGATAAATGAAGTTCTTGTAGTTGATAAATATAAGGTTACGGAATGTGAATTTATTCAATCTTTGTGGGATTCTATTCCTGCACAAACTAGTGAAAATTTATACAGCAACAACAATTATTGGATTAAAAAAAAGAAATCCATGGTAAAAAATGGTCAATGTGACACCCATGATTCTGCTGCAGTTCGTATATATCTGTATCATGCTTTAATTTATGCGAATAACCGTAGCTTGCGAGATGGTTTCAAACCTGTTTACATTCTTGAAGAAACTGAAAATAAAAATGTTTCTTTTAAGGCATATAATGATGGTAGTTTCAACATAATAGGATTTAGATTTTTTCCAGATTCAGCTGATGGAAAAAAGTATTATCATGTGAAAATTGATAAAGATGCCGATGGTTATCGTTTGCCTTATTATGACGAATGGACTGCCTTAGCTCGTGGTGGCAAGGGCTACGAAAGTTATATTTACTTTTGGGGACGATCAACAGATTCCTTAGAGGCCTCTAAATATGCATGGTTTGGTCAGAAAGACCCCGATGATAAATATTTGAAGATGGATGAAAAGGATGGCATAGAAGGAGGTTGGTTAAGGCATTCATGTGGAGAATGGTCCCAAACATCACGCCCTGTAGGAATGCTAAAGCCTAATGCATTTGGACTTTATGATATACAAGGGCTTGTATGCGAAAATGTTTTGATGCCAGGAAAAAGTATTTTTGAAAGAGAGGTATATTCTTGTAGAGGAGGATTCTTGACAACTTCCTTTAAGGATTTGAATATAGCCAATCATTGTGATGATTATAAAAGATTCTCTAGAACATACCAAGGTTTACGTCTCGTTCGGCAAATTAAGTGATTTTGACAAAGGGAGAAGTCTCTCCCTCGCTGCAACTAGTTTTGTTCATACTTCACAAAACTATTTTCCGCTACCCTCTCGTAACGTAAGCAATGCGTTCAATATTTAAAAAAATAAAGTCTTTATTCAAAGAAAAAATTTAAATTTCGGGTGAGGAATTTTATGAGCAAATCAAACACCAAAAGCATTCAAAAAAAAGTAAAACAAAATTCTGCTGTCAAAAATTTCGTTGAATATTGGAAAGATAAAGGCGACGAAAAACAAGAAACAGCTCGGTTTTGGCTTGAATTGCTAAGCGATGTGCTTGGAATAAAAGACGCAACAAAATTTATTGAATTTGAAAAACCCGTTCTCATTGATAAAACTCAAAAATACATAGACGCATATATACCAAGTACAAAAGTTCTCATAGAACAAAAAAGTGCTCATATAAAATTAAACCGCAACGCCCTTCAATCTGACGGAGAACTTTTAACTCCTTATGGGCAAGCCTTTCGTTACAACACTTACTTACCATACACTGAAAAAGTCAAGTGGATTATCGTTTCTAATTTCAAAGAAATTTTAATCTACGATATGAACAAACCAAATAAAGAACCCGAACAAATTCTTTTAAAAGATTTAGCCAAAGAATCTTATCGTTTGCAATTTTTGGTTGACACAGAAAATGAACATATTCAAAAAGAAATGGAAGTTTCTTTAAAAGCTGGGAATTTGGTTGGAAAACTTTATGACGCTTTAATCAAGCAATACAAAAATCCTGAATCAAAAGAATCTCTCCACAGCTTAAATGTACTTTGCGTTCGCCTTGTATTTTGTTTATATGCAGAAGACGCTGGCATATTTGGAAAACACGGACTATTTCACGATTATTTGAAACAATTTAAACCATGTGATGTTAGAAAAGCGCTTATTGAACTTTTTGAAATTCTTGACACAAAAGAAAAAGACAGGGACCCTTACGACGAAACAATGCTTTCGGAGTTTCCTTATGTGAACGGAGGCTTATTTAAATACGAAAACATTGAAATTCCAAACTTTAACGAAGAAACCCTGGACATTCTTTTAAACAAAGCAAGTGCAGGTTTTGATTGGTCTCAAATTAGCCCGACTATTTTTGGTGCTTTATTTGAAAGCACTTTGAACCCAGAAACCCGCCGTAGTGGCGGCATGCATTTTACGTCAATAGAAAACATACATAAAGTTATAGACCCATTGTTTCTTGATGAATTGCGCGAAGAATATTCAGAAATTAAACAAACCAAATCCATTAAAACTCGCAACCAAAAATTCGACGATTTTCAAGACAAATTAAAAGACATCACATTTTTTGACCCAGCTTGTGGCTCTGGAAATTTTTTAACAGAAACCTACCTTTCTTTAAGAAGGCTAGAAAACGAACTATTAGCCGAAAAACAACAAAACGGACAAATTTCTTTTGATACCGAAATCATTAAAGTTTCTATTGGTCAATTTTATGGCATTGAAATCAACGATTTTGCAGTAACTGTTGCAAAAACATCGCTGTGGATTGCAGAATCTCAAATGATGAAGGAAACTGAAGAAATCGTCAACGCAAACCTCGATTTTTTACCGCTGAAAAGTTATGCCAATATTGTTGAGGGCAATGCTTTAAGAATGGATTGGGAAAGCGTAGTGCCGAAAGAAAAACTTGATTACATTATGGGAAACCCGCCGTTTGTGGGTGCGAGACTTATGTCTGCCGAGCAAAAAGACGATGTTTTCACCATTTTCGACAATGTAAAGAATAATGGTAACCTTGATTATGTTTCTTGTTGGTATAAAAAAGCTGCCGACTTGATGAAAAATTCAAATATAAAAACGGCATTAGTTTCTACAAACTCTATTACACAAGGTGAACAAGTTGCAATTATGTGGAAGCCTTTAATGGAAATGGGAGTAAAAATTGACTTTGCATACAGAACTTTTAGATGGGACAGCGAATCTACACAAAAAGCTCATGTGCATTGTGTAATTGTCGGTTTCAGTTGTGATAATGAAACGAACAAGGAAAAAAGAATTTTTAATTCTGACGGAGCTATTATAATTGCAAAAAATATAAATGGCTATTTGATTGATAGTAAAGATATATTTATAGAAAATAGCAGTACACCATTATGTAAAATAGCTCCTATGGCACGTAGTGGCAATAAACCTATTGACGGTGGAAATTATCTTTTTAGCGAAGATGAAATGAAAGAGTTTATAAAAAAAGAGCCTTTGTCTGAAAAATACTTTAAAAAATGGCTTGGAGCAGAGGAATTTATTAATAACAAAATTCGTTATTGCTTGTGGCTTGGAGATTGTTCCCCAAATGAACTTTTAAAAATGCCAGAATGTCTAAAACGTGTACAAGCTGTACGAGAATTTCGCCTTGCAAGTAAAAGTGAGGGAACTAGAAAATTGGCAGAAAAACCGACTCGCTTTCATGTTGAAACTTTTCCTGAAAAAACATTTCTTGTATTGCCTTTAACATCATCTGAGAGAAGAAAATATGTTCCTATTGGTTTTTTGCAACCTGATACTTTAGCTAGTAATCTTGTTGTTGCGGTATCGGATGCTGACTTATGGCATTTTGGAGTGATAACTTCCAATGTTTTTATGTCTTGGATGCGTGCAGTCTGTGGACGTTTGAAAAGTGATTATCGAATTACAAAAGATAATGTTTACAACAATTTTCCTTGGTGTAATCCGACAGAAGAACAAAAAGCAAAAATTGAAAAGACAGCTCAAGCAATTCTCGACGCTCGTGCAAAATATCCTGATTGTTCCTTAGCACAGCTTTATGGAGAAAACGCCTTTTTGTTTCCAGAACTTGTTAAAGCCCACCAAGCCAACGACCGTGCAGTAATGGAAACTTATGGTTTTGCAAAAGACATAACCGAAAGCGAAATTGTCGCAGAATTGTTTAAGATGTATGAAAAGTTAGTGAAAATTGTTTAATGCGTAGTCAATGATTCTTCAATCTATTTTTTACAAGGACCATTTATACGAATTTTAAAATCATAATAATCGCTGCTATAAGAACCATTCTTTTCAATTTTTGCATCTATTCTTACCGATAAATCTTTATTATAAAAGCTCTCCTTATTTATTGCTTGAGGTAATTTTAAATTTTTATGTAATATGTAATCCTCACATCTTTTGTGTAGAATATCTTCAAGAGGAATGTACTTTTCGTTTCCGAAATCAATGAAGAATGAAAGTGTTTCTTTATAATTTTTATTGCAAAAATGACATTCACTTGCAGTTGAAAAAATATAACGTGGTATGTAATCTAATTCTTTCTCTAGAACAAGTTCATGATATTTATTGATACAAAATTCAGCAACTATTCTTTTTTTTATACAGGGCCCAATTATCACGGCCTTAAAGTTCGTTTCATAGATATAAGATGTTATTGGTAATTTAGTTTTTAATTTTCCATTTATAACTTTCCCATAGTAAGGAATTAGCGATTCTTTAGCATTTTTCTTATGAATATGAAGAATATCTCTATTAGAAGGGGCAAGATTTATCTTGACATTTTTAGGATTAATACAAGTCATATTTTCTGCAGTAAAATTATTAAAAACGACGCATCCACCTTTAAATTCTGCCATAGAGGAATCTGAGGGAGCATCAATTGTATAATTTGCTTCAAGAAAGAATTGATCAGAATTTGTTGTACATATTGTACTATCAGACAATTCCCAATTGATATTAGGGGCGAATTCTAAATTTTTTGTCAAATGAAGGCTGTATTCATTAGGGTCTTTATCAAAATCAGCACAAAATTCAGCGATTTCCTCGCCAAAACAAGTTGAAGTAAGTATCAAAAAAAGTGCAATAAACAACTGTAACATTTTACGTCAACCTAAATTAGATTTTATTTACATCTTCTAAAAAAAACTTCTTGATTTTCTTGCATTTTGGAATAAACATCAATACGTTCATGACTGATGTTGTTTTTATCTTCATCGTCCCATTTGTTATGTGCTGTATAAATATTATACAAAACATCCCTTACATAAGGCCAAGCTTTTTCCGCTTCTAGACGGCATATATCTTTTGAAGAAAAGTTTTTTGGAATAGTTACAGTTATGATTTCATTTACATTATTTATTTTATCATCCCATATTTCTTTGTGTTTTTTTTCGTGCGCAATCAGCCGAACATCATTGCATTCAGTGTGAATTGGACCTGAATTAACATACATTCTAATTTCAATAGACCTAACTTCGTAATCACCATTAGTATCTTTATCCACTTCACACCAAATAATGTGAACTGTTCCTGTTACATATCCATCATATGTTTTGCCCTCTTTGAGTAAAATAATTGACTGATTTTGTTCGGGAACCATTGTATTTATTTTAGTAAATTTGAGTACATATTCATTCATTTTATTTTTTGATATTGAACGTCCAAGAGCGTCAAAACTATAAAAATTATTTCTAGTTTTAAGGAACTCGCCATAGCTCATTTTTTTATCAGCAATATCGTTATCATTTACTTGTTGTTTTAACAAAAGAAATTCATTTTCATTTTGATTCAGAATAATTTCATAACAATTTTGTTCAAATTCCTCCTCAAAAGGCTCATCACAATCAACTTCTTCATACCACCAACCGATATTTGCGGAGTTAAAGTCGTAAATCCAAAGCCAATCGTTGTAGCAATCGTTTCCGCGGGCAGAGTTACATTTATAGCACTTGCCATTTGTTGCAAAGCATGCGTTCTCTGGATTACTAGGAACATTTTTTAGCGGGTGTATTGGGCATTGTCCTACATATTCTTCGGCTTCTTCAACTAAACCGGTTTCACAATCAACTTCTTCATACCACCAGCCAATATTTGCAGAGTTAAAGTCGTAAATCCAAAGCCAGTCATTATAGCAATCACCTCCGCGGGCAGAGTTACATTTATAACACTTGCCATTTACTGCAAAGCAAGTACCTTGTGGATTGCTCGGGATATTTTCAAATGGGTGTTCTTGGCAAAGTTCAAAAGCTGAACTTGAAGAGGATTCTTCAAAGCTTGAACTACTTTCAAAGGAAGAACTTGACAAAGACAAATCTTCTGCGCTTGAAGAAATCTCTTCAAATGCACTAGAGTAAACAGTGGCACTAGAATATGGTTCAGCTAATTCACATTCGCCTACAACACACCAGCCGCGTTCAGAAAGTTCGGTTTGGTAATGTGGAATCCCATAACCTATTGAACAATTATCAGAAGAATCTTGCAACGCGGTATTGACTTCATTTTCTGTTCCAAAACAATCATCATCGTGAGGAACCCATTCTCCCATGCAATAAGCAACTAGTTTATCCATATCAGGAAAAGCCGGCAATGATTCTAATACTATTCGTTCTAAATCAAAATACATAACGTTTGTTGGTAAAAGATGACGGATAGAAAACAAGTGAGTGATAACACCATTACGATTAAGGTAAATGGTTTGCCAACCAGTTTCTATCGGAAGAACGCTTCCTGAATTATCAAAATTTGGTGCAGCCCAAGTGAAACCAACGGTTTCCGGAGAATCTGAATAATATAATCTTGTGTTCATTCCTGTAAAATCACAAGCACCACCAGAAATACCATTACACCAATAACCTTCATAAAGTCCACACATTGGCATCGTTACTGGCTCATAACCTTGAACAAGCCCAAAATTTTGAAAATCACAAGCTACTGCTCGCGTTCCTGTACAATAACAATTTTGAAGATACACATAGTCCCGATTTAACATATAAGGCGATTCAATATATAAGTCTTGGTGAATATTAGGCAACCGAGATAGAACTTTCCAATAGTCTTCATCAATTTGACAATAGGCACCACCTTCTCCAGAAGAATTTGACCCACCACATTGCACGCCACCTTCACCACATTCTTCTTCGCTTTCACTACTTGAACTTTCGTTTTCTTCTTTGCTAGAAGATAAGGCAACATCTTCTGAGCTAGAAGAATTTTCATCGTTTTCAGAAGAAGAACTTTCTGTTTTTGAACTAGAAGATTCTATTAATGAACTGCTACTATTTTCAGAAGAAGACAGTTCAATAATTTCAGAAGAACTTGATTCTTCACAACCTGGAAGAGTGGGGTCAAAATCTCCACAAATTTCATTATTTACAAGCTTTCCTCCCCAGCCACCTTCATATATTAAATCAGCTTTTTCGCAATAAGCATCGCTTGACATACAAGCATCAGCACATTCTTTTTCAAAAAATTCCATCTTCGTTTTTATATCTAAACTAGTGCAATAATCACATATAAATTGAAAT
>JAZQSE010000002.1:0-46164 GCA_045629945.1 Fibrobacteraceae bacterium
CAAGATGGCCGCGTCGTCTCAAAAGACTCCTCGCCATGACAACTTGTTTTTACACTTGCCCGCAAGCCCTTTGTCATTGCGAAGAAACGTAGTGACTGACGCAATCTGTTTGCAAGCAGCACTTGTTTTTGGATTACTTCGTTACGCTCGTAATGACAAAAAACAAGATGGCCACAAGGCTAAAAGCCTCTCGCCATGACAACTTGTTATTAGATCGCCACACTACGTTCGCAATGACAATTCGTACTGCGTTTGCGATGATAACTTGTTTTTAACAAATCAATTATCGCAAAACGATGTCGCCATCAGCAACAAGTTTTTCTCTCAATTTATTGTGCACCTTGTTCACTTCTTCGTCAGTAAGAGTCCTGTCACTAGCTTGATAAACAAGTGTATAAACGAGATTCTTTTTACCCGCTTCTAATTTATCGCCTTGATAAATACTCTTTAAACGAATGTCAGCAAGATTCTTAGGATTGAAACCTTTGATTCTTGCAAGGATTGTTTCGTGCATCATTTGTTCAGAAACTTCAAGAGAAATGTCGCGACTAGAAGGAACTTGACGGCTGAATGGTTCAAAAGCAACGCTTGTTTTGGAAGCTAATTCGATTTTTGAAATATCAAATTCGGCAATACAAACACTTGCATAGCCAATATCAAATTCTTTTTGAACGGCTGGGTGTAAAACACCTGCTGTACCAAGAACTATTTTGCCACAAACCACTTCAGCCTGTTGTGCCGGGTGCATAAAACGTTCTGGATTCTTTGGCAAACGAACCGAAGCTTGAATACCAAGACGCTTAAAGAAACCAAGAATCAAACCTTTAAAATCTAAGAAAGAAACAGGAGCCGGCTTTTCTTCGAGAGGGTTTGTTTTCCAATGCCCAGCAAGAGTAATAGCAAGCAAAGGAACTTCTTCAAAGCCAGTATCCCTTACGGATACTCTTGTTGTACGGAATTGTCCTTTACCTACTTCAAACAATCGAACAGAGCCTGGTCGATTCTTTTCATTTTCAGCAACAGCTTTCAAAAGGTTAGGTAAAAGAGAAGTGGGGAGAACGCCTAAATCTTCAGAAAGAGGATTCAATAAAGCCGCAGGCATAGAGCGCCTATCCCCTTCAACATTTTCTCCGAAAAGCGCCACTGTGGAAGCTTTAGAAGTAAATCGCAAAGAAAGACCTTCATGAATTCCCATTGCAGAAAGGGTAGAACGAATTTTGCGATTCAATTTTTCATCGGCAGGCAATTCGTTTGTAGCCATTTTGAAAGAAGGCAAGTCATAAGGAATGTTATCATAACCGAAAAGCCTTGCAACTTCTTCAATCAAATCTACTTCACGTTCAAGATCAGGTCTGAAACCAGGAATTTCAAATTTAAGAGGAGCGATTTCTTTTAAGCCAATACTTTCTAAATAATTTTTGATTTGCTCTGCAGAAATAGAAATGCCGAGAAGTTTTTGAACGCGTTCTTCTCTGATTTCTAAAACATCAGGTTCTTTTTTAGCGTCTTCGCCCGTGTATTCCAGACGGCCTTGTAAAATTTCGCCACCAGCCACCTCTTGAATAAGAGCGCAAGCGTAATCATTCATTTCAGCTTGTGTGAATGGGTCAATTCCTCTTTCAAAACGGTAGCTTGAATCAGAAGAAAGACCAAGGCGCTTGCTTTGACGGCGAACCACTTTCGGGTCAAAATAGGCGCTTTCTAAAAATACGTTTGTTGTTTCTTCTGTGATTTCTGATTCAACACCGCCCATAACACCAGCAACACAAGCTGGACGGTTTCCGTCGCAAATGACCAAATCGGATTCTTTTAATTCGTGAACGGTGTGGTCAATTGTAGTGATTGATTCCCCGGATGTTGCTTTACGAACTTTGATTTCGTTGCCTTCTAAACGTGACATATCAAAGCTGTGAAGTGGTTGGCCAACATCCATTAAAACAAAGTTTGTAATATCAACAACATTGTTTACAGAATTCAGTCCGACCGCGTGAAGCAATTTAGAAAGCCAGGCTGGGGAAGGAGCCACTTTTACATTTTCAATAATACGACCAACATAACGCGGACAACCAGCACCTGGTTCTACTGAAAGTTCTTTTCTTGAATTTACGGATTCACTAGATTCTTTTAAAGAATAAGAAAGCGGTTTTAACGGGCGATTGAATTTAGCAGCAAGTTCTCTTGCAATACCGCGATGAGATAATGCATCTGGGCGGTTTGGGGTAACGTTCACTTCAAGAACGGCATCGTAAAGCCCAAGACTTACAAAAGGAGTGCCGGCAGGTATAGAATCATCAAGCACCATAATGCCTGCATGGTCATCGGAAAGACCAATTTCGTCTTCGGCGCAAATCATACCAAAGCTTTCAATGCCACGCATTTTTGCTTTTTTCATTTTAAGCATTGTGCCGTCTGGTAAAGGCAGTTCCATACCGATTGGCGCTACAACAACGGTCTGACCTGCTGCGACATTTGGAGCCCCACAAACAATTTGCAAAGTTTCAGAACCGGTATCAACCGTAGTTACGTGAAGGTGATCGCTGTCGGGGTGATTTTCACAAGTGAGAACTTTTGCGACAACTAATTTTTCATAAACTTTACCAGGTTCTTCTTTACCTTCAACTTCTAAACCGACCGAAGTGAGGGCGGCTTCGATTTCTTCAACAGATTCTGGCAAATCAACGTGACGTTTCAACCAACTTATAGAAACTTTCATAACAATCCTTTTTTGCAGACTCGCTGCGTTCTAAAAACAAGGCAAAAAATGCCACGGCGGAAAAATAGAAAAAAATAGGGGAGTCTTAGTGTTCATTTAGCCAGTCAACCGCTTCTGCAAGAGATTTTATACGAGTTATACGAATCCCTTTAAAATTTGTTTTAAGGCTCCCTTGTGCAGGAACAAGTAATTCTTTAAAACCTAGCCGAGCGGCTTCTTTAATTCGTAATTCTAAAAGATTGACACTGCGAACTTCTCCAGATAACCCAAGTTCTCCAATAACCAGACTATCACGCGGGAGAGGCTTTGTTAAATGATTAGAGGCAATAGCTAAAGCAATGGCTAAATCAGTAGCAGTATCGTTTAGTTTCATACCGCCGGCAATAGAAGCAAAAACATCAGAAGCCCCGATTTCTAAACCACCAAATTTTTCTAAAAGAGCAAGAATAATAGTTAAGCGCTTAGGGTCAATGCCTGCTGCAACGCGTTGCGGAACGGCGTAATTTGTATGATTTACAAGAGCTTGCGCTTCAAATAAAATAGCTCTCGAACCTTCTAAAGTGCAACTAACAACGCTGCCGGGCGCTGCTTCCAAAGAATCTTGTAAAAAGACTTTGCTTGGGTTTTCTACCGGGCAAAGCCCACGAGAGGTCATTTCAAAAACGCCTATTTCATCGGTAGCTCCAAAACGATTTTTTATAGTGCGTAAAATGCGATATTGGTGGTTTCTATCGCCTTCAAAATAAGCGACGGTATCAACCATGTGTTCAAGGATTCTTGGGCCTGCGATTTGCCCATCTTTTGTGACATGTCCGATTAAAAGAGTAATGCAATTTGTATTTTTTGCAAAAACCATTAAATCTAAAGTGCATTCTCGTAATTGCGAAACACTCCCTGGTGTGCCAGGTAAATCTTGTTTATAAACAGTTTGTATAGAATCAATCACAAGAATTTCTGGTTGGAATTTTTTAGCCACTTCTAAAACGCGTTCAAGGCTTGTTTCGCAAAGTAACATAAGTGAACTGCCAGAAACTTCTAGGCGTTCGCTCCGGAGCTTCACTTGAACCGCACTTTCTTCACCGCTAACATAAAGAGCTTTTACACCTGCCGCCGACATGGTAGCAAGAGTTTGCAAAACAAGTGTAGATTTACCAATTCCTGGATCGCCGCCGATTAACACAAGAGAACCTGGGGCTAAGCCACCGCCTAAAGTTCTATCAAACTCTGAATTTGCTGTGCTTAAACGCTTTGTATCGGTTGTTGCAATTTCTTTTAATGCAATAGGCCTGCCTTCGTATTGCAACGCCTGACTTAAACCGCGATTTCGTGAATCACTCGTTTTTGCTTGTTCAACAAGAGAACTCCACGCCCCGCAAGAAGGGCATTTACCAGCCCATTTTGAAGAAATGCTCCCACATTCTTTACACACGTATTCAGAAAGAATCTTTAACTTTGACATACTGCACAAATGTATAATTGTTTTGGAAGCCTGTCAAGCCTTTTCGTATTTTTTACCCAAAATTGCGTTTCCGCTGCAAGTTTTCTGCATTTCCACTTTTCAATGTGTTCCTTTTCCACCGACAATTATTGATAAAGAACCCTAAAATGGAATTATCCCAATCGGACATCAATGCTGTTAAAAAGTTCATAATCGCCAATAAGGACTTACTGAATCGTCTTGGGGAAGATATGGACATTGACGATTTTATAAAGGCTATGGTTGTTATACGGTAAAACTTCTTGGGGACCCGTATTAATTTTAAAAAAAATAAACTAATAGTAGTTCTAAACACAATAATATTGTCTAGAGCATCCTGTAGAGTTCCGACTTCGCAGCGTTTCCGTAGCCGTACAGAATGACTGGACAGAGCTAAATGGCCTTTTTATGCCGTTTCCAATATCACATTCCCAGAATCTTCAGGTAATCCATTCGACCGTTCAAAATTCGAACGACAAGAACCTTATCGCGTTCATTCCGGTAAAAGACCAAATACCTGCTGATAGAAAGGCAACGATACTTCGTCAAGCTATTTACTTTACCTCTTAACGAAGGGCCAATCTCGGGGAAAACGGCTAGGTTATCAATGGCGTCAAGAATTTCAATGACCTTTTCATTCGCCACTTTAGGACTACCTAGCTCGGATTCTATATAAACTTTGATGCCGTCTAAATCATCAACGGCTTTTGGCGAAAATACGATGGAGGGCATTTAAACCTCGTATTTTTTCCGCACGTCAGCGGCGGAAAGCCATTGTCCTTGTTCGGCAGAGCGTTCGCCTTCGGCAAGAGCCTTCTGTAGTTTCAGTTCGGCGACCATACGTTCATATTCCTTGATATCAATTACAACATAACAACCGCGGCCGTTCTTGGTCAAAAAGACTGGAGAATCTTCGGTCACGTTCTGAAGAACATCGTTATAGTTGCGCAAATCAGAAACTGGCAAAATACAGGGCATGGGTAACCTCCATCCTTAAAATACAAAATTTTAAGAATAATTACAAGTAAAATTCAACGAAATATGCGCTATATCGCGAGTTTTTAGCCTTAATTCTATGCTCTACAAGCATGTCTAGTTATTAAAACAGAATATTTGTAATATCTGAAAAGCGAAGGTGTATTGGAACACGTAAAGAATTCAACCGAGAGGAACTTATGAAAAAAGTATTGGTCTTGTCCAGCAGCTTGCACAACAAGAACACCCCCGAAACCGAATGTGTAAATTTTTTTCTGTAAATTTGTGAATTGTATTTTTGTGGCAAATAAATATAAGCTCTGAACTTTTAGAAGTTCTTATCAACAACGGGCCTGATTATATTCAGGAACAGTTACGGATTGGATTAAATGAAGCCATGAGAATGGAAAGAGCAAAGTTTCTGAATGCTCATGCCTATGAAAGGAGAAAAAAGCGCTTTAAAAAATTGCCATATTCCACCCGTTAAAAGAGTTTAGCCAAACATGTCTGTGGTGTTGCAATTAGGGAAAGGTCTAATGTTCCTGTTTCAGATGTTTCCGTTGTGTTGAGCCGGACATTAGAAAAGAATTATTAGAATTACACTAATAATAAAACCTCCAACTAGATAACCTAAACAGCTGATACAACTTTTTATGCCCGATGAAGACTCGCTGGTTGATGAACCATGCATCCCATTACCAACATTATTCCATCTCATTGCAGATTTTTGCTGAGCACAGTATGGACAAATAAATTTATGTTTCGCATGCCCCATGCCAGATATGCCATAATCGGTGTGCGTTACAATCCAGCCCTGAGGTGGTATGTTTTCGGCTATCAACCTGGCGAATTCCTGCAAGACGCTCTCATTGAGGCAAGCGACTGCTAGCCCTAGCCCCTCAAAAAACAGCCGTATCATAATCGCCTTAAAGTTTGCATAATGGGTATTTTTTTGCCAAATTGGCTACTGCATTTAATAAAATTACTCAAAAATTGTTAAGAAAACTCTGCCGCGAGCTAACTGACTGAAATATTCGAAAATCTGCCTGAAAAATAATTTCCGAGGTGTAGGAAATCATTTTTTTCTATGGCGCACCTGATTACAGAAAATGCTCCGATAGAATCAGATTTTGGCTCTGCTAGGCCATTTCATACAATTCGGCGGTCCTAGCAAAAATTTCCGGATTTGTAAGCCCCCCGGAAGCTGTTTTTCGGCGTCCTGAACACTGTTTTTTGGCTGTTTTGGCTATTTTGCTTATCGCAACAAGTCCGTAGCCAGACAATCAGGCTTGACAGAGGCAAAATCGCAGTCGAAATTTTACAATTCTGCAGTGAAAAAACAATTTCCGATGGGGATTTGAAAAAAAAAGGAAAATTCAAATTGTGAAATTCTTGCGAAGAAAAATCCTACGTATTTAGTCTTGCTTGTGGAATATCGTTCCCTAAAATTTGCGATTCCGTTTAGATCGAATATACAGCATTCGCATGCGTATAAATAAACTCAAAGCCCACGTCTTCGGGTCTAGATTTTAGTAAAAGTGTCATTATATTTAATGAGAAGAGGTGGGATGCCTGCACATATTGATCCGAAAGAACATACGGAGCTTATGAAACGCCATGTGTTTATTGTGAAAAAGTTTCAAAAGTAATATAGATGACTTTATTGAAGGTTTAAACAAAGAGACTTTGCCCCCTAAATACAATGTTTCATCGTTGATTTTTTATCAACGGAATTAATCAAGTAGTGCTTGCGTACTTATGTAGAATATTGTAAATTAGAAGAGAGTACAAATAACTTCCTAAGAGGAAAAAATATGAGTATCAAAAAAGTTTTAACAACAGCCTTTGCCATGGTCGCAATTTCGTCATCCATTTCCTGGGGGCAGACCTATAACTGCTCTAATGGTAAATCCCAGCAAATGGGGAGCGAAGGTGGCTATGATTACGAACTTTGGAGCCAGGATGGTGCCGGTAACGCAACTATGAAGCTTAACCCAAGCACCGAAAATGGTGGTGCGTTCTCCGTTGAATGGAGTGGTACTATCAACATGTTGGCCCGTTCCGGAAAGCGTTGGGGGTCTAACTCCACTGTTACCGTACAGAATGTGGGTAATATTACTTCCGAATTTGATGTGGAATGGAGCTCCACCGACAATGTGAAGTATGTTAGTGTCTATGGCTGGGGCTATTACGACCAGCAGGACATTCCTAGTGGTTTCAGCAATGAAATTGAATACTACATTATCCAGGATCGCGGAAGCTACAATCCTACCCAGGGTGGTAAATATTTTGGTTCTGCAACTATCGATGGTATTGACTACGATTTCTATACTACCGACCGTATTCAGCAACCTTCTCTTTCGGGTACCAGCACCTTTAAGCAGTATTGGTCCATCCCAAAGAATACGAGCCAGCATCGCACCAAGGGTACCATTTCTATTTCCAAGCACTTCAGCGAATGGGCTAAAGTGGGTATGAAAATGGGCAAACTGTATGAAGTTGCTTCCATGAAAATTGAATCTTACACCGGAAATACGGGCTCTGCAAGAGGATCTGCTACCGTTAAGAAGAACTTGCTGAAAATCGGTGGCAGTGCCGATGAACTTGCCCTCAATGTAACTGCATCTCCGGCTGCTGCAGGTACTGTGACAAAGAGCCCTAGCGCTAACTATTATGCGCCAAATGCAACTGTACAGCTCACCGCCAAAGCCAACGAAGGCTGGAAGTTTGTGGGTTGGGAAGGTGGTGCTACTGGCTCTTCCGAAACCATTTCTGTAACCATGGACAAGGAAAAATCTGTGGTCGCCAAGTTTGAATTGGTAGGCGAAACCACAGTGAACCTTCTGAAGGATGGTGATTTCTCTAGCGGCAGCGTGATTTCTACAAATAACGATGCATCTTGGTTCCTGGGTCAGGGTACAAACTGGGGTGGCTCTGCTGCAACTACTTCTGTTTCTGGTGGCACGGCTACGGTTAACGTTACCACCATTGGTGCAGAAAATTACCAGCCACAGCTTGTTCAGTACAATGTGGCTCTTGATAAGGGCATGAAGTACAAGTTGTCCTTTAAGGCTAGCGCTGATGTAGCTCGCAAGATTGAAGTTTCTTTCCAACAATCCGTAGACCCTTGGGGTGCATACGCCACTAAGGAATTTGACATCACTACTACGGAGACGGAATACACATTTATCTTTACTATGGAAGAAGATTCTGATGCTGCTGCTCAGTTTGCCTTCAATTTGGGACAAACTACAGGCGCAGTCAATATTAGTGATGTCAAGCTGGTCTTCACCACTGCTGAATCGGGTTCTGAAGGTGGCGAAACCCAGGCGATTGCATCAACGCTACGCTTGAACGCCGTTGGCAAGACCTTCCAGGTGTTCGACATGCAGGGTCGTCTTTTGGGTCGTGTCGATGTCGTGAACGGTTCTTCCTTGAATGATGCTCTCAAGGCTAAGTTCAACAAGGCTGGAGTCTACATGGTGAAACAGGGTAACATGATTACCCAGGTCCGCGTCGCCCGCTAAGAATTTGTCAATTCCTAAAGCACTCCTATATCAAGGATAACAAGAGAACGCCCTGCCACACGGGGCGTTTTTTTTGAGCTTTGCGGAATCTCGTAATGCCGATTAGCTATACGATTTGACTTGACAGAGCTTTTTATTAGTGTCATTTGAGCATATTCAAATAAAAAAGGAGAACTTATGGAAATGAAATTCTGTCAAAGCTGCGGTATGCCGCTCACTAACGAAATTCTCGGTACGAATGCCGACGGCAGCAAGAACGAGGAATACTGCATCTACTGCTACAAAGACGGCGCGTTCACGGGCGACTTCACCATGGAAGAAATGGTGGAATTCTGCTCGCAGTTTGTGGACGAATTCAACAAGAATACCGGCAAGAGTCTTACCCGCGATGAATACAAGGTGGAACTCCGCAAGTATTTCCCGACGCTCAAGCGCTGGCGCCTCCCCGCGGACCAACTTCCGCACGCCACCTCGCCCATGAAGCAGAAGTTCATTGAAGAAGTCAATGCGCTGGGCATCAAGGACATGCCGACCATCGACAACCTCTTTGTGCTGCAGGGCTCGTTCATCAACCAGGAATACAAGATCAACGGCAACAACGTCAAGCTCCTGGACGATAACGCAAGCTACTGGGGCAACCAGGTCGAAAAGATTGGTGCCGAAGGCCGCTGCTTTGGAATCGCCTGCGACGAACGCTACATTCTCGTGAGCGAATACGGCAAGAACGGAGCCGATGCCGAAATCGTCGTATTCAAGAAACGGTAACGGTCTCTAAAAACTCATTTTGGCGGTGTAAATTTGCAAATTTTGCTAAAAATGGCGGTATAAATTGCTATATGGCGGTTTAAATTGTTGGTTTTGGCGGTATAAAATTATATATTAGGTGCATAAATCGAGGTTTTTCGATGATTTCGCCGTATTTGAAGATTGCTGCCGACAACAATAAGGAACTTCTGTCGTTCCGCCCGATTCCCAATGACACTCTCAAGTCCCTGCGGGATTTCTACCGCGTGGGACTCACTTACACGAGTAACGCCCTCGAAGGCAACAGCCTCACCGAAACAGAGACCAAGGTCGTCATCGAGGATGGGCTCACCATCAACGGGAAACCTCTGCGAGACGTGTACGAAGCCGTTGGACATGCCAAGGCGTACGATCATATTCATAAACTCGCAAAAAACAAGACTCTCGAAGAATCGGATATACTGATGCTGCATCGGCTGTTTTACCAGCAGATAGATGCGGACAAGGCCGGTGTTTATCGCAAGGTGCCCGTCGTAATTAGCGGGAGCCGTTACCCCGTTACGCCGCACTTGAAAATTCCTGCCGAGATGAAGAAGTTCGTCGCGTGGTTCAACAAGAACGAATCCAGGATGAATCCTGTGGAGTTCGCCGCGCAGGCTCACAAAAAGTTCGTATTCATTCATCCCTTTGTCGATGGTAACGGACGCGTGGCGCGATTGCTGATGAACCTGGCGCTGCTTCGCGGCGAGTATACCATTGCGCTGATTCCCGCCGTTAGACGTATGGAATACGTGTCTGCCCTGGAGGCGGCTCACATCGATGACAAGGTTTTTGTGGGCTTTATCGCCGATTGCGTAGTTGCGACGCAGGCGGACCTGTTGCGACTGCTGCGGAACAACCTTAAACCGAAAAAAGGTGCCGTACGCCACCGCGAAACAGGTGAAAATCTCTCCGAACGAATCCTCGCCGAAATCCAGGTGAACCCAGGGATCAATACGCCCGCACTGGCCTCGATGCTCAACCTCTCCCTGCGAACGACTCAGCGTCAGTTGCAAGCTTTGAGCGAATCGGGCAAGATTGAATTTAGGGGAGCCCGGAAGAACGGTGGTTATTATTTGGACGGATAATTAAGCGTCTTTCCCGAGGACGGCGCGGGCGAGCTGGTCGGCGCACGATGTCGGCTTCCCGCCACAGGTGTTGCCCAGGAGCTTTGCCGCGATATCTTCGGCGCTCATGCCTTCGCAGAGTTTGGCAATCGCTTTCAAGTTGCCGTTGCATCCGCCCGTAAAGCGGATGTTTCTGATCTTGTCTCCGTCGCGCGTGAACTGGATGGTCGTCGCGCAAACGCCTCTGGTCTTGAAAGTCTCTTCCATACGTGTCTCGGGGTTGAATGTCCACTTTAAATATACAATGTTGACGGTGCTATTGAGATGTTTGAATTTACGAGATTGCATCCTACAATTCAAACTTTACGCCGGTAGCAAATCCGCCGGCTTGTCCGACACCAAGCTCAAAAAAGAAGGATGTGTCATTTCCAAATTCAAATCCGACAAGGGTTGCTTGCCATAATGCAGCAGTTTCAAATTTGTCGCTATTGAAATAGAATGCAGGACCGATTGCCAATAGAGAATAAAAACGAAAATCGGATTTGTTAATCCAATTGAGTTTTGCCTTGGGCATAAGCGTTACAGAGTGATAGTTAAAACTAGAAGCTGTGTACGAATATGTCAGTATGCCGCCGATTTCCAATTTTTCCCATAGTTCGTATCCATACGCAATGTTGAATGAACTCAATGGTAAAAGATCTACATCTTCCTGTTGGTCGTCAGCGCCAAAGGAACTGGCAACCGCATTCCCTGCAACGATGCTTCCTCCGGTCAGATTGATGAAACCGTAGCTGAAACTCACATTATGGTCGACGCTTTCACCTGCATACAAAACAGAAATTGCAAATAGTAGGCAGAGCAGAAATGATTTGCGCATATATGTATATATATAGAAATTTTAGTATAATGTTGACTGCTTCCCATTTTTAATTTTTTTTATGTTTGGAAATGAAAACTTCTGGGTTTGTAAATGAAAGGCGAAGTCAGTTCTTGCGACATTCCGTTTTCCGAGGACTTGGCGACATTCAACCGCGATTACCTCAAGTACACAAAAATCGTCGCGGAAAGTTATCAAGATTGGGACTTGTCCGAGAACAACATGGTCATCGGCACGTCGGCATGAACTCTGGCATTTTCAACAACCCGTTTATGATCTGGGGGCGTTTCAGACGAAAGCTTTTCCACTATGAGTTGTCGGTTTCGTTCCAGTTTCACCACACGCAAATGGACGGGGCACACGCCGGGAAGTTCCTCGCGAACTTGCAAAAAGCCATTGACGACCTACGCTAAAAAACGGTAACATTTTTTTGCGGAATCCCTTGACGAATCGTTTTTATTGGCTCTGTCAAGTCAATCCGTACGCATGATTTGGCATAGCAAGAAAATTGGGTTTTGTCAGCCCATCGGAAACTGCATTTTCGCTTCAAAATCGCCATTTTTAGTCTGTTTTGGCCATTTTGGTTATCGCAGCAAGTCCGTAGCCATACAATCAGGCTTGACAGAGCCGAGGTAATTTTCGCAGTGGAAATGCAGAAAGCTTGTAGCGGAAACGCAATTTTGGGTAAAAAATACGAAAAGGCTTGACAGAGCCCATATCAAGACACCGACAATCGGAGAAATTCTCAACGAAGAGTTTTTCACTCCCATGGGTTTGTCCGCCTACAAAGTTGCCCAGGCAATCAACGTTCCTGTTTCAAGAATTCAGGACATCCTTCACGACCGCCGAAGAATTACCGTTGACACATCTTTGAGACTCGCCAAGTTCTTTGGCGTTTCCGATGATTATTTCATCTCCCTGCAAGATGACATCGACATTCGAAATCTCAAAATAGAGATTGCCTCGGAACTGGACAAAATCAAAACCTTCGAACCCGTGTGAATTTTCGCCGAGGGGGATTCCTCCCCCACATCACCTTACAGAGGCAAGTTCCACTGGAATGAGAGTCCTACTCCGCCAATATATTCGTTGTTTGCAACGTGGTTAGACCTCCACTTCATAAACTGCATATCCATCTGAAGCGCCACAAAGAATTGCGGATTGATATTATAACCTAGCCGATACCCATAGCCATAGGTATAACTATCGGCATTAGTCTTCCTATAAAGCTTGCTTTCGAAATACTCGGTATTTCCGTTTGTGGAAAATATGTAGTTGAATGAACCATACAGTTCCAAAGATAGATCGTAGAACGTGACAGACCATGTCAAAGGCTTTATTCCGATACTCCAGAGCGAAACAGTTTCATCGCCATCATGGTGAGAATAACCGAACCGCTTGAGTACAAAGGAGAGTTTGTAGTCCACGATATTTTCGGGTTCATTAAAGAACCCCGCGTCCAAAGAAAGTCCCACAATTCCGGCGGGTTTGTAGATGTCGTTGGAAGACTGAATTCGGCTATCGCCTACATAGCCTGCCAAGAATAAGGCATGCGCGTTAATGCAAAGAGCCAGTAGGCAAAAGACTAGAAGGCGTTGCATAAATTAGCCTCCCGCTTAATTTCTGCCCAAACTTCAACGGTTTCATGGTTGACAGAACGGCGTTCACGACAATAAACAACATGGTTTTCAGTCTTGCAAACATCCCAATCGAATCCAGAAATATTCTTTCTAAAGAAGCCATCCACTTCTGGTTCCAGAATTTTCAATGTCGAAAAAATCGTATCCCTTTTTGACGGCGATTCCGTTGGAATAAGCGATGAAGAATCTTTGGTCATATAGGATCTATATTGCGTATATCTCGACTTGACCACCGAATCCCCGTAAACGCATACTTTGCGACAGTCTAGGCTACCAAACAGCAACGTATCGGGTGTTGTTTCGTCGCTATAGTCACTAAAATACTCTTCGTAGAAGCACCCCTGAAAGTCTTCTATGGAAAGTATTTCCGGCGACCCGGAATCGTTCTCCATCATATAGGCGCAGCCACTGGGAATCAAAAGCGCAAGCCCTAGGGCGCAAAAGACTATACAAATTCTAAATACCGTAGAAATATTGAATAAATTCTGTTTCATTTTTTTTGCAAATATAGTATACTTTTCGCCATCTAAAATAATTCCACAATCTTGCAAACAACCTTTTGCACGCTTCCGCCACTCATTGAAGCTTTCGACAAGTTTATTACATCAGCAAACTTTCCAGAAGAATAAACTCAAAACACTCTATATATTGGTTTGTATTTATTAGAACGGAATCCATGGGATGTTCCACTGGAAGTTCAGCCCCCAACCGCCTGTAACCATGGTGTCTTCTCGACCAGGACGAGCGTGCCAGTCGCATACCAAAATCTGGTAATTGGCAGCCAGGGAAACCTGTATTTGGTTCGTTATGCGATATCCTAGGCGGTAGCCGTATTTAATGTCCAAATGTTGATTGATTGCACCGTCTTCCATATCTTCAACTAGTGCAGGATTAAAATTGTTCGTTGACACGACGTATCCAAAGCCGCCGTTTATTTCGAACATAACCTGTTTTACCGTTATGGACCAGACCATTGGCTTGAAATAGATATCCCATGCAGACACGCTCACATCACCGTCGGAATGGGAATACCCGAAACGGCTGACACCAATGGCGAGGGTGTAGTCGATCATGTTTTTCGGTTCGTTGAAAACGCCAAATTCAGCTGCGAATCCGAGAATTCCGCCGGGTTTGTAAACATCGTTGTTAACCTGAAGTCGGCTATCTTTCACATCAACATTTAAGAATGCAGCACTACAAAAACAGCACGCTAAAAGAATGAGAATTAGAATCCGTTGCTTTGTGCATATAACACAAGGAGGTTTTGCAATGAAATTAGAGGGTTTTGGAATTTTTGTCGATGACATGGCGACAATGGTTCGCTTTTATAGGGATGTCTTGGGCTTTGAAATCAAGGAAGATGAAAACACGACCAATGTTTTTCTTGAGAAAGATGGAACGTTGTTCCTGCTGTTCCGAAAATCGGATTTTGAAAAAATGACAAGCCAGAAGTTTGCTTACTGCAAAGGCGTCAACGGGCATTTTGAAATTGCATTAGGCGTCGCGAACTATGCCGAAGTCGATAAGGCGTACGCCAAAGTCACTGCTGCAGGTGCAAAAGGCGTCATGCCGCCGACTACGGAACCGTGGGGGCAGCGAACCTGCTACATCGCCGACCCCGAAGGCAATCTCGTTGAAATCGGCTCGTTCGTCAAGGAGTAACTAAAAGGAGAACTTATGGAAATGAAATTTTGTCAAAGCTGCGGAATGCCGCTCACACCGGAAATCTTGGGCACTAACGCTGACGGTCGCGACTTCGGCGAGGAATACGAAGAGTATTGCAGGCATTCCCGTAGATTCTAAACGTCGCCAACATTTATTGCAGCTGTTGCCGGCATAAACGGCGACTTTTTTTATTTTTTGATATTTTCCCCTTGACTCGTCCCTTAGGGCAGACCTTATATTTTAAGCAGATTCGAATCTAAACCAAAATCGTACGATGACAAACTACAAAACCAAACTTAAAATCGGAGAGTTCTCGCAGTTGATGCAAGTTACCGTAAAGACTTTGCGTCACTACGAACAGAAAGGTCTGCTATTGCCCCACAATGTGGACAACTTGACGGGGTACCGCTATTACAGTATCGATCAGATGCAGAAGCTGCAAAATATCCGTGAATTGCAAAGGCTCGGATTCTCGTTGGATGAAGTGAAGGAACTGTACGAAGACAATTCGCACACGCCAAACATCCACCAGATGGAAGAGAAAATCAAGGAAACGGAAGCGCAACTGAAACTTTTGATTGCCCGCCGCGACCAACTGCTCAACTGGAAGAATTCTCTAAAGGAAATGAATACTATGGAAAAATTCAGTGTCCAGTCTTTGCCAGAAATCATCGTGGCAAGTCATCGAGAAATCATCCCCAACTACGAAGCACTTGGCCCTCTGTGCTACGAGAAAATCGGCCCTGAAATGCAGCGTCTCAACTGCAAGTGCCCCAAACCCGGCTATTGCTTTACCATCGAGCACAACAAGGAATACACTCCGACAGATGTCGATATCGAATATTGCGAACAAGTCCTGGAAATGGGAATCGATAGCGATATCATCAAATTCAAGCGTATTCCGGCAGTGCCCAAGGCGCTCTGCATGAAGCACGTCGGCCCGTACGAACGCTTCTACGAGTCGTTCATCGAAGCGTTCCGCTACATCGAAGAAAAGGGCTACAAAATCGCAGGGAAACCTCGCACCAGTTACATCGACGGGCCCTGGAACCAAGAAGACCCTGAAAAATGGCTCTCGGTTATCCAGTTCCCCATAGAATAAACTATATCTTTAGTCTGCCCCGTTTTGGGGCGGACTATGAATTTTTTTCTCCGTACAACTTGACAGAGCCTATTTTTGGCTCTGTCGGGCTAAACTGTACACTTGTGCCCGGCTAGCAAAAAATCCTCAATCCGTAAGCCCCTCCAAAACTGTTTTTTGGCTACCGAATTGCAGAATTTTCGCTGAAAAAGGCAATCTGACCACCGCAGCGTTTCTGTAGCTATACGGACTGGCCTAACAGAGCCGAACGGTCATTTTCGCAGCGTTTTGACAGTTTATGTAAAAAAGTACGAATTAGTCTGACAGAGCCTTATACATGACTGTTTATGCGGTTAGGCAGGGGTCTTGTGTAAACAATTTTGTCATTGAAACTGCGGAAATAAACATTGAAGTAAAACATCATCTTATAAATATATACTCAAAAACCGCGAAAATTCAAGAAACACGCCCGCATGTGGACAAATATGACAACAGTCACGGTTGTGTGCCGGCTAGAATTTGCGCACCACAAGGATTTCGAATGCCGCTACGTATTTTTGTTTCAGGTGCTCGCCAAACGCGATGGCGGAATATCCGCTTTTAAGAACGATGTTCCAAGCCCATTTTTCCCCGATGTAGCCAAAAGCGGTCTTTATGTCCGATTCGGGCAATAGCAGGTTGCCGTCGTCAATGCGTTCGCGGCCGTACGCGATGCCTACAACGCCCCAGAGGTTCCAGAAATACCCGTTGCTGAAAACGAAGGTGTAGGTGTACCCGACGTCACCCCAGATGGAGGTGATGTCGCGCTTGTCGTTTTCGTAGCTGAGAACCCCGTCGTTGTCTTCGGCAATGTTTCGCTGCAGGCGCCCGCCGATAATCAAACTCCCGGCAGATTTCTTTTGACGGCGATCCAAAAAGTAGGCACTCCTGGGGGCGAAATTTCCTTTCGCGGTTGCCATCCAGAGCATCGAAAAATACATATCCGCAAACCAGAGATCTATGAATTCCTGCTCCTTTTTGCCGTCACGTTCAACTTCCGTGGTAAAGCCGCTGTAAAAGCGGAGTTTTGCCGCAAGCCACCAGTTCCCCGGGAAAAAGTCAAGTCCCGTCTCGAAAGCTTGGGTGTCCGATTTTCCATTCGAGGTGGTAAAAGGGAGGCTGTACTTGAAATCGGCGGACACGTCCCACGAAATTCCGAATGTGGTAAACAGGCTGTCGTAACCGAAGCCGAGGCCCACATCGACCGGACGGTTCGAATTGAGCATCGAATTGTTGTAGGCGGAATTCCAGATGGCCACGAAATTGTAATCGCACAAGAGACGCAGCGAGAACCGTTCACGGAACTTGGATACCGAAGGCTCGTCGCTGTTTTGTGCTTCGGCAAAGGCAAACCCTGCGAACACCAGGGCAAACAGGAATATTTTCAGGACGCTCTTCATCAGGGGCCTTGAAAAGATAATAACATAAAGAGCCCCTATAAGATCTACTTTTGGAATGATGATGTTATACATGGCTCTGTCAGGCCATTTTGTACAATCGGGCGGTCTTAGCAAAAAAAGTCGGTTTCGTAAGCCCCTCCAAAACTGTTTATTCACTACAGAATTGCAGAATTTTCGCTGAAAAAGGCGATCCGACCGCCGCAGCAGGTTCGCAGTAATACAAAAAGGCTTGACAGAGCCGAGGTGATTTTCGCAGTCGAAATGCAGAAAACTTGCAGCGGAAACGTAATTTTGGGTAAAAAATACGGTTTGACTTGACAGAGCTTGTTTTGGCTCTGTCGGGCTAAACTGTACACTTGTGCCCGGCTAGCAAAAAATCCTCAATCCGTAAGCCCTTCCAAAACTGTTTTTCGGCTGCATGACCGATGTTTTTAGGCTATTTCGACAGGTTTCGACTTCGCAGCGTTTCCGTAGCCGTACAGAATGACTTGACAGAGCCTATTTTTGCTGCTTCTTTGTGCAGTATTTCAAAAAGTTTGCTAAATTTTTGGGGGAAGATTTGCAAACAATTTTGCGTAAATTGGTTTATTATATCCTTGTAGGTTTTTATGACGCGTTCTGTTGAAATTCGCGATGCTTATGAAAATAATTTACAGCATGTGGATTTAACAATCCCTAGAGATTCTATTGTGGTTGTTACCGGAGTTTCTGGTTCAGGGAAATCGAGTTTGGCCTTTGATACGGTTTTTCAAGAAGGGCAGCGTCGTTTTATTGATTCGCTTTCGGCTTATGCACGCCAGTTTATCGGGAGCATGAAACGCCCGAATGTGGAATCGGTGCGAGGAATTTCTCCAACAATTTCTATTGACCAAAAAACGGTTAACAGAAACCCGCGTTCTACAGTGGGGACAGTTGTTGAAATTATGGACCATTACAGGCTTTTGTTTGCGCGTCTTGGAGAAGTGCGTTGCCCAAAGTGTAAAAAGAAAATTGAAGCCCAGTCTGTGGACCAGATTGTAGATAATTTGTATGCTGAAAATGAAAACGAAAATCTTATTGTTTTAGCCCCGATTGTTCAAGAACGAAAAGGTGAATACCGTAAAGAACTAGAGGAATTGCAAGCCAAAGGTTTTATGCGTGTTCGCGTTGACGGAACAATTTACCGAACAAATGAAGTTCCCTTACTTGTTCGCTATGAAAAGCATACGATTGAAGTTGTTATTGACAGGCTTTCTCTTGAAAAGAAAAATATTTCAAGAGTCCGAGAAGCTTTAGAAAGTGCACTTAAATTAACAGATGGAAAAGTAGTAGCGTTTCTTTTTGATAATGGTAAGTATTCTATCCAAGGGACCGAACGAGCTTGTGTGCGTTGTGGTATTTCAATTCCAGAACTTGAACCGCGATTCTTTTCATTTAACGATGCGCAAGGCCAGTGTGAGGCTTGTAAAGGGCTTGGAGAAAGTTTTGTTTTTGATGAAGATTTAATTGTTCCAGATAAGAATTTGTCTATTCAAGATGGCGCTTTGAAATGCCAGAAAAAAGATACAGGGACAATTATTTTTTCTGATTTTGGCTGGAAGGAATTGCGAGAAATTGCCTATGAAATGAAATTTTCTCTTTTAACTCCTTGGAAAGAACTTTCTGAAAAAGCAAAACAAGCTGTTTTGTACGGGCCGCCTTCTGGCAAGGTGTCTGGAGTTATTCCCATAATGCAAGAACTTTGGGATGCTTGGCATATTGTTCATTTCAGAAAGTTTATGCAAATCGGCGTTTGCCCGAAGTGTAATGGCTCTCGTTTAAATCCAATAGCAAATGCGGTTCGTTTTCATTCTCATGGAATACATGAAATGAGTGCTTGGTCAGTGGAACGTTCTGCAGAGTTTTTTAACAATTTAAAATTGACTGAAAAAGAACAGCGTATTGGCCGGGAAATTTTCAAAGAAATTCGTGGAAGGCTTTCTTTTTTAGAATCTGTCGGGTTGGGGTATTTAACCCTTTCAAGAGGGGCTGCTACACTTTCAGGCGGTGAAGCTCAGCGGATTCGCCTTGCGGCTGCGGTGGGGGCTGGGCTACAAGGCGTTCTCTATGTTTTAGATGAGCCAAGTATTGGCTTACACGCTCGCGACAATGAACGCATGCTTTCCATGCTTGAAAAATTACGTTCCCAAGGGAATAGTTTGCTTGTTGTAGAGCATGATGAAGAAACCATGCGGCATGCAGATTGTGTTGTTGATGTTGGCCCTGGTGCTGGAATAGAAGGCGGAAAAATCGTTGCTGTAGGCCCGGTTTCTGAATTAGAAAAATCAAAAGAATCTTTAACGGGTGCTTTTTTAAGTGGCAAAGAAAAAATAGAAACGCCAAAAGTTCGAAAGCAAATTACTGCTAATACTCCAAAATTAAAAGTAGTTGGAGCGCGTGAACATAATCTGAAAAATTTAACGGTAGAAATTCCTTTAGATGGGGCTTTTACTGTTGTTACAGGGGTTTCTGGTTCTGGAAAAAGCACGCTTGTGAATCACATTTTAAGGCGAGAACTTTCAAGACATTTTTATTCTTCTGAAGAACCCAAAGCTGATTTTGATTCTATTGAAGGGATTGAAAATATTGATAAAGTTATTGAGATTGACCAATCTCCCATAGGGCGAACGCCTCGCTCGAACCCAGCCACTTACACAAAAATTTTTGATGATATCCGTGAATTATTTGCCTCTTTGCCGTTGAGTAAAGCGCGCGGTTATACAAAGAGTCGTTTTAGTTTTAATGTCGTTGGTGGGCGTTGTGAATCTTGTCAGGGCGCAGGTGTTCAACTTATTGATATGCAAATTTTACCAAGCGTTCAGGTAGTTTGTGATGTCTGTGATGGCAAGCGTTTTAATGACGCTACGCTAGAAGTATTTTATCGCGGAAAAAATATCAAAGATGTTTTGGATTTAAGTATCCGTGAAGCATGCGATTTTTTTGCAGATATTCCAAAAATTGCAAAACCTTTGAATATTTTAAAAGATGTGGGGTTAGGGTATTTAAAACTTGGTCAACCTTCAACAACACTTTCCGGTGGCGAAGCACAACGCGTAAAAATTAGTTCGGAACTGCGCAGGCCAGGGACAGGAAAAACGCTTTATCTTTTAGATGAGCCAACAACAGGCTTACATTTTGAAGATATCCGACGCCTGTTGGAATGCTTGAATAGATTACGGGAACTAGGGAATTCAATTGTTGTGATTGAACACAATTTAGATGTTATCAAATGTGCTGATTGGATTATTGATTTAGGCCCTGAAGCAGGCGATGGCGGCGGCCGTCTTGTGACTTGTGGAACTCCAGAAAAAGTAGCGAAATCTTCTCGCTCTATTACTGGAAAATATTTAGCGCCGGTTCTATTTGGGAAAAAAGTAGAAAATCAAACCCTTTCTTGTCGTGAAAATTCTCCAGAATATTCTTTAGATATTCAAGTGCATGGGGCAAGAAAACATAATTTGAAAAATTTTTCTGTTTCAATCCCGCGGCATAAAATGACAGTCGTTACGGGCGTTTCTGGTTCTGGAAAATCAAGTCTTGCTTTCCATACGTTATTTGCTGAAGGGCAACGTCGTTTTGTAGAAACTTTAAGCACTTATGCTCGTCGATTTCTTGGGCGGCTAGATAGAGGGAGTATTGATTCTATTGATGGTCTTGCTCCTGCTATAGCTATTGACCAAGGGAGTGCATCAAAGAGCCCGCGAAGTACAGTGGCGACTTTAACAGAAATTTATGATTATTTCAGAATTTTATGGGCAAGAGCCGGAACGGTTCATTGCGTAAAATGTAAAAAGCCCGTTTCATTTCATAGTGTGGCAGCAATTGTAGCGCATGCTTTTATAAATGAAAAAGGAAAAGAGATAGATATCCTTGCTCCCATTAGTGCTAAAAAAGCAGCTACACTGGAAAAGGTTTTATTAGAAAAAGGTTATAGAAAAATTTTAGCGAGAAACACTTGGATAACGCCAACAGAATTAGCGTTCTCTACTGGGCCGTTTTATGCGTTGGTTGACCATTTAGAAGTAAAAGATAAAACCGCTGCACGCCTTGCCGAAGCTTTGGAACGAGCGTATCGTGATGGCGAAGGAATTCTTTATTTGAGAAACGAAAAAGGCGAAATGGCTGCGTTTTCAGAATTACCTGGTTGCCCTTCTTGCGGTTGGTTTTTACCCATGCAATTAGACCCTAAAAATTTCAGTTTTAATACGCATTGGGGGGCATGCCCACGTTGTTTTGGTCTAGGAGTAGATGACCGCTATGGAAAAATTTGTCCGGAGTGCCATGGAAAACGTTTAAAGAAAGAATACCGGTTAGTTGAAATAGCAGGCAAAAACATAATAGAAGTTTCTAGCATGAGTATTGCAGAAGCTAGAGAATGGTTTGCTTCTCTCAAAATTCCAGACGAAAAAGAACAAGTCGCCAAACCTCTTCTGCGAGAAATTATCGGGCGTCTTGATTTCTTAATCGGAGTCGGTTTGGGCTATCTCGGGCTTTCCCGAACAGGAGATACGCTTTCTGGTGGCGAAGCCCAGCGTATTCGTTTATCAGGGCAAATTGGAAGTGGGCTTGAAGGCGTGCTTTATGTTCTTGACGAGCCAACAGTCGGGCTTCACCAGAGCGATACAGAGAAACTTCTTTCAACGCTTTATCGTTTGCGCGATTTGGGAAACACCCTTGTTGTTGTAGAACACGATTTAGACATGATTCGTGCTGCTGACCATATTTTAGATTTAGGGCCAGGTGCCGGAGAATTTGGCGGCGAAGTCGTGGCACTTGGAACACCAAAAGAATTATCTCAGAAAAATGCTCTGAAAAAATACCCGGAGAGTCAGACAGTTCCTTACCTTGTTGGCAAAAACCCAATAGAAAACCCTCCAGAAATTTTACCTGTTTCATTACAAGATGAATTTTTCAGATTTGAAAAAATAAACGTTCATAACTTGAAAAATATTTCTGTAAAAATTCCAAAAGGGCATATAACAACGGTTTGTGGAGTTTCTGGTTCTGGTAAAAGTTCTCTTGTTTTAGAAGGAATATATGAACGCCTTCAAAAACAATTTGCGCCTAAAGGTCGAAGAAAAGCTTTAGGAAATGTTTTACTTGTCGATCAATCGCCACTATCAGGAACGCCGCGTTCGACACCTGCAAGTTATACAGGAGTTCTTGATTCCATTCGCAAACTTTTTGCCCAAACAGAACGCTCTAAAATGAAAGGCTACAATGTAGGTCGCTTTAGTTACAATATAGCAGCAGGTCGTTGCCCTGTTTGTGAAGGCCGTGGAGCCATTTCTGTAGAAATGCACTTTCTTTCAGATGTCTGGGAAATTTGCGAAGAATGCAATGGAAAGCGTTACAACAAAGAAACTCTGGAAGTGACTTTTAAAAACAAAAACATTGCCGAAGTTTTAGACATGCGAATACACGAAGCCTGTGAATTTTTTGCTGATTTTCCAAAAATTAAAAAGCCACTGGAAATTTTAAAGGATGTGGGGCTAGGCTATTTACGACTTGGACAATCTGTAACGACTTTTTCAGGCGGCGAAGCCCAAAGGATGAAACTAGCCGCAGAACTTTCAGCAAAAATTGGTGAAAATACCGTTTACCTTTTAGATGAACCCACATCGGGCTTGCATTTAAAGGATATACAGGTCCTTTGGAAACTCCTTCGCAAATTATCAGATAAAGGGGCAACAATAATTATCGTAGAACATCACCCAGATATTATCCGATTATCAGATTGGATTATTGAATTAGGTCCTTGTGGTGGTGAAAAAGGTGGTTTTTTGATGTATGAAGGAATTTTTTCTGAACGCGGACCTAAAAAAGAAAGTAATTTTAAAAAAACATTTAAAGAATAGAGAATTATTATGAGAGCGTCTTTTCTTTTGATTTTTTGTTTTGCAGCTCTGGCTTTTGCTTCAGATTCAAAATATGCTATTCGTTCAGATGAATTTCGTTTGGGCGAAGAATTGCGTTTAAATGCTTTAATGGCAATTGGTGAACCGGGGCAAAAAATTCTTTCAGGCAAGCCGGATTTTTCAAAAAAAGCAGAACTTTATATGCGCCGTAAAATTGATGGCACTAATTATGCTTTTTACTCTGGCCTATTAAACCCAAGTCCATTTAAAACTTTTTATGCCTTTGATTTAGAAAAGAATAAAATAACTCGCGACGAAGCTTTAAAAATGAAGTTCTACGCCAAGCGTCGCACCAAACCATACCGCGATGAAACAGAAATTTATTTTACTGACAAATATATATTTTCACCACGCTTGCCAGTACTCTATTTTATGCGTAATGAAGAATGGCAACGTCTTGAATCAGTAGTTGCCCCTGGTGTATTGAATATCGTATCAGATGAAAAGAAAGTCCTTTTAACAACAGAAACCGAAAAAGAAGTTTCTTTACCTAAACGCTATTTCCCTATAGAATCAGGAATCTTCTACGCTGATTTTTCTGCCGAAGGTTATTTGCCTTTGACAGAAGCAATAGATGTCCAGCCGAATAAACAAAACACCCTTAGAATCAATTTAATGGAAGCTAAAGTTTCAGAAGTTTCTTTTTATCCAGATGTTTATGAAAACCAAATTTCAGAAGCAGATTCCATAGAAAAAGTAGAACGCCTTTATGATTTATTCCGCAAAGAATCTTTAAGTGTGGCAGACACGCTTTCTACAAAATGGTTTGAACAAGTTTACCCAAGTATCCGGATTTTAAAAGACACAACAAGTGAAAAATATCGTGCGTATGCAAAAGCTTACAAGCAAACAAAAGAAAAAGCACTTGCGATGTGGTTAAAAGCCAGAATGGCTCCAGTGGATTACATGCGCTCACTTCTCTTTAAAAAGTTAGAAGAATTTGAATCCAAACCAGTCTCTTTTATGGTTCAACCAACTTCCTTGAAAATTTTCCGCTCAAAAGTGGCTCCAGTAATTGACACTACAGCGAAAAAAGATTCTTTAGCGCAACCAGTAAAAGATTCTATAGCGCAACCAGTAAAAGATACAATAGTAAAAGATACACTTGCAAAAGCAGCACCTTCAAAACCACTTCTCCCACCGATGGATTCAATCGCTTTACATCTTGAAGGCGATAATGGTCGTATTTCTGTGGATTGGGTTGGTGTTCTTGAAAAAGGAAATTTAGACGATTTAGTTGAAAAATTAAAAGCCGGCGAAGCTCAGATTCGTGTTTCTTTAGATAAAAACAATCCGGCTTGGATAATTGACAGCAATGTCGTGAAATCAAGACAACATTATCGTTTTGTAAAAATAGAATTCGTAATCGGTGCAGTGGCTTTAGCAGGAAAGGGACATTTTGTACTTTCTGAAACTTTGAAAAAAGAAGCTGAAGTAGACGCATGGCTGAACCCTAAAAAAGCAGAAGTGTCAAAGAAAGAAGAAACTCCTGTAGCATTAAAAGATTCAGTCCAACAAAAAGAATCTCCCTTAAAAATGGATTCTCTTCGCCGGGAATATTTGGTACTTGATTCATCTAGTTTCCGTTTCCGCGGTAAAATTGTAGGCATTTCTGGTTTTGCAATTCAGACCCGTGAAGTCACTCAAGGCGATTTTGCTCGCATGATTCTTGCTAAAAAATTAGATGTGAAAATGAAAGATCGCTCTAAATTCAAAGGCGAAAATAAGCCAGTCCAAAATATCACCTGGCTAGATGCTCAAGCATATTGTAAAGCCTTAGGCGGTAATTTGCCTACAGAATCTCAATGGGAATACGCCGCTCGTGCAGGCGGAAACGACGGCTTTGTCTGGGAATCTCTTGAAAAGGGCAAACCAGAAAACTATGCCATTTACGAAAAAAACTCAGGTGATTTATCTTCAAAAGATTCGGCTTACGGCCCACAAAATGTAGGCTCCAAATGGCCAAATGCCTGGGGTATTTACGACATGGCAGGAAACGTAGCCGAATGGACTTTAGACAATTATTCAACCTGGAATTTTTCGCCAGATGATGTTGACCCAACGGGTTCCTGGATGGGTTATACCAAAATCATCAAGGGCGGTTCTTTCGACGACGGCATTAAAAAACTCAATGCCACATCTCGTGACGACGAAGACCCACGTTATTGGAGTGAAGAAGTCGGATTCCGTTGTGTTTTCCCGGTAAGGTGATTTTCAAAACCAGTTTTGAAAATCGTCGACAAACCTTTTTTCTAGCAGACAAAGGCATTTCTTTTAATCTTTGATTTAAAAGTTGAATCTTTAGCTCAAACATTTTTAAAATAGCTGAAAATTTACTATTTTTCCGCTCGGAACATTTTTATTCAATAGAGGTTCATTTTTATGAATTATTTCAATAGTCTTCCTTTACGTCTTCAGCTTGAAGAACTCGGACATTGCCGTTTTATGGACGCTTCTGAATTTTCTCGTGGTGTAGAAGCTCTTAAAGGCAAAAAAATTGTTTTTGTTGGTTGCGGTGCTCAAGGTCTCCATCAGGGCTTGAATTTGCGTGACAGTGGCTTAGATGTTTCTTACACACTTCGCCCAGAAGCAATTCAAGAAAAACGCGCATCCTGGAAAAATGCAACAGAAAACGGATTTAAGGTTGGCACATACGAAGAAATGATTCCAGATGCAGACCTCGTTTGTAACTTGACTCCAGACAAACAACACCATAACGTAATCCCTCAAATTATGCCTTTGATGAAAAAAGGCGCTGCACTTTCTTATAGCCATGGTTTCAACATTGTTGAAGAAGGTCAGGAAATCCGTGAAGACATTACTGTAATCATGGTTGCTCCAAAGGGTCCTGGTTCTGAAGTTCGTTCAGAATACGTTCGTGGTTTCGGTATGCCATGTCTTATTGCTGTTCACCCAGAAAGAGACCCAGAAGGCAAAGGCTGGGATTACGCTAAGGCTTATGCAGCTGGTTTACATGCAGACCGTCCTGGTGTTTTGGAAAGTGCTTTTATCGCAGAAGTTAAATCTGACCTTATGGGCGAACAAACAATCCTTTGTGGTATGCTCCAGACAGGCACAATCCTTTGCTACGATAAAATGGTTAAGGAATTTGGTGTAGAACCAGGCTATGCAGTCAAGCTTATCCAATATGGTTGGGAAACCATTTCTGAAGCTTTGAAACATGGCGGCATCACTAACATGATGGACAGACTTTCTAACCCAGCTAAGATTCGTGCAAATGAACTTGCTGCAAAAATGAAAGACATTATGCGCCCGCTTTATCGCAAACACCAAGACGACATCATTTCTGGCAAGTTCTCTTCTACCATGATGGAAGACTGGGAAAATGGCGATAAAGACCTTCTCACTTGGCGTGAAGAAACTGGTAAGACAGAATTTGAACAAACCGCAGCAACAGACAAAGTTATTTCTGGTCAGGAATACTTTGACCGTGGCGTTTTGATGGTAGCTATGATTAAAGCTGGTGTTGAACTTGCTTTTGAAACCATGGTTTCTGTTGGTATCAAGCCAATGAGTGCTTACTATGAATCCTTGCACGAAACTCCGCTTATTGCTAACCTCATTGCTCGTAAAAAGCTCTATGAAATGAACCGTGTTATTAGCGATACTGCTGAATATGGTTGCTATCTCTTTGCTAACGCTTGTGTGCCTCTCTTGAAAGATTTCATGGCTACAGAAGTGAACAAAGAAGACATTGGTTTTGTTTACGGTGAAGGTAAAACAAACGAAGTGGATAACGCAGAACTCATTGCTGTAAACGCTTCTATCCGTAATCATCCTGTTGAAGAAATTGGCGCTTGGCTCCGTGCTCGTATGACTGGCATGGCTAAGATTGTTTAATTCTTTTTCAGGAATTACTTTGAAAAATCGGTGGCTTGTAAAGCGGCCGATTTTTTTATTTTTAAAGCCGAAATGTTAAAAGCGTTAGAAATTTTTCCGCCACTCCCTGAGTTTTTGGATACGCCTTATGGTCGTGTATTCTTGTTTTTGTTTCCAAAAGAAAATCATCGCAGCACAATACATTCTGTCCTTTCAGAAAAAGCAGGGTTTGATGTGGGAGAAATTCTCCAAACAAAAGAAAATGAACGTCCTGTATTTTCTAATTCTCCCTTTGATGCCAATTGGAGTCATTCAAAAAATTGTTGCGTTTTAGCTTATTCTGAAAGTGCAAAAGTTGGAATTGATATTGAATTTTTAAAACCTAAATCTTTACGACTTGCAGAACGTTTTTATAGTAAAGAAGAATCCATTTATTTAAAAGAATTAGAACAAGAAAATCCAGAAAAAGCCATTCAGGAATTTTTTAGACTTTGGTGCCGCAAAGAAGCCTTTTTCAAATGTATTGGGGGCTCTTTTTTTGAAGGTTCTTTAAAACAAAATATGCTACAAAACACTTATCCAGAAGTCTCTTTTTTTGATTTTTCAGGTAAACTGGATAACGAACCATTTGCTTTAGCAATCGCAATTAAATAAAGCCTGGAATTTGTGCAATTTGATTGTTCAGAAATGTTTTAAAATTCCTGAAATTTTCTAAATTTCCGCTTGAAAATTCATTCCTTTCAATAAGGTATAATTATGATTATTCTTTCTGGTTCTCCGGCTCTTTCAGAATCTCGTTTGCAGAAGCTCCTTGCAGATTTTAAAGAATTAAATCTCCCTGTTTCACAGGTCTCTGCAGAATTTTGCCATGTAGTAGATGAAGTGGAAAGCTTTACTGAAGCCGAAGAAAATGTTTTAAAACGCCTTTTGGAATATGGTCCAAAGCGTGAAGCAAAAGAGGTTTCAGGTACAAAGTTTATTGTTTCTCCTCGCCCAGGAACCATTAGCCCTTGGAGTTCTAAAGCAACAGATATTGCTCATATTTGTGGGCTTTCTAAAGTGCGCCGTATTGAACGTGTCATTGTTTATCATGTTCATTTTGAACAAGAAGTAACACAGGAATTTAAAAAGGCTGTTGCTTCTAAAATTCATGACCGCATGACACAAGGTGTTTTTGAATCTTTAGAAGATTTAGCTATTCTGTTTAGCAAAGAAGAACCTCGTGAGTTAAATGAAATTCCAGTTTTAGCAGAAGGCCGTGAAGCTCTTGTTCGCGCAGACAAGGAACTTGGACTTGCTCTTGCTTCAGATGAAATTGATTATTTGGTAAAAAGCTTTACAGCTTTAAACCGCAACCCCAGCGATGTGGAACTTTATATGTTTGCACAAGCAAACTCAGAGCATTGCCGCCATAAGGTATTTGGTGCAGAATGGACAATTGATGGCAAGAAAATGGAAAAGTCTCTTTTCCAAATGATTAAGAATACATACGAAATGCATTCGACAGATATTTTCTCTGCCTATAAAGATAACGCTGCGGTAATGCGTGGGGCAAATGCTAAACGTTTTTACGCTGACCCTCGCACCAATACTTATGATTTCCACGAAGAACCTGTTCACATTTTAATGAAAGTGGAAACTCATAACCACCCGACAGCCATTTCTCCATTCCCAGGAGCTGCAACTGGTTCTGGTGGTGAAATCCGTGATGAAGGTGCTACAGGCCGCGGTTCTAAACCAAAGGCTGGCTTAACTGGTTTCAGCGTTTCAAACTTAAAACTTCCTGGCGCTGTTCAGCCATGGGAAAAAGATTTTGGAAAGCCTTCAAGAATCGCCAGTCCTTTAGATATTATGATTGAAGGTCCGCTTGGTGGTGCTGCTTTCAATAACGAATTTGGACGCCCGAATATTTTAGGTTATTTCCGTACTTTTGAAATGGAAGTGGCTAAAGAAGGCGGTAAAGAAATTCGTGGTTATCACAAGCCTATTATGCTTGCCGGTGGCCTTGGAAACATTAAAGAAGACCATATTGCCAAAGGTCATATTGAACCAGGGGATCACTTAGTTGTTCTCGGTGGCCCAGCCATGCTTATTGGTCTTGGTGGTGGAGCTGCAAGTTCTGTAGCAAGTGGCTCTGGTAACGAAGATCTTGATTTTGCAAGTGTCCAACGCGATAATGCTGAAATGGAACGCCGCTGTCAAGAAGTAATTGACCGTTGCTGGGCAATGGATGAGGAAAACCCGATTTCATTTATTCACGATGTTGGTGCTGGTGGCCTTTCAAATGCTTTGCCAGAACTTGTTCACGATGGTGGTCTTGGTGGTAATTTTGAACTCCGCAAAGTTCCATGCGATGAACCGGGAATGAGCCCTCTTGAAATCTGGAGTAACGAATCTCAGGAACGTTATGTTATCGCTGTAGCAAAAGATAAACTCAATGTATTTGATGCTCTTTGTAAGCGTGAACGTTGCCCTTATGCTGTTGTAGGTGAAGCTATTCCTGAAAAGCATTTAACGCTTACCGATTCTCATTTCGGAAACAAGCCGATTGACATGCCTTTAGATGTGTTGCTTGGAAAGCCACCTCGCATGATTCGAAATGAAGTGAGCCGTAAACGCCCTGTAGAAAGTGAAATATTCCCAGAAGGTACAGATATTTCAACAGTTGCTAAACGCGTTCTTGCCAATCCATCTGTTGCAGATAAAACCTTCCTTATTTCCATTGGCGACCGTTCTGTTACAGGTATGATTTGCAGAGACCAAATGGTTGGCCCTTGGCAGGTTCCTGTGGCTGATTGCGCTGTAACTTCAGCAACTCTTGATACATTCGAAGGTGAAGCCATGAGTATGGGTGAACGCGCTCCTATTGCAGTTCTCTCTCCAGCGGCAAGCGCTAGAATGGCTGTAGCGGAATCCTTAACAAACCTTGCAGCTGCTTATGTTCCTGAAATGGGTCGCGTGAATCTTTCTGCAAACTGGATGGCTACTCCGAATTATGAAGGTGATGGCGTAGATTTGTACAAAGCCGTTGAAGCCATTGGTATGGAACTTTGTCCAGAACTTGGAATTACGATTCCTGTTGGTAAAGATTCCATGAGCATGAGCACAGTCTGGAACGACGAAAAGGGAGAACATCGTGTAACTGCTCCGATTTCTCTTGTGATTAGTGCTTTTGCTCCTTGTGCTGATGTCCGTAAAACCTTGACTCCACAATTACAAAAGAAAGATTCTCGTTTGTTGCTCATTGATTTAGGTCATGGTAAAAATCGCCTTGGTGCATCTATTGCCGCTCAGGTTTTCTGCAAAATGGGTGCAGAAGCTCCTGATGTAGAAAGTGCTAAGGAATTACGCTCTTTCTTTGAAACCATTCAAAAGCTCAATGCAGAAGGTAAAATCCTTGCTTACCATGATAAATCTGATGGTGGTCTTTATACAACAGCCTTAGAAATGGCATTTGCTGGTCATGTAGGCGTCACTCTTGATATTTTAAAACTTGCCGGAACAGAATTAGAAGTTCTCTTTAATGAAGAACTTGGAGCTGTTTTACAAGTTGCAACAGAAAATGTAAGTGCCGTTCTTTCTGCCTTTGAAAATGTCGGGTTAAAAGAATGTGTTTCTGATATTGGAACATTAAACGATACTTATGAATTCCGTATCGGAAATTACGCTGAAAATCTTTCTGATTTGCGTGCTATTTGGAGTGATACCACTCGCCGTATTTCAGCACTTCGTGACAATCCGGAATGTGCTGAAAGTGAATACACATTAAAACTTGAAGAATCTGACCCAGGAATTACTCCAAAGGTAACCTTTGATATTTCTGTAAAGCACGATTACGAAAGTCGCCCGAAAATGGCAATTCTTCGTGAACAAGGTGTAAATGGTGAAGTAGAAATGGCAGCCGCTTTCAATAAAGCAGGTTTTGAATCCATTGACGTTCACATGACAGATATTTTATCGGGCAGGGTTTCTTTAAAAGATTTCCAAGGCCTTGTGGCTTGCGGTGGCTTTAGCTATGGTGACGTTTTAGGTGCAGGTGAAGGCTGGGCAAAGAGCATTCTCTTTAACGCTTCGGCAAGAACTGAATTTGAAAACTTCTTCCATAGAAAAGACACTTTCACTCTTGGCGTTTGCAATGGTTGCCAGATGGTTTCTAACTTAAAAGAACTTATTCCTGGCGCTTCTCATTGGCCACGTTTTGTGCAAAACCTTTCAGAACGTTTCGAAGCTCGTTTCTGTAGCTTGAAGGTAGAAGATACTCCGGCAGTTCTCTTAAAGGGAATGGCTGGTTCTGTATTGCCAATTGCTGTAGCTCATGGAGAAGGCCGCACGGAATTTGCAAATGCAGATATGGCTAAGAAATGTTTGGAATCAGGGTTGGTTTCTTTACGCTATGTAGATGGAAATCATAACTATACTGAACGTTATCCACTAAACCCAAATGGTTCTGTTTTCGGTATTACAGGTCTTTGCTCAGAAGATGGCCGCGCAATGATTATGATGCCACACCCAGAACGTGTATTCCGTACTTGCCAATATTCATGGCACCCTGCTGAATGGACAGACGAATTTGGCCCATGGATGCAACTATTCCGCAATGGCCGTATTTTTGTAGGGTAAGTCGCCGCTTATTCTAAAAAAAGCCGCTCGAAAGGGCGGCTTTTTTGGGGCGTTTGCTATCGTTCTCCGTTCTGCTGAAATCAAGTCTTTAGGTGATGAGGTATCCCCCAAGAACCTGTTTCAACAATCCCAGAATAGCTGAAAAGGTTGGTCCCAAAAAACGAATTTAAAAGAAAATGAATTTGCTTTCCATCATATTAAAATATATTATTCATATGAGGTTTGCTCACTTGGGCGACCTTGTTTTATTGATAAGAAAATATGGCTGGATTTAACGAATGTACTAGAGTTCAGGTCCCGGCGGCGCTTCATCTGTGTCGCTTGGGCTACGCCTATTTTGCTGAATATGGCGAAGGAACTCCGGTAGGTAGGCTCAATAAGCACAACAACGTCCTTACCGATGAATTCTTTAAAGCCCTCGTTCGTTTGAATCCTGAACAAAAATTTCATGGTCTTGAAATTTTTGCGAAGTTTGTGCTGAGCAAACTTAGCAGTGACGATCTTGGCCGTGAATTTTACCAAGTTCTTTCTTCGAATTCAGGAATCAAGCTGATTGATTTTGAAAATCCTGAGAACAATAGCTGGCTTGTGACGACGGAACTCCCTTGTGAAAATCAAGAAACAGGCGATAACTTCCGCCCAGACATTACGTGCTTTGTGAATGGTTTACCTTTGGCTTTTATCGAAGTGAAAAAGCCGAATAATGTCGAAGGTATCGTTGCAGAACAGAACCGTACCAATCAGCAGCGATTGCCCAAAAAAAGTTTTAGGCGTTTTCTGAACATCACACAACTGATGATTTTCAGTAACAATCAAGAATATGATAATGCGAACCGTGTTCCTATTCAGGGAGCGTTTTATGCATGCATCGGTAAGGAAGAAGCATTTTTCAATGTATTTCGCGAAGAAGATGAAAAGTTCGGCCCAAAGTATCCGTATAAGAATGTTTCAGAAGATACAGAAAAGCTGATTCTTAAGCACAGAAATTGTCTTTCCCTTAAGTGTCATCCGGAGTATGCCACGAATTGCAAAGTGAATACTCCCACGAACCGTATTCTAACTTCGTTACTGAGCAAGGAACGTTTTTTGTTCTTGCTCCGTTATGGCTTTGCCTATGTGGAAAAGACTGTTGAAAAAGAGAATGGCGAAAAGATTAAGGTTCTTGAAAAGCATGTAATGCGTTATCAGCAACTATTCGCCTCTTTTGCTATCCGTAAAAAGTTGGATGAAGACATTAATAGTGGAATTATTTGGCATACGCAGGGTTCGGGCAAGACGGCTTTGGCGTATTACTCAGTCAAGAGTCTTACTGATTATTTTGCGAAAAAGTCCATTCCTGCCAAGTTTTATTTCATTGTTGACCGAATTGATTTGATGAAGCAGGCTCGCGATGAATTTGTGGCTCGTGGCCTTGTTGTGCAGACCGTTGAAGATCGTGTTCAACTCATGGCTGATATCAAGAATTCGCAATTGGTAAAGAGTGCTGATGGCAGGCTAGAAATCACCGTGGTGAACATTCAGAAGTTTGCTGAAGATAAGGCTCCCGTGGATATTTCTGCTGGCTACAACACAAACCTGCAACGGGTGTTCTTTATTGACGAAGCACATCGTGGCTACAACCCTGAAGGCGCTTTCCTCGCAAACCTTTTAAGTGCAGACAAGCATGCAGTGAAATTAGCTCTTACTGGAACTCCATTGCTTCGGGAAGAACGTGAATCTTGGCGCGTATTTGGCGATTACATTCACACTTACTATTACGATAAGTCGATTGCCGATGGCTATACGCTCAAGTTGATGCGTGAACCGATTGAAACGCACTATAAAGAAAAATTGCAAGGGATACTTGATGAACTTGAAAATAATTCGGCAAACCAGATTCGAGTCAAAAAGAGCGACATTGATAAGGATACTATCATTGAGCATCCTAGGTATTTGAACGCCCTGTTAGATTATATTATCGATGATTTTACTTCGTTTCGCAATGGATTTAAAGACAATTCAATCGGTGCTATGATTGTTTGCAAGACCAACAACCAGGCTCGTAAGCTTTTTGAGTTGTGGAACGAACGCTACAATTTCGCAACAAGTATTATTGAAAAGAAGAAAAAAGAATTTGCGACAATGGCGGCTGATAACCTGATGCATTATAACGCTTCTTTCTTTGAAAAGCCATTGAAGGCGTCCCTAATTCTTCATGATGAAGGCGATAAGAAGGAACGCGATAATTATATTGATGATTACAAAAAGAATATGGTTACAGACTTTTTGATTGTCAACAAAATGCTGCTTACGGGTTTTGATGCAAACCGTTTGAAAAAGTTGTATCTTGGCCGCAAACTAGATGGTCACGATTTGCTACAGGCGCTGACTCGTGTTAATCGACCGTATAAGGATTTCAAGTACGGCTATGTGGTGGATTTTGTTGACATTAAGGAAAACTTTGATGCCACCAATGACCGTTATCTGCGGGAACTGAATAAGACCACGGAAAATACAGATCAAGACCGTTTGACAAACCCGGGTCAGGTGATTATTGAAAATCCCGAAGAAGTCAAACAGCAGATTAATGAATTGACGGATTTCTTGTGGAATTTTCCTACCGAGAATTATGAGGAATTCCGCGAAGTTATTGATGAAATTGAAGACAAGGAACCTCTGTACCGCCTTCGTAAAATTCTTGAAAATGCAAAGGGTCTGGGTAACAGAATCCGTTCTAGTGGCAATGAAGAGTTGCAGGATAAGTATAAGAACATGTTGCCTGGAGGTATTCCCGTTTTGTTGCGTGAAGTGGAACGCCGCATTGCAACCATAAACTTCAAGGAAGGCAAAGACCACAGCGAAGATGTCTCTGGCATGATTAATGCAATTCTTGATAGCCTTGATTTTGAATTCCGCAAGGGTATTTCAGAAGAACTCAAGATTATCATCAATAGCCTTAGGGAAGAGGCCGAAAAGGTTCGTGCCGAATTTGATGCCAACTTCGATAAGAAAGAGGATAAGTTTGTCAATCTTATTGAGGAATTCAAAAAGTACTTTAGAGAACATGGCTACATTCCCAAAGATAAAACCGAAGCCGAAGATAGTATTTTCTATTTGAAAGACGTGATGTCTAAAATCAAGGAAATCAACCGCAGAAACCGAGTGCTAAAGGCCCATTACAAGGACGACGAACGTTTTGTTCGCATCCACAAGCGAATTGTAGAAGAAAACGCAAAGCGCACGCTTGGCGAAAAGAAGGAAAGACCTTTGCTTTCTAAAGAAGAATTTGAAATTCAGAAAGGCCTTATTGAAATCAAGAGTTCTGCTGATGATCTGTTTGAAAAGAATCCGAGAATCGTGGAAAACGAAGACAAACTCCGTAAGGATATTTTGGGTTGTGTAAGCCACAAGTTCATGGACCTTGATTTGAATGCAAGTCTTGATGACCGTAAATTCATTAGCAATCTGATTTCTAATGAATACATCAACCAGTATAATAGTTATGGAGTGTAAATGAACACCGAAGAACTCAAAGCCAAAACCATAGCCCTTATTGATTCCCTTAAAAGTACGACTGGTGCGTATGGCCTTGCAAATGGCGGTAACGAATATAAGATTATTACCGAGATATTCCTTTACAAATTCTTTAATGATAAGTTTGCCTTTGAAGCAAAGAACCAAAAAACTCCTTACAAAAAGCGTTTATGCAAGGCTGAAAAGTGGGATGTTGAATACGATTCCTTTACCGATGAAGAAGTTGAGGACTTGTTCTCTTATATGGGCGGGGGAGTTCCTTTAATCAAGCCGCACCAGACTTTGAGTCATTTGTATAATGCTTCAACTCAGGGCGATTTCTCTGCTTTATTGGATTCTACTTTGGTGGATATCGCAACCTATAACCAGGACCAGTTTTCTGTGGTGACTTCGGGCAAGGCGAAGGTGAATATTTTTGCTGCCGTTACGCCCTATATTACAGATATTGGTAAACGCGATGCATTTGCCAAGGCTTTGGTGAAAAATATTGCGGAATTTAACTTTGAAGAAGTTTTCGACGAAAAGTATGATTTCTTCAGTAGCATTTTTGAATACCTGATTAAGGATTATAACAATGCTGGCGGCGGTAAGTATGCCGAATACTTTACTCCCCGTGCTATTGCTCAGGTAATGGCTCAACTTTTGGTGAATCCGGAAGCCGAATATAAAGGTGCAACCTGCTACGACCCTAGTGCTGGTACAGGCACGCTCCTTATGGCGCTTGCACATGAGATAGGCGAGGACCGTTGTTCCATTTACAGTCAGGATATTTCGGACAAGTCCAGCGAAATGCTGCGTTTGAACTTGATTTTGAACAATTTAGTGGGTAGCTTGCCAAATGTGGTGCAGGGCAACACCCTTTTGGAACCCGCTCACGTTGAAAAAGATGGAAGCCTCAAGAAGTTTGATTTTGTGGTAAGCAATCCTCCGTTCAAGCTTGATTTCCCTGAGTATTCCGATACTCTGGCTGCCGACAGTGTTCGCTTTTGGGCTGGAGTCCCTAATAAGGTGAAGAATGTTGACCCTAAAAAGCCCAAGATGGCCATTTACACTTGCTTTATTCAGCATGTGATTAATTCCATAAAGGCTGAAGGCAGGGGTGCAATCGTTATTCCTACGGGCTTTATTACCAGCAAGTCCGGCGTAGAAAAGAAAATTCTGGAATACATTACCGATAAGCATATTATTAGCGGTGTGGTCAGTATGCCGAGTAACGTGTTTGCGAATACCGGCACTAACGTTTCTGTATTGTTCTTCGATAAATCTCCCAAGAAAGATTCCGACAAGGTAATTTTGATTGACGCCAGTAAGCTTGGCGAAGAATACAAGGAAGGCAATAACCAAAAGCGTCGCTTACGCCCCGAAGAAATCGAGAAGATTGTGACCACATTCCGCAAAAAGAAGACAGTTGAAGACTTCTCTGTTGCCGTGAGTTATAAGGATATCAAGGAAAAGGGATACAGCCTGAGCGCCGGCCAATATTTTGACATTAAGGTAGAATATGTGGAAATTACCCCCGAGGAATTCAAGGCTAAGATAAAGGGCTTTGCCAAGGAACTGGAAACCCTTTCTGCCGAAGGAGCCAAACTCGACGCCCAAATTATGAAGAACCTTAAGGGAATGAGAATATGAAGGATTTTGAAAAAGAGGCTCTTTCGGAATATCGCGAAGGTAATAGACTTGATGAGAATTGAAAACGGAGAACGGAAAGATGACTTTTGCAGAAACTGAAAAGATAGAATTAAAACAAAAACTCACAGATGCTCTTCCAAAAGAAATTGTTGCCTTTTTGAACACGGACGGAGGAACGATATATATCGGTGTTGATGATGGAGGCTCTGTCTCTGGCGTAAAAAATCTTGACGAATCCCTCAAAAAAATTGCGGATATGATAGAAAGCCAAATTCTGCCTAATTCATCACATTTTATTGAACTCGGCACAAAGTTCATTGAAAACAAGCATATCATTGAAATAAAGGTTAGAAAAGGCAAAAGCCTTTATTACATAAAGAAATACGGCAGAAGCGCACAGGGTTGTTTTGTTCGTATCGGCACAACTTGTCGTTCAATGACCGAAGAACAAATCAATATTGTTTATAATAAATATCTAGATTCAAAAGTAAAAATCACAGAGATTCCAATTCGGGCAAAAAATCTGACGTTTCAATACCTAAAACTTTTGCTTACAGAAAAAGGATTTTCCATAAATGAAACAACCTTTGCAGAAAATTTTCATTTGCTCACAAAAGACGGTGACTACAACAAAATGGCAGAATTGCTTGCCGACAAAAATGAAACTTCAATAAAAGTTGTGCGTTTTAAAGGCAAAGAAAAAGCAGACGGAATCGCGCTCAGAAATGAATATGGAGAAAAATGTCTTGTGATAGCCATGAAGCAGGCTTTCGATTATTGCATTGATGTTATAAACGAAACTCACACAAGCTTCACAAAGGGCGTTCGTAAAGACAAAAAACTTTTTGACTGTGATGCGTTTCGAGAAGTCTGGTTTAACGCATGTTTGCACAACAACTGGGCAGATGGAACTCCTCCCGCAATCTATGTCTATACAGATAGGATAGAAATTATTTCTACAGGTGGACTTCCTGCAAATCTTTCAAAAGAGGATTTTTTTCGTGGCGTTTCAAAACCAGTGAATGAGGAACTTGCTAAGCTTTTCATTCGCTTGGATTTGATGGAGCAGACTGGCTACGGCATACCGCTTGTAACCAGACGTTACGGGAAAACGGTTTTTGAGTTTTTGGACTTCTTTTTGCGTGTTACAATTCCTTTTGAGTTTGAACTAGAAAACTCCCAAAATGATACTCAAGATGATACCCAAGCTGATACTCAAGCTGATACTCAAGAAAAAGCTTTTGATGATTGGATTGAAGAACAGATAAAGAAAAATCCTAAAATTACAACAGAAGAACTGGCTAAAAAGAGTGGGAAAAGTGCCATTACGATTAAACGCCACATCGCAAAGCTGAGTCATATAAAATATAAGGGAAGCGGCTATAGTGGCCATTGGGAGGTGAACGAATGAAAAATGTGAAATTAAGCAAGAAATCGTCGCATTATACAAGAGCATTCGTAGCGTTGTCATTCTCCTACCATGTCATCCAGAGCGTCGCAAAATAAGGGGTGGTTGATGGTCGAAATGAAGAAATATAAGCTTTATGAGGTTTCTGATTATGTGACATCTAAGGTGTCTACATCTCAGTTGTCTTTGCAAGATTATGTAACTACGGATTGTTTGCTGCAAAATAAATGTGGTCGTGAATGTGCAGAAAATCTTCCTCCTAAAAGTGCGAAGGTCACGGCGTATAAGCCTGGTGATATTTTAATCTCAAATATTCGACCTTATCTAAAAAAAATATGGTATGCAAATAGTGAAGGTGGAAATTCTGCGGATGTTTTGACAATACGAGCAAAAGAAAATTTTGAAAAGTTGTATATATATTATATGCTTTTTCAAGATTCTTTTTTTGATTATGTCTCAAAGGGGGTTAAGGGCAGTAAGATGCCTCGTGGTGATAAAAATCATATAATGAATTTTGAAATACTTGTTCCTGAAAATCTACAAGTTCAAAAAAAGATAGCTTCAACTCTTTCTATCCTTGACCAACGTATAGAAAATCTCCGGGCCCAGAATCGCGTATTGGAACAAACCGCCAAAACAATCTACGACTACACCTTCCTCCAATGCGCCGGCCACCAAACCACCTACAATAAAACCCTCAACCGCAACATTCCTGTAGGTTGGGAGCAAAAGAGTTTAAGTCAAATTGAATCGAATATCATCACTGGGAAAACGCCATCAACACAATGTGAGGATAATTTTGGCGGAAACATTTCTTTTATTACAATAGATGATATTCGGCAAAATACATATATAATCAAAACTGCACGAACTCTTTCGGAAAAGGGTGCTAATACGCAATCAAAAAAATATCTTCCAGAGGGCAGCCTATGTGTTTCCTGTATAGGAACCATTGGTGAAGTAGGTTTTTCTGTTGGATCTGCTCAAACTAATCAACAGATTAATTCCATTGTTTTTTCCGAAGATTTAAATAAATATTACTTGTATTTTGCTATAAAAGAATATTTCCAATATGCAACACCGAAGCAAGGTGCAACATTTGGGAATATGAGCAAAGGCGAATTTGAAGATATCAAATTAATATATCCGGATAGAGCAACTTTGGAAAAATTTAATATGGAGGTTGCACCACTCTTCCAAAAACAGCTAGTTAATATAAAACAAATCGAAGCCCTAACCACCCAACGCAACACCCTTCTTCCGCTTCTCATGACCGGCCAAGTGGAAGTAGAATAGAAAAAGCTTTAATTATGTTAGATAATGATATGTTAATATCGGCGTTACCAGTTCTTATCGGTGCTGTAATTGGTGCTGCGCCCACTCTTATTATCTATTACAAAAAGAACCAAACGGAAACAAGAAAAATTCTAAATGAGTCTATTCATTATCTTCTAGAAGTTTTTTTCCAGATAAATAGATTAAATGCGGAAAAAATGCTAGATGAATATATGGATTATTATCTAGTTGAAGTAAAAAAGAAATTTCCTACAATAGATAATAACACTATAAAAGCGTTAAAGGATGCCTCTTATCAAAAGTTAAAAGAGAATATTGTTCCTGCAGCACAAAAACAGGCTCTTGACTCGTTGGAAAAACTTGCTGAAAAATATGAGAATATGGTTGCTGACTTGGCGAAGATACTTCCGATAAATGCCTTTTATTTAAGAGGTAAAAATCAGTTAAAAGATCTTTTGCAAATGGTGTCAGAGTATTTTGAAAACATTCAAAGAACGGATTTAGTTGCTGACCCAATGACTAAAGATTTTATAGGGCAAATGCAATCTTCTTTAACTATACAACTTATTGACGAGTTTAAAGATGATTTGAAAAAAGAACTTTTAGTTTTACTGGGGAAGTCAAATTGGTCGACTTGTCGTTTTGGGAAAAAAGCTATTAAAGGGATTGAAACTTCCGTTCTATCTGAAAGCGAAAAGCAAAAAGCCTATTCTATGATAACAAGTATAGTGAATCTGATAGTGAAAACCTCTAGTACAAAGTGATTTTAGAAAAAATCTGGAGTAAAAATGGATCTTGTTAATGCAGTGAATTTTGTTAGCGCTCTAATCACGATTGCTTCTGGTTTAAAAGGGCTTTTGATGCGTCTTACAGGAAGGCGTTTTTCGTTTCCTCAAATAAACTCTGAAAATCCAAAAGTTCGAGGCATTTTGGAAACCTTCCAAAAAAATATGAAGTCCGCATACGAAAATCATCTTTTTACTCAAGATGAAGTTTCTGAAATACAGAATCGTGTAATGGAAAACAACAAATTTGTAGATGCTTCTGAAAAAGAAAAAAATTATATAAAGGATTATGTTTATAGAGCATTTGAGGCTTATAATGAGTCTATTAGGCAATCTTTGGGTAAAGACGCACAGGTTCTTTTGGATAATCAAGAGTCTAATTTTAATATTATTCAGAAAAAATTAAACGAAATCGCCAATAAGGATGTTCAAGAAAATAAAGATAAATTCAAAAAAGCAATTGAAAATAGTAAAAATATTGGCTTGAATAATATTGATGGAAAAATTAATAACGAATATGAAATTTATCGTGATGCGTTAATAAAAAAAGTAAAAGATGATAATAATAAATTTATTTGTGTTGGCGGAAATGCTGGTGTTGGAAAATCCGCATTTTGTAAGAAACTATTGTATGAGGAAAAATATGTCTTATATGCTCGTGCAGAAAGGGTAAGTTCTTCTAGGAATGTTAGTGATATTTGGAATTGTGAAATAGAGGAATGCATAAAAGAAGTAAAAAATGAAAAAATTTATTTCTTTGTTGATGCGTTGGAATATATTGCTGATGTGCAAAGTGCATCAGCAAAAATAGAACTTCTTCAATGTTTGTTAGAGATTGCAAAAAAACAGGAAAATGTATTTGTCGTAACTACTTGTCGTTCTTCTGATATAAGTTCATTTGCAAAATTATTTGCGAATTATGAAGTCCAATCATATAAAATTGAAGAACTTTCTAGAGAAGAAATTGAAGGAATATGTAGTAAATATCCGCTTATTAAAGAATTGTCTAAATCGGATAAATATTCGGCCCTGTTAAAAAATCCTCTTTACATCAGTCTTATTCTTTCAAATTTTAATTCAATTTCAGATGTAAATAATGAATGTGATTTAAGAAATAAAATTTGGAACGACATTATTTGTTTGGGGAATAAAGCAAGAGACTGTGGCTTAAATTTGTCGAAGATTAGGGAAACAATTGAGAAAATCGTTTTTGATAGAGCTAAGGAATTTCGGCTGGGCATCAATAAAAATGATTTAGATGAAGAAGTCTTGAAAAAACTAGAATCAGAATGTATTGTTGCTGTTAACGGAGATTTAGTTCGGCTAAAGCATGATTTATTTGAGGATATATGTTTTGAAATAAAGTTTGATAGATTGTTTGATGAATGTAATGGAGAATATGCCACTTTTTTCAACGCGATAAAGGATTTTGGTCGGTGTGCATATAGAAGATATCAAATATGGATCTCTAATAAAATCTTTGCTAAAGATTCTAGAGAAAAGTTTCTTTATCAGTTGGTTTTTAATCAGGAAAATGATGAAAACTGGCGCAATCAAACAATAATTGGAATTGTCAAGTCTGAATATTGCCAAGATTTCTTTTATGATTATTATACAAAACTTTTGAATTCTGGCTTATTATTAGAATTCATACGAATTATAAATCTATATGCTTTTGATGCTAAACCGTTTGTGTCGGCGTCAGGTTACCATTTCTTACAGTTGATTCCTACAGGCAAGGCAAGAGAATGCTTAATTCGTTTAATTTCTGAGAATCAATCATACGATGCTGATCGAGAATCTGTTGTCAAACTTTGCAATGATTACTCAAAATCTGAAAATAGAGATTTGGCAACATCAAAAGCGGCTTGCAAAATTTTAGAACATTATGTCGCTGAAAAGAGAAATGACAAATCTGAATATTGGGGAATGGATATTCCTAGAGCGATAAAGCCTTTATTATGTGCTATCTATAGAATGGCGGATGCATCTAAGGATTGGATAAATGACTTTATTATCGAAATAATTGAAAAACTGCAAAGCGAAGATCGTAGTGAGCAGCGCTTTTCAGAAAATATAGCTGAATGGACTATAAAAGAATGTGAATTTACTTTAGTTAAGGTTTTGCCAGATGAAATGAGCCAATTGGCAAAGAAATTATGGTTATCATTTGATTATAAGCCGGAAGAAGATTTCCATGCAATCAAAAGAGAAAGAATGTTTGGCTTAAGCAATTTTGCTAACGATCATAATTTCTCTTCAGGAATGTTTGATAAGCAATCAATTTATCAAAAAAATCTCTTCTTTACAAATCTTCTTAATCATAACTTTTGGAAAGCGTTTTACTGGACAATTGATTTTGTTAATGACTCTATCTCCTATTATGCCTCAATCAAACCTGATGAACTCAAACAAATCGACCTTGTATTTGTTGACTCAGGTTTGAGACAATCTTATTGGGGTAATCCGAAATTGTGGATTTGTGCTAGTAATGAGTATGAAATACCATTGCTTCTAAGTGATATTATATATTGGCTCAAAAATGTTATAATTGATAGTTTGGAATTTTTAAAAAATCAATCAGGTGAATCCTTTTTAAAAATTGCAAATGCTGTTCGTTTGAAAATATATAAACAATCTAACAATGTCGCATTGCTGTCAATAATCAATTACATTGGTCTCCATTTTCAAAAAGAATTGCCTGGTTATGCTGTTGATTTAGCCTCAAGTATGGATTTAATATGGTGGGATTTTGGCAGATATTCCTTATATCATAAGGATGAATCGCAGAAAATACTAGAAAGGCACATATATCAAGCTACTATGGGAATCTCGTCAATAGGAAAACGATATGAGCTAGATTCCAAATGCGATATATGCTTGAGAGATTATGTCCGGCATTCTAGGCAAATGCAATATGATGCGGTTGAGGAAAAATGTCATAAAATAATCACATATTTATATTCAGTAACAAAAAATGAAGGCGATGAAGCTTCGTCATATCTTCAAATTCAAATTATGGAAGGATCTGTATATACTGAAGAAAATGAGGAATCAAAATTATCTCAATTGCCACAAATAAGTGGCCCTGCAAAAAAAATAGCGGAAACATATAAAGCGTTTGAAAATCCAATTAGAAAATTTCTTACGGATTACTCGGAAGCATTAAAAGATAAAGAACATATAAATTATCTGTTAATAAATAATGCCATTGATTTTGCAATAGAACAATCTGAGAAAGACGAATACTTTAAAATACAGACGGAAAATAAAAGCATCCAATTGGTGTTCTGTGCTTTGGCATGCCCTGATCTAAGTCAAAATCGTAGAGATTATCTTTGTCGAATATGGATTAATGGAATACGAAAATATTTAAAAAGAGAATCGTTTGTAAGTGACAATCTATTTGTTGGGGCGCTATGGGCTCAATTAAGAATGGATATTTCTACTCCAGTGAGGAATGAAATAAAGAAGCTTATGCTTGATATTCTTACACACCAAGAAAATAATGGAATTATTCTTGAATTATCAAAAACTATAAAAAGAATCCTTTCTTATGAAGGCTGTAGGGATATTTCAAAACCATTCTTTAATACAATTCTAATGCTTGCAAAAGATGAAATGAATCATCAAAAATATAATGCTGCATATTGGGAAAAGGAAAAAGATGGTTTTGTTTATGAGCCTAATATGCATCGTTTATTATGGTATGTTGATAGATATTTTCGAGAAAATTCTCTGCCTGTTTATAATAGCCAAAAGGATGAAATCATTCGACGATATTTATACGAAGAAGAGTCTCTTGAAATTACAGATTTTAATATAGATGATTATGATATAAGTACGTTGTGTTTTGTCGCTAATTGTGGCATAGATTTCAAAGACCCTCTTTCGGCTAAGCTTATTAAGGAAATATTGAAGTGTATGATTCGCATTTGGGGACAAATTCAAAATAGCAATGGGGCAGAAGAATTATTACAGTTCCGTCAAAGAGAAGAAGTTGAAGAATTGCTGCGTCGTGAGATTGTAGAAAAGAATACGGACGATTATACAGCAATAGATCTCATATTTGATGATATTGAATTTCCAATTCTATCAAGAGAAACAGAGCGTTTCTACTTGGATATTTTCAAGTATATGCAATGTGCATATTTTGATAATAGTGAACATCCTGAAAAAAGAGATGATATCAGAAAAAAAATGCGATATATAGAGCAAAAGGTAAACAAATTTTCAAAGGTGTCTCTAAAAGAAGCTCTTTATAAGGCTCTGTGTTTTTGCATAAGAAGCGGTTACGTTCAAAATCCGAAACAATTTAAAGTCAAATATTCATATCAGGATAAAGTTTTTATTAGTGAACAGGTTAAGAAGTTCGGTAAATATGATATAGAAGAAATGTTTTGGGGATTACATAATTTGAATGTAGAAGAGCTACTTCCAGAAATACTTGATGCGATTAATATAAGCCTAAAGGAGATCATGGGAACATCATTGTCTGATAGGTTAAAAGATGTAATGCCCATTGTAAATATGATTGTCTCAACAGCTTTCGTGGAACATTCGGATGAAATAAAGAAAGATGGAAATTTAACAGATGCGTATGAAGGAATTTTAGAGACGTTGGTAGAAATTGGGAATGAACAGGCTGCATGGCTTTTGGATGAGTTTAGGTTGCATTAGATCAATCTTTTACAACTTTATAATCTCAAATTATCTTTTAGCGAAGAATGTACTTTTAGTTCGAGAGTCATTTATGCTAGGAAGTCGCTTGCAGAATGTAGCCGTTCCGAGTTATAGAAAATGCCTCTCCCGATTTCCTCTGCATGTGTCTTTATAGACGTTATCACTCATATTGTTCTTTCTAGAGTGTCGAGAAGTTTCCCTAATTCTTCAACTATTTTATATTTACCACTATGAGTTCACAGGCAATAAAAATTCAGTATCTTGATGATTCTATTCCAAAGCTTTGCTATGTAGATGGCAAATCGGATTGGATTGACCTTGCGGCAGCGGAAACAGTTGTTTTGAAAGCAGGGGAGTTTAAGCTTATTCATTTGGGTGTGGCAATGAAACTTCCTGAAGGTTTTGAAGCTCACCTTGCACCTCGGAGTTCTACATTTAAAAATTTTGGAATTTTACAGACTAATTCTGTTGGTGTGGTAGATTCTAGTTATTGTGGTGCTGAAGATTGGTGGAAAATGCCTGTTTACGCTACTCGTGATGTGACTATTGAAAAGGGTAGCCGTATTGCCCAATTCCGGATTATGGAAAACCAACCTAAAATTCATTTTGAAGAAACTGCATTAGAAGATAAGAATCGTGGCGGATTTGGAAGTACAGGAACTTTTTAAAGTTTTTTTGATTTTAGTGAAAACGGCGTAATATTTTTTTCATTTTAGTCTTGTTAGAATAAAAAAGATATATTCTTTAGGAAGTTTTCATAAAGATAGCTTTGGTAGATTGGGCTTTCTCGTACACCTATTCTGTCGTAAATTGTGCGAGGTTATGAGGTTTTTTATGCAAGTAGTTTATGATGAAAAAAACAGGGTGTATTTAAGAATTAATCCAGATGATGATAGAGAAATTCAATGGGCTTCTAAATTGTACCAAGGCGGAACGACATGGCAGAGAGCAAAGACATTCAGTTCGTCAATAATTGCTTTGGATTTAGATGACGACGATCGTTGTGCTGTTGCTGTTTTAGAAAATCATAAAACATATACAGCAACAAGTGGCGGACATGCCTGGAATTATAAATTCTACCCGCCTAGCAGTAGAATCCATAAAATGTATGGTTAATTAAATTGAAAGAATAAACTTAAATCACTAATTCTTAAAGAATTAGTGATTTTTTTGTTATAAAAACCCACCCCCTGTTTTTAAAACGGGA
>JAZQSE010000003.1:0-49645 GCA_045629945.1 Fibrobacteraceae bacterium
GAAGGCTTTTTGGATGGAGAGATCAAGGGCATTAATGATGCTAAACGTGAAATGGCAAAAGCGATGCTTGTAGAAGGAATTCCTATTGATAAAATCAGGATTATTTCTGGATTATCTGAAGAGGAAATTAAAAATCTATAACTTTTTATTTCAAAAGCCTCCTGCTTTTCAGCAGGAGGCTTTTGATTTCTTTATTTGCAGGAACTTATTGACAAGTTAGAGATGGCCGCGAGGCACAAGGTCTCTCGCCATGACAACTTGTTGTTAGATGGCTTCATTTCATTCGCCATAACAATTCGCTCTGCATGAGCTTACACAGGTCGACATGACCGAGCAAACAAGGACAGATGCGTAAGCATCAATCCCGGAGACAACGAACTGAAAGCCTTTCGTCCGTGCCCCCCCCTCTCGAACAAGAGTATATTGTCGCCGTAATTCAGGTACAAGTGCTGACCGCCGAACTCCTGGCCCTCACTAGCACTCCAGAAACGTGCGCCCTCGCCCGCGTTTGGGTATGCAGAGCCATGGCTGTCGTGGGCACCCGCTGGGAGAACGTTAAAGCCATAGGCATCTGTTCCATTACCACTTCTTCCGTCATCATCTTCCCAGCCGGTTGTGGATTTTAACATTTTTCCTGGAACATCCTTACCGCCAACATTTGCTATTAAGGTTTCAAATTCTCCGCGGGTCGGCAAATGCCAACCAGGTGGACAAGCTTCTTTTGCCGTTTCCCATGTATATAAACGGCCATACTTTTCACAATTTGCTGGGTCATCATCGTAGCAATAAGAATTATCCATTTTGTAGTTCAAATTCTCCGCCATCCAAACCTGATCATCTAGACCATCAATCTTTACTGTTTTGTAAGTTTTGCCATCTCGCGGATCTTTGAATGTTCCATTATCTTCTTGTGTAAATGAACCATTTTCTTCTTGCACTGATGTAGAAGAATCGCTACTTGAGCAACCAACATATAGCATTACTGATGCTATGCTCATTAACGATAATACAAATTAAATAAATCTATTGATTACTCAATAGGTTTATTTATATTAAGGAGAAAGAAAAACATTTACGTTTGTACATAACGCAATCGGCCCAAAAGCAAAACTAGACGAATCAAAAACATAAAATACCCAACTCTTATCTGTTAGTATTTTATATAAAATCAACTTAAAAAATCACATTTTATTTGTAAATTTTTAGATACTTTTGCTGTTTTTAAACAGAAAAAAAACGTACAACTACTTTGAAAAAGTCATTAATAAAGTGCCAAGAACCATCAAAAAAAGGCCTGTTAATGCTTTTTTTGAAAGTTTTTCTTTAAAAACAAAAAACGAAAAAGCAATACTTACTAAAATGCTCAATTTGTCTATTGGTACAACAATACTGACTTCTCCGTTTTGAATTGCATAATAAAAACAAAGCCATGAAGCACCTGTTGCTAAGCCAGATACTAAAATAAAAGCCAATTCATTCTTTTTTATTTGAGATAGCCCTTTGTGTTTTTTTCTTAAAAACACAATTCCCCACGCCATCACAAGAACAACAATGGTGCGAATAGCAGTTCCTAAATTAGATTCAACACCTGTAATACCCACTTTTGCTAAAATAGAAGTCAAGGCCGCAAAAATAGCTGAAAAAAGAGCGTATAAAAGCCAAATTCTTTGTGAAGAAACATTTTCTCCTTGTTTTTTTTCAACCATTAAAAAAACTCCTATACCCAAAATAGTCGTTGAAATTATTTTGAATAAGAAATTGCTCGTTTCTCCAAAACAAATCATGGCAAGTAAAACTGTAAGAATAGTGCTTGATTTGTCTATAGGGACAACTTTATTTACGTCTCCTACAGATAACGCTTTGAAATAGCAAATCCAAGAAGCACCTGTTGCAAAGCCAGATAAGACAAGAAATAATAAGGATTGATTTGAAATATTGTAAATCGATTCAAAAGACCCGACTACAAAAACCATAATCCAAGAGAAAATCAAAACAACTATGGTTCTTAAAGCCGTTGCCAAATCAGAATCCGTATGCCGAATTCCACATTTTGCAAGAATTGACGTTACTCCAGCAAAAAATGCCGAAAGAACAGCCATAAGAATCCACATAAATTAAGTCTCAAAAAAAAATCCAATATTAAAAAGATAACAATAAAAAAAAAGACCGGTTTTACCCGGTCTTAGATTATTTACTTTATCTGTATTTTTCTTAACAAGTTTCCAACCTTTAAAAGGTAGAACCCTGAATTTCCAACAGAGATAATGGTATTACCTGCATTTAAAGTTCCTGTTTTTACAATTCTACCCTGCAAGTCTAACAAAGTAAAATTCGTTTTCAAAGAATTTGAATGCACTACAATATTTTTCCCTTGAATTTCTGTTTTTAAGTTAACATTTAAAACAACATTTAAAGCTTTAGATGAACCAGATTCTGGTACAGGTATAGAAATGTAATCTATATCAACGTATCCCCAGCTTGGTTTAATGCTAATGGTGTTTGCACCTGCTTTAAGAGAAAGAGAAATGTCTAAACTTTCAAACGCAGCAGCTGCTCCACCTAAATCACCTTCAAGGGTTACTGGGAATGATTGCGATTTTACTTTTACATCGTTTACATAAATATCTTGTGTTTTTGCGTTACTTGCTGTGTTGTTATAGCGGAAAGTTACTTTGTATGTATCTGCTTTTGGAACAGTTACATTAAACGTTATTATGCCCTCTTTTTTGGTGAGCAAGTAATAACCACCAGAGGCTTCTGCATGTGCTTGCTTGATACAATCTGTATTGGTGGCAAGTTCTGCTTCATAGACTTCTGATTTTATTGTAGTTGAACCTGTTTCTGGTACTGGTACTGCAATATAGTCTATATCAACATAACCCCAGCTTGGTTTAATGCTAATGGTGTTTGCACCTGCTTTAAGAGAAAGTGATATTTCTAAACTTTCAAACGCAGCAGCAGCTCCACCTAAATTACCTTCAATAGTTACCGGGAATTCTTGCGATTTTACTTTTACATTGTTTACATAAATGTCTTGTGTTTTAGTATTATTTGCCGAATTGTTATAGCGGAAAATTACTTTGTATGTATCTGCTGTTGGAACATTTACATTAAATGTAATTATACCTTCTTTTTTAGTAAGCAAGTAGTAACCACCAGAAGCATCTGCGTGCGATTGTTTGACGCAATCTGTATTGGTGGCAAGTTCTGCTTCATAGACTTCAAGCTTTGTAGATGTTGAAGTTGAAGAATTTCCAGAGTTGCTAGAACTTGAAGATGATGGAGTTTCTCCGCCTAACTTATTGACATCTAAAGCATCAAAATCCGTATTTGAATAAGTGATTGGTGCAGAAGGAATTTTGAACAATTCTTCGCAATCATTACGGACATCTTTGATTTCATTTACAATAGAGTTTTCGGCTTCAAAACACTGGTTTTGGTCATTTGCGCTGTTATCACACCAACCATTTTGAGCATAACTATCAGCACAAACAGTATAACCAACAGCATTCTCATATTTACCAATGTTAGAGTGACTGCTTCTTGAAGTCACTTCTTCTACAAAATACTTGAATTTTGGGTTATAATAAGGCAAACTTGTATTCTTTGCATCATACATATAGTTACCAGAAACAACCCATTTAACGCCTTTCATATCTATGTAAGCATCATCATAATCAGGAGCATCGGCTTCGGTTGCAAGCCAATCAGCAACAAACATATTGCCTTGGATTAAACCGCCTACAGTACCTTCTTTAACATCTATGTTTTCTGCCGTTGTTGCTTTAATGACGTTACATGTAATTTTAGTGTCATTTACACGCCAGTCATAGTTGCTTTTACGGTATTCAGATACGCCAGCCCCCCAATAGCCAGCAGATTTTTCACTAGCTAAAGAAGATGCCCAACTACCAGGATAACTTCCGACATAAACACCTTCTCCATATTTTCCAGTATGAGAACCAGAACCATGAATCAAGTTTCTGTTAATTATTACTCGTTGGCTACTGTCGCGAACGTGAACAATTTCTGTTCCAGTATCATGGATATGGCAGTCTTCAATAATCACATCATTTGCATGATCGACCATTACGGCTTTGCCAAATGTTTTGATTTCAAGATTTTTTAAGATAACAAAATCGCCTGTGACATGTATGCCATAATCAGAATAACCAGGACCTTTCAAAACTGGCGGATTTGAAGGATCACTGCCTGCAAAAATAATCGGATTGTCTTTTGTGCCATTAGCTCCAATCCACAAATAACCATTATCCTGGCCTAAATGGTTGAATGTATCATCTGAACGAATTGAACTTGTAAATGCATAATCGCCAGGAGCAATCCAGACTGTATCCCCAGCTTTTGCATTTTTTGCGGCTTCAATTAACGAAGAAACGTCTGAGACATTTATCTCGCTAGCCGAAGCCCCAATAGAACTCATCAAAAAAGCGACTCCAAAAGTGAACTTTTTTGAAAAAGTATTTTTTAATCCTACACCCATATATACCCTACCTTATTTGTGTATTTTTATGTTAGTTTAGTTCTTGCCCATTCATAAAGTCCTAGTGAAAGTGCTACTGAAGCGTTATAAGAATGCGCTTCTGGTTTCATTGGAATGCGAAGAATTGCATCACATTGTTTGCGAATAAATGGTGGAATACCAACGTCTTCTCCACCAACAGCTAAAACTACTTGATTTGAAAATTCATAGCCCGCTAAATTGGTTTCGGTATCGGCATCAAGCCCTAAAACCTGATAGCCTGCTGTACGCAATTCACTTATCGTGGCTTCTAAATTTTCTGGTCTACAAATCCGCATTTTATCTAAAGCTCCGGCAGATGTTTTAGCAACTGTTGGTGTTATGCCACACATGCCTTTTGCTGGTAAAAGCAATAAATCAACCCCAAGACCAAGAGCGGAACGAATACAAGCTCCTAAATTTCTTGGGTCTTCGATATTGGTTGCTACTGCAATTAATTTCTGTTCATTTTTTCGTTTTGCATCTAAAAATTCTGCACAAATTTCATCCCATTTTAAAAGCGTTTTTTCATTACAAAGCGCAACGATTCCTTGATTGGGTTTGGCATAAGAATCTAGGATTCTCGCTTCAACCTGTTGCACATGCACATGTAATTTTTTAGCTTGTTTTTGTAGGGCATAAAGTCTTGAATCGCCTGAATTCTGCTTAAACAGAATTCTATGTACGCGCATTGGTTCTTTTTCAAGAAGTTCTCGCACTTCACGGATTCCACCAACAGCAACTTGTGGCAAAGACCCTTCATCACTCATAGCAACAGCTACTTCAGACGCTTTGGGACGCCTTTCATGATCATTTCTAAAATATTTTTTTTGCTTATTAAACATTTTAAATTTCTTCTGTTATTTTTTTTCAAAAATAATAATTTCATTCATAAAAACATCATGGGGGTTAACTTGTAATGGGGTTTCTGATACTTGTTCTAAATAACAAACGCCTATTTTAAAAGATTGCGGGTGTTGGGCTAAAAAACGATCATAATAACCCATTCCGTGCCCATAACGCGCGCCATCTAAAGAAAATTTTGTACCAGGAACAAGGAATACCGGAATTTCACCTTGATATTTGGGTAAAGTTTCTTTAGGTTCCATAATGCCAAACTTTCCTTTTTGTAAATCTGACTCCAAAGAATTTACTTGAAAAAAGTCCATTTGACTAAAAGGCAATGAACGTGGTAACAGTAACCGACTTTCACTAGCCCAGATTTTTAAAGCACTCGTTATATCAGGTTCATTTGCCATAGGATAAAAAGCTGCAACGACTTTTGCATGACAAATAATAGAATGCTCTAGAAGCCCTTCCAAACTTTTCATTGGCAAAGATTCTATTTCCTAATTTTTGCCCAAAATGATGAAATAATCTTTGGTAAATAACGAACTCCTGCTAAAAGCAAGAACAAAAGTATTATCAATAGAATTTGCGTTATTGTCATAGTGTGGAGTCTCCTATGTTTTCTTTTAAGATTTCATTCCAAATAGTTTGTTGCCATGCCATAAGCCCGGCTTCATTATAACGTTTAGACCAATCGTTTTCAACTGGCAAACTTAAAGTTATTAACTGGGTTCTATTACCAAGCATAGCAGCATCGATATTTAATTGCTCTGCCTTTTTATCGCGCCAATATTTTAAGGCTAAAAGGAGGTCAGCATCAGGAACTACAGATGGCGGTTCTGGCCTTGGATCTTTTTTTGGCCATTCTTCTACAGGAACTTTCATCGCTTCTTGAAGCGTGTATTCAAAAGAATCAAGAATTTCTCCAGAAAGTCTACGAGGAAGTCGTGGTAAACGGCTTAAATCTAGTTCTGGAAACGTAGAACTTGCAGCCCGAACAATAGCAAGCATTAAATCCGGTGGCAATATTTTGTAAGGCGGTTTGTCTAACTTTTCTGCTTCTTGTTCTCGCCAATTAAATAAAGCCCGTAATAAATTAAGGCTTCTTGGTGGCAAATGTTTTGAACCTGTTATTTTCCAAGGTTCTTCTTTAGGCAAAGGAATCTTTTTAGCATGTTCTACTAATTGCAAACAAATTTCAGCATGCCATAACATTCTGCCACAAGCTATTAACTCTTCTCCAAGTTTTGCGGCTAATTCATGCAAATAAATAGTGTCATGAACCGCATAATCTTTCATATCTTCTGGCAAGGGTCTAATAGTCCAATCTGCTTTTTGGTTGTCTTTTTTTAAAGTTATTCCAAAATATTCTTCAACTAAACTAGACAAGCCCAAGTGTTCTTTTCCAAGTAATTTTGCTGCCATCATTGTATCAAAAACTAAACGAGGAACAAAACCATATTTTTGAAAAAGTAATCGCAAATCGTAATCTGCACCATGCAAAAGGAGAATTTGCATTGCCTTTGTTTTAAATATTTCTGAAATGTCTAAATCTGACAATGGGTCTAAAAGCCAATTAGAGTCTCCGACAGTAATTTGAATTAAACACAAACGTGTTTTATAATGGTACATGGAATCGGCTTCAGTATCAAGAGCTGCCATATCATAAAGTTCAAGGCAATCTAGTAACTGCCTTAAAGTTTCTGGCGAATCCACCATTGTATAATTCAAATTCAATTCCACTTGATTAAATCTAGAAAAGAGAATAGAAAAGCGTTCTCTTTTTTTTAAAGTAAGTAAAGAAAAACATTGCTTTGAAGTAAAAACTAATTTTCCTCTATAATTTGTAGATGTTCTCATTGAAAACGAACTTGCTAGACCCTTTGTTTTTAAACTTGCATAATGTTCTTGTCACTTACGGCGGAACTTGCTTTATCGCAAACTATCCCAAAAGAATAAAATTTCTGTTCTTATTAACCTAAACACAATTGAATTTTTCTAAATTCACCCGCATGAAAAAGACATCTCTTACCGGAATTAAACCAACAGGAACGCCCCATTTAGGTAATTATCTCGGAGCGATTCGCCCTGCCCTTGAACTTTCTAAAAATTACGACACCGTTTATTTTATCGCTGACTACCATGCTTTGACTACGGTTCAAAATGGTGCTCAAATGCGTGAAAATATTTATAAAGTCGCAGCAACTTGGCTTGCTCTTGGTTTAAATCCAGAAGAAGGTTTATTCTACAAACAAAGCGACATTCCTGAAATTTTTGAATTAAGTTGGGCATTAAGTTGTTTTACCCCAAAGGGTTTTATGAACCGTGCTCATGCTTATAAAGACAAGGTTGCAAAAAATATGGCTAATGGCGAAGATCCAGATGCCAATGTAAACATGGGGCTTTACGGCTACCCTTGCTTAATGAATGCCGATATTTTAATGTTTAAAGCAGACATTGTCCCTGTCGGAAAAGATCAGAAACAACATGTTGAATTTGCTCGCGATATAGCCATTCGTTTTAATAAACATTTTGGAAAAGAAGTCTTTACGGTTCCAGAACCTGTGATTCAAGAATCTACCGATGTAATTCCAGGGCTTGATGGCCGTAAAATGAGTAAGTCTTACGACAATATCATTGACATTTTCCTTGAAAGCAAGGCGCTCAAAAAGAAACTCGGTAAAATTGTTACCAATTCTCAAGGAATTGAAGAACCAAAAGACCCTGATTCTTGCAACGTGTTTAAGTTATACAAACTTTTTGCTACACAAGAACAAACAGACGCTCTTGCTGCTCGCTATCGCGCTGGTGGCATGGGCTGGGGGCATGCAAAAGCAGAGCTTCAAAACGTTTTAGAAGAACAACTTGGACCTGCTCGTGAAAAGTACTTCCACTTGTTAAACCATACTGAAGAAATCGACAAAATTCTCGCCTACGGAAAAGAAAAAGCCAGAATCCGCTCTAGAGAAATGATGGATATCGTCCGTGAGACTCTTGGAACTTTTTAAAAAAATTATTTAACCATAAAGCGTTCCTTTTTAAAAGGAACGCTTTTTTTTAACGAGAATTTGGAAGTAGGCATAAACCGCAGCAAGTATATTAAAAAAGTATCACTTAATAGCCAAAACTGCATTTAAATTTTTCCGAATAGCTCCTGAACTTGTGCGCAACTTGCCGCAAGTTTCTTGTCATTGCGAGCCCCAACAAGATTTTTTTGCGAAGCCTAAATGTGAGCCGGCCACGAGCCACACTTGTGGCGTGGTGGAAGCAATCCCATTGCTAGTAGATCGCCACACTGCGTTCGCGATGACAATTTATACTACGTTCGCGATGACAAAAAACAAGATGGCCGCGTCGTCTTAAAAGACTCCTCGCCATGACAAGTCAGACTACGTTCGCCATGACAACTTGTTATTAGCTGGCAAAGGGCATTTTAAAAAGACTTTCTAATTTCCAAATCCTTCGTGAAGCATTTTTGCAACATCTTTTGCAAAATCGGCTAGTGAGGGGTCGCGCGCGCCCATAAGCAAAATGGTATCACCAGGTTCTGCTAAACGAACCATTTCCTTAGCGCATTCCATTCTATTTTCAATGAAAGTAGATTTTCGACCGGCATTTTCTAAATCAGAAGAAAGATCCCCTGCAGAAATATCGCGAACTACAGTTCCACCTGCATAAAAAATTTCACTAAAAAACATTTGATCACTTTCACGCAAGGAATCCCGAATTGATTCAACCAAATCATTGCGCAAAAATCTCGTTGGTCCAAAACCATGCGGTTGAAACCATGCCAAAACACGCTTTTGAGTAAATCCTTGGACACTACGAATACTTGCTGCAATCTTTGCCGGATTATGTGCAAAATCATCCACCAAAGTCACGCCACCAAAATTTCCAATAATCTGATGCCTGCGATAAATTCCAGGGAAAGTAGAAAGGGCTTCTGCAATATCACGCAAATTAACGCCCTCTTTTAATGCGGCAGAAGTAGCGGCCAAAGCATTTTCCATATTGTGCTTTCCTGGCAAAGGCAAACAAAAACGCACTAATTCGCCAGCACAGCGAACTCTAAAACAAGAAGAAAATCCTTCTACCCGATAATCAACACCTTGCACTCCGTAAGATTGTTCTTTTCCAAAAAGATTCAACCGATTAGAAACATATTTTGCCGCAAGAGGATTATCACCATTAGCAAATAAAACGCCATTTCGTTCTTTTATATTTTCAGAAAATTTCTGAAAAATTTCTTCTAATTCTGAAATTTCTTTATGGTCTTTATCTACGTTGAGAATGATTCCAATATCTGGAAAATAGCGAACAAGTGAACCATCGCTTTCATCGGCTTCAATCACAAGCCACTCACCATTTCCGGCAACAGCATTTCCTATTTTACCTAAGCGTTCTAAAGATACAAGCCCTGCCCCAGTAATCAAAGAAGGAGAAAGTCCTGCACAATCTAACACATGGTAAATCATAGCTGTCACAGTACTTTTTCCGCTTGTGCCACTAACCGCTATTGTTTTACAAGAAAGGGCTATTTCAGCAAGAATTTCGCTTCGGTGTTTTACAGGTATTCCTAAAGTTTTTGCCTTTTGAAATGCAGGGTGGGATTCTTCAATAGCGGTGCTTACCACTATCACAGAAATTTCTGCTTCTACGCCAGAGCCGTCATCTAGAAAACATTCAATCCCAGCTTCTTCAAGTTGTTTTTGAACTTTAGAGCCATGGATTGAAAATTGCCTGTCTGAGCCAGAGACTTTAAAACCTTTGCCTGACAGATATTGAGCAATAGCACTCATGCCAGCGCCAGCAACACCAACAAAATAAAATGATGAATATTTCTCAATCGGTTTCATAAAAAATTAGGTTGTGTATTCCGCATTGATTTTTACATAGTCATAACTCAAATCGCAGGTATAAGCACTTGCCGAAGCATTCCCTATATTTAAAACCAAACGAACCTGGTATTCTTTTTGACGGACAACGGCATGCAATGCATTAGTATCACATTCAACAGGACGCCCACCCGAAAGCACTTGAACATCGCCGAAATAAAGGTCTGTGTGCTCTGCGACCATATTGCAACCACTTGAACCAGCACTCGAAAGAATACGGCCCCAGTTAGGGTCTTCACCAAACATGGCACATTTTGCTAAATTACTTGTTCCAATAAAGCGAGCCATTTTCAATGCTTCTTCATGAGATTCTGCTTTTTCAACTCGGAGTTCTATAAGCTTTGTAGCCCCTTCACCATCACGCACAATAGATTTAGCCAGTTCTTTCATAACGATTTCAAGAGCAAGGCAAAATTCTTCTTGTTCTGAAACACTCAAATCTTCATAACGGATTCCGCTTACACCATTTGCAAGCATAATACAAGTATCATTTGTGCTTGTATCGCCATCTACAGTTATAGCATTAAATGAATCGCTAATTTTTTCTCTGAACGTTGCAAAAAAATCTATTGGAAGCGCAATATCTGAAGTAATAAACGCAAGCATTGTAGCCATTTTCGGGTGAATCATTCCGCTCCCCTTACAAGCGCCACCAACTGTAATAGTTCCCTTTTCAGTTTGAATTTCTACAGCCATTGATTTTAAAGCTAAATCAGTTGTTAAAATAGCTCTACCAAATTCTTCAGAAGCGTTTTCGTGCAAGCCTTCAACTAGACGTGGAATTCCAGCTTCAATTTTATCCATAGGAAGCAAATGCCCAATAACCCCCGTTGAACAAACAAGCACACTATGCGGCGTAAGGTTCAATGCGTTTTCAACCATTTCTGCCATTTTTTCTGCATCTTCATAACCTTTTTCGCCGGTGCAAGCATTGGCATTACCACTATTGACAACTACAGCTGAAGCAAAATGAGCGTGTTCCAAAACAGCTTTATCATAAAGTACTGGAGCGGCTTTTACTTTATTTGTAGTAAAGACAGCAAAACAACGGGCCGCCTTTTCACTCCGTAAAAGTGCCATATCCGGGTTTCCGCTAACTTTAATTCCTGCAGAAATTCCTGCAGCAGAAAATCCTTTCGGGGAACAAACACCGCCATTTTTCAAAATAGAATACATAGAGTCTCCTAAATAGTTTCTACAAACATATTTTTTTTACAGCTCATACACAAGCATTTTATAAAAAAATGTAACTTTGGAGTATGGACAAAAAGATACCTGTAACACAAGAAACTTACGACCAACTCGTCGCTGAATGGAACAAACTTAAGAAAATCGACCGTCCTCGCGTGGTGGATGAACTTGAAGAAGCCCGTAAACAAGGTGACTTGAGCGAAAATGCGGAATACCATGCCGCAAAAGAAATGCTTGCTAAAATTGATGCAAGACTTCCGGTTCTTGAAGACCAGATTTCTTCAGCTCAAATTATTGCTTTTGATTCTAATTCAGCAACCATTAAATTTGGGGCAACAGTTACTGTTCGCAACTTGAAAACCAAAAAAGAACTGGTCTACCAACTGGTTTCTCCAGAAGGTGTTGATGTTTTTAATGGTAAAATCAGTTTTAAAAGTCCGCTTGGCGCAGCTCTTATCGGTAAAACTCGCGGAGATGTTGTAGAATACAGCACCCCAAAAGGCATAAATCGGCTAGAAATTCTTGATTACAAGTAATTTATGATTTCGGTCATTACTGGCGAAGATTTCTTTTCTAAGAATTTAGCGATAGAGGCTTTTTTAAAAAAGGCTTTAGGGGAAAGTATAAACGACCCTATGGCCTACAAAACTATTTATGCAACCGATCCACAAATTCCATCTGTTGCAGAAGCTATTATAGAAGCTTGCGATACAGTTTCTATGTTCTCTGAAGAACAAACCATTATCCTTCGCCAAGCCGATGAATTAAAAGAATCAGAAAATAAGATTCTCGGCGAATGGCTTAGCCGAAATCCTGATTGCTCTTTACTCATGGAGTTTAAATCATTAAAAGCCACATCTACTATAGGCAAGGCTCTTAAAGCTATAAAGCTTAAAGCCGAAACATTTGATTTGCCTAAAGATTATAAACTTCCAGACTGGATTATGGAAAATTGCAAAAAGCATTTCAATAAAAGTATTGATAGAAATGCTTGCGCTTACATAGCAGAATCTATTGGGAATGACACTTGGAAAATCATGTCCGAGTTAAAAAACATTCTCTTTTTAAATCCCAACATTCCGTCTTTTTCAGAAAATATTGTCAAAAGCTTTATCGTCCCGACCCGTAAAATGCAGGCTTTTGAAATCAACAAATTTTTTGGAGATAGAAACCCAGAAGCTTATGTGAAAAAACTACATGAGCTCATTGAAGAACAAAAAATTGAACCCATCGTTATTGTCAGTCAGCTTTTTAACTATGCCGTGCAATTGCTTCATATAGCCACAATGCTTGAACAAAATATGAGAGGCGAAGATATCGCAAAAGCACTACATATCAATGAATATATTTTTCTCAAATTAAACAACGAACCTAGAAAAGCTATGAACTGGGGAAAACCTTTACTTTGCAGGCTTATCAAACGACTTGCAGAACTTGATTACGAATTTAAAAGCGATAAATACCCAACAAAGACAACTCAGGAATTAGCTCTTGCCGCTTTAGTCATTCCACCAAGATAATCAAAAAACATTCACACAAACAGGGAGTGAATTCCTAATTTGTTCGGCAACATTTTCTAAAAAATCTTTTGGCAACGCAGAGACCGTATCTAAAGCCGTTTGTCGAACAACTCCATAAAGCTGAACGCCTTTAAAATTTTCTTTTCCGGCATAATAGATTTTTTCTAAACGTTTCAAATAAGCATCAATTTCTACTTGTGACGGAAAATTCTCCCCTATTTTACAGAGCATTGTCTGGATTTGCATTGGAAAATCTTTCACCGTCATTTCTAGATTGTTTTGAATGACTTCTAATGACATAGAAGAACCATTTATTTGCCTGAACCACACATCTGTTCCGGCATCGAGTTTTCCCCAGATTTCCCCCCGGAAAGAGGTCAACAAAGAAAGACCTTCACGGACTTTAGGGAATTGCAAATGCGTTGCATTTGTTATCAAAGTCAATTGGAGCGGGTATTCGGTAAACTGCTTTTGGATTTTTAACATTAACTGGCAAACTTCTTTAAATTCAGGCACTAATGTTGACTCACCATCTCCAGAAAGACAAATGTCTCGTATAAGGCGTTTTTCTTCGTCTATTTCTTTAAAATTGGAAAATCCGGTAAGTCCGTTTTTTTTGTATTCTTCAATTAAAGAAAGAATTTCTTGTTCTAGTAAATTAAGATCAAGTGCAAGTGATTTCCCTGGAATATTTCTATCTACCTGACAATAAGCACAACGAAAAGAACAACTTTTATCCAGGTTTAAATTGATACCAATAGAAAGCCCACCTGCACGGCGACTGATTACCGGATACACCCAATGATTCAATTCCCAAACTCTGGAATGATCAGAATACGCTTTTTGCAAAGCAGAAGAACTCACTGGTCCTCCAAAATAAAGCCACAATGGTCACAAGTTAATTTATAGCTATTGTCTGGATTAACAACCAAAATGCCTTCACAGGTATCTTTTGGGCAAGGGAGTTCTCCGATTTCTAACTCACGATATGTTTTCTTTTCTTCCATATCGCAAATATAACAAACCATAGCTTCAAAGAAGATTGTATTTTTCTTTCCTCATTTATTTATGCCCTTTTTCAAAAGTCTTTTTTTTACTAAATTTGCGCCGAAACTTTTATTTATATTGAGACTTTTTATGGATACATCCAAAATCAGAAACGTTGCCATTATCGCACACGTAGACCATGGGAAAACAACTCTTGTTGACCAACTTTTAAAACAATGCGGCACTTTTCACGAAAATGAAGAAGTTGACGAACGCGTAATGGATTCAGACAACCTTGAACGCGAACGCGGTATTACAATTCTTTCGAAGAATGCCAATGTGAATTATAAAGGTTATCGAGTTAATATTGTTGATACTCCGGGGCACGCCGATTTTGGTGGACAGGTAGAACGCGTTCTTGGAACAGTTGATGGTGTGCTTCTTGTTGTTGACGCTTTTGAAGGGCCTATGGCTCAGACTCGTTTTGTAACCCAGAAAGCTCTTGAACTTGGCCTTATTCCTATTGTTGTTGTAAATAAAATTGACAGAGATGGTTGTAACCCACACCTTGCTTTAGATAAAGTTTTTGATTTGTTCTGCGAATTAGATGCCAACGAAGAACAACTTGATTTTGCTCATGTTTTCGGTAGCGGTCGAAAAGGTATTTGCCGTAAAGAAATTGATGATGCCGATGGTGATTTCAGAATTTTAATGGATTTGATTCTTGAAAGAATTCCGGCACCAAAAGGTAACCCTGAAAACGCTCCGCTTTTACAGATTACTTCTTTAGAATATTCTGATTTTCTTGGAAGACTTGCTGTTGGTCGCGTACAAGAAGGTATTTTTAAACCCAATTTAACAGTAAGTCAATCTTTAGCCAATGGAACTTTCCGCAACGTTCGCTTGCAAAAGATTCTTCGCTACGATGGCATTACTCCACAACCAGTAACAGAAGCTGGTCCTGGTGATATTATTCTTATTGCCGGGCTTGATTACTTTGATATTGGCGATACACTTTCTTCAACAAGTTCTCCGGTTCAATTACCGAGAATTCACATTGACCCGCCAACAATTTCTATGCTGTTCACTGTAAACACTTCTCCGCTTGCCGGGAAATATGGTGGAAAATTTTTAACAGGAAGCCATCTTTTAGAACGTCTTGAACGTGCCCACATGGCAGACCCAGCTCTTTTAGTTGAAAAAGTCGATGGTGCAAGTACATTTAAAGTTTCTGGCAGGGGCATTTTGCATTTAACTATCTTGGTTGAAAATATGCGCCGCGAGGGTTATGAATTCACTATTGGTAGCCCACAAGTTATTTTCCAAAAAGATGAAAATGGAAAACTTCTTGAACCTATGGAAACTTTTAAAGTAGAAGTGCCGACCGATTATAGCGGACCAGTTATTGAAGAATTAGGTCGAAGAAAAGGTGAAATGACCAATATGTTCCAAGACGACAACAATCGCGTTTTCTTAGAATATATTGTGCCAAGCCGCGGCTTGATTGGCGTGCGTCCGGTTCTCCTTTCACTTTCTAAAGGTTATGCTGTTTCTCAATCATTGTTCCTTGAATACCAACCTTATAAAGGTGAAATTCCTACTCGTATAAATGGGGTTCTTATTGCAAAAGATGCAGGCGAAACAGCAAGTTATGCGCTTTCTAAATTAGAAGACCGCGGTTATATGATTGTTGGCCCTGGCGCTGAAGTTTACCCTGGTATGATTGTTGGCGAACACAATCGTAATGTTGATATTATTGTTAATGTGACTAAAGGCAAACATTTAACTAATATGCGTGCTTCTGGTTCTGACGATAATATTCAATTGACTCCATACCGCCGTTTAACGCTTGAAGAATGTGTCACATTTATCAACGATGATGAATGTATTGAAGTCACTCCAGAAATTCTTCGGTTGCGCAAAGTGACTCTTGATCCACACAAACGCAAACAAGAATCTAAAGTTCCTGTCGAAGAAGATTAACACTCAACAAGCGAGAGTCACGGAAACTTGTCATGGCTCTGAAACACACTCGCAGGCCCTTGTCATGGCGAATGAAATGAAGCCATCTAACAACAAGTTGTCATCGCGAACGTAGTGTGGCGATCTACTAGCAATGAGATTGCAGGCAACTTGCAATGAGATTGCTTCTGTCGCTTCTCTCCATCGCAATGACAAAAGTAGTTCGCAATGACAAGGTCCTAGGGCAAGAACCGAGCGCAATGAGTTTCTCTAAAACTTAAACAAGCGAGAGCTGCGACAACCGCACTTGTGCGTGTTGGCATAGCCGAGCGCAATGAGTTTCTCTAAAATTTTCTATCCTATAAAAAAACAGAAAACCTTGCCTATAAAAACAGACAAGGTTTAAAATGAAATATGTTTTATCTATTACATTTGACGGATAGGGAAAAGCCCTAGTAAGTCTAAAACATTTTCCATCACGCATTGTGCGGATTGAACTAAATAAAGTCTAGACTTTTCTTCGGCACTTCCTAAAACTCTATCATTATGAATAAAGCGGTGAGCTGCTTCAGAAAGTTCTAACGCATATTGGGCAAGAACACTAGGCTCTTCCATTTCACAAGCACTTTCTACTCGCTCGCCTTTACGCGCCAAAAGCTTTATCAATTCATAAGCAGCATCATCTGTAAGTTGAGAAAAATCAACTTCTTCTTGTTTTACAACATAACCAGCTTTACGCATAATGCTACATAAACGAACATGAGCATTCTGAACATACGGGCCTGTTGCGCCATCAAAACTTAAAGCTGAATCCCAATCAAACTTGACATCCATCAAACGACGATTTTTCAAATCATTGAATGTCAAAGCACTAATACCAATTTGTCTTGCAATCAATTCTTTTTCGGGCAATTCTGGATTTTTTTCATCGATATAAGCAAGAATTTTCTTTTCTGCGGCTTCGATTACATCTCGCAAAAGACTTGCTGTTCCGGTACGAGTTTTTCCCTTTTCCCATTTACCATCTTCACTTTGTTGCAAAATGACACCAAATGGAATGTGAACCATATTTTCATACCAATCACAACCCATTTTTTTCAAAGTATGGAACACTTGTTTAAAATGCAATGACTGGCCTAAATCAACAACATAAAGACAACGATTAAAATTGTATTCTTTTTTACGATAAAGGGCAGCTGCTAAATCTCTTGTAGCATACAAAGTGGAACCATCACTTTTGCGAATCAAGCAAGGAGGCAAATCAAATTCATCTAACATCACCACATCGCGTTCTTGACTTTTTTCTAAAAGATTTTTTTCACGCAATTCATCAAGAACAGCAGGAATTTTATCTTCAAAAAAAGATTCGCCTGTATAATGGTCAAATGAAACTCCCATCATATCGTAAATGCGCATCAATTCTTTTAAAGTTGCCGCTCTGAAAGCTAACCAAAGTTTTCTATAAAAAGAATCACCTTCTTCTAACTTTGTAAAAGCAGCACGCGCTTCATCTTCTAAACCAGGTTCTTCTTTAGAAGCCTTTGAAAAAGAAGCATAAAGAACGTTCAGTTCTTTCACTGTTAAAGCATCTAGAGTCGCATCATCTGTTGGTAAATTTTCTCGCAAATACATGACAATGAGTTTACCAAAAGCTGTTCCCCAATCACCTAAATGATTTATGCGTTCTACAGAAAAACCATTCGCTTTGTAAATGCGAGAAAGGCTGTTCCCTATCATTGTAGAACGTAAATGATGAAACGCTAATTCTTTACCGATATTTGGAGAACTGTAATCGATACAAACTGTTTTGCCATTCGATTCTTTATGACCATAAGAAAGGCCTTTACTTTCTATTTCAGACAAAACAGAACGGGATAAAAATTCTCTATCTATAAAAAAGTTCAAATAACCATTTACCGCTTCGACTTTTGAAAGCCCAAAAGGGAGCTGTATTTTTTCAGCAAGTTCTTCAGCGATAATTTTAGGTGCTTTGCGGAGCGTTTTGGCAAGAACAAAACACGGCATCGTAAAATTACCATGAGTTGTATCTTGCGGAACAGTTAAAAGTTTAAGGACTTCTTCGCTAGAAATAGCACCTGTTTTTTCTAAAGCTTTTGCAATTTCTTTATCAAATGAGTTCATCAGAATCCGCCATAGTAGAAGATGCAGAAGAAACAAAATCGTTTTCGTTAAGCATTGTTATAACGCCATCGCTATACAAACGTTCTAAAGAAATTTCTTCTCGTTTTGTTTCTTCGAACAAATGAACCATCAAATCAAGACCAGCATCAAAGATAGCCCAACGAACACCACTTTTGTATTCAACACCTAAAGAAGAAAGTTTTCTTGCTTTAAATTCTTTAGTCAATTCATTTAAAATAGCTTGCATTTGTGCTTCACTTTCACAAGTAGCAACTAAAAAGAAATCAGTAACATCTTTAATCCCGCGCAAATCCATAAGTTCTACGGTTTCTGCTCGCAATTGAAAAAGAATAGATGCAGCTAAGCTAACTGCTTCTGGGAGTTCTTCTTTATTGATTTCGTTCATAAGGAATCCTGTTGTATGATTTGTTCTAAATCTCTGCCTATATAGACAGAAGCATCTACATAAGCTCTGTTATTTTGCACATGCAAGACATTGTTTGTTTTCAAAGCCTTCGCCAAAGGTTTTTCACCTTCCCAGCCTGGAGTGTGAATAACAAGAATTGTTTCTTCATAATTACGAAGTCTATCGTTACTCACCACCACGACATCAAAGCCTTGAGAGCGCAAATAATTTTTCATTTTGGAAGCTGCATTATCAATACCGCAACTATTCAAAACTTGCACATCTCCAGGGTAAAAACGCTTTTCTACTTTTTTTTCAGGGACAATTTCTTCTTTGCATGCCCAAAGGCTAGAAAGCACAAAAAACAAGCTTGCTAATACAAAAAAACGCCGCATAATGTAAAGATAGCAATATTTTATTTTTCTACAAAAGGACTGATTGCTTTTTAAAGAAATCCTTTATAACGCTTACTTTATAAAACTCTCGGATTTGAAGTTTCTTTAAAAAGCTTTAAACAAGGCATAAAAAAGGTATTTTCTCATACAAAAATCCCCCGAAAGTTGTTTCAACTTTCGGGGGAGTTTTAGTCATTAAACTTACTTTTTAGAAGCAAATTTCTTGTTAGCTTCAAGAACTTTTGGGTCTGACTGAGCATCGCGAATTTGCTTTTTAATGCGTTCGTCACGACTTTTCTGGATTTTCTTTGCCAAATCTGGGAACAAGGCCCCGATAGAATCACTGAAAACTTCTGGTTTCTTAGCAGCTACAGGTTTCTTTGCTCCAGAACGAGAACGCTTCTTTTTGGGAGCAGCTTTCTTAGGAGCTTTTTTTGCTTCTTTAGGCTTATTTTCGACTACTTCCACTGTTTTTGCTTCTTTTTCTGACATATGAACCTCTTCGTCTAAGTTTATGAACGCTGCGTAATTTAGAAAAAATTTCTTTGCATTCGGGAAAAAATATGAAAATAGTTTATTATTTAATGATTATCAAGCCAATGCATCAAAACTGTAATATCAACCGGGCGGATTCCAGGCACTCTTGAAGCCTGTCCAAGCGTCAAAGGCTTAGCTTGCGACAATTTTTGCCTGGATTCAATACTCAAAGCCTGAATCGACATATAATCCATATTTTCATCTAAACGGACTTTTTCCACTTTACGCTGTTCTCTGATTTCCTTTTCTTGTCGTTCAAAGAAACCGGCATAAAGTTCTTCGGACAATAAAAAGAGTTTATCGCGACGAGAAAGTGAAACTTCTGGGAAAGCCACCTTAAAAAATAATTCAGGATCAACACCCGGACGCCTTAAAACAGTTGCCCAACGGGTGCGCTCAGAAACACTTGCTTGGCCCAAACCTTCAATAATTTCATTAATTTGTTCTGGAGTTCCAGATTCATTCTTTAAGCGTGCACGCAAGTTTTCAAGTTCATTCTGTTTTGCTTTATAAATAGCAAACTCGTCATCTGAAATCATTCCGATTTCATGAGCTTTTGTTTTTAACCTGGCTTCTGCATTATCTGAACGCAAATAAAGCCTGTATTCGGCACGACTGGTAAACATTCTATAAGGTTCATCTAAAAGCGTATTGACTAAATCATCAACCATAACACCGATATAACTCTCAGAACGTCCTAAAATAAACGGAGCTTCGCCTTTAATTTTTAATGCGGCATTAATACCAGCCATTAAACCTTGACCAGCCGCTTCTTCGTAACCACTGGTGCCACAGACTTGCCCGGCAAAATAAAGGCCAGAAATTGTCTTACTTTCAAGCGTTGGGAAAAGAGAAGTAGCGTCAACAGAATCGTATTCTACTGCATAACCAATTTGACAAACTCTTGCTCTAGAAAGCCCTGGAATGGTATGGAGTGCAGCAAGCTGTATATCAGCCGGCAAACTTGAACTAAAACCATTTACGTAAATACGACCTATAGAAGATGTTTCTGGTTCTAAAAATAACTGGTGACCATCTTTGTCGCCAAAGCGATTGATTTTATCTTCAATACTTGGGCAATATCTAGGCCCTTTCCCTTTGATAATCCCTGAAAACATTGGGCTATCTTTAAAACCAGAACGTAAAATATCATGCGTTTTTAATGTTGTCCGCGTGACCCAACAAACAGCATCATTATTTAAAGCGTGTGTGGTCGAATCACTAAACGGCCACGGGTCAATGTCACCATGTTGGACTTCACATTCAGAGAAATCAACTGTATCAGGGTCAATACGAGAAGGAGTCCCTGTTTTTAAACGGCGTAAAGGCACTTTTAAACTAGAAAGCGTTTTTGAAAGAGCGTCTGCTGAAGGTTCACCCACTCGCCCACCAACACTTTCTAATAAACCCGTATACATTTTTGATGCTAAAAATGTACCACTTGTAATAATAAGTGCTTTGGTTAAAAATTTTCTACCATCTGCCAAAAGAATTTCTGTTTTCTGCAAAAATGGTGAAAAAGAAGCGAGTTCTCCTTCTAAAAGGTCTAAGCCAGAAAATGATTCTAAAGTTTCTCTTGCACACTTGGAATAAAAATCCATATCGCATTGTGCGCGAGGACCCCAAACAGCCGGACCTTTACTTTTATTGAGCATTCTGAACTGAATGCCAGCCTTATCGGTGAGTTTTCCCATTAACCCACCAAGAGCATCAATGTCGCGAACAATCTGACCTTTAGCTACACCACCTACTGCCGGGTTACAAGACATGCGACCAATGGCTTCTATACTCATTGTCAATAAGGCTGTTTTTACCCCAAGACGATAAGCCGCATGGGCAGCCTCTATACCAGCATGACCACCACCGACAACAACAACATCGTATTCCGCAGAAAACGGCATATTACTTTTTAAGAAGTGCTGCGATATCAGCCTTTACAGAATCCAGTTCTTTTTCAAAAGACTTGTAGATTTTGTAAGAAGCGTCCGGAGAAACAAGATAAACTTTTGGGACATAACCATCGCTATAAAGTTCACCAAATTGACGAGCTTCATCAAGTAAAACCGGAATATCCAACTTGGTATTTTCCATAAATTGGCGGATACCTTTTTTAGAATTACTACCTGAAGCAATAGCTATTGCAGAAAGACCTTGTTCTTTATAAGCTTGTGCTAATTTAGCGACTTCTGGAGCTGCGTGCTGACAATGCCCACAAGTGGCTGAGAAATAGAAAATCATTAAAGGCTTACCCGCAAAAGCTTGTAAATCCGTTGCTTTAACAGTCACTCCTTCCATTTTAACAGCAAAATTCATTTTAGCAGGCATACCATCTGCTAAAGTATCGCCACGAAGTGGAGCAATTTCTGCTTTTAATTTTTCTTCTGCGGCTTTAGCTTCTTCCATTTTCTTTTTCTGAATATTTTGCATGTGTTCAGTAAAGCGTTTACCAATAGCATCTACAGAATCTTTAGGGAACACACCTTTATAAGAAGAATCCTGAGCACTCTTGTAACCATCAGCAATACCTTCTCTGAAAGCCATATCAGAAAGTTTCATTTCTGATTGCAAACCGAGGTTAAAGAACTGGTTGTAGAAGTTCACACCAAACATGTAAGAAAAGTGTTCAATGCCAGATGATGTCGAATCGATTTTAACTGCTTTTCCTGTTACTTTTGGAGCTTCAGCTCTAGGCAAAGCTTTTAAACTAGAATCAACATAAGCTCGCAATTGTTCTGGAGCCATAGAAGCACGCTTTGCCGAATCAGGTTGAATGGAACCCATACGACTTTGTGCTTTAGAAGAATAGATTCGAGAAATGCTTTGCAACTGGACTTCATTCAACTGAAGTTTCTTGGTTGAATCACCATTCATAACGTAAGCGTCTTCAAAGCCTTGCATAAGTGCATCATAAGAAATACCTTCACCCACTTGATAAGGGACAAAAGCAAACAAATGGTGTGACAACTGCATCCCGAACAAGTAAGCCATTTTTTCTGTATCCGGAGAAGTAAAACCTACTTTTGCGGCAGGTGTTTTTTGTTCATTACAAGCAGTAAATGCAAGTGATAAAGCTAAACCTAATAAAAGACGCTTTTTCATAAAAACTCCTTAAAAAACAATTCCTTTCAGAATATGTTTCTAGTTAACAGCAGAAATTTAGCAAAAGAGAGAAAAAGAACTTTATGGAAACAAAAAAATTTCTAGTTTTTCTCCAAAATTTTACGCTTTGCAAAATATTTTCAAAGGTTATGTTTTATGAAACTTTCTAAATACTTCTATACAACGCTTCGTGAAATCCCAAGCGACGCCACAATGCCAAGCCATATTTTCTTAATGCGCGGTGGCTATATCAAGCCTCTTTCAACTGGTATTTACAGCACTCTCCCAATGGGTTTTAGAGTTTTACAAAAAATCCAGAATTTGATCCGCGAAGAAATGAATGCTATTGGCGGTATGGAAGTAGATTTACCTGTTGTACAAACGGCTGAACTCTGGAGCGAATCTGGGCGTTATACTGCAATTGGCGAAGAATTGCTCCGCTTTAATGACCGCAATAATCACAAAATGGTTCTTGCAATGACGCACGAAGAAGCCATGACTGACCTTGCTCGCTATGTTCTTTCAAGCTACAAGCAACTTCCGTTTATGCTTTACCAATTTAAAACTAAGTATCGCGATGAAGCTCGTGCTAGAGGCGGTTTAATTCGCGTGCGTGAATTTTTAATGAAAGATGCTTATAGTTTTCACGCAACTCCAGAAGATTTAGACAAGCATTACGAAGAAGAATACAACGCTTATTTACGCATTTTTAGAAAAGTAGGCATTGAACCTGTTGTTGTTCAATCTGACACAGGCATTATGGGTGGTAAAATCGCTCACGAATTTATGCTTGATACTCCAAATGGCGAAGATTATTTGATTCTTTGTAAAAAATGCGGCTACCAAGCAAACCGTGAAATCGCGGCCTTTAAACGCGAAACTTATCAAGGTGACGCAAACGCAATGCCAGAAAAAGTGGCAACTCCAAATGCACAGAGTATTGAAGAAGTTTCGACCTTCTTGAATATTACTCCTGAAGCTACTGCTAAATGTGTGTTCTTTGCTATTGATGAAAAATTAGTCACTTGTATGGTTCCTGGGCAATTAGAAGTTTCAGAAACCAAACTTCGCAATTTGCTTAAAACTAAAGAACTTATTCCGGCTGACGAATCTTTAATCAGACAATGCGGTATGGTTCCTGGTTATGCAAGCCCGATTGGCGCAAGTGAAGATATGATTCTTGTTATTGACTCTGCGCTTGAAAACGCTAGCGACCTTGTCATGGGAGCAAACGAAGAAGGTTTCCATTACAAACATTGCACACCAAAACGCGATTTTAAAAACTACCAAGTTGCAGATATTGCAGAAGCTAGTTCCATTTGCACATGCCCACATTGCGATTCTAAATTGACAGAAACTCGCGGCATTGAACTTGGAAATATTTTCAAGTTAGGCACAAAATTTTCTGAAAGCATGAATGCTAAATTCCTTACTGCTGATAAGGGTTCCTTGCCAGCAGTAATGGGTTGTTACGGTATTGGTGTTGGGCGTTTAATGGCTAGTGTTGTTGAAAATTCTCATGACGACTTCGGACCTATCTGGCCAAAATCCATTGCTCCGTTCCAAGTTGAAATTATCCCAATCGGTAAAGATGACGTTGTCAAAGAAAAAGCAGAAGAACTTTTAAATGCACTTGAAAGCGAAGGCTTTGAAGTGCTCCTTGACGACAGAGAAGAACGCCCGGGTGTAAAATTCAAAGACGCTGATTTGTGGGGAATACCTATTCGAATTGCTGTTGGAGCGAAAGGCCTTGCTAGTGGCGAAGTGGAATGGAAATTCCGCCATGAAAAAGAAATGGCTATGGTAAAACTTGAAGAGGTTGTAACCAAAGTCCAAGAATTCTACAAAGACTAAACCAAATTCCTTTGGATTTCTCTATTCTTTAAAACGCCCCGAAATGGGGCGTTTATTTTGTATAAAAAAAGACAAGCTAAAAAACCTGTCTTTTTTATTTTTGAAAAAGTGAATTAGGTGTTTGCGTCAACCCATTCAGCGTTTTTCTTAACAGCTTCAACAGACTTGTCAAAAGCAGCTTGTTCAGATTCTGTCATTTTCACTTCGAAAATCTTTTCTACACCGTTACCACCAATGATAACAGGAACGCCGCAATAAAGGCCGTTTACACCATATTCGCCATTGAGCATTACTGCGCAAGTGAGAACGCTCTTCTTGTCGAGAAGGTAAGCTTCTGCCATTTTGATAGCAGAAAGACCTGGGCTGTAGAAAGCAGAACCGCGAACGAGAAGTTCAACAATTTCGCCACCAGCATTAGCAGTGCGGGCTGCGATGCGGTCAAATGTTTCTCTGTCCATAAGTTGTGGGAGTGGAATACCGCCGACAGAAACACATTCATAAAGGCTAACCATAGTGTCACCATGACCGCCCATAACGATAGCTTTAACATCGTCAGCAGAAACGCCAAGTTCCATTGCTACAAAGCAAGCAAGGCGAGAAGAATCAAGTACACCAGCCATACCTACAACGCGGTTAGATGGGAAACCTGTAACTTTCTGCATGTTGTAAACCATTGCATCAAGAGGGTTTGTGATAACAATAACAAAAGCTTCAGGAGCGTGTTGCTTGATAGCTTCACCAACAGTTTTAATAACACCGCAGTTAATACCAAGAAGGTCATCACGGCTCATGCCAGGCTTACGTGGAACACCAGCAGTTACGATAACAACGTCTGCACCAGCAAGGTCAGCATAATCTGTAGAACCAGTTAAGTTTACAGAAGAATTGATAACGGAACGACCTTCCATAATATCAAGGGCTTTACCCTTTGGCATGCCTTCAGTCTGAGGAATATCGATAAGAACGACATCGCCCAAGCCTTTTTGAGCAAGAACAAGAGCCATAGTACCGCCAATCTGGCCAGCACCAACCAAAGCAATTTTCTTTCTAGAAATCATAGGTTATCCTTTTAAAAAGGTTCTGTTTTAAAGACAAGTGTATAGATAGAAAATTATTGATTAAGAAAAAAGATTTTAACATAAAAATGCTCAATTTTGGGCATTTATTTTTCTGGGTCGTGAACAATGTGCAAAACTCTTTGTGGAAATGGGATTTCTACCCCTTTTTCATCTAAACATTTTTTGATTTCAGATAAATATTTTTTCTTTAAATCAAAATAATCCCCCGTTTTTGCCCAAACACGGCAAGTAAGTTGAACAGCACTATCCCCTAATTCTGAAACGAAAAAATGCGGCTCCGGCGCTTTCAAAAAAAGAGGTTCTTTGTCAAAAAGTTCTTGTATCAACTGAAGTGCGCGTTCAGAGGAATCGCTATAACCTATACCCACTTGAAATTCTAACCGACGATAAGGATTTCGTGAAAAATTCACAATAGGAGCTCCCCACAGACAACTATTCGGGGCTGAAAGAAAAAGACCATCAAGGGTTTCAAATGAGGTATTGAATAAACCGATACCCACTATTTTACCTTTTATTGCATCGCATTCTATGTAATCGTTTGCATTGAATGGCCGTAAAAACAATAACAACAAACCAGAAGCAATATTGCTGAGAGTATCTTTTAACGCAAGTCCTATAGCTAAACTAGCAGCCCCAACCATTGCCACTAAACCTGTGGTATTTACACCTAAAACATGTAATACAAGTAAAAGTCCAACAACATAAATTCCATAACTAAAAAGCGAATAAATTAATGGTCTAGCAGAAGGATCCAGCCCGCGCCGTTCGGCGCGGTCCAGAAATTTTTTGAAAATAAATAAAACTATCCGCAATAAAAGCAGAATAAAAAGAATCAAAATTAAACGATGCGTGAGATTTATATCACCAAGTAAAGAATCAAACCATTGTTTAAAATTCATAAAAATCACCCTTCTGAAAATAATAAACACCTTATTTCAACACAATATAAAAAATGATTTTCTCTAACAAATCACAGAAATAAATTCTTTAAAAAGCAAACTGGATTTTTATCACAAATAAAAATTTATTCCACTTGTAAATCCAATATACCAACTTGCTGCAGGAGAATTGATATAATTAAAAATAGCACCGGAAGTAAATTCAATTTTCTTATTTAATCGATACCCAAAAGCTAAATAATGAGAACTAATACTAGGTAAGGAAAGCGAATAATCTCCATTAGGTATTTTTAAGGTAACTGTTGGATCGTAAACGCTAACGCTATAATTGATAAAGAACTTTTCTAAATAAAAACTAGCAAACGCTCCTGCAAATAAACTTGTTGTTATATCATAATATTCTTTGGAAAAAGGTTCACATTCTGTAGGAAAAAATAAAAAGAATTCCGTACAATACTCCCCTTTATAGTCTAACTGCGTAAAGTGGTGATAAAGGCCTAAAAAGCCACCGATTTCAATATGTGGCATATTAGCGCCTAACGAAAAATGGTAAAACAAACCATCTTTATACCCCACTCCTGCGCCAGCAAAAAGGTAATCTTTCCCTTTTTTTATATAATCATATTTGAAAGTAAAATCTAAAACACCCACTTCATAAACTATATCTCTACTACCATTATCAAATTCCCATTCCTCTTCTATATTATAATTTAATTTTCCAGTTAATCGCTTAAGAGATGTGTTGGATAGTTGATAAGTATTAGCCCCATGTACTTCCGGAGCTTCAGAAACATCCATATTCAGATGCAAATTTTTCACATAAGTTGAGTGGAAGCACCCTGTAAAAAGAAAAATAAAGAACAACCAAAAAAATTTTTTTTGAAACATTTAATTTATGTCCTAATTTATAATATTGACGAAGAATATAAAAAAATTAAAGGCTCCCGAAGGGAGCCTTTAGAATGCCTTCATAAAAGGTTAAAAATGAATCACACGAACTTTAATTACTTTCGGTAAATTAGAAAGCAATTCGATAATATCATCGCCAATAGCCGATTCAGAATCGATCAAGTTGTAACCAATTTTTCCATTACTCTTGTTACTGAAACTAGAAATATTGATTCCTGCAGAACCGATAACTTTTGTGATTTCTGCAATCATATTAGGCACGTCTTCGTTGATTACAACAACGCGACTCTTTACGCCAGAATGCGGGCGTTCATCAAGTGGTGGGAAGTTTACAGAATTGCGAACGCAACCATATTCAAGATAATCCCTCAATTCTTCAACAGCCATAACCGCACAGTTTTCTTCGGCTTCTTCGGTACTTGCGCCAAGGTGTGGCAAGCAAAGAATTTTCGGGTGTGCAATCTGACGGGCATCTGGGAAATCACTGATATAACCAGTCAATTTATCAGAGTCAAGCATTTCGTAAACGGTATCCATATTCACAATACCATTACGAGCAAAGTTCAGAATGTATTCACCCTTAAAATCAGCAAGATTTTTTGAGTTCAATAAATCTTCAGTAACGCCCTTAATGAAAGGAACATGAACTGTCAAGAAATCAGAAGCAGCCACTACTTCTTCAATTGTTTTCACAACAGTTACTTTATTTGAAAGCAAGTGCATATTAGCCGCATTTGGGTATGGTTCATAAGCAACTACCTTCATATTTTTCCAACGTGCGTAGTTTGCCACCATCACACCGATTTTACCAAGCCCGATTACACCGAGTGTTTTACCGGCAAGTTCAAAACCAGCAAATTTCTTTTTACCCTTTTCGACATCTGTAGAAAGATCAGGAGAATTAACATCTAATTTAGAAACCCATTCTGCTGCCTTATGCACATTACGAATAGCCATACCAAGAGCAGTCATTACAAGTTCAGCCACAGCATTTGCATTAGCACCAGGAGTGTTAAACACACAAACGCCTTTTGCACTTGCTTTATCAATCGTAATATTGTTTACGCCAGCACCTGCACGAGCCACAGCTAACAAACCTTCAAATTCATCAGTGTCTACTTTTGCACTACGAACAAGAATAGCTTGTGGATTTTCAATGGCTTCGCTCACTTCGTAACTTTCATCAAAAAGTTGCAAGCCTTTAGAAGAAATATTATTCAATGTTTTGATTTTATACATGGAATTTTCCTTTTTGAATTAAAAACTTTAAGCCATCGGCGGGTCTTGCCAACGTCCCTTTTCTTTAAGAAGTTGCACAAGTTCATCAAGAGCTTGTTCTTGTGGAATATTTTTCTTAACTGGTTCTAAGCCTTCATAAAGCGAAATATGCCCAGGAGCACCGCCCACATAACCGAAGTCAGCACCTGACATTTCACCTGGGCCATTCACAATACAACCCATAACAGCAATAGAAACATCTTGTAAATGCCCAAGCCTTGATTTGATTTCGCCAAGAACTGAACGAATGTCATACAAAGTACGGCCACAGCCAGGACAACTGATAAATTCCGTTTTAGAACGGCGAATTCCGGCGGCCTGCAAAATATCATAAACAAGAGAAAGTGTTTCTTTTGGAGATTCACCAACTTCTGCATAAACGGCATCACCAATACCATCAAGCAATAAAGAGCCTAATTGCGCTGCTTTACGCATTTTAAACGCTTCACCTTCCCCTTTTTCAATATAAAGTAAAAGCGGATTCTTTTTATTGGCTTTTAAAAGCATTCCGGCAAGGGCTCGATAAGAAACTACAGGCGAATTTCCCATATAACAAATCGCTTTATTTTCTTCTATTTCTTTTGAGCCAGAAAGAAAAGCGGCTAAATCTGCTTCGTCTTTCAACCAAAGTACAGAAGAATCCCCCACTGGCAACACAAATTCTGCTTTTCGGTTTCCATCAACAAACGGCAGAGAAAGGCCAACAGAAACAGGTTGAGTCGCCCCGATTTTTAAACCGGCAAGAAGAATTTCAAGTGATTCACGGCGAACATAGGAATATGGGTCTTTAGAAAAACTGGTTTTAGTTTCAACTTCTAATGCACGTGGTTGAGTTTCCTGAATAAGAGAAGCGGCAACAGGAACTTCTGCGACAGGATCTTCAGTCAAAGAAACGCGAATCGTATCACCTAAACCATCAAGTAATAAAGAACCTATACCAACAGCCGATTTTAAACGACCATCTTCCCCTTCGCCAGCTTCGGTAACGCCGACATGAAGCGGGTATGGTTTCATATTTTTTTCTAAAAGCTTTCCTACAAGCATGCGATAAGCTTGCACTGCAATTTTGGGGTTAGAAGCTTTTAAACTAACAACTACTTGGTCAAAATTTTCTTCTTCACAAATCGTTAAATATTCAAGAGCACTTTCAACCATGCCTTCTACCGTATCGCCATAACGGAAAAGCATACGTGCTGAAAGAGAACCATGGTTCACGCCAATGCGAATAGCTCTGTTAAGGCGCTTGGCCTCTTGTAAAAATGGCACAAAAGCTTCACGAACTTTTCTACAACCAATTTCAAATGATTCTTCAGTCTGGTTATCAAGAGTTGCTATCCCGGAGTCTACAAAATTACCGGGGTTAATGCGAACTTTTTCAACCCATTTTAAAGCTTCAAATGCTGCCTTTGGCTGGAAATGAATATCAGCAGAAAGAGGGATATCACAGCCAGCTTCACGAATTTTAGAAACGACATTTTCAAGAGCTAATGCGTCGGCTAAAGTAGGAACCGTAATACGAACAAGGCCACACCCCGCTTTTGCAAGTGCAAGAGTCTGGCGAACGGTTTCTTCTACATCTTTTGGCTTTGTCGTTGTCATTGACTGCACAAGAATCGGAGCATCACCACCAATCAAGGCATTTCCAACCTTAACCTGAATTGTTTTTCTACGTTCAGGGCGTAAAGTGTCGGCTATATAAGAAAAACTTTTATTTTCACTCATAGATTCAAATATAAAAAAGGATTGTAAAGAATAATTTTCCGTTTACTAAAGAAGGTCTGTTATTTAAGTCCAAAACTTAAAATACCCAAATTCCAAGAGCAAGTCCAATAAGAATACCGCCGACCCAAGAACCCATTTGAGCAATTGTTCCCATACGGCGCATTTGTTTTTGCTTGGCTTCTCCATTCGTTAAATTCACTCGTAAAATTTTCACACAAGTTTCATATTCTTGTTTTAATGTGGAATAACTTTTTTCCCAATTTTCACAACGGGCGTTTTCAACTTCTAATTCGGATTGGTGCAATTTTTGTTCAGCTTCTCGAATGCTATCACCAACGGCCAAAAGGCTATCGCGAAGAGCGAGTTCTTCTTGAACTTCAGATTTTGCAACAGAATCCACTTTAACCATTTCGCTTAAAGAATCTGTCGGTATTTTTGCAGCCACTGTATCGGCTACAACTAAAGAATCTTGTGGCGTTTTAACAAAAGCAGAATCCACCGAAGGATTTTCTACTGCAAAAGCAAGGCTGCATAACAAACAAAATATTAAAAAGTTTTTCATAATTTTCCTCTTATAAATAATTAAAAGAAACGTTCTTTAAAAGCGGAGATTGTTTTAAAACGCACTGTTGACCCCAATTTTTCTAACGCCGTCTCTGCAAGCGTTTTTGAATCAAATAGCGCGAACACAGAAGCTCCAGAACCTGACATTAAAGTTTTGAAAGCGCCTAAATTTTCAAGTTTATTTTTCAAATCCTGAATCATTGGATATTTTGGAAAAACAGATTCTTCAAACTTGTTATAAAATTCAAACGACAACGTTCCATTCCAATTGGATTTAAAAGCATTCCAACGATTTTCTCCCGAAGGAACAACGCCTGCGTAAGCATCTTTTGTTGGAACTGCACAATGCGGAGTGGCTACAAGCACTGCTTTTGGAAATTCTACAGAAGTGGGCGTTAATATTTCTCCTATTCCTTCTGCAAAAGCGGTTCCACCTTGAACAAGAAACGGGACATCTGCCCCTAGTTTTGCCCCTAACTTTTCAAGTTCTTCACTTGAAAGATTGGTTTCCCAAATTCTATTTAACAAGCGTAAAGCAGCGGCTGCATCGGCACTACCGCCACCAAGTCCAGCCCCAAGTGGCATTAATTTTTCTAAATAAAGAGAAGCTCCAAATGAAACGCCGGTTTCTTCTTGCAAAAGTTTAGCCGCTCTAAAAACCAAATCTTTTTCTACTGGGTAATCTTGAGAAACATTATATGATAAAGTAATTTCACCAGAAGAATTTTTTTCTGCTGATAAAAAATCCCCCATATCCAGTGTCTGAAAAACGGTTCCTAAATCATGATAACCATCTGCACGTTTATTCAAAACATCTAAAAACAAATTCACTTTTGCAGGAGCAAATTCTTTTTCCATTTTTTCTCCACTAAGTTCTCGGGGTGTTCATCAGATTTCTGATTTCCTCTTCACCCATAAGCATTTCGCGCTTTTTTGAATTTTTTGTTTCACGACTACAAATGCCTCGTTTTTCTAACTGGTCTACAATTTTTCCAGCCCGAGAAAAACCAACACTAAAAGTTCTCTGCACATTTGAAATAGAAATACTTCCAAGACCAGCTGCCCAAAGAGCGACTTCATACATCAACGGGTCTTCTTTTCCCAATTTAACCGGCCCACCTTCTAATTCAACAGCATTTTCTTCTTCTGTTTCAAAGCTTTCAAGTTGTGGGTAATTTACATTCTGGCAAGCACAGGCATTGGCTAATTTTTCTGCTTCCGGGTCAGAAAGGAACGCTCCATGAACACGAATTGGTTCAGGATCATTTCCGCCACGATAAAGCATATCACCGCGGCCAAGTAAACGTTCTGCCCCATTTGTATCAAGGATAATTCTTGAATCTAAAGCCTGCCCCACTTTAAAAGCAATTCTTGTTGGCAAGTTCGCCTTAATTAAACCGGTAATCACTTGTGAAGAAGGTCTTTGCGTTGCAAGAACCAAATGAATCCCAACAGCACGCGCTTTTTGAGCTATACGAGCAATTGAAGTTTCCACTTCTTTACCAGCAACCATCATCAAATCTGCAAGTTCATCAATTATCAAAACAATAAACGGCATGCGAACCGCTTCTTCTGGCGGTAAGTCAAGCGGCATTTCTCCAGCAAGTAACTTTTCATTAAAGCCATTTATATTACGAACTTTTGCTCGACCAAGAACTTCATAACGCCTATCCATTTCGCGACACATCCATTTTAACGCCTGCACAGCAACATCTGGCTGCGTTATTACCGGGTGTAATAAATGCGGAATACTTTCATACATTTTAAGTTCTACAACTTTTGGGTCTACAAGCAAAAGCCTTAATTCATCTGGAGATTTACTCAAAAGAAGACTTGTCATTAAAACGTTGACACAAACCGATTTACCAGCACCTGTTTGGCCTGCAATTAAAAGATGCGGTGCTTTTGCCAAATCCATTGTAAACGCCTGACCTGTAATATCTTTTCCAAGTACAACTTGTAAAGAATCAGGAGTAGGAACAAACACCCCACTATCTAGAACATCCCGACAATAAATAATCTGTTTTTTACGATTTGGAATTTCTATACCTACAACAGATTTTCCAGGAATCGGCGCTAATATACGTATAGAAACCGCTTGCAAAGCCATTGCCAAATCATCTTGCAATGAAAGGAATTTAGCCACTTTAATGCCTGGCCCCGGTTCCACTTCAAAGCGAGTAATCACAGGGCCTGTTACAATGTTTGTCACTTTACCGCGGACTTTATACGTTTCAAGATTCATTTCTAGCTGAGAGGCAATTTCTTGCAATTCTTCTGCTGTATAATCAGGTAATTGTGTTGGCGAAGAATCCAGAATAGATTCCATTTTTGGAATTTCATATTCTGCATATTCAACTTCTGTCTCTATCGGGTTTTCAACTGCATTTTCAGCATTTTCAATTTCACCTTCAAGTTCTACTTCATTTTCATTTAAAGACTCTTCGACAATTTCTTCTTCTGGTTCTGCTTCAAAGACAAATGATTCTTGTTCATCATCTTGTTCTTTTGAGGATTTTCTTAAAACGCCAACCACTTGGGGTTTTTCTTTTTGTTCGTCTTCCCATTCATTTATTTTGCGAATCCGACGGAGCTCAGCAATTTCGTCACGAATTTTTCGTTTTTCTACATCACCTAATTTATCGCGATTTTCTCTTAAAATACGTTCTAAATATTCAAGTCTGTCTTCACGCGTTGGTTCTATTTGCGAAGCGTCTTCAGAGAAAGGAATTTCTTCTTCAGAAAGTGGAGGCAATTCATTTCCCCATGGCTTAGAGAATGGTTTTGTTTTGATAAGAATTTCAGATTGATCCCAAGAGGCAATGTCGTCTATTGCTGGAGAATTTTTTTGCTTTTTCTTACTAGGAAGTTCTTCTTTTGTAGTATTTGGGAAAGTGAGTTGTTTTTCTTCTTTTCGTTTTTTACGCCAAGCATAAAACTCCACTACCTTCTTTGAAAGTAAAGAAGCAAAAGTTTTTAAGAAATGCAAATGTTTCAAACGCAAGCCAAAACAAGAAGCAAGCACTGCTACGATTGCTAAAATACCTAGTAAAAGCGGTAATACATAAGAAGAACCACAAACACTGCTTAACTCTTTGGATAAAACAAAGCCAAGAAGACCGCCATCTGTGACCGAAGAAGAGTCTGCTCCATAGATGCGTAACGAAAGTAAAAAAGAAAAGCAAAGCGATAATAAAAAGAACCCACCGCCAAGTCTTAAAAACAAAAATTTCTGCCAACGCGTAAATGCAAAAATTCCAAAAAAGATAAGGCCGAGTGAAAATACTAAAATAGAAAGATGACCAAAAAATTCTAGTAGAGAAGTAATCCAGATATCACCTAAATAAGGGCCTAACCAATTCGTGCTCCCTTTGGCATAAAGAGTGAATAACGCAATAAAAATCCAAGAGCCCAAAAGAGAAAAAATGGAGCCAACAAGCAAATGCAAATGCGGCGAAGATTTAGTTTGTTTCGTTTTTGTCTTCGTTGACTTTGCCGCCACAGAATCCTCCAAAGAAAAGCAATTAACTTTCAACAATATAGAAAAAGAGCTTAAACTTTAAAAAATAAAAGCCCCGATTTCTTCAGAAATCGGGGCTTCGTGGATGATGCAGGGATCGAACCTGCGACCCGCTGATTAAGAGTCAGCTGCTCTACCGACTGAGCTAATCATCCAATCACTGCGAGCAATTATAGAAATTTGCTCTGTATTGGCAAGGGATTTTTTTTGAAAAAGTTCAAATTTCAGAAAAATTACTTCGATGTAGCCGTATAGATGCCATCCCAAGGAGTTCCAGGCCGAACTGGAGGCGATTTTTTATACTCTTCACAACGTGCAATATAAATAGCTGAAGGCGTTGTTTTGGAACCAGGATCTTTATCTGGGTGATGTGGCTCTAACAACTCCGCTTCTTTAAAGCATTCTATCGCTTTATCCCATTCTGTATTACAATAAGCCTCTCTGCCCTTTTCCCAAATATCAATTAATTTCTGAATTTCTTTTGCTTGTTCTGAACCATCGTTTCGCGCTAATAACTCATAAGTCCGTACCGGTTCTGATTTACCAACCACACGTACAATATCTAAAGAACGATAAAGGAAAGAATTTGGTTCTAAAAGATTTTTCGTTGTTTCGCTTATCTGGATATAAGCCCCATATTGTTTTGCAGCACTTTCTAAACGAGCCGCCAAATTAACGGCATCGCCCATCATGGTATAGTTTTTACGTACAGCAGAGCCCATATTCCCTGTCACAATATCACCAGAATTAATTCCTATCCGCATGTGCATTTCTTTTACCGGAGTAGGCCATTTATCATTTTCCTGAATCCATTTTTTACGAAGTTCCAATAATTTTTCTTGCATAGAAACAGCCGTTTCACAAGCACTTTGTGCATGGTTCGGGAGTTTCATCGGGGCGCCAAAAAAGGCTATAATTGCATCCCCTTCGTACTTATCAAGTGTCCCACGATTTTTTAATAAAATATCAGTCATTCCCCCCAAATATTCATTCAGCAATTCTACTAAACGAGTCGGGTCCGCTATTTTTTCTGAGAAAGTGGAAAAACCGGCAATATCTGTAAAATAAGCCGTCAATTCAGATTTTACGCCACCAAGTTGTGGTTTAATTTCTTTGTCAAGCATTTCTTGGATAAGAGCCGGAGAAATGTATTGTTTAAAAGCATCATTCAAAAATTGTTTGTCTTTTGATTCAAAATAGGTTTTAATGAGCAATGCACTGATTGTCGTAAAAAGTAAAACCAACGTAGGTTCTGCAAAGCCAAGATAAAGCCCCTTACTAAACGCATAGTTTCCTAAAATAGCTAAAATGGCAACCAGAATAAGAATCCCCGGGAACAAAAAATAATTCCTAAGATAAAGAGCTACCAACGTACAGAAAAGCGCAATAAAAACAATTATCAACAATTGCCAATGCCATTCCAAATTCACTAAAAAACGGCCACGTAAAATATTTTCCAAAACACTTGCATGAACAAGAACTCCTGGATAATTTTCTTCGTGCGGAGCGGTGACAAAATCAAATAATGCTGTAGCCGCAGACCCTAGAATAAAAATTTTACCTTCATAAAGCCCTGGGTCTAAACGACGTTTTGCCACATCGTAATAAGAAAGGTGATAAAAACTACGGCGAGCTTTGGCCGTATTAAAACGACTACCATAAGTAATGCGGAATTGTCCATTTTCATCTATTGGCACTTTAATGTTTTTACCAAAACGAATTTCATCTCCTTTTTTCAAATAGGCAACATCCGTAATAGAATGGTTTCGAATATCACGCAAAACATCATCTGAAAGGATAATGAAATTAGAACGCCATTTTTTCGTAGAAAGATCATAAGAAATATCTAAATCACAAGAAAAACGAACCGGCGTATTGTTTGGCAAATTAGCAATTGAATCTTTAAAATAATCCAAAACAGAAACTGTATATGTTGAAATAATAGCCTCTTCTTCTTCTTCGCTATCAAACAAAACAAATTGGTTTTCAACTTCTTCATTTTGTTTAATCGTTATACTTTCCTGGATTTCTATTTCAGTTTTCCCAATGTCTTTTAGTTTATGTTCAGAAAGAGTAAGTAAAGCAGCACTTAAACGAGGAGTAAGAACTTGCCCATCTAAAATTTCGATTTCATATTCTTCATCATGCCGCGAAACGACAACACGTGTTGCCGGTTGTAAAAAAGGCATTTGTTCGTCACTTTTTTCTAAATGCTTGTTCTCTTGAAGTTCTTTTAAAAGAGCTCTAAACATCGGGTAAGAAAATTGTGGGTATGTACTTTCTAATTTTCCTGAAGACGCGTTTCGAGTAAAACCAAATGGTTGTCCTAAATCCACATATTTTCCTAAATGGATTTTTACATTCTCAGCTTTTTGACCATAAAGATGCAGAACTGTCGCAAGTGTAAGAGATGGATAAATCTTTGTATATTCAGAGTAAAGTTCTGGATTGGGGAAACGATGAAAAAGAGAAATTCTTCTAATAACACCATCTTGGTCTGGGTAAGCGTTTACTGCCCCTGCAGCCACTGCCGCTTCAGAAAGTTCAGGAAAAATATTATCAATTAATTCTTTTGATTCTATTTTCTCTGGCAAATCTGCTTGAGAAACATCCATTGCATTTTTGGTTTGAATGGCTTGTTGCCATAAAGGTGTACTAAGTCCTTCCCATTGGGATTTATGTTGGTAAGCACTTCCATTTTCAAAGAGGTAACTGACAACCGTATTTTTATTTTTGACAATTGCATCTAAAAGAACAGAGTCATCGTTAAACGAATGTTTTAATCTTGTAGCCAAAGAATCCCAGTCTCGACCAGGGATTGCTGTATTTAAAGCCGTTATCGTTTTTTCTGTTTGTTGAGCACCAAAATCGGCAGTTTTAAAAAGAATATCAAATAAAATGGCAGAAGCTCCACCATCATTCAACGATTTTACAACATCGGCATGAATGTTTCTTGACCATGTATTATAAGGGCCTAATTTAACCAAAGACGGCTCATCAATATCAACGATATAAATGTTTGGGTCTGCAAGTTGCGAAACCGTAACGCCTTCTGTTTCAACAGTTTCTTCATTTTCTGAAGTTAAAGAAGCCCACTTAAATAAGGAATCATAAAAGATATTCTCTAATTTTTCAACCCATTCTGCCACTTGAGGAAAGGGAGTAATAGAAGGCGAAGAAAAAAGTACAACAAGAAGTGTCAAAAAAGTACTTGACAACAACGCCGCAAGAATTTTTTTTACAGGTTTCTTTAATTTTATTTTCTTTTTTGATTCCATACAGAAAAAATAATTAAAGAAACAAAACAAAAAAGCCTATTACTTTGTGTAATAGGCTTTTCTAAGTTCTATTTATAAAAACTTAAAGCGTTCAAAATGAAAGTCTTAGCGATCGGCTATGCCTGATTGCAAACAAGTCCCTTGTCATTGCCTGTTCTACACTTGCCCCAAACTTCTCACTTGCGAGCGAACTTGCCCGCAGTTCTTGTTGCGAACGAACTTGCCCGAGAACCTTGTCATTGCGATGAAGTGAAACGACAGAAGCAATCTTTTTGCAAGCAGCACTTGTTTTTGGATTACTTCGCTACGCTCGTAATGACAAAAACCAAGATGGCCACACTACGTTCGCGATGACAATCCTGAACATGTTACTGTGAGCCGTGCAGAATAAACGGCGCAGCACTCGCTTATAGGGTTTTAAAGAAACTCTTGGCGCTCGGTCATGTCAGATTGAGCAAGCTCATCTGCCGCGACTCTCGCTTATAGACTTTTGAAGAAACTCTTGGCGCTCGGCTATGCCAACTCGCACAAGTGCGGTTGGCGCAGCACTCGCTTATAGGGTTTTCATAAACTTGACATAAGCGGCAAGAGTGTCACAGAATACTTCATCTGGAGTATTGTCGCCAACAATGTGAGTTACGATAGCTGGGTCATACTTTTCAAGAACAGCTGCTGTTTTTGAACGGTATTCTTCAAGACGGCGTTTAATGATAGATTCATCAGCGTCATCTTTTCTGCCTTCAATTTTTGCACGATTCAAAAGGCGAGCTACAATTGTTTCGTCATTTGTAATATCAAGTACAAAAACGTGTTTTACATCAACGATTGGCTTAATCAAATCAACTTGATCTGGAGTGCGTGGAATACCGTCTAAAAGAAGCATATCTTTATCTGGATTTAATTTATTGGTATCCACTAATCCATTGATAAATCTTTGGAAAATTTGAACTGTTGCTTCATCTGGAACAAGCATACCTTTGCTAGAATAAGAAGCAAGGAGCTGACCATTTTCACTAGACGGAGCAATTCCACGGAAAATATCACCAGTAGAAAGATGCTTTAAACTAGTAGTTGCTGCAAGCTTTGCACCAACGGTACCTTTACCAGAACCTGGAGCACCAAAAATAAGAACTGCTGGAATTTGTGCCATATTTTTATCCTTTTTGTTTATTGTGAAATTCTATGCCGATGGTAGGGCTTCTGATTTAAAATCAAGTTTTCCTTCAAGAACATCTACCGTTATTGTTGAAAAATCTGAAAATTCTCCGACAAGTAAACCTTCTGCAATTGGGTCTTCTATATACTGTTGCAAAGCCCGACGAATAGGGCGAGCACCGAGAGCCGGGTCATAGCATTGTTCAACGATATAAAGCTTAGCTTCTTGAGAAACTTCTAACATTATACCGCGTTCAGAAAGGTAATTTTGTAATAAAGACAACTGGATATCCACAACAGAAACCAATTCTTCTTTAGAAAGACAACGGAACACAATCTGATCGTCAATACGATTCAAAAGTTCTGGAACAAAAGCTCTTTTCACTTCATCTCGAATCGAGGCTTCCATTCTTTCATATTCTTCGCCTTCACCCGTTTTGGTAAAGCCCATTCCACCACGATGGCGTATTTCTCTTGCACCCACATTTGATGTCATAATGATTATCGTATTTTTAAAATTAATACGACGGCCATAAGAATCCGTTAAAATTCCATCATCTAAAATCTGAAGGAGCAAATTATAAACATCCGGGTGAGCTTTTTCAATTTCATCTAAAAGAATCAAGGAATAAGGACGCTTGCGAACTTTTTCTGTTAATTGTCCACCATTAGATTCAAAACCTACATAACCTGGAGGAGCGCCTATCAAGCGAGATATGCTATGTTTTTCCATATACTCACTCATGTCTATTCGAATCATAGATTCTTCTGAACCAAAAAGATTTTCACAGAGCACTTTAGCCAGTTCAGTTTTACCGACACCTGTCGGGCCTAAAAAGAGAAAACTCCCCAACGGCCTTTTTGTATTGCGAATGCCAGCACGTGAACGCCTGATAGCTTTAACAACTGCTTTTACAGCATAATCCTGACCAATAATACGCTTTTTAATATCAGAATCTAATTGTAAAAGTTTTTGAGTTTCTTCTGCCGCTAAACGAGTTACCGGAACTCCAGAAATCTGACTGATGACATCGCGAATGGTATCTTTATCCACGACAAGAGTTTCATTCTTTTTATGCTCTTCCCATTCTTTACGTGTATTCGCTAACTCTATTTTTAATTTTTCAATTTTATCACGATAATCTGCAGCCAGTTCAAAATTTTGCGCGGCTACGGCATCATCTTTTTTGACAGAGCATTCATCACATTCCCGTTCTAATTCACGGATTGCTGGTGGCGTTGCAAGGCTATTTAAACGGATACGAGCTCCTGCTTCATCGAGAATATCAATCGCTTTATCCGGCAAAAAACGTTCGTTAATATAACGTTCAGAATACACCACTGCATCGCGGATAGCATCATCTGTATAAATAACTTTATGATGCGCTTCGTATTGTGGACGAAGTCCATTTAAAATTTCAATAGATTCTTCTGTTGTCGGAGGACTTACAATAATACGTTGGAATCGTCTTTCTAATGCAGCATCTTTTTCAATATATTTGCGGTATTCGTCTAATGTTGTGGCTCCAATACACTGGAGTTCACCACGAGCAAGAGCCGGTTTAAAAATATTAGAAGCATCTAAAGCGCCGTCAGCTCCACCGCCAGCCCCAACAATTGTATGGAGCTCGTCGATAAACAAAATAATCGAATTATCAGAGCGTTGGAGTTCTGCAATAAGGCCTTTCACGCGTTCTTCAAATTGCCCACGGTATTTGGTTCCTGCAACCATTGCCGCCACATCTAAAGAAATAACGCGTTTATTTTCCAAAATTTCCGGAATTTTTTTCTGTACAATTTTTTGAGCTAAGCCTTCCACAACAGCAGTTTTTCCAACACCTGGTTCACCAATCAAAGCCGGATTATTTTTCTTTCTTCTAGAAAGCACTTGTATCAAGCGTTCTATTTCTTCTGTTCTGCCAATAATCGGGTCTAACTTCCCTTGGCGAGCAAGTTCTGTAAGGTCTCTACCAAAATGACTTAGAACTGGTGTTTTCGTTTTAGTAGAGCGCTGAGATTTTCCCATTTGATTCTGGAATTGCTGTGATTGAAACTTTCCTTCTTCGGCTTCTTTTTTTATTTCTTCTAAAGCAGCTTCTACCGCTTCATAAGTCACATTATACTTTGAAAGCGTAGCGACTGCAGGAGAATCCTCTACTTTCAAAAGAGCTAACAAAAGGTGAGACGTTTCAAGAATTGAACAACCTCTTTGTTTTGCTTCCTCTGCAGATTTCTGAACAACAGCTTTACTTCTCGGTGAAAATTCAATCATCAGAGAAGATTTCGTGATAGTGTCACCATTTTCAGCCAACGACCTTTCAATATCTTCTTCCATTGCGTCAAGGTCAACCCCCAACCTAAGAAGAATATTTGCCGCAATATTTGCTCGTTCTTTAATGAGTGCTAAAAGTAAAAATTCACTACCTAGCATTTCACAGCCAGATTTTGCGGCTAAGTTTCTGGCCTGTGTCATTACTTTTTTATAACCTTCAGAAAAATTCCCGCGTTTCATACACTAACCTACCTTTTCTGAAATTTTCCCATGAGTCATAATATAACGCTTTGAAGCACAATTTGCCAAGCGTTCATCATGCGTTACAACCAAAAAAGTCTGATTAAATTCTTTATTCAACTTTGAAAAAAGTTCATTTAACATTTCTGCATTCTTTTCATCTAGATTACCGCTAGGCTCGTCAGCTAAAACAATAGCAGGTTCGTTCATTAAAGCTCTAGCAACAGCCACTCTTTGGCGTTCTCCACCAGAAAGTTCTCTAGGTAAATGTTTCAAACGATCTTTTAACCCAACGGTTTCAAGTAAATACATTGCTCTATCTTTTATTTCTGCAAAAGATTTTTCGTTTAAGATTCTTGCAGGGACACAAACGTTTTCAAAAGCCGTAAATTCAGAAAGCAAATGATGGAACTGGAAAACAAAACCTATATGCTTACGATGGTAAGCATCTTTTTCTTCAGAAGTCGCCCGTGAAAAATTTTTACCATAAAAGAGAATTTCTCCAGACGTAGGCGTATCCAAAAGGCCAATCAAATTCAAAAATGTTGACTTTCCAGAACCAGAAGCTCCTGTTAAAACCGCAAATTCACCTTGTTTCAAAGAAAAATCCACGCCATTTAAAATAGAAAGGGCTTCGCCAGTTTCTTCAAAAACTCTTGTAAGATTTTTGGTTTCTAAAATAAAATCACTCATGACGAATTGCCCCCACAGGATCTAAACGACTAGCTTTCCAAGCAGGAAGTAATGTCGCTAAAACGCAAAGTGCTATTCCTATAACAAAAATCACAACCACATCTAAAAAGTGAACTTGTACTGGAAAATAAGGCAAAACATAAACATCACCGGGGAGAGTAATAAACCTGTATTTTTCTTGTAACAGACAAAGTAATAAACCAAAAGAGCCACCAAGCAATGTTCCGCCCACGCCAATAAAAGAGCCCATCAGCATAAACACACGCATAACAGCAGCTTTTGAAAATCCCATACTCCGTAAAATCCCGATTTCTTTTGTTTTATCAATAACAACCATTATCAAAGAACTGATAATATTAAACGCCGCCACAAGAATTATCAAACAAATAACCGCTGCGACAATGAATTTTTCATAATTCATCCATTTAAGCAAAGTAATGTTTTTTGTTTTCCAATCAAGCGCATAATAAGAAACAGAAAGTGATTCAGAAAGTTTTGTTACCGTTTCTGATGCTTTCCAAAAATCTTTTACGCGAATTTGTAGCCCGGTCACTTTATCGCCGATTCCAAGAAGTTTTTGCATTTCAGGAATCCCAACATAAACCAGGTTTGCATCATATTCATACATTCCAGTTTCAAAAATGCCGCTAACCACAGCTTGCATCATTTTAGGGCCGCCAGAAGCAAGCATTGCATCTGGACTCTGGAATGTCTGTAATACAATTTTATCGCCCACAACAACGCGTAAACGATTTGCAAGACCAATACCTAAAATAACTCCTGGCCTTAAAGTGCCCCCCATATCAGGCAGACTATCTACTGAATAATGTCCCCAACGAATTTTCTGGTGAATATCCACCACTTGTTTAGAACGTTCTGGGTCAATCCCATAAATAACCACCCCATCGTTTACTTTACGAGAACTTATTCCCATTTTATAAACGAGATAGGGAGCAACAGCCACTACAGTAGAATCGGCTTTCTTAACTTCTGAAATCAATTCTTCGTAAGCACCAAATGGTTCACCATCATAACTCAAAACATCAACATGCGCATCTTTACCAATCATCTGAGCGGTAACTTCTTCTTCAAAGCCATTTACAGCTGCTAAAGCTACAACAAGCGCAAAAACCCCAATGCTCACTCCAAGCAAACTAAAAATGCCAATCAATGAAACAAAAAGGCTTTTACGCTGAGCGCCAAGATAACGAAATGCAATCAACCATTCAAGTTTATTCATGGTTACACCAATTCAAAAAATTACTGTTCAGGTTTCATCAATGGGAACAACTGAACATCACGGATGGTTTGCTGGTTTGTTAAAAGCATGACCATGCGATCAATACCAAAACCAACACCTCCTGTTGGAGGTAAACCGCTTTCGATAGCGTGCAAGAAGTTTTCATCCATAGGGTGAGTTTCGCCTTCACCACCACGACCGCGTTTAACTTGTTCTTCTAAAAGTTCACGCTGGCGAAGTGGGTCATTCAATTCAGTATAAGCGTTACCTAATTCCCAACCATTCGCATAAGGTTCAAACTGTTCAATAAGACCTTCTTTTTCACGGTGCTTTTTACAAAGTGGCGTGCTTTCTGTAGGCATATCTTTGATAATTGTTGGCTGAATGAGTTTATCTTCAACGGTCAATTCAAAGAGTTCTAAAATTCCACGACCACGACTAAATTCGCCATCTAACTTAGCACCGCGTTTTTCAATTTCATTTTTAATATCGTCATCACTCATTTCTTCAACTTTTAAGCCACCAAATTTTTCAATAGCTTCAATCATTGTATAACGAGGCCATGGCGCTTTAAAATCAATTTCTTTCCCTTGATAAACAACCTTGGTTGTGCCGTTTGCCGCAATACAAGCGCGTTCATAAATATTTTCAAAATGAACCATCATATCATTGTAATCAGCATAAGCCTGGTAAAATTCAAGGCCGGTAAATTCCGGGCTATGAGTTCTATCCATACCTTCGTTGCGGAAGTTTTTACTAAACTCAAACACGCGTTCTAAACCGCCAACGATACAACGTTTCAGATAAAGTTCCGGAGCCACTCTCAGATAAAGTTCCATATCGCAAGCGTTATGGTGTGTTGTAAACGGCCTAGCATTAGCTCCACCATAAATTGGTTGTAACGTAGGTGTTTCCACTTCAATAAAGCCTTGTTCAATCAAATACTCGCGAATAGACTGCATGATTTTAGAACGTTTAATGAAAACATCTTTCACATCATCATTCAAAGCCATATCCGTATAACGCTGGCGGTAGCGTGTATCCACATCGGCAAATTCATTGAAAATTATTTTATTGCCATTTTCATCAATTTTTTCTTTTGGAGTTGGCAATGGGCGAACTGCTTTAGAAAGCATTTTAACAGAAGAAACTTTTACAGAATATTCTCCTGTCTGGGTTTCAAACATAACCCCTTCAACGCCAATAAAATCACCAAGGTCAATAAGTTTTACAACTTCATAATTTTCTTCGCCCACAATATCACGGGCACAAACCACTTGCAAACGACCATAACGGTCTTTCAAGTGCATAAAACAAACTTTTCCCTTTCTATTGAATCGAACGACCCGACCAGCAAAAGAAATAGTCGTTTCATTAGCCAAAAGTTCTTCTTTTTTTTCTTTTAAAAGACAAGAATCATGAGAACGATTAAAACTATGTGGGTAAGCTTCTATACCCATTTCTTTAAATTTTTCAAGCTTTTGTAAGCGAGCAACAACCTGATCGTTTTTATCTTGCATGGTAAAATCCCTAAAAAAATGTTCGCCCGCCAATATAGAAATTTTAAGAATAAGACAATTCTTGAAACTACATAAAAAAACGTTTAAACCCGCTTAAATTGTGCGTTTAAGAAACTCTTAGCTCTAAAGATACAAGAGAGAAATAAGTTTACGTCAATCTTTACGCACACCAATAAAATTTCACCCCAAACTTTGGTGAAATAAGAAATGTCAAAATAAAGCTAAAAACTACCCTAAACGCTTAAAGAATAAAGCCCCAAGCGGAGGGAGATTCATTGAAATACTCCATTGGCGATTCTGCCAATGGATTTCATCGGCACGAACTTCTCCAGAGTTTCCAACATTAGAACCGCCAAAAGATTCAGCATCCGTATTGAAAATTTCTTTCCACACGCCAGGAGATGGCGCCCCAATACGATAACCATGACGCGGAACAGGTGTAAAGTTAAATACGCATAAAATCTGTTCGCCTTTAGCACTTTTACGTACAAAACTTACAATAGAATTGTCTGCATCATCGCACCAAATCCATTCAAAACCATCACTATGGTGGTCCACTTCCCAGAAAGCAGCTTCTTGCTTGTAAATGTTCCCAAGAACCTTAACCATATCATGCAATTTACGGTGAGATTCCCAGGTAAGCAAATGCCAATCTAGAGAGCGTTTTTCATTCCATTCGCGGAACTGTCCAAAATCGTTCCCCATAAAATTGAGCTTTTTACCAGGATGCGCGTATTGGAAAGCATAAGTCAAACGCAAATTCGCAAATTTCTGCCAGAAATCGCCAGGCATTTTACCAAGCATGCTACCCTTTCCATGAACCACTTCATCATGGCTAAAAACTTGAATAAAGTTTTCAGAATAAGCATACATCATGCTAAAAGTCAATTGATTATGGTGGTATTTACGATGAATCGGTTCATGAGAAATATAACTCAAGAAATCATTCATCCACCCCATATTCCATTTGTAGTGGAAACCAAGACCGCCTTGTTCTGGCGGGCGCGTAATGCATGGGAAACTCGTTGACTCTTCAGCAATCAAAATAGCATGTGGAGTAACTCGCCCCATAATACTATTCAAATGTTTCAAAAATTCAAGCGTATCGTAATTAATATTACCGCCATCTCTATTTGGAACCCACCCACCAGGACCTTTACCGTAATCTAAATAAAGCATACTAGCGACAGCATCAACACGAAGCCCATCACAATGGAATTCTTTCAACCAATAAACGGCATTTGAAATCAAGAAGTTTGAAACTTCATTACGGGCAAAATTGAAAATATAAGTACCCCAATGCGGGTGTTCACCTTGTCTTGGGTCAGCATGTTCATAACAAGCAGTACCATCAAAACGGCCTAAAGCATGAGAATCTTTTGGGAAATGGGCTGGCACCCAATCAAGAATCACGCCAATTCCATTTTGGTGACACAAATCCACAAAACGCCTGAACTGGTCAGGAGAACCATAACGACTTGTCGGAGAATAATACCCTGTTACCTGATAGCCCCAAGATTCATCTAACGGGTGTTCTGCAAGTGGCAAAAATTCAACATGGGTATAGCCCATTTCTTTCAAATACGGGATAAGAGTATCAGCCAATTCGTCCCAGGTTAAAAAGCGATCCGGATTCATTGGATCGCGTTTCCAAGAACCCGCATGCACTTCATAAATATTCATCGGAGCACCAAAAACGCCTGTCGCGTGGTGCGTATCCATATACAATTTATCGTTCCATTCATAACCATCTAAATGCGTTACCACAGAAGCAGTAGCAGGGCGCATTTCACTCAATTTGGCAAGTGGGTCAATTTTAACATGGAGACTCCCGTCCATTCCATGAATTTCAAAACGATAAAGTTCATTTTCTCCGATTTCAGGAATAAAAATTTCCCAGACGCCAGAATCGCCTAAAAGTCGCATTGGGTGACGACGGCCATCCCAGGAATTAAAAGAGCCAACAACGGCAACAGCTCTAGCATTAGGAGCCCAAACAGCAAAATGCACACCAGGAATCCCTTGGTGTGTTACAAGATTAGCCCCTAATTTACGATAAAGTTCATAATGTCTGCCAGCATTAATAAGATAACGGTCAAAATCCGTTAAAACCGGCATAAAGGCGTATGGGTCTATTACATGGTAAACATTACCACCCTCTAAAGTAATATGCAACCGATACTGAAACGGTTCATAATCCATATCCAGAACCGCTTCATAAAAACCAGAATCGCCCAATTTAACAAAATCAAATTCTATGGAACCATCCATAGATTCAGCACGGACAAAAATGGCATGAGGCTGATAAGTTCTAACGACAGTCTTTACACCCTTATCGGTCTGAAGTGGGTGAATTCCCAAAAAAGCGAAGGGGTCTTTACAATCAAAATTCCAAATTGATTGCATTTGCTCGTCATTCAAACTAGTAAAAGCCTTCCATTCAGCCATAAAAAAATCCTTTCCCATTACGGTCATAAAGCTCTTTTATATACAAAAAGAGTTTCTCCTAATGTATATATTTTTTCATAATCTGTATAAAAAAATCCTATTATTTTCTCAAAAAAACGGAAAAGCCTCGGCTAAAACAGGAAATTCTTTACGCCATTCACGGACTTCTTCTGGATTCACTTCAGCAGAAATAACCGTTTCTTTATCAAAAGCAGAGGCAAGGACTTCACCTTTAGGAGAAATAATACAAGACCCACCCGCATAAGAAGCATAAGGGTCTTTACCGATTCTATTTACCCCAAAAACATAAGCCTGATTTTCTACAGCACGGGCTTTAAGAAGAATTTCCCAATGAGAATCCCGGACAGAAGGCCACGAAGCCCCAACATAAAAAGCCTCACTCCCAAGAGAAACCGCTTTACGAAAATGTTCAGGAAACCGCAAATCAAAACAAATAAACGGTGAAATTTTCAAACCATTCCAATCAAACGAAACCACTTCAGAGCCGGCCGAAAAATATTTCTTTTCAGAAAAAAATGGTTGCATTTTATCGTAAAGCACAACCGGATTTTCTTGCTTTGGAGAAAAAACGCCTACACGATTTTTCAAACAAGAACCATCCACAGCAATACCGCCACCAATCACCATAGATTCTGTTTCTTTAGCTAAATCAGACAAAAACGCAACCGTCGAAGAATCAGTCAAAGAAAAATCTTCAGCAGTCCCCTCTTTAGGCGCATGCATAAACCCCGTTGCAAACATTTCTGGCAAAGCAATCAACGACCCTTTCGTCACAGAAACCGTCGAAAGCAAATCCCTAACTTTTCTAAAATTCGCCTGTTTATCGTTCCAGACAACATCCCATTGCAAAAGATACACAACCATCATTTACACCTAAAAAACTTTTTCCAACTTTCAAAATATACATCAAAATTATACAAAGGGAGAAGTCTCTCCCTCGCTTCAACTAGCTTTGTTCATACTTCACAAAGCCATTTTCCGCTACCCACTCGGGTACTCACGCTCACACCACTCTTTTTCGCATCTTTACACTTGCCCACGAACTAGCCTGCCCTTCTTGCTCATGGTTCTTGTCATTGCGAACCCACCTTTGTCATTGCGAGACGTGTCGAATACACGGCGTGGCAATCCCCTTGCAAGCGCCTCTTGTCATTACGAACCCCCAACATTTTTTTTTGCGAAGCCTAAATGTGAGCCTGCCACGAGCTACACTTGTTCCAAGGGTGGCGTGGTGGAAGCAATCTGCTTGCTAACAGATCGCCACACTGCGTTCGCGATGACAATCCTGAACTTGCCCGCGATTTTTGTCATTGCGATGGAACGTAGTGACAGAAGCAATCTCATCGCAATTTCCTGTCACAAGTTCTGTAAAGATTCTTTTTCAAAATTTTCTGATACCAATTCCTTTACTTAAGCGTTTATACAAGTAGAAACCTTGCTTTGTCTTTAAAGCAAAGTTCCTCCTTTTTTTATATGAAACTTTAACCTTAAACAAAAAAAATTATGACTAAAAAACAAAAAAGACATCATGATAATTTTTTTAGAACCGTTTTCTCTGAGCCCAAAAACGCTGCAAGTTTGCTAACTCTCGCAAGCAAAACAAACTCGCATTTAGCTGAATTGCTCACACTTGTAAACCTTGATACCCTCCAGGAAATTCCAGGAACTGCCCCACGAGAAGGATTCTCCGGACAGAGCGACATCACATTTCAAGTGGAATTAAACAATTCCAACCCAAAAGCCCATTTAATTGTTGGCTTAATTCTTGAGCACAAGTCTTACCGCGATTCAAATGTCCGCAAACAACTTTTGAAATACTTTTTCGAAGTAATGCAACAAAAAGCTGGCGATATTCCTGTTGTGGCGATTATCGTTTACAATGGTCGCGAAAAATGGAATCCATTAAAAGCCAAACCTTACCCAAAATACCCAGAGTTTTTCCAGAATGTAGGCTTACCTTTCCATTTGGAATTTATTGACGTAGGCCATGCTGAACTTGATTTAAGTTCTTTAGACCCGCAATTAGCACTTGTTTTAGTGGCTATGCGTTATGCTTTTGATTCATTCGGGCAACAAGATGCCTTTAAAGAAGCTCTCGCCTCCCTTTTAAAACAAGGAAACAGCTATTCTTCTGTTTTAGAAGAAATTTTGGTATATTTACGAGAAACGCTTCCACAACAAGAAAAGGAAACCATTATGGACTCTTTAGAAGTTTTAGAAAACAAAGGCTACACTTCTATCGCTGAAGCCGAACGTGAAGAATGGTTCCTTGAAGGTCTTCTTGAAGGAGAAGCTAAAGGCTTTTTGGATGGCATTAATGATGCTAAACGTGAAATGGCAAAGGCGATGCTTCTTGATGGAATACCAATCAAACAGATATCCGCTTATTCAGGATTATCTGAAAAAGAAATACTTGAGTTATAAATTTCTTAATGAAAAAAACTCCTGCTG
>JAZQSE010000004.1:0-8504 GCA_045629945.1 Fibrobacteraceae bacterium
CGTTTCTTCGCAATGACAAGGTTCGCGGGCAAGAACCGTGTGGTAAGGAGATTGCCACGCCGTGTATTCTACACGTCTCGCCATGACAAGTTGTTCGCGAGTAACAAGAACTACGGACAAGAACCGCGAGCAAGTTCCATAGCAATGACACGAACTGCGGTCAAGTCGCGGGTAAGCTTCATCGTAAAGGACAATTTGTTTTTATCAAAACGTATTTATCAACAGCTAAATAAAGATAGTGTCTTTTGAAATGCGATATCTGTTATGTGATGAAAAGCACATTTTATAAAAATAAAAGAATTATATTCTGTCACTATCCTAGAAATGTTTGCAAAAGTTTACTATTTTTTAGACAAATTCATTTATACAAGGAGATAAAATGCTTAAGAAAATCGCTCTTGCAGCAGCAGTTGCCGCTAGTTCTTCTTTTGCTACATACACATTCTTCCCAGTTGGCCAGGCAAATTCTGGTCAAGTAGAAGCTGGTGTTCAATATGGCTGGACAGATAACACTTCTGACATGAACATCACTCTTGGTGCTGAATACGTAATCATGCAGAACTTGGAACTTTCCTTAACTGGTCTTGCTTTCCAGCTTTGGAATGATCCAGATGATTGTGGTGAAGACGGCCATCCAGATTGCCCAGAAAATGCTGGTATTAAGGCAATGACTGTTGGAGCTCGTTACCAATTCATGCCAATTCTTATTGCAGCTTTAGATGTAAACATTCCTTTAAACTCTGAAGATGTAGTTGGTCCATACGATCCATTTGGACTCTATGCAGCTATCCAATACACTCAAGAATTTATGCCAGGTCTTGCATTTGGTAGCGAAGCTGGTCTTAGCTACAAGTTTGAAGACAACGACATGACTGAAGGTCTTGGCCTTAAAATTCAGGCTGAATTGGATTACACCATTGCTTCCATCGGCCTTACTCCATGGATTGGTGCTTCTTTTGACGTTCGCTTAAGCGATGTTGAAGCTGGTCCTGCTGAATATGGCTCCGGTGATAGTGCTTTCACACTTTGGATTGGTGCTGGCTATCCAATTAACGACATGTTTGCTGTTAAGGGTAACTTCATTATGAAGTTTGCTGATGAAGCAGAATCCATGGGCGGTGACTGGATGGGTGTTAACGCTAAGGTTGTTATCAACTTCTAATCCGAATCTTTTTTGGAAATCTTTTAAATTCCCGAGCGGAACGCTCGGGAATTTTTTTTGTTTTTGCTAAATTTGGCACATCAAGTTTTTTAGGAGTCATTATGTTCAAAAAAATAGCGATGGCATGTGCTTTTGTAGCAACAGCAAGTTTTGCAACTTGGGATTATTATCCTGTTCTTGAAACTGGTAAAGGTTCTTTCGCAGGCGGCCTTTATTATGACTGGCACCATGATTGGTCACAAGCAGGATTAAAAATAGGTGCTCGCTATAGCATTATCCAGAACTTAGAAATCTCTGTTCAAAGCTTTGGTTATCAGTTCTGGAGTGAAGAAGATTGCGATGGTTGTGTAAATGGTGGCGATGGCCTTCGCGATTTAACCATTGGCGGTCGTTATACAGTTGCTCCAATGGTAACCGCTTTCTTAGACATGAATCTCCCTATTGGCGGCGATGAAGTTTCTAGCGATGAAATTGCTCTTTATGCAGGTGCTCAATTTTCAGTACCAACCAATGTGCCAGGCTTTAAATTTGGTACTGAAGGTGGTATTTTCTGGGGCTTTGAACACGACAATTCAGAACGTGGCCTTGAAATTCATTTAGGTGGTGAAGTTGCCTATACTGTGCCAAATGTCGGAGTCACGCCATTTGCAGGCCTTCAACTTAAATACCGTTTAACCGAAAGCACTTGGGAAGACGGTGATGGCAGAGAACGTGGCGGTAATGATGATGGCGATAGCCAGGTCATTATCTGGCTTGGTGCAGGCTATTTTGTAATTCCGAATCAACTTGATTTAAAAGCTCAATTATTTGTTCGTAGCGGAGACCATGGTAACATGGGTGGAGACGCAAGCGGCTTGTATGTTGGTGCCGAGTTCTTCTTTTAGTTAATTATCTTATAAAATCACTTTAAAGCGGAGCTTTCAGGCTCCGTTTTTTCTGTTGAAAAAGGAAAAATTTTAACAATAAAATTCTAAATTGCTTTCAAAAGGGTTTTACATTAAATTTTATATCAATAAAATCCTGAAAAATAAGAGGCTTTTATGACCATTCAACCACGTGCAGAGCTAGAAAAATTATCAGATTATGTTCCTGGTAAATCCATTGAAGAAATTTGTGAACGTTATGGTCTTTCTCATGCTGTGAAATTAGCTTCAAATGAAAACCCGTGGGGAACATCTCCAAAAGCAAAAGAAGCTTTTTTGCAAATAGCCGATACTTTGCATTTGTATCCAAGGGGCGATGCTCCTTTGCTTTTAAATGCTTTAGCTTCAAAGTATAACGTTTCTGAGAATTGTCTTATACTTGGAAATGGTTCTGACGAAATTATTGATTTAATAGGCAAAGCTTTTATTGCTCCAGGCGATGTTTGTGTAAGTGTTACGCCAACTTTTTCTGTTTATGAATTCACTACGATTGAAGCAGGAGGATTTTTTAAATCGTTTCCGGTTGGAGGCGCAAAAGCCAACATAGCTGAATTAGCCGACTTTGCAAAAGAAGCTCGTGTTTTATTTTTGTGCAACCCCAATAATCCAACAGGTGTTTATTATTCAGAATCAGAAATTTTAGAATTACTCCGTTTACTTCCAGAAAATGTTTTACTCTTTTTAGACGAAGCTTATGCGGAATTTGCAACGGCAACCGATTACCCCAATTTAATCTCTAGAGTGCAAGAATTTCCGAATCTATTTATCAATAGAACTTTCAGTAAAATATATGGACTTGCTGGTTTACGTTTAGGTTATGGGGTCTCTTCGCCAGGTGTTATCCGCAATTTATGGAAAGTAAAACCTCCATTTGATATCAATTTAGCGGCTCAGGCCGCAGGAGTCGCAGCTCTTGACGATTTGGATTTTGTTCAGATGACCCGTGAAAAAAATCGCGAAGGAATGGTTGCATTAAAAAAAGCATTTGAAGAATGCAAACTAGAATTCATAGAAAGTCAAGGAAATTTCCTCTGTGTAAAAATTGGAAAACTAGCAAAAGAACTTGTCGCTTTCTTGGAATCTCGTGGAATGATTGTGCGCGGGCTTTCTAATTTCGGCTTGCCTGAATGGATTCGCGTAACTGTTGGAAAACCAGAAGAAAATGAATTTTTTATAAAGCTTTTAAAGGAATGGTTAAATGGAAAGTAAGAATTTTTTAGAAATAGCTTTAAAAGCATCAGAACTTGCAGAAAAAGAAATTTTAAGTGTTTATTCATCGGGTTTTTCGGTAGAATGGAAACCGGATTCAACGCCTGTAACTATTGCAGACAAAAAAGCAGAAGAAGTTATGCGGGAATTCTTTCAAAAAGAAACTCCAGGCTTTGGAATTATTGGCGAAGAATTTGGTATAGAATCAAAAGATGCAAAATACCAATGGATTTTAGACCCGATTGATGGCACAAAATCATTTATTCATGGCGTCCCTTTATTTGGAACTTTAATCGCTCTTTACCACAAAGGAAATCCACTGGTTTCAATCATTCGTTTACCTGCATTGCATAGTGTTCTCTATGCTTCAGAAGGTAATGGAGCTTTTCTCGATGGAACTCGTGTTTTTACTTCAAAAGAAAAGGATTTATCAAAAGCCCTTGTTCTTTCTGGCACTTTAAACACAATGGAAGACAAAGGTTATGGAAAACCTTTTGAAAATTTACGTCGCTCAGCAAGGCTTTATAGAGGCTGGGGCGATTGTTATGGCTATTATCTTGTAGCAATTGGTAGAGCAGATATTATGGTTGACCCGGTAGTTTCTCTTTGGGATATTGCTCCGTTCCCTTTGTTATTCAAAGAATCAGGTGGCTTCTTTGGAACGCTTGCAGGGAAAACGGAAATTCTTGATGCTAGTGGTGTGCCTACCGCTCCAATTTATGAAGGCTTTACAGGTTTTGCTTCTACAAAAGCTCTTGCCAAAGACGTTATTTCGCATTTCGGAAATACTTAAGAAAGCCATTGGTTGCAGACATTTTCAAACCATTTTTATCAACATCAATAAAAATGCTCCCATTTTGAGACGTATTTAAAAAAGGAATTTTTAAAGAATCAAGTCTGTCTAAAATTTCTTTGCTTGGGTGTTTGTAGCGATTTTTTTTGCCCGAAGAAATAATAGCGTATTCTGGTTTTGTTTCTTCTAAAAAAATTCTTGACGAAGATGTTTTAGAACCATGGTGTCCTAGTTTTAAAATGTCTGTTTTATAAAGTAAATGTCTGTTTATAATTTCTTGTTCACCTTCGCTTGTAAGGTCTCCAGTTAAAATGATATTTCTTTTAAAGCCAGAAACTAAAAACGTAATACTTTCTTTATTCGTTTCTCCGCAATGTAAAGGGTCAGGGTGCAAACTTTCTAAAAAGAGATTTTTTTCGTGATAGAAAAATCCAACAGCAATATCCCGGATAGGAATTTTTAATTTCCAAGCAAGCGCAAGTGTGTTTTGCCAAGAAGTTTTTTCTTCTAGGCGAGCGCATTCACTTATCCAAATTTCTTTAACAGGAAAATCTTTTAAAAGTTGTTCTAAGCCGCCATAATGATCGGCATCTGGGTGCGTGATAATTACAGCATCTAAAGAGCGAATTCCAGAATGGCGTAAATAAGGGATGATTTTGTTCCCAGCATCATTTTTTTTACCACCATTTCCAGTGTCAAATAAAAAATGTCTTCTTGAAGGCGTTTCAAGTAAAATGCTATCGCCTTGTCCCACATCAATAAAAGTCAATTTCCAAGAAGGAAAAATTTGTAAAAATAAAGATTGTATAAAAAAGTAAATAGCTAAAGCTCCAATTAAAAAACAATGAATCCTTCGATAAACTTTGATTTTATTGATTAAAGGAAGCGTTGCAAACAAGCAACTCATAAACAATAAAACGGGAACAGAAAATGGCCCCAGTGTAATTTGTGATGCCGGAGAATTGGATAATTTATTTGTAATTAAAGCAGCTAATCTTAATAAACTTCCTGCGACAGCACCAAAATTTTCTTGCATTATTTCAAAAGGAGAAATAATAGTGAATAGCCCGGCATACATACTAAAAGAAACAAGAGGAACAACTAAAATGTTCCCAAACCAAGAAAATGGTGAAAAGGTTTGAAAATGGTAAGCGAGAAACGGAGCGGTTGCAAGAGTGGCGCAAAATGTCACATAAACATTTTGGATAATATTTTCATCAATAAATGCAAGAATTTTATTTTTAGACATTTTTTGAGAAAAACTTTTTAAAGGATTGGCGCCAAGCCCTGCAATAATACCTGCCGTAGCCGAAGCCGAAAGTTGAAACCCCGGATTCCAGATTTCAGAAGGGTGGTAAAGAACAATAAGCAATAAAGCAAAACCTAAAGAGTTCAGGCTATCGGTTTTTCTCTGGAATATACTCCCGATTTGAACAATAGAAAACATAAAAACAGCTCGGATAACAGCGGGCGAACTCCCCGTAACGGGAATGTAAATAAGCAAAAGTAAAACAGCAAAGAGTTTTGCCGTATTATGAGGAATGCGGATAGCTTTTAAAAAAAGAAGTAAAAGCCCAGAAAGTAAAACCACATGAAAACCACTAATAGCAAGCACATGAACAAGCCCGGTTTTTCTGAAATCATTTTGAAGAGCGTCAGGAATACCAGAACGGTCACCAGCGAGAAGTCCTAGCAACAAACCAGTTTCAGCACTTTTACAAAAAGGCGAAAGTCTATTTTTAATCCAAATTCTAAACTGGTAAAATATTTTTTCAAAAGAAAAGGAAGAAGAAAGGATTTGAAATTTTTCAAGTTTCCCGTAAGCAATAAAATTCTGAGAATACAGCCATTTTGGGGTGTTAAATGCCCCAGGAACAGTCGGCGGATTATTTGGGTAATATTTAGCTTTAAAAAAAATAGAGTCACCAGGCATTGGTGGTGGATTTTCACTTTTATGAGTAAGCCGCAATCTACCAAAATCTGTCTTAACAATAACCGCAATTCCTGAAGACCGTGGGATTAAAGATTCCACAGAGCCATAACTTTTTTCCAGAAAAGTATCAGTCAGTTTTAAATGATAATCTTTATTAGAAAACGTTTCAAGGCTAAAAGAAATAACTGAAAGAACAAGACAAATAAGGCATATTTTTAAAAGCCATTTAGGTAAATGGTAAGCAAAAAACAAACCAATAGGAATAAAAACAATGCCATAAGTGGGGTAGGTAGCACTTGCGATAAACAAACTCACAAAAAGAAAAGCACAAAGAGCCGGTCTTTTAAGCCAAGGAAAAAGAAAATCGTTAATCATTAGTATCCTTTATTGAGAATATTTTTATATTTTCCATTAGAATAAAACGCTTAAGTGACCGAAAACGGAACAAAAAAAAATGAGAAATTTTTTTCTAAAAGTTTTTTTTATTTCTTTAGTCAGCTTTTTTCTAGAAGCTTGCTCTTATTTTGATGACGAGTCAAGTGAAATTATTTTATACCCGGATAGTCAATTCGCTTATGGTTTATTCCCTAATGACGCCGCCTTAAATGACTCCGCAGCCGCCCAATTAGCTCATGGCATCATTTTAATGGTTTCTCCTGGTGGAAATTACGAACTCTCTTTTGACGCTGATACATCATTTGATGCCCCTGAATTACAATTATTTCGAATTTATTCAAAAAACAATACGAGTTATGGAAAAATTGTCCGTAGAATTTCGCCCAAAACGCAAGAAGGTCGTTTGGTATATCAATTCACTTATGAAGAATCCAAACCATATTATTGGGCCACAAGCCTTCGAGGTGAAGGCAAATCATTTTACAAAGGCAAAGTGAAAAATTTGCGATTTGAAGGCGAAGGAATTTACCCAGAATCATTTTCCATTCGGGTAATTCAAACAGGATTATACACCGGAACAACAGACAGCCTTTCATTTGAAGAACTATCAGCCAAAATTTTTGAAAAATTCAAAGCCTATTACAAAGGAATAAAAATAGACACATTTTACACAGTAACAGCAGAAAATCTAGCAGGAAAAAACATTTACTCTTCAGAAAAAGCACAAACGCTACCATACCATAGTGATGGAGAAAAATCCATGTTTTTCCCCGAATTAACAAGCGCAGAAAATAAAGACGAATCATCGGCGCTAGATTTAATATTAGCCCATAGAATAGACGCCTTAGGAATTTTAGGGTATTCACCATTATTTGGCATAAGCATGTCAGATTCTGGCGCTGCAGTTGTTTTAGCAACGCACGTAGCTAGTGCAAGCGGCATATTACAACTCCATTCAGACGAAATAATCTATACAGCCATTCACGAATCCGGGCATTTCTTTGGACTTCGACACACCACAGCCACCACATCAGATTTACTCTCAGGCACTGACCTCTCCAATTTAGAAGACGGATTTGAAGACACGCCTTTTTGCGAAAAAACCATTTTAGGAAAGGCATCAGGCAAAGTCAGTGACGCATGGTTACCAGTATTTCGACTCTTCGCCAGCGCAAGCGTATCTTGTCCCGATGAAACAAACATCATGTACCCTTTATCTTCAGAACAAGAACAAAGTTTTTCTAGCGAGCAATTAAAAACCATCCGAAAAAATTTAACCCTAATAAAACACTAGTAAAATCGTTCAACATAAAAACAGAACCATTAAGGAAAGGTGATTTTTGCTTTGCAAAAATCGTCGACAAACCTTTTTATTGCAAAAGGACTCTTGCCTCGCGCTTCTTGCTCGCGGCTTCTTGCCACTTGCGAACAAGTTGTCATTGCGAGACGTGTAGAATACACGGCGTGGCAATCTCATCACTAGTTCTACACTTGCCCGCGAATCTTGCCCACGAACCTTGTCATTGCGAAGGAAACTTGCCCACGAATTTTGCTCACGGTTCTTGTCATTGCGAAGCTTGAAAAGCTGAAGCAATCTCATCGCAATTTCCTGCCACAAGTTCTGTAAACATTCTTTTGCAAAACATTCTGATAACAATTCCTTTGCTTAAGCGTTTATACAAATAGAAACCTTGCTTTGTTTTTAAAGCAAAGTTCCTCCTTTTTTTATATGAAACTTTAACCTTAAACAAAAAAATTATGACTAAAAAACAAAAAAGACATCATGATAATTTTTTCAGAACCGTTTTCTCTGAACCGAAAAACGCTGCAAGTTTGCTAACTCTCGCAAGCAAAACAAACTCGCATTTAGCTGAGCTGCTCACACTTGTAAACCTTGATACCCTCCAGGAAATTCCAGGAACTGCCCCACGAGAAGGATTCTCCGGACAAAGCGACATCACGTTTCAAGTGGAATTAAACAATTCCAACCAAAAAGCCCATTTAATCGTCGGGTTGATTCTTGAGCACAAGTCTTACCGCGATTCAAATGTCCGCAAACAACTTTTGAAATACTTTTTCGAAGTAATG
>JAZQSE010000005.1:0-71780 GCA_045629945.1 Fibrobacteraceae bacterium
GTATTCGCTAATTAACGGGAAAGCATCGCACCCCTTGCGGGTGCGTGAATTGAAACTATTGTTCGGATAGTGCGGTGTTTACTTTTAAATCGCACCCCTTGCGGGTGCGTGAATTGAAACCTAAATGTCTGTGTTTGGTTATCCAGGGGATTAAATCGCACCCCTTGCGGGTGCGTGAATTGAAACACGGAAAAAGCGGGTGTAATCGATCCCGTAGCAATCGCACCCCTTGCGGGTGCGTGAATTGAAACATAAGCAAAAGAACCCCAAAGCTTCACAACACATCGCACCCCTTGCGGGTGCGTGAATTGAAACTCCATTAGATACGCTTCGGGCAAGAAGCCGTGAATCGCACCCCTTGCGGGTGCGTGAATTGAAACTGGTGCTTGGTATTCGCTAATTAACGGGAAAGCATCGCACCCCTTGCGGGTGCGTGAATTGAAACAATGCTTACGATTGATGATGATTTGGACACTTTATCGCACCCCTTGCGGGTGCGTGAATTGAAACTGCAATCGTGCAGGAAGTGTCAATGGCGACAAATCGCACCCCTTGCGGGTGCGTGAATTGAAACATTAAGAAAGGTGGTTATAGAAGTGTTAATTATATCGCACCCCTTGCGGGTGCGTGAATTGAAACTGTTACGGTTAAGCCCGTTTACGATTTCTATAATCGCACCCCTTGCGGGTGCGTGAATTGAAACTTTTACAACGCTTCGCCTAGATTAGGAGTGGGATCGCACCCCTTGCGGGTGCGTGAATTGAAACTAGCAACACAACTAGATTGAATGCGGATGTAGATCGCACCCCTTGCGGGTGCGTGAATTGAAACATTGGTGGGAAAGCATATTTCGATGGTTTAGAATCGCACCCCTTGCGGGTGCGTGAATTGAAACTTGCATATACCAAATTTTCAAACAAATACGATATCGCACCCCTTGCGGGTGCGTGAATTGAAACACGATAACGATGCACGAATCAAAGCTCTCATTATCGCACCCCTTGCGGGTGCGTGAATTGAAACCTAGTTATTCTGGCTTAAATGTTAAAGTCTCACATCGCACCCCTTGCGGGTGCGTGAATTGAAACTGCTTATGCGGTAATCATTCCAGAACGAATTGATCGCACCCCTTGCGGGTGCGTGAATTGAAACATCCACCCAAGTTCCGTTTTCATCATACTTGCATCGCACCCCTTGCGGGTGCGTGAATTGAAACCGAATAACTTAACACTAATGTGTACAAGTGAAATCGCACCCCTTGCGGGTGCGTGAATTGAAACCAAGATGTTGAAGCATTATTGAGGCACAAAAAAATCGCACCCCTTGCGGGTGCGTGAATTGAAACGTGAAAACAGTTTGGGTCTATTGTCATTGTTTATCGCACCCCTTGCGGGTGCGTGAATTGAAACTGCACGTTGACCATTAGATAGACGCACAGCACATCGCACCCCTTGCGGGTGCGTGAATTGAAACTGTTATTGCAAAGATTGTGAATAACCCAGAAAATCGCACCCCTTGCGGGTGCGTGAATTGAAACCGCTTTCTACTTTGCAATGGGTTCCCCGTGAAATCGCACCCCTTGCGGGTGCGTGAATTGAAACTACCATTACTAGAGAGTTGCATGAAGAAATTGAATCGCACCCCTTGCGGGTGCGTGAATTGAAACTTATGGTAGTCTCTCCACTCTGCAAGAGCAACATCGCACCCCTTGCGGGTGCGTGAATTGAAACGGAGAACATTATGTCAATAGGTAATAATGAAAAATCGCACCCCTTGCGGGTGCGTGAATTGAAACTTTGATGCCTTTAATAAGGTTATAATGTGCTTATCGCACCCCTTGCGGGTGCGTGAATTGAAACGTGTAAATTAAACAGAAAGGATTTGATATGATATCGCACCCCTTGCGGGTGCGTGAATTGAAACCATACGGAAGAAATACCAAACAAACAGAAAGCATCGCACCCCTTGCGGGTGCGTGAATTGAAACTGGTAAATTCCAACGTGGTAAAGTTTCCGCCAATCGCACCCCTTGCGGGTGCGTGAATTGAAACCCATATTATGATGAAGAAGGTAAGATTGTTCAATCGCACCCCTTGCGGGTGCGTGAATTGAAACAACCGTTGAAATTATTGATGATGACGAAACACATCGCACCCCTTGCGGGTGCGTGAATTGAAAGCAATTCACAAATACGTTCTTTTACAATTCTTTCTGTTTGATGTTTAAAAGATTGAGCATTATTTCCTAAAAATAAATTGTGTTTAAATGCTATTATGACATTTTTTGTCTTTGTTGGGTTTTATATTAAGAAAAAACATCAAACATTAGGAGAGCTAAAATGCAAAAAATATTGTTTAGTGTACTTTTTCTTGTGACTCTCTAAATTGAAAATATCTTCCATAACCTTAATCAACATTTATTGCCTTGTTGTTGGATTTCAACAAGAACTTTTTCCGGCATTTGTGTGTTGATTACATCAGAACTGCAATTTTTGCGATTAAAAACGCCTGGGAGCTGTCTTTGGAATTTTGTCCAAGAAAATTTCTACATTTGTGATTGTATGGAAAATTTTTTAGAAAATGCATTGATGGTGGTTCTTGGGCTGATTGGCCTTAGTTTTTTGGTTTTTATCCATGAATTTGGACATTTTATTGTTGCAAAATGGAATGGGGTCCGCGTCAAAACCTTTTCAATTGGTTTTGGAAAAAAGTTGCTAAAGTTCCGCAAAGGTGAAACGGAATATTGTATTTCACTTATTCCGTTTGGCGGTTATGTGGCAATGGCTGGTGAAAATCCTGATGGCGAAAAAGAAGGCGAACAGACAGACGATTTAGACGAACGCGGTTTTGCTTCAAAGTCTGTCGGTGCGCGGGCTGCAATCGCTTTTGCTGGCCCTTTTGTGAATATTGTTTTTGCATTTTTGCTTTTGATTGTGCTTTATATGAAAGGGGTAGAAGAACCTCTTTCTAATGATCTTGTAGTTGGTTTTACTATTCCAAATGAGCCTGCGGCTATGGCAGGCATTTTACCGGGCGATACAATTACAGCAATCGATGGCGTGCCTACAAAAGGTTGGGACGATTTCAGAGAACGCGTTGGGGTGAGTCTTGGAGCAAATCTTGTTTTGACTGTTCGCAGGGCTAGTGGTGTTAAAGAAATTCCTGTCGTGCCTACAGAACTTGTGATTCCTGCTTTAGATTCAGGTGATTCTCCGACTCCGATGGGAATAGGAGATATTGGCGTTTATCCGCGTCATCGTGTGGTTGTGCGTGAAGCTCCTTGGGCTGGTTCTAATGCGGAAACCGCCGGAATTTTGCAAAATGATACGATTTTTGAAATTGACGGGCATAAAATTTTTCGGTATGAAGATGTTTCAAAAATAGTCAACGCGTCGGCGGGCGATTCCTTGCATTTTACTTTGCTACGTGGAACAGATACTTTGCACAAAACGATGGTAGCGACTTATAACGAAGAGTATAAGCGTTATATGGTTGGTATTCAACTTGGCTATGTGGTGTTTAAAGAAACGCATATTGTAAAGCGTGGCCCGGTAGAAGCAATTGTCAAAGCTTCTGCGACAAGTTGGAAAATGACAACCAGTATTTTCAGGTATTTCAAAAGGTTTTTCCAGGGGCAGGTTAAAGTAGATGCCTTCTCTGGCCCTGTTACAATCGTTGCGGCAATGGGAAACGTTTGGGTAAGTGGGTTCCAGCAATTCCTGATGTTCCTTGCTCTTATCAGCATCAATCTGGGTGTCATGAATTTGCTCCCATTAGCCATAACCGATGGTGGCCTTTTGATGTTCCTTGGAATTGAAAAACTTCGCGGAAAACCTCTTTCATTAAAAACGCAAAGTTTAATTCAGAACGTTGCAGCCGCTTTCTTTATAAGCTTTTTTGTGTTTATCACGATTCTTGATTTCAGTAAAATCTCGCTTTTCTTTAAGTAAAAGTGCGTTCCCTGGGCAAGTATATTAACTAAGCAAACATTGTTTGCCCAGGTCGGGCTTTTGCGTTATCGGCTCCTGAAGTCGCCGTCCGTTCAGCCTCGGAGTCCCGAGTCCTAACCCTACGGGCTTTCAATCCCTAACGCAACGACATACTTTTCTAGATTACATAGTATTCTATTTACAACGAAAAACCGAAATTTTCTACATTTCCCTTGTACAAAGATAAGGACTAGCTTATGAATATTTTAGTTGTTGGTAGCGGTGGTCGTGAACATGCGATTGCGCTTGCAGTAAAAAAATCTCCAATGTGTGATAATTTAATTTGCGCTCCTGGTAACCCGGGAATGGCAAATCTTGGAAAATGTATTCCTGTTGATGTTCAAGATCCAAAAGCAATCGCAGATTTAGCAGTCGCTGAAAATATTGATTTGGCAATTATTGGTCCAGAAATTCCTCTTGTGGCTGGTGTGGTCGATGAATTCCGTAGTCGTGGGCTACGAGCATTTGGCCCGACTGCGGCCGCAGCCGCCCTCGAAGGCTCCAAGGCATTCAGCAAAGATATCATGAAAAAGTATAATGTGCCAACTGCCGCCTTCGAGACCTTCACCGATTTAGAAAGTGCAAAAAAATTCTTAGCAGAACACCCTGCTCCAATTGTGGTGAAGGCGTCGGGCCTCGCTGCAGGCAAGGGTGCTGTTGTTTGCTTGACAGATAAAGAAGCAAATGACGCCGTCGAAGAAATGCTTGGCGAAAAAGCTGTATTTGGCGAATCTGGTAAAACCGTTGTTATTGAAGAATTTATGGATGGCGAAGAAGCCTCTATCTTTGTGGTTTGTGACGGAAAAGATTACGTTATTTTAAGTTCTGCACAAGATCACAAGCGCGTTTTTGACGACGACAAAGGCCCGAATACAGGCGGAATGGGAGCTTATAGCCCGGCTCCGGTTGTAACAGATGAACTTTTGGAAGAAGTAAAAAAGACAATCATTGAACCAACTCTTAAGGGCATGGCTCTTGAAGGCAAACCTTATACAGGCGTTCTTTATGTCGGTATTATGGTAACTTCAAAGGGCCCGAAAGTGGTGGAATACAACTGTCGCTTAGGTGACCCTGAATGCCAGATTGTTCTCCCTCTTTACGATGGCGATGTGCTTGCTTTGTTTGATGCTGCCGAAAAAGGCGAACTTGCAAAACTAGACGCTCCTAAAGCGCCGAAGGGTAGTTCTGCTATTGTAGTGCTTGCAAGCGAAGGTTATCCAGGAGCTTACGCTAAGGGTAAAGTAGTTACAGGTATCGAAAACGCTGAAAAGAATGGAGCACAAGTTTTGCATGCTGGCACAAAAATGCAAGATGGTAACTTGGTCACAAACGGCGGTCGCGTATTTGGCGTTGTAGGTCATGGTACAACTCTTAAAGAAGCTCTTGACATAGCTTATGCCGCCTGTGAAAAGGTTGAATTTGAAGGTAAATTCTACCGTAAAGATATTGGTAAAAAAGGCCTTGCAAGGCTTTCTAAGTAACGAGGTTAGAATGTTTGATACAAAAGAAAACGCTTTGGTTGGGATTGTTACCGGAAGTGCTTCTGATAAAGGGCTTGTAGATAAAGTAACGGCAGTACTTGATGAATTTGGCGTGGCCTGGGAATGGAATATTCTTTCTGCTCACCGCACTCCAAATAAAACGGCAAAATACGCTCGTGAAGCTGAAGGACGTGGTTTGAAAGTTTTGGTTGGTATTGCTGGTCTTGCAGCAGCGCTCCCGGGTGTGCTTGCTGGCCATACACTTCTTCCGGTCATTGGGGTTCCTGGCGATGGCGGTCCGCTTTCTGGGACAGATGCTTTACATTCTATTGTACAAATGCCTCCAGGAATTCCTGTAGCAACGGTTGGTATCGGAAACGGTAAAAATGCAGCTTATTTAGCGCTTCATATTCTGGCTTTGAGTGATACTTCTATCCGTGAAAAATTGGCAAAGTATCGTCAATCATTGGGTGATATTGAATAGCGATGCCTTTTTTATTGCTGTTTTGCCTTGTTGCTTTTGCATTTGCTGAAAATAGTGGAATAGAAAAGTTCCCTTTCTTTAAAGGTGAACGCTTGGATTATGTGATCTCTTGGGGAATCATTACAGCAGGTAATGCTTCTTTAGAAATTAAATCGTTAGAAAATGACAAAACTGAATTTTATGTTTTGGCTCATAATAACGGGGCGTTCAAGTCTATTTACCCTGTAGCAGATACAATTTATTCCAGAATCCGTAACAAGAATTTTTTGCCAGAAGTCTTTAAAAAAATCAATCATGAAGGGAAATACCATGCTTCTTCGGTTATCCGCTTTGATAGGGTGGGTGACAAAGCCTGGCTTTCAGATTCGGTCTTTACAGATTTTGAGCGAAAACAGAAAAAACGTTCTGCTGATACGGTTATAACAATTTCTGGCAAAGAATTAGATATTATTTCGGCGTTCTACTTTGTGCGCCAACAAGCAGAATTAAAACAAGGAAAAACAGAAAGTTTTAGTGCTGTAAGTGGCAAAAAAAAGTATGAATTGAAAGTAGTTGTTTATGGTAAAGAACAAGTCAAAACGAAAGCCGGAACCTTTGAATGTATCAAAATTGAGCCGATTTTAGATGGCGATGGTATTTTTAAGGCTGCTGGTAGGTTATTTATTTGGCTTACTGATGACAACAGGCGTTTACCAGTTTTGATGAAATCTAAAATAGCATTGGGGTCAATTAAGGCAGAATTGGTCCGTTTTTCTCAAAAAAAAGAGTAAAAACAATGTTTACAAGGATTTTTTCTGAAAAAGCGCTGGATAAAAAGTTATATTGAGTGCAAATAGTTTTTTTGAGGCTAGAAAATGCTAAAAAAATTGTCTTGGTTGTTATGTGTATGTGCTTTATCTGTTTGGGCACAAGATGATGAGTTTTCTGAAGACTTTTCTGCTGCTACAGAAACGGTAGAAGAAACTACGGTAGATGGTTCTGCTGGTGATGGTTCTACTGAAGAAGCTTCTGCAATGTCTGAAGAAGAAGCTATGGATGCTCGTGCTCGTGATCGCGCCGAACGTAAAAAATTTGAAGAAGAACAACGTGCTGACGAATTTGCTAATTCTTTACGCCGCCGTGACTGGTTGAAAGATCGTCTTGTTTTGGAACTCGGTATGGGCTCTCGTATGCCTGTAATGGGTGAAACTGGTATGGGTATGGGTTTTGGTGCAGGTCTTGAATACATTACCCGTTGGCATCTTGGTGTATTCGGTTCTTTTGGTTTGATTCCAAGCGGAACAGATGCAGACTTTGAACAAATCAGTCTTGAAGGTGGCTTTGCCTGGAAAGCTGGTTTGACCTATTATCTTTTCCCGAAAAACCCGCTTCACTTGGGTTTCTCTGTGACTTATGGTACTGTTTATTATGACCATGATGTTAAGGCAACAGAAGAAAATGATTTTACAAGAGAATTGATTGCTGTTGATGGTTATCAGTTTGATGTTCTTGTTACATACTTGACAGATAGCTGGTATTACTTGCAATTTGCTATCGGTATGTATTACGCTCCAGATGCTAAAGACAAATCCTTTGGTTATGCTACAAGTGAAGCAACAGAAAAAACTTCTCGTGTAGTAGATAAAGATGGTATTTCTAAAATGGGCTTAGTATTTGGTATTACTGTTGGCTTCTCCTTCCCAGAATTCTTCCCGGATGATACAGAAATCCGTCGTCGTGAACGCGAAAAGGCAAGAAACGCTAAGTAATATTCAAGTTTGTGACGCTCTTGAAAATTTTATAAAGAACGGCGGCTATAAGCCGCCGTTCTTTATTGTATAAACGGATAGATTGTGTTTTTTAAAGGCTTTATATTATGACTTGAGATTTTATGCCCATAGGCAAGTAGTTATTGTGATTGAATTTGCCCGCGACTTGCCCACGGTTCTTGCTCGCGGTTCTTGTCATTGCGAGCCGTGCAGAAAGCACGGCTCGCAATCTCTTTGCCAACAGATCGCCACACTACGTTCGCGATGACAACCTAAACTTGTCATTGCGATGGAGTGAAAAAATTTTTCCGCGAAGCCTAAATGTGAGCCTGCCACGAGCCACATTTGTGGCGTGGTGGAAGCAATCTCCTCACAAGTAACATTTGTTTTTGGATTACTTCGCTACGCTCGTAATGACAAAAACCAAGATGTCCGCGTCGTCTTTAAAAAGACTCCTCGCTATGACAAGTTGTTTGTACACTTGCCCACGGTTCTTGCTCGCGGTTCTTGCTCGCGGTTCTTGTCATTGCGAGCCGTGCAGAAAGCACGGCGTGGCAATCTCTTTGCCAACAGATCGCTACACTACGTTCGCGATGACTAGTTTATTTTACGCATAATGCCGATAACACGACCTGCAATAGAAAAGTCGCGTTCTGGGCGGACTATAATTGGTTGGTATTTGGGGTTAGCAGCATGGAGTTCAACCCATTCTTTTTGGGGTTGAAAATATTTTACTGTAGCTTCGTCATCTATTTTAGCGATAATGATTTCACCACGTTCTGCTGTATTTTGCTGTTGGGCGAAAACAAGGTCTCCATCAAAAATACCAGCATTGATCATAGAATCGCCTTTAACACGCAAAGCAAAAACATCTTTACGGCGTGCGATAAAATCTCGGTCAATAGTGATTGTTCCTTCTAAATTTTGAACAGCTAAAATAGGTTCCCCTGCAGCGACACGCCCTACGATAGGAATTTCTACAGAAGAAGAATCTGTAGCAGGAAATTCGTCATGGAGAATTTCTATGCCGCGGCTTGTGCGTGGAGAACGGTTGATATAGCCTTTTTTGATAAGTGCCGCTAAAATAGAGCGAACACCGTTGGTAGAGGATATATTAAAACGATTAGCAATTTCACGAACTGTAGGTGGCCGACGAAATTCTTCGGTCTGCACCTTAATGTATTCATAAATTTCTTGCTGGCGCGGGGTAAGGGCGCGTTTTTGTTCTTGTTCTTGATTGGACATAAAATACCTCCACACCTAAATATACTGCTTTTTTGTTCAAGTGTCAATAAGAACACTGCACAAAAGGTATTTTTTGGAGGTTTTCTTTTAAATTTTAATTTTCAGAGGTTTCTTTGCTTTGTGGTTTCTTTTTAAAAGCCTGAGAAATTAAGTAAGCGATAAATAAAACGCCAAGGACAGCAAGTCCTAAAGAAATTTCGTGGTTGTACTTTTCAATTAAATCTTTTTGCCCATGGGCTAAATACCCTAAAACAATTAGAACAATATTCCAAAAGGCGGCACCAATGAGTGTAAAAATGGTAAAAGGAAGTAATTTCATTTTTGCAAGACCAGCTGGAATAGAAATGAGCTGGCGAATGCCTGGAATAAGGCGCCCAACTAAAGTTGATAGGTTGCCGTGTTCGATGAAAAAATCTTCTGCTTTTTTGACTTTTGATGAATCAATGAGGCACATGTGACCTAAACGAGAGTCTGCGAATTTGTAAATAATAGGGCGACCTAAAGCTTTGGCTAGAAAATAGTTGACATAAGCACCAACGAGAGCACCAAACGTAGCGGCTAAAAAGATGATGAAAATGTTTAATTCAGAATCTGGTTGAAAAGCTTTGTAAGCGGCCGGTGGCACAACTAGTTCAGATGGAAATGGAATAAAGGAACTTTCTATTGCCATAAGCAGGCTAATGGTTCCATAGTTTAAGTGATGGTTGTACCAATCAATAACTCGCTCATAAATACTTGCGGATTCAGGAGTATTTTGTGCAAAGGCAGAAACTGCTAAAAGAAGAACTAAAGAAATGGATATTTTTTTCATAGAGTTAAATTTATTAAAATGAAATGACTATGCCTGCTCCTAAAAGTCCAATAGCAACAGCAAAAGAGGTTATGCTCACGTAAGCTCGTTCATCGCTTCTGTCAGCGTATTTTTTGTTTTCTTTTATTTGCTTATCGTAATTAGAACCATTTGCAATATGCGGCTTTTTAAGTTCATCGCGAATATCTTTTGCTTTTTCATAATCTTTTGCAGAAAGGTAAGCAAATACGCCGCCAATAACTGCAGGAACGACAGAAGTTCCTATAAGTGTTATGCCTACTTTTTCTAAAAGACGTTTTTTGCGTTCTTTTTGTTGGGTTTTGATCTCGCTAGGAATTGTTAGAGGCGTTAATGTTACATCAATTTTATTTTTTTCATTGGGCATAATATAAAAATGAATTGTTGTGTCTCGAAAGCCTTCTTTTGAAAGGAATAAAGATGATTCGCCAAGGATATTTTTATTTAAAATTTTCGGTGTTTTTCCTAAGCTAGCGGTAAAGCGAGTGATTGTGTCGTTAAGAAAAATTTCAGCTCCCTCTGGGTGAGATACAATTTGAATTTTAGGTTGGACTCTTTGGAGACGCATAGAAATTTTAGTAGTATCATCGGGTAAAATTCTTGTTTTAATGGTTTCGGCCCACAAGTGTTCGTCAACATCCCAATAAGCATAAAGTTCTACAGTACCAGTATCTTTTGTAGCATAGGTGCAAGGAGTTTTACAAATAGAATTTCCTTTGGCAAGCGTTAAAAGAGCACCTTCTGGTTCTGTTTCAACAAAGACATAATTAAATTCAGGTTTTATATAAATGGTGTCAGCTTGTTTTTTTAATTCCGGAACTTTTTTGAATAAAGTGTTTAAAACTTGTTTGACCGGGCTTCCATCTAAAGTCTGAGAAAAGGGATTTTTGGCAAAAATATTCAGGCTTGCTTCTTCTGGCTCACCTTCATTTGAAAAGTAAGAAAGTTCTAAACGTAAACTATCATTTGTACTTGGAAGAATACTTCCAAAAAGAATGGCTTTGGGTTTTTGCCTGCGCAATAAAGGTAATGCACAAGAAATTTCCTTACAATTTTCAAGAATAGAATCTGTAGCCAACACGGGGTCTTGTTGTTCTTCTTTTAACAAGTCGTAAAATAGATTTTGAAGACTTATGGCAAAACTAGAATCAATCGGGCGTTTACTGAATGGAACAAGAATAGTTTTGTTTGCAAAGGCTGGTAAAATATCAGCGTTAAAAGAAGAATCTGTTAAAAGAGAGTCGTTGATTTTTGTCGAATCTGAAATGTTCAAAAGAGAATCAGGCGATTCTTCTAAAGAAAGGGTGTCGCCATTAGCAGAAGAAATAATTTGAACAAAAGAGGTTTTGGGAATTTTAACAATGGCATATTCATTTTTGATGTAGCCACCAAGTAAAACAGTGTCGGCGTTAAAGCCAGCAAATTCAGCTTTTTGTTTTATGCCAGATTTAAGTTCTACAAAAACAGATTCACCTTTTTCAGGGAGTCGTGCTTGTAAAACAGAAATGAAACACAAAAGGAAAAGAAAATATTTCATAAAACCTCAAAAATGCAAGTAAAATCCAATGCTTAGTAAAGCAACAGCAATTCCAGAAAACCAATAAGTAGCGGTTTTGTAATTTTCAGATTTGTTTTTGTGCTGATTGAAATCTTGTTTTAGCGATTCTGTTTTTGATGTATATATTTTATGGTGTTTTAATTCTTCGCGTATGTCATTAGCTTCTTTGTATTCAAGATAATTTTTAATAAGAGTGAAACTTGCTATTCCAAAAGGAATGATACTTGAAAACATCATGCCCTTTCCAACACTTCGTTTTGTACGTTTCTTTAAATTTTGTTCTTGGAAATAAATTTTGTCAGGATTAGATTCTTTGTCTAAAATAACCATAAGATAAGAATCTTGTAAATCGGGGATTGTTACTTCTATTGTTGAATCTCTAAATAAAGGCTGGAAAAAAGTGAGAGAAATTTTATTCTGGTTTAATGGAATCTGTATTGCAGCCGGTGAAATGTAATCAGCCTTTTTAGAATAATCTGGGTTTAGATTTTCTGCATAAATTTCAGTATTAGCCGGCCAGGCAGAAACGTGCAAAGTTTTAAAATCTTTTGCAAAAATAGAAATACTAAAAAAGAATAAAATGGCTAGGAGTTTCATTCTAAATCTCCTGCAAAATAAGGGCCTAAAACAAAGATGTTTTTTTTAGTGAATTGTAATTTCCAAAACTTTTTAGGGCTTTTGTTTTTAGCGTTATCTTCTAAATGAATAGCAATTTTACAAGAAGTTTCACAGTCAAGAGTGAAAGCAAATTGATTATTTTTGAATTTGTAAGGGATAGTATCTTTTGAATTTTCTAAAATAATTGCAGAATGCAAAGCGTTGAAGCCACTTCCATTTTCTAGAGCAAGAAAACGAATGGAATCATTTTTTGAAAAAGATTCTTTTAAAGGCATTGCTTCAGGAGGGGTGTTGTCTTTTAAGATTAATGTGTCTGTTGTTGTAATGAGATTTTTTTCAAGGAATGCCAGAGTAGAATCTTTTTCATAATCTGTCCGAAGAGTTTCTTGTACAATGAATTTATAGTTTTTGTTAGCGTTTAAGTTTGAAATAAATATTGAAGTGTCGCTATGAAAAACATGTCTGCTTACAATGGAATCTTTTAATAAAACATGGAGTTCACCATTTTTGGTGTAGTTTCTAGAAGCTTCATATCGAATAGGAACTACAAATGCTGCAGAAGAATCGGGTAATGCAAATCGGAAAGAATTGATGGCTGAGAAAATATTTTCAGAATTTTCCTGGAAAAAAGTTCTGAGCTTTACGCCCCAAAAATAGAGTGGATAATCAGAAGAATTATTTAAATCGTTGGCGGCTATTTTAAAAGGCTTGTTGCAGGCAATTTGTCTGGGTTTTGCTAACCATAAATCTTTTTTATTTTGATTTAAATAGATTTCGCATTCTGATGTTTCCCAGGAATCTAGCTCAGAAAATTCCCATCGGAAGAAAATGGAATCAGTAGGCTTTATTGTATTTAAAGCATTTTCTGGCGAAAGAAGGTTTATACTTGGCGTTGAATTAATAAAAACAGAGAGACAGGTTTTTAAAGTATCGCCAAGAAGGTCTATAGAATAATGGCAAAGAGTATCTCTTCCTGGTTCGTTCCAAAGGATACGAATGTTTTCTTCGTTAAGCATAAACCCTTTGTATGCCCAGTATCTGACAAAAAAATGTTTGCTTAGTTCATTTGCTGGAATGATTTCTTCTTGGACTTTTGCAACGGCCCGGATAAATAAAGTTTCGGCAGGTTGTATAAATAAAGAATCTAAGGGTTTGCGGCCTGCTAAAGAAGAATTTTCTTTTGGGATTAAGAAAAATTCATTAGTGATTTTTTTAGTGTCACTTGTGTTTAAAAGAACGTCTTCACTGCAAGCTGATAATAAACAAAACAGGAAAAATATTATAACCACTTTTCTCATTCTTTAACCTCCAGAATAAATTGATTTTGGAGTTCAAGACCATTTTCGTATCGAGAAAGAGCTTCTATTGTGTATTTTCCAACAGAAAAAAGAGAAGCATAAATGGTAATGCCGGAATCAGATTTTGTTTGCGTAAATGTCCATGCAGGATTTTCTTTCGATGACCATATAATATCTTTTAATTCAAAATGGTAAGGGTTATTTTCATAAAAAGAAATGTTTAAGGTATCCTGCACGTTCAGGGTTGTGTCGTGAAGAGGCGTTGCCCATGCTGATTCTTTACAGAGATAAAATGTTTGCGAAATGGAATTGTTGTTAATGTCTTTTACTTTTAATGATAAAAAACGACAAATAGGCAAATTGTATTTTGGAAGTTTTATGGATAAAGTGTCGTTAGATAAAGAAAATGGTAATGGTTCGTTGTCTAAAGTAAGAGAAACGTTTTGAGAATCTAATTGAATTCCATTATTTTCGATTGGAAAAATTAACTGGGAAACGTAGGGGAGTGTGTCGCTTTTTAACGTTGGAAAAGAAGGGGCTTTGTTGTCTTCAAGTAAAAAATTAATGTTGTCTTTTAAATCGCCAGGTTTTAAATGGTAAGTTTGTTCATGCGACTGGTAATCAGAAAAAGTGTTGACATTTGCTCGAAGTGTATATTTACCAGGGTTAATAAAACCGGTGTCAAACAGGCTGTCATTTAGCGTCAATTCTTTTGATGAATCGTTTTGCACTAAATAGAATTTTACTCTGCTCAAAAGAGAATCTGGGGAAATATTTATTTTGCCACTTAAACGCGCTAAACCTTCTGAATGGCCTGTAGCAAATTCAGAATGAATAGTATTGCCTTTTATGCCTTCAGAATCAAAAACGGTTACTTTCCACTCGTAAGTCTCTAATTCCTTAAATTTAAAATCAGGTTTAATGTAAGTAGAGGTGAGTAATGTATCAATGATTTTTTGGCTGTTTTCAAAAACTTCAAAAATATAAAAAAGGTTGTCGTTATCTTTATCGCTTGCATTCCAGGAAAAGAATACGGAATCCGGGGATAAACGCGAAGAATTATTTTCTGGTAACCAATGAAGAGAATCTAAAACAGGTGGAGTAGAAACTTTTATTTGTACAGAATCCGAAAGAGAATCTCCGTGAAAATCAACAATGGTAAAATGATAAACAAAGTTCCCAGGTTTTATGGGTTTGAATTTGATTTGAAATTCTTTGAAAATGTTGTTGTCCGGATCTTTCCAAAAATATTTTTGAATGTGAGTTCCTCTTTCAGGTAAAATATTCCCAATGAGAAATACTGTGTCTTTTAAAGCGATTGTCGTATCTTTTAGATTGCTTACATTGTCATTGAAAATAAAGGCGTTCACTTGTATTTTTTCACTTTCATTCTTAGAAAGAACAGCATCTGAATCAATGCAACTAGAAAGAAGAAATAGAAAACAAAGGAACAAAAATGGCATGCTTATTGCTCCTTTACATAGAAGTGAATCCATAAAGATGTGTCTGCACTATTATGCAAGTCGCTTGCGATAATGCGGAATTTATGATTCCCTTCAGAGAAATGGGTTAAGTGAGCGTAATCCCACATGCCAACAGGAAAAAGAATAGAATCTTTTTCTATAAAAAATTGTAATGTATCGCTATCGGCATCAAAAGCGTTCCAGGAAAATAAGAATGGCGTATTTTTGTCTCCGATTAAAGTATCTCCTTCTGCTGGGGATAAAATTTTTGTGATCTTTGGCGGAGAATTGAGAATGATTTTAAAAGATAAACCTAATGTGTTACCAAATTTATCGTTTAAAATAACTGAATCAGGGATTGAAGATTTTTTATGTGTGTAAGAAAATACGCTTTTGTCTGAAAGCAGAGAATCTTTTTTAAACCAAGAATATTCTAAAGAGTCTTTAAATTCTCGCGGGGACGTTTTTATAAAAAGTTTAAAGTTTTCATTGTTGGGAATTTCCAATGCATAAGAAGTGTCACCCTTTTGTGAAATGATTCCGATTTCAGCTTTATCAAGATAAATTTCTTTTTCAATGTTTTCTGGTGTATAAGTGCAAGCAAGTAAAAGGAATAAAATGAAAGAAGAAAGAGTACATAGAGATATCATTTTTATCCGTTTGTTTAAAACGGATTGTAATGTAAAAAGTAAACAGGAGCTTCTAATGCACTTTTTCATAAAATCTCTTTATAGTTACTTTCCAAATCTAACTATATTCTAAGATATGAGCGAGACTAATTTAGAATACAAAAAGGCTATGTCTAGATTGGAAGAGATTTTGCAAAAAATTGACCAATCTGAAATGGGAATTGATGAACTAGCAAGCCAAGTAGAGGAAGCAACGCTTCTTTTAAGGCAGTGTCGGCGTATTTTGACAGAAACCGAAGAAAAAGTCCAGCAGTCTTTAAGAACGCTTGATGGAGAATTAGATTCTAATGTCTAGTTTGTTAGAAGTTCGGGATGCTTGTGTTAGGTATCCGCAACGGGGCGGTTTGTTTTCCCGGACTCTTTCTTATCTAGAAGCGGTTTCTGATGTTTCTTTTTCTTTGGAAAAAGGTGAAATTTTAGCCATTGTTGGAGAATCGGGTTGTGGAAAATCAACACTAGCACAAGCGCTTGTTGGTTTGCAACCTTTTGCGTCGGGGCGTTATTTTTTAAATGGAAAATCAATCGATTTAAAGTCTGAAAAAGAATGGAAGTCTGTAAGGAATTCTGTACAGATGATTTTTCAGGACCCTTATTCCAGTTTGAATCCCAGGCAAAAAGTTTTAGATATTCTTTCTTATCCTTTGCGTTATCGTCTTTTTTCTGAAAAGGAATGTTGTAAAAAAGCTGAAGAAGTTTTGGAGAAAGTAGGCTTGCCCTTGGTGTCGCTTGAAAAATACCCGCATGAGTTTTCTGGCGGTCAAAGGCAACGTTTAGGGATTGCTCGTGCTTTAATGACTAACCCGGAAGTCCTTGTTTGTGATGAAGTCACTAGTGCACTAGATGTTTCGGTTCAGGCTCAGGTTTTAAAATTATTGGATACTTTACGGACTGACTTGAATTTAGCGATAATTTTTATTTCTCATGATATGCAAGTGGTTCAAACGCTTGCCGATAAAGTGATGGTAATGTATTTGGGGCAATCATTAGAAGAAGGCAAAGTAGAAGATATTTTTAAAAAGCCTTCACACCCTTATACACAAGCATTGATTCGAAGTGTGCCAACATTAGAATTTGGACACCCACCAGAAATTTTAAGTGGTGAAATAGTTAAGTCTTCTTTAGGCTGCGTTTTTGCTCCACGTTGTTCTTTGGCAAAAGAAATTTGTTTTTCACAACGCCCGGAATTGAATGGTTTAGAGCGTAAAACGCGTTGTCTTTTTGTAAATCAAGATGATTGAAAAAGAGTTAATATTAAAAATTGAAAAAGCAGCCCAGGGTGGCGATGGTTTCAGCCATTTACAAGATGGTCGGGCTTGCTTTGTTCAAGGGGCATTACCAGGGGAAACTGTTCTTGCGGAAATTACAAATAATGGCAAAGATTTTGCAAAGGCTTTTACGCTAAAAGTTTTTGAGAAAAATCCTTTGAGAGAAAAACCGCGTTGTCCTTTTTATGAACGCTGTGGAGGTTGTTCTCTACAACACGCTTCTCTTTCATTACAAATCTCTATGGCAAGAGCAGCCATTTGTGATACATTTAGGCGATTTGCTCATATTACATTGCCCGAAAATTTTCCAATTCATTTTGGTTCTCCTTGGGAATACAGAAATAGAATTCGTGTATTGAAAGAGAAAAACTCATTCGGTTTTCGAGAAGGAGCTTCTCACCGAGTGATTCCTGTAGCGTCAAAATGTATGGTTCTTGTTCCTGCGCTACAAAAATTTTTAGAATCTCAAGAAGCTCTTTCTTTAAAAACAAAAGAACTTCAGGTTTTTGAAAATGGTAATGGAGCTATTTCTTATTTCTATAAAGGAATGTCTCAAAAAGAATTTTTAGAAAAAGCCAATACAAGTGTAGAGATTGCGGGCAAAAAAATTTATACAGATGCTTCTGTGTTTTTTCAGTCAAACCTTTCGCTTTTGCCTGTTTTGGTAAAGCGAGTGAAAGAAGTGACAGAACCGAATACATTACTTGTTGATTTATTTAGTGGTGTTGGATTTTTTGCTTCTTTGTTAGAAGATTCTTTTGAAAAAATTGTGGCAGTTGAAAGAGATGCAAATTGTTTGCGCCTAGCAAATAAAAATTTAAAAGCGTCTGCGACATTTGTATCAGAACCTGCAGAAGATTGGCTTACAAAAAATATTGTTTCAAATGATGTCTCGTTAATTGTTGACCCGCCAAGAACAGGGCTTCCGCAAAGTGCAGTAGAAGCTTTGTGTAAAAGTGCTCTTTCTCGATTGATTTATGTGTCTTGTAATCCGGTTACTTTGGCAAGAGACGTATCTCTTTTAGCAAAAAGCGGTTTTAGTTTAGATTTGCTAGAAGGCTTTGCTTTTTACCCGCAAACACCACATTTAGAAATGTTAGCGGTATTACGCCGTTAATTTGTTGGCAAAAGAATAGTTTCTTTAGTTTTTAAGAGATTCTTTACAGAAAAGGCTTTTCGTTGTAAGGGATATTTTTTTATTTTTTCTTTTGTGAGGATTTTATGAAAAAAATAATTTTAATCTCTTTTATTGTTCTTCTCTCTTTAACAGCTTGTAAAGAAAAAGAAGCTCAGATTATAAGTGGGCGTGAATGGAATGTTGGGCGAAATGTAGTAGCAGATACTACATCGGCTTTTTTACATTGGGACCCATTTATTGTTCAGTTAGATTATGGGAAAAATTTTGATTTTGATTCTTTGAAGTGTGAAATCACTGATGAATCCGGAAAAGTACGTTATTCTAAAATGACGGTTGTATCTCCGAAAATGGGAAGTTATACTTTGCAAGGAAAAAAGAAAGGTAGTGTTATGACTATTGGTGATTTTTTGCGCTCTAAAAAGCCACAAACTGCAAAAGTCCGTTTCTTTGCAAAAGACAGTTTAATTGTGGAAAAAGACATACAGGTAATTGCTGAAAAATAAAAGGTTTAAATAATGAAAAATTTGAAATGGTTGTTGTGTGGGCTTTCTTTTCTGTTTGTCGCTTGTGATTCAGAAATAAATGTTTCTTATAATTTGCCAAAGCCAGTTAAACAAAATCTTTATGTAGAAGGTTATTTTGCAACGATTGATTTAAAGGGTGAAGAACGTATTGGTACAATTACTGCTACATACGTAGAGCTAGAACATTCTTCTTCTGGCGATACTTTAAAAATGAATCGTAAATATGAAATAGATAAATCTAGAGGTTATCTCAAGAATTATATGCCTTCAGAACTTGCTTGGCGAGTAGATTCTTTATCGTTAAAAGCTTTTGATAGAGAAGTTTTTGCAATAGACGGTTTAAAAGCAGGCTATGATTCTCTTGTGCATTCTTTGCCAATGCCGGAAAAATGGCGGACTCAACTTTTGAATCCTGAATATGAAAAACATTTAATCCGTGCCGAAAAACACCGTTGGGAAATGACGCATCTTTTGAAAGGTTCTTACCCTGAAAATGCCAATATTACAGAGCAATTGAAAAAGGAAAATCGTTTGAACTTTGCTTTGATTTCAATTGATTCTGTTGTGACGGAAGGCTTTCAGAATTTAGATAAACGCAAGTGTTTTACTTATACGGTTCATTTGACCGAAACAGAAAGTTTCCCTTATTACATCTGGGAACAACATGTGAATAGTAATATTGTTCCACAAGAATTTCAAAAGTATTACCAAGGGTTAAAGGCTGAATATAAAACGCGTTATCAAATAGCAATGGAACCACAAGGCGGAATCCTTTGCCAGGAACGTGAAGTCCGTGAAGGCTTGCATACAATGGTCAATCCGGAATCAGGCGACACGGCTACATTTAAAAGTAATATTACTTTAGAACGCCTTTACACGAAACAGGTTGCTGATGAAGTTCTTCCATAGTGCAGTTCTTGTTTTAATTTTATTGTCGTCGTTTTTTACTGGGTGTGCTTCTAACCATTCAGCCGCTCAAATTTTGGCCGAAGATTCTTATGCGGTGTATCTTGAAACGTATAAAGCTTATGCCGAAGCCGAAGAACGCTATATGAATGTGTTGTTTAATTTAGAACGAATGCCCGAAGAAGAAGAACTTTGGATTATGAAACGTTCTTTAATTGTTGAATTAGAGCAGTTGCGAAATTTAATGCTTCAAGCTCGAGCTGATTTTGATGATGCTGTAAAGGTCTGGGATTCTGATTTGCAAAATCGTTTAGCTGAAATTAAAAAAGGCAATAATTTTGTGAGTCCTAATTTGCGCGGTGCCGATGCAAAACGTTCTTCTCCAGGAGAATTGTTGCCAGGAGAAGCTTCAAGAATCGGTCGTGATAAATTTTCAGGAGACAGTTTTTAAAGTTTAAAAGAACGGAGGTTATGGTGCAAAACTTACCTATTTTAGAAATGGTTGCTCAGTCAGATGTAATGACTGCGGTTGTTTTGGTTATTCTTGGAATAATGTCTCTTGGTTGTTGGGGAATTATTCTTGTAAAACTTTTAACTAACGGAAAACACCAAAGGGCAAATGCCAAATTTTTTGCACAATTCCGTAAAATAGAACATTTTGTGGATTTAATCACTTTATGTGAAAAATCTTCAGATAGTGCTTTGAAACGTTTGACTCTTGAAGTGTTGCAAGAGGCGTCAAAATTCAGTAACTATGTTAGTTACGATTCTATACAACATAGAGCTTCTTTGTTAGAAGATACCATTCAACGTTCTATTGAAGGCTTGCGTTTAGAAGAAGATTCAAATATAGCCTTTTTAGCTACTAGCTCGAACTTGGCTCCATTCTTTGGGTTGCTTGGAACGGTGTGGGGTATTATGGTTGCTTTTTACCAAATTGGCCAACATGGCAGTGCAGATTTGTCTGTAGTGGCTCCAGGTATTGCAATGGCTTTGATTACAACAGTTGCCGGTTTGTTGGTTGCTATTCCGGCTTCTGCAGGTTATAACGTTTTTGCTGCTCGTAACGGTAGAAATGAAATCTCTTATTACAATTTTGGTTCGCATCTTTTGAGTCTTTTTAAACGCGACGATCTTTTGGCTCTCGAAGAATTGGCTGGATAATTATGAAACGTAGTCGTAGCAAGCAATTGAACCAAGAAATGAATTTGACGAACATGATTGATGTCGTGTTTGCTATCTTGATTGTGTTCATTATATCTGCTCCTTTGATGAGTCAGGGGATTAAAGTGGATTTGCCTAAAGCCGAAGCACCGACAATGGAGCAAGAAAAAGTATTGAAAGTTTCGATTACTGACAAAGCTGAAGTTTATATTGCTGATATGAAAGTAGAACTTGATGGCTTTGATAAAATTTTTAAATCTTTATGGGATGGCGAGCAAGCTGTTGTAATAAATGCAGATGAATCAATTGCTTATGGTTTTGTAATGAAAGTGGTTTCTGCAGTGCAACAAGCTGGAGTTAAAAAACTAGGTTTTCTGACTTTATCTCCTACGGAAGAATTAGGGAATGGCAACTAATCACCCAAGTGAATCGTTTTTTCGGACTACGTCTTTAAAGTCTTGGAAGGCAATTGTTATTGCTGCGATTCTTTTTCATGCTACATTGGCATTGGTGATTTTTGTGGCTCAAAATATTCGTCCGCCAAAAGAAGCAGAGTTGATACCTGTTTTTGAATTGGTTCAGGTTTCTGAAGTGGCTCCGACACCGGCTCCACCGCCACCACAAGAAAAAGTTTCAGAACCCAAACCACAAAAAACGCAGGAAGTAAAACCACAACCTAAGCCCAAACCAAAGCCTTTACCGCCAGAACCCAAACCAACAGAACCAGAAGTTCCAAAGCCCGAAGAACCAACTCCAGAAGAGCCTGTTGCTGAAGAACCCGTCGAAGAAGTTGCTGATACAGAAACTCCAGAAGAACCTGTTGAAGAATCTTTTGATATAGATGATATGGAAATTCCGGAGTCTTTGGAAAAATCTTCTTTGAATCCTGTTGGCTCTGTAATGATGGACCCTGTTTTGCAAGCATTTTTGGAACGTTTAAAGCAATTGGTTATGGCCAATTTCAATCCGCCGAATGGTTTGCAAATTGCCCGAAATGCAAAAACAACCATTCAGTTTAGCGTTAGTTCTAGTGGGCAAATTGCAGATGTTGTTTTGAAGAATTCTTCGGGTAATAAAACTTGGGATGCCCTTTCTGTTCGAGCCGTTCAAATAACAAAAAGTCCTGCGCTTCCACCAACATATCAAGGTGAAATTCTTTTATTACAGTTTAATTTTACTCCGAATTAGGGTTATAAGTGTTTAAAAAACTTTCGGCGTTTTTTCTTGTTTTTCTTTGCATAGGTTGTTCAGATGAAACCTTACTAGGTACAGGAGAAACTCTTGTAACTCGTTGTGCAATAGATGAAAAAGACGCTTCACCATTGCGTTTGGTTTTTGGAGAATCCGGCGAAGCCTATATATTAAATGAATTTTCTTTGGTGTATCGCTATAATAGAGACCCTTCTAGGCTTTGCGCATTTGAATTGGATAGAGAATTTTCTTCTTTTGGCAGTTTACGCTTGCCTGGATTTGCAGAAGAAATAGATTATTATGGTTATTCGCTTTTTTATCATGATGGCATTTCTTTACGTAAGGCCGAAGATGAATCCTTTGAATGTACTTTGGCGATAAATCTTTTTGCGATAGAAAATGGAAAAATAATTACAGGAGAGAATAGCTTAGAATTATTAGAATTAACTTCAAAAGGTTGTTTTTCATTGAATGTGAATTTTCCAGGAGCTTTGCGAATTTTAGCCGTAGCAGCATCATCAGATAAAGTCGCTACTGTTGAATCAGTAACAGGTCTAGCATCGAATCCGGAACGTTTGGTTGTTTATTCAACAGAATCTTCTTCAACACCATTTAGACACGCTTTGTCCGATGTTGAAAATTCTAAAACGTATTTTTGCTCGGCAACAAAACTTTTATTCTTTAATTCAGGCATTCTTCTTTTTGATAAAGAATGTGAAAAATTGGGTGTTTTTGATAGAGAAGGTTATTTTATAAATTCCATTCAATTAAAAGATTTTAAAATTCGTGCCCCCATTGATATGGCAGTTTTTGATAATGAAGTCTATTTTTTAACAAAAAATTCTTTTGATTTTGGCTATAAATTGGAAATATCAGATTTATTGCGTTGAATTTTAATTCAGAACATTCCAGATTGGGGCATTTCTTTAGCAAAAAATGTTTGGAAAAGATATACTTTGGTGTGTATATTATAGACGTGCTCTTCGTGAATCCTGGGTTTTAGAGAAGGGATGCTGGATCAAATCCATCGGGTAGGACTCACGGGGAGCACTTTTTTTATGTTTTTTTATTAGCCCCCCTTTAAATTTTCTGTAGAATTAGTATCTTTGGGACTCCATTGGGGTATCGTCAAGCGGTAAGACAACGGATTTTGATTCCGTTATTCGTTGGTTCGAATCCAGCTACCCCAATCTTTTTTTTTATGTAATGGAGTAAAAAATGGAACTCACTACGCTCAAAGCAACCTCTAGAGTATTAGGCGCAGGCTCTCGCGAAATGCAACGTTTGCGCAAGACCGGTATGATTCCGGCTGTCTATTATGGTAAGGGTATCGAGCCTGTGAGCGTCGCCGTTTCTGCGGACGACGTGCGCAAGGTACTTGTCCCTGGTAAGCGTTATGCGCTTCTTGACCTTGAAATTGATGGCAAGGCCGGCAATCCAGTCGTTATTTACGACTACCAGAAAGATGCAATTTCTCAGAAGATTACTCATATTGATTTCTTGAAAATCGAAGAAAACTCTCCTGTGAAAGTTGTTGTACCAGTTACCCTTTCTGGTATTCCTGTAGGTGTTAAGGCAGAAGGCGGTATGCTTTCTCAGATTACCCGTAAGTTGAAACTTTCTGTTCTCCCAACTAAGATTCCTTCTGTTTTGACAGTTGATGTTTCTGCTTGCCATGCAGGCACAACATTCTATGCTGAAAATATGGATTTAGGTGATGCAGTACTCGTTTCTAAACCACGTACGGTTATTTTCACCATTTCTAAGGCTCGTGGCCCTAAGGAAGACTCCTAATATTTAGGTTTGAAAAGAACGGGATGGCTGATGGCTATCCCGTTTTTTTTATGCAAAAAAATGATTCTATTTTTTGTGTATGAAAAAAATTATCCATGTAGATATGGATTGCTTTTATGCTGCAGTAGAAATGAGAGAACATCCAGAATGGCGAGGTGTTCCGATGGCTGTTGGCGGTCGACCAGAACACAGAGGCGTTCTTTCTACATGTAATTATGAAGCCCGCCGTTTTGGTTTGCATTCGGCAATGTCTTCTGCAAAAGCATTACGTCTTTGTCCCGATTTGGTGCTTGTTCCTGGGAACAGAGAACTTTATAAAGAAGAATCAGAGAAAATTTTTAGAATTTTCCAGGATTATACTTTGCAAATAGAACCAATAAGTTTAGATGAAGCTTATCTTGATGTAACAGGTGTTGCACTTTGTAAAGGCAGCGCTACTTGGATGGCAAAAGAAATTCGGGAACGCATTTTTAAAGAGCGACATTTAACGGCGAGTGCGGGGATTGCAGAAAATAAATTTTTAGCCAAAATTGCAAGTGATTGGAATAAACCAAATGGGCAGTTTACAATTCCGCCAGAACGTTCAGCAACTTTTGCGGCTTCTTTAGATATTGGAAAATTGCCAGGAGTCGGAAAAGTTTCAGAGAAAAAATTGCAGGAGCATGGGATATTTAAATGTTCTGACGTTTTGCGTTTTTCACTTTGGGAATTAGTTAAAATCTGTGGGTCTTTTGGTGTGCAACTTTTTCAATTTGCAAAAGGGATTGATAATCGTCCTGTGGTTTCAGAAAGAGTCCGTAAATCGTTTTCAATGGAAGATACTTTTGATAAAGATTTAAAATCAGAAGAAGAATGTATTCAGAAATTAAAAGATGTATTTGAACGGTTTTATAAATCAGTAATTACGATAAAAGAAGATATTTCAAAAAATGGGATGTATAAAAGTTTTGTGAAAATCAAGTATTCTGATTTTTCTGTGACAACGATAGAACGTTCATTTTCTGAATTAAAATTTGAAAATTTTCTGATACTTTTTAGAGAGCGTTTCTCTATGCGAGAAGAAAAAGTTCGCTTATTAGGCCTTGGGATTCGCTTACCAGAAAAAGAAGAGAATCCGCAGTTGTCGCTAGATTTTAATGTACCTTTTTAAAAACACCGGTTAATCTTTTTTGCCGCTTCTTGGGTGGGCTTGTTGAAAGGCTTTTTTTAACCTTTCTGCTGAAACGTGTGTGTAAACCTGAGTCGTTGAAAGGCTTTGGTGACCAAGCATTTCTTTAACGCCCATAATGCTTGCATTATTTTCTAGAAGGTGAGTTGCAAAAGAATGGCGTAAAACATGGGGGCTTGCTTTCCCTTTCCAACCGATTTGGTTTAAAATGTCATAAATATCTTGGCGAAGTGTTCTTGTGTTTAAAGGGAGATTGTTTTTGTTGACAAAAATAAAAGAAGTAGGAGTAGGCATTAAACTGCTCTTTTCTAATTGTACTTTGTAAGCTAAAGCCCATTCTTTAGTGGCTAGAGTGATAGGTACAAGGCGTTCTTTGTTCCCTTTACCTAAAACTTTAATGAGCAAATTTTTAAAGTCTAAATCGTTCCAATGGAGTGTTGTGCATTCAGAAATCCGTAGGCCAGAACCATAAAGAATTTCAAGGAGAAAACGCCTGCGAGTTTGTATAAGAGAATCGTTTTCAGTGATAGCTAGTTCTTGCGGGCTTAAAGTTTTTTGCGGAATAAAGGTGACTAGTCGTGAAGGTTGTTTTGGAAAAACTAAATTAAGAGTGACTTTTTGTTTGAGGATACCTTGTTGAACAAGAAATTTATCAAAACTTTTTAAGCAAGCAATGTATAAACGAATACTTGTTGGGTTTAATTTGTTTTTATGTTGTTCTAGTATAAATTCTCTGCATTTAGAAAAGTTGAATTCTTCGATAGTAGCGTTTTCTTTGAAAAGATTTGAGAATTTTTGAAGGACTTTTCCATAAGTGAGGCAGGTCGCTTGTGAATAGCGCCTTTGTCGCTCTAAATAAAGCAAGAATTTTTGAATGCATTCTTCAATTTGCATACAGAAAAATAGTATCTTGTGTGAAAGTATTATTAAGATAGATTTTTATGTCTTTTTCGCGATATATTTTTTGCTTTTTTGTGCTTGTAGTTACTTTGCCTGGTTTCTCTTTTGACCGGGTAACTGGTGCGAATGCCACATTAAATATTGTCCCTGGGGCGCGTTCAGCGGCTTTAGGTGGGACAGTAATGGCTCAAAAAGAAGAATTGGTTGGAATTACAGATAACCCTTGGCAACTGGCTTTACAAGAATACGCTTGGGGTAGTTTTTCACATGTTGCTTATTTTGAAGGGACTGTTTATGATATGGCGTCAATGACGCTTCCATTAGAAGGCATGCATGGGATAGGAGTTTCTTTTTCTAGGTTCGGGGCAAATGATATTCCATGGATAAAAGAAGGCGAACCCATTCCTGAAGGCTCTGATTATAGAACATTGAATATTGCAGATTGGACTATTTCAATTGCTTATGGCAGGCGGCTTTGGAAAAATTTGGACTTGGGAATAGCTGTGCATGGTCTTTATCGGGAATTGGATCAGACTGGCTGGGGGTTTCGTTCTGATGTTGGCTTAAGTTATACATTCCCTAAAAATTTTTCTGTAGCCGCGTTACTGAAAGGTTGGACTTCTTCTGCTGCGAAATGGGAGTCCGGGACGTTTGAATATGAATCTCCAGAATTGTATTTGGCAGCATCTTGGAATTATCCGATACGCTATTTTTATGGTTCTTTTGGCGCTTATTGGCAAAGCGCTGGAGTATTTCATAATGAAGCGAGAGATTTGGATTTTGAAGGCAATGAACGAGGTGGCGATCTTTTGGAATCACCTTTAGACTGGCTTTCTGGAGGGCGTGGTGGAATAGAATTTGCTTTTGATTTTGGACTTTCTTTGCGAGCTGGTCTTTCTAGTTTTACGACTTTTGAAAGCTTTACAGTCGGAGCAGGAGTTGTGGTTTCAAAATTCTTAAAAGTGGACTATGCCTTTGAATCGCACCCGGTTCTTTCTTCTGTGCATCGAGTGAGTGTAAGTATTAGCCCGTGGTTATTTTTTAATGACCCGAAAGAGAAAAAATTAAAACAAGAAAAATCGTTTGTTGAAAAAGAAGAACCTGTCGAAACATTAGAGATGCAAGAAACGATAGAAGAACATCAAATCATAGAAAAAGAACCAGAAGAATTCAAAGAAGAACCTGTCACTGTAGAAGAAACGGAAACAGAAGTTTTGGAAGGGTCTGGTGGAATTTATTGGGAAGAATGATTGGTTTTTAATTCTAAAACGTAATCTGCATTTTGAATGAAATCTTTGGAATGTTCAATAGCGATAAGTGTATGCCCTTGTTTGCATAGAGCAAAAAATAATTCCAGTAATTTTTGAATGTCAATTTCGTGCAAACCTCTTGCAGGTTCATCAAATAAATAAAGAGAAGGTTCTGTTGTCTTTTTTTGTAAAGCGATTGAAAGCCTGAGTCGCGCTCGTTCGCCACTAGAAAGTTGATTTGTGGTTTGGCCTAAATGTAAATAGCCAAGTCCTGTGTCGGCAAGCGTTTTAAGCTTTGGGAAAAAATTGGGGAAGGCTTCAAATAAATACATTGCTTCTTCTACAGAAAGTGCAAGAATATCTGCAAAAGAAAGAGATTTGAAACGAATTTCTAAAACTTCATCGCGGAATCGTTTTCCAAGACATACCGGGCATTCTGATTCTTCAAAGCCATCAGGAGATGTTAAAACACCTTCGCCTTTACAAGTTTCGCAACGCCCTCCAGGAGTATGTGTTGCAAATTTTTTTGCCGAATAGCCCCGGAGTTTACTTTCCGGAAGGCTTGCAAATAATTCTCTTAATGGAGAACTGATTTGTATGGCACTAGCAATAGTGCTACGTTTGTTTCCTTGAAAACTACCTGTAGAAAGGACATTTATTTTTTTTAGCCCTAAAGAAGCGTAAGTTCCTTTTTGAAATTCAGGGATTAAATGTTCAAAAAGCAGAGTCGATTTTCCGCTCCCAGATGGCCCTGTGATAACGCTGAAATGTTCTAAAGGAAATTTTGCAGAAATAGGCAGGATTCCAAATTTTGAAAAATTCTTGACTTCTAAATTTTTGCTTTGAACGGAAATTTTATTTTGAGAATCTTTGGATTCACTAAGTCTTAAAAGCCAATTTCTTGTAGGTGAATTTTCTTGAAGAAGAAAATCTTTTAAAGTGCCTTGAAATAAAATTTTACCCCCATTTTTGCCGGCTCCTTCTCCCATTTCAATAATCCAATCGGCTCGAGAAATGATTTCAGGATGGTGTTCCATTAAAACTAAAGTGTTCCCGCGATTTTTTATGCTTTCAAGAACAGAAAATAACTTAATGGCGTCATTACTATGTAAGCCAGCAGCTGGTTCGTCTAAACAGAAAAGCATACCATCAAGATATCCCGTTACGGCAGCGACTAAACGCAAACGCTGTAGTTCTCCGCCAGAAAGAGAACGGCCAGACCTAGAAGGTGACAAGTAAGAAATGCCTAAATTTTGTATAGCTTGAAGTCTTTCAAAAAGTGCTTCTTGAGTTCGTTTAAGGTGAGCTGGCACCTTTTCAAATAACTTGTGAACGGTAAAAGAAAAATCGGAAAAATTTTTGCAGATAATATCTTTATAATTGCCAAATTTTGTGGTTGTATTTAGGAGATAATTTTTTAAGCGCAAACCATTACAAGTTTCACAAATGGATTCATCTTCTGAAAGTCCAGTTCCTTTACAGGCGGCACAAGAGCCATTGTGCGAATAAGGTGAAAAATCTTTTGCTTCTGGAATATGAAATGTTTCTGAAGCATGACCATTTTTGCAGATAGGTAAAGTAGAATAGGTTATCCTTTCGCTTTCGCAATCAATTTCAATTTTATGATGTGTTAGTTTTAAACAAGCATCAATGGCTTCTGAAATACGGGTGCGAATGCCTTCGCGGATAATAATGCGGTCGACAATGATTTCAAATTTTTTGGGTATTTTCTCAAAATCATTTTCGTGTAAATCGGCTAGTGAGTAAGGTTTATTGTCTGCTAGTACGCGAGAAAATCCTTGTTGGAGAAAAGAACTGGCTAATTCTTTTAAAGTTTTTTTATTTGGATTAATTGGCGCAATACATTGGATTCTGCTTTTTTCAGGCATTAGAGCAATTTTAGAAATGATTTCTTCTCGAGTTTGAAAAGACATTTCTTGCATACAAACAGGGCAAACGGGTTTTGCAATAGAAACCCACAAGGTGTGAAAAATATCGTCAAGAGAGGCTATCGAAAGGGCGGTTTCTTTTGCAGGAGAATCGCCTTGTGATGGAGCTAAAGCAATGCTTGGAATTAAACCGGAGGCATCGCGTAAAGGAATGTATTGTTTACCACCGAGAACTTTTAATGCAAACGGACTTAAACTTTCAAGGTAGCGTCGTTTGGATTCTCCATGTAATGTATCAAAAGCTAAAGAAGACTTTCCACAACCTGAAGGACCGCAAACGACTGTAATTGCATTTTTAGGAAAACACGCATCGATATTCTGAAGGTTATGTAATCTGGCTCCGCGTAAGGAAATCATTTTGAAAACCTTAAAGATTGTTTTCGTTTTTAGTCCAGTTCCAGACTTTCTTTTCAGCTTCTGGCCAGTTACAAATTGTCCAAACAAGACTATTGGCAAAAAGAATGATTATCCAAATTCCGATAACTAAAAAGAGAAGCAAAGGAATAAAGGCAAGAGAACCATAAAAAAGAGACAGTCTTGCAAATAATGTAGTTTGTATGTGAGAAAGAATGTTGATGTAAATGTAAATGGCTCCAAGAGAAATCCCAGATGTTAAAAGGCTACTCCAGATAAGTTTTTTCTTGGAGTAAGAATCTGAACGAGAGGGAAGAGCAAATAAAATTAAAAAGATGATGATGTAAGCAGTTAGGATAAAAGCGCCTATCCAGAATAGGGTTTGTAAAGCATAGAATGTGCCAGAATCAAAATGAAAACCTTGAATTAGAAACATTTCTAAAATATCGTGAACGCTTTTAGCGAAGCTAGCAAAAAGGCCGATAATAGCTGCAAGGACAAGTAAAATAGGGGAATAAACGAGAAATTGTTTTAAGAGAGAACGCGAAACTTTTTTTTCCCACACCACATTAAAATTAATTTCAAGAGAACCGATGGCTAACAGGAATGTGACAAATAAACTGAGCGACCCGACAAGTCCTAATTTGCCTGCTGGTATATGCTCTGCATTTTCTAAAATAGGGCGAATTTCTTCTATTGGCCAGCGGATAGTGCTGATTTCTTCTAGTAAAGGTAAATAATCAGAAAGAAGACTTCCAAAACCGATGTGTAATACAATAGAGGTTAATAAAATGAATAAAGGAACTGCTGCAAGGAAAGTGGTGTAAGTTAAAGCGGCTGCGCGCGTAGGAGCATGATAATAAAAGAATGATTTCCCGGCAACGACGGTAATTCGCACAAAAGTAGGGCTATTAGCCGTAAGTGCATCAATCGTTTTTTCCCAACCATCTTTCCAAGGTGTATACATAAGTACAAAGATAGTAAAGCAAAATTGTTTTTTTGAATAAAATAAAGCAGAAGTTTGTGAATACTTATCTTTTCATGAAAGAAAAATTTTACGAATAAGTTTCGTATTTGGCATCGCGTTCAATAGGAGTTAAACCTTCATTTAAAATGATTTCTTTCATTCTTTGAGGAGTTAATCCTATGGGAGCATTTGCTCCTGCAGCATGAGAAATTTTTTCTTCAATAATTGTCCCATCTAAATCAGAGGCTCCTGCATGCAAGGCTTTCATTGCTGTATCAATGCCCATTTGAATCCAATAAGCTTTTATGTGAGGGAAATTATCTAAGAATAGTCTTGCAACAGCAATCGTTCGTAAAATGTCTTCTTCTGAAGTTCGTTCCGGTACAATGCGATTTAAATCATTTCTTTGCGGTAAATAAACTAAAGGAATGAAAGCAAAAAAGCCTGGAGATTTGTCTTGTAAATCTCGAAGCATTTCCATGTGAGCAATGCGGTGTTCTGGCGATTCAATGTGCCCAAAAAGCATAGTGGCGTTAGTTGGAATACCTAATTGGTGGGCTGCATTATGAACAGAAAGCCATTCTTTACCAGTTTCTTTTTTTCCACATATTTTATCGCGCACACTTTGAACTAAAATTTCTGCTCCGCCACCAGGCAAAGCATCTAGCCCTGCTTGTTTTAAAACAGAAAGGATTTGTTCTGGAGTTGTGTTTGATTTTTTGGCAAAGTGGCAAATTTCAACAGCGGTAAAAGCTTTTAAATTCACTTTAGGAAAAAGCTTACGTAAAGAAGCAAGCATTTCAACATAATATTCAAAAGGATGGTCTGGGTGTAAGCCGCCGACAATATGCAATTCTCTTGCACCGCAATCAATAGCTTCTTGTGCTTTTTGTTGTATGGTTTTTAAATCCCAATCATAAGCTTCAGGGTTGTCTTTTTTGATTTTTGAAAAAGCACAAAAACGGCAATGCAATACACAGACATTGGTGTAATTGATTTGGCGGTTATTTACCCAAAAAACTTGTTTGCCATGAAGTTTCTCTTTTACATTATTTGCCATTTGGCAAAGCTCTTGTAAGGGAGCGTTTAAAAATAAATCCAAAGCTTCAGAAGAACTTATTCGCATATAAAACCTAAAAAGTTAGAACCATTCGGCACGGGATTTTTCTTTTCTTTCTTTTAATTCTGTAACAGCAGTATAAGGCATTTTCATGCAATTAGGTAAAGTGGTTCCATGAGGAGCATGAAAATCAGAACCACCCGTTTCTACTAAATTAAAACGCTTAGCAATATCACGATAGCGTTTGCCGATATTGCCTTTTTGCGCTGGTGTATAAGTTTCAATCCCTTGAATTCCCCATTCAACAAATTCAGAGATAAAGGATTCTTCAATTCCTGATTTATATGGGTGAGCCAGAACAGCAATTCCGCCGGCATTTTCAATAAGTCGGATGGTTTGCTGTGGGTTTAATCCTTTTTTTTCAACAAAGGCAACGCAACCATCACCAAGGTATTTGGTAAAAGCTTCTGCAAAAGAAGAAATGTATTCTTCAGCAACAAGAGTTTTTGCAATGTGCGGCCTGCCAATAACTTTCCCATTACAGAAACTAGCGACTTTTTCGTATTGTATGTCAATACCCAGTGTATTGAGTTTTTTGATAATCGCTTTAGCCCGTGTAATGCGTTGGCGAGTAAAATTTTCTAATTCAAGATTCAGGGCGAGATTCGTCGGGTCGCAGAAATAACCAAGAATATGAATGTCTCTCCCTTCATAAACAGAAGAGATTTCTATGCCAGGAATAATTTCAATACCAACTTCTTTAGCTGGTTCTAAAGCAGCATTATAAGAATCTAAATTGTCGTGGTCAGTAATTGATATACAACGTAACCCTTTCTTTTTTGAAAGCCGGATAAGTTCATCAACAGAAAGATCTCCGTCTGAAAACTTAGTATGCATGTGCAAATCGGCAAAGCCTCTGGAATCTGTTGTATGCAAATTAACAGCCATAAGAACCTTCATATTGATTCTTTAGCATTGCAATTTTTTCAGAATCATTTTCAGCAGTTAAGTTGATGTTTAAGAAAGGGAAAAGGTTATTTGAATTAAAACCTATACGGCAAGTTGCTAAAGAGCGCTTGGCCAAATAAAGGGCTGGTAAAAATGGAGGTAAAAGATAAAGACAAAGCTCTGCTTTAAAATCAGAGATTTGTTGTTCCACATTATTAAAGGCGAGTTCCCCATAGCGGAATTCTTTTTCCGTTAAAAAAATTGTTTTAGCGACCGGATGGTGTATAAGAGTTTCTCGCAAAGAATCTTTTGCTACAAATAAAGTATTTTCTTTGTTCCAGAAAGTTTTAAATGCTTCCAGAAATAAAATGGTGCTTTCTTTATTGTCAGGAAGAAAAATCAAAGTTTTTTTGAAATGTCTATAAGAAGTTGGGTAAGAAAAAAGTGAAGATTCTGTACCCGCTTTTTTCAGAAACCATCTTGTAAGCGATTCCTGGTTAGAGAATCGTTTAAAGAAAAATCGGAATGTATCCGCAAAAAAAGGAGATGGTTTCAAAAGTTACCTCAAAAATTTTGATAAAAATATAAATTTTAGAAATGGCAAAACAGAAATTCTATGCAGTAAAAAAGCCTTCTGGCAGTCAAATTTTTACAACTTGGGCAGAATGTGAAAAAGAAACAAAAGGTGTAAAGGGAGTTCTCTTTAAATCTTTTGGTTCTATAGACGATGCTAAAGCTTGGCTTTCAGGTATGGAAATGCCTTTACCTAAGGGTTTGCGTGTTTATGTAGATGGGTCTTTTCTCTCGGAATGTCCTTATGCAGGGTGGGCTTTTATTGCTGTAAATGAAAATGAAGAAGTGGCAAGGGATTCTGGTGTAACTCCTTTCGTTGCAGAAAGTCGTAATATTGATGGTGAATTAACGGCTGCTTTACATGCAATGGAATGGCTTTCAACGCAAAAAGAAAAAGGCGTTATCTGCCATGATTACGAAGGCATAGCCCGCTTTGCAAAAGGAGAATGGACAGCGAAAAGTGCTGTTGCCAAACGCTACGCAGAAGCGGCAAAACCTTATGCGGACAAAGTATTTTTTGAAAAGATTGAAGCCCATTCTGGTCACAAGTGGAATGAACTTGTCGATAAACTAGCCAAAGAAGCTGTTGCAAAAGCAAAGGAAAATATTTAACTAAGCACTTTGGTGCTTAGTTAAACAATGTAAACTACCACCTTCTCGAATAATATCTTTGGCATTTATTCCAATGACTTTACGTTCTGGGAATGTTTTTTCGAAAAATTTCTGAGCAATCAAGTCTGTTTTCTTGTAGTATTTAGGGTAAATGAGGCCATTATTTACAAAGATAAAATTCATGTAAGAAGCAGGTAAAATTTCGCCGTTTACTTCTTGCTGTGGCGGTAATGGAAGCGTGTCTATTTTGTAATTATCGCCATAATGTTTTTTGAGCCAAAGTTCAATGCAAAAATAAATTTCATTCAGAATATTGGCGTTTTTTGAATTTTCATCTTTTGCCATGACAATGTGATTTTTTTTCACAAAGCGAGCGACATTATCAATATGGCCATCAGTATGGTCTCCGACAAGTCCATAAGGTACCGCTAAAATATCGCGTAAACCAAGTGATTTTTTTAGAGCGCGTCTCATTTTGGCAGAATCTTTTTTTTGATTTCTTTTTTCGCCAAAGAGACAAGGTAAAGAGGTTATAGCTAAACCATCGCCGTTAAATTCTATAGCACCGCCTTCAAAAATGTAAGGGATTGTAGCAATAGGCATTTTTAAGCGTCGGGCAATCTTGTTAGGGACTGAATTGTCTTTATCCCAAGGTGGAAATTTTTCACCCCAAGCGTTGAATTCAGTTTTGACAATTTCAGTTGAATCGCCGCGTTTCACAAAAAATGGGCCATAATCTCTAATCCAGATATCGTTAGTAGAAATTTTTAAAAATGTAGCTGGGTAAGGTTGTTTGGCTAGTTTTGCCTGAAAGATTTCGGGTAATTGAAAATTTTTAGGGACAAGAATATTAGCTGGTTGGAATTTGACAATTTTTAAAATTAAATCAAAATAAAACTGCCTTGCTTTTTCGCCAAGTTCTCCTGCCCAGTTTTTTTTATGGTGTGGGAAAGCTAGCCAGGTAGCGGCTTGTGTTTCCCATTCTGCAGGGGAGTGTAACAATTTTTTTTTCATGGGGTTCCCCAGATTTTTAGAATGTCTTTATAAAGTTCAGGGCGACGGTCTCTGAAATGAGGCCACCAGCGGCGATTTTCTTCGGTTTCAGAAAAGTCAATTTCAGAAAATAAAACACCACTAAAATTGGAGTCCGCTTTTTGAATAAGATAACCATCAGGAGCCGCAGTAAAAGATGTTCCCCAGAAGTCTAGTTCGCCTTCAGTACCTGTTCTGTTTGCAGCAACAACAAAAGTCCGGTTGGCAATAGCATGCCCTCGCATAATAGTCATCCAGCTATCTTGTTGTCGTGGGTAAATTGTTTCAGGTTCAGATTGCATCCAGCCAATAGCTGTAGGGTAAATTAAAAGATCAGCCCCTTTAAGGCTCATGATTCTTGCCGCTTCAGGAAACCACTGGTCCCAACAAATTAATACGCCAAGCGTTCCGGCAGATGTTTTGATGGGTTCAAAACCAGTATCTCCTGGGATAAAGTAATATTTTTCATAAAAAGCAGGGTCGTCTGGAATATGACTTTTACGATAAAGCCCAGCAATGCTACCATCTCGTTCAAAAACAAATGCACTGTTATGGTAAATGCCATTTGCCCGTTTTTCAAAAAATGGAAATACAATCACTGTATTTAATGTTTTTGCAATGTCTTGCCATTCTTTTACAAGAGGGTGATCTTTTTCTATAGCAAGGTTGAAAAAATCGGCATTTTCTTCAAATGGGAAATAGGGCGTGTGAAATAGTTCTGGCAAAATGAGCAAATCAAGATTTTTTCCTTTTAAAGAAAGAGCTTGTTCTCGATACCAAGTAGCATTACTTTCAAAGTCGCCACTCCATTTACCTTGAATGGTTGCAATAGAATTTTTTTTCATGCGAGAAAATTTAGAAAAAATAAAATGAAAATATTACCTTTTCTATTCTTCTACTAAACGGTATTTTAAAAATTTCATTTCGCCAAATATTTTTAATGTGTCTTTTTCTACATCTTTATAATGATGGCGTTCAAGAAAATCTTCTAAGTGTTCTTCGTTTACAACAATAACATTTTCTTTTACAACATCTTTGATTGGGTTCTCTATTCCAAAATCTTTTAAATTCTTGGTAATTTCTGGCAAGTAAGGAGTCCAGTAACCAAAGCTGATAATATTGCGGAAACTGCCAATAGGTTCTGCTAAATACGGCGGATTCCTATGGTGCGAAAAACGCATGTAAGCCCCATGGCTTAAAAGGAACATTTTATCCGGGTTGCTATCAATGTAATCAAAAACCTGTGTGTAATCCGTTGAATCTTCAACAGCAATAGTTCGTGATTTTCCTGTGCTAGGATCGCGGACTAAATGGCCTTCTGCCGCAAAAAGAGTTATGTTGCAAAGGGCAAAAGCAACAAGTAAAATAGTAATAGCCGCATTTGAAATTTTAAAAGGAATGTTTTTAAAAAGAGGTATGGCAAGTGCTGCTGCGTAAAGCCAGAATCCGCTTTCTACACGGTATACAAGGCGTCCCATAAATAATAAATAGGTCATGAGAGAAAAGACAATAAACAATGAACCCCAGAGGTAAATGGATTTTTTAGGATTGGTTTTGAATATAATTAGGCAAAATACAAACCATACCCAAAATAAAGGGGCTGTAAGAGAATGTTGAAGCGCAGAAATAATTTTTTGAGGAATGAGTTTGGGTTCATTTTTAAAACGGTAAGGCTCAATAAAAGAAGTGATTGTTAAAAGACTATCCGGGTGAAAAACTTCTGTATCGTAAAAAGTCCAAGAGTTTAACATGTGGAAATCTTTGCCGGATAACCCAACTTCTTCTAAGTCTTCATAAACTGCATTTTTATTATAGTTGTTATGATCACCTAAAGTAACTCTTGGGCCTTGAAAAGAATGAAACGCTTGGTAATCTTTGTTTTGGTATAAACTTTTATCAAAAGAACGGATGGAAAAAGCAGAAAGAAAAATGATTGCAATGCCTGCAATGATTCGCCACTTATATTTTAATGCCGGTTTAAATAACAATAAAAGAGCAAAAGCAAAAAATGGCATTCCCATTAAAAACGCTTGGTAACGCATAACGCTTCCAAATGTTAATAGGATTATGGCATAGAAAATAGCGAAATAACTTTTTTTATCAGAAAAGGTTTCTGTTGAATCTTTTGGGAATGCAGCATGTACAAAGGTAAGCATTCCTGTTGCAGAGAGTAAACTCGCGCATTGCGTAAACTGAACGGTTAAATAAAAATCCTTTGCAAAAAGCGCCGAAAAAAGTGCTGAAAGTAAAACGCCGAATTTTGTTCCCATTTTAGAAATGAGAATGTAAGAAATGGTTGTGAAAGAAATAAATACACTAGCCATTTCTAGAATGTAGTACCACCCAAGAGCTGGAAATAATTTGTAAAAAGGAATTAAAAGGAATCCATAAATGGCATTGAAAAAAACAAGTAGAGGTTCGTAATTTGTGCCAAGAGCTCCTGATACACGGGCTGCCATAAAATAGTCATCAATGGCGCCAAATTTTAAGTCGCCAAAAATCAAACAAAGGGCAAGAAAAAAAAGATTGATGCCTAAAGAATAAAGAATTTTACGTAGCATTGTCTTTAAAGGTTGTTTCGCGAATAACGTATTGTGGAGCCTGGTTAATGCTTATGTAAATGCGCCCTATGTATTCACCAATCAGTCCAAGCAAAAGCATAATCATACCGCCAATAAAAAGAAGGGCCGACATAGTAGATGCATAACCAATAGGCATATCCGGGTAAGAAAGTTTTTGCGAAATAACATAAAGGCCTGCAATCAAGCCGACAATAGCACAGAAAATTCCGACAAAAGTAGCAAAGCGTAAAGGCTTGACAGAAAAAGCTGTAAAGCCATTTATCCAAAGGGCTAATAACCCACGGATTGTGTAGCCAGATTTTCCTTCAAGGCGTAACCTGTGCTTCACTTCAACATTGCCAATAGAATTGGTGGCTCTGAAAATTAAACCGCTAATGTAGGCAAAAGGGTGTGCGTAACGGACAATTTCGTTTACGATAAAACGCCGCATAATAAAAAACGAAGTGGTATGCAGGGATTTGGGTTGTCCAATAATTTTTTGAGCCATTTTTTTATTGACCCAGCTAGCCAAGCGGCGGAAAATATGTTGTTTGATATGGCGATAAAAACCATAAACAACATCGTAACCTTTTTCAAGTTCATCTACAAGTAAAAATGTTTCACTAGCAGGTGTTTGGCCATCATCATCTAAAGAAATAATATAATCACCAGTTGCCTTTTTATAGCCAGCCATTAAAGCAGAATGTTGACCAAAATTTTTAGCTAAGCAAATGCCTTTGATTTTTGGATTATTTTCAGAAAGCTTACAAATGACTTCCCAAACATTATCCGGACTAGCATCGTTAACAAGAATGATTTCATAATCATAATTCGGTTTTGTTTTGACTGTGTCTTGGATTTCCTGAACAACAGTATTTATCGTATGCTCACTACGATAACATGGTATAACAAAACTGATTTTTTTTGTTTCAGAAGCAGTCATACAATGGAATATAATAAAATTATTGCTAATTTGAATTAATATGAAACGATTACTTTACCCATTACTTGGCGCTTCTTTAATAACGATAGTTCCGTTTTTACTCACTTTTGAGAAAGGGCAGGATATTGTTCGGGGCTTATTCGGTTTTGGGTACTTTGCCATACTTTTGATATTTGTCGCATTGAAGTCCGTTACATTTAATTCTTCAGCAAAAGAAATTCTAAAGTATGTGGCATTAGGGCTATTGGTTACGTTGCTTGTTTCTTTAGCTTTTGTTGATTTATTGAATCTTTTACATGAGAAAAATTTTGAACTAGGCATTTATGCACTCGTACCATTTTTTACTTCGCTTTTTGCACTTGTAATGGTTTCAAAAATTTCTGGTTTTGGAGTCCGCGGCATTAGTTTTATTTTGTTTGTTTCTTTAATGACCCACTTAGCGTTTAAAAATTTTTATCCGTCGCAACCTTTATTGCAAATGCCGTTAGTTGAGTATTTAGCAAGAAGTATTCCCAAAGAAAATAGCCCGGTTTTGCCCGAGGAATTTAAAGCAAAGTATAATGTAACGGACTCTGTCACAATTTCTAAAAATTTTATAGACTTTTCAAAAACCAATGTGCTGGTTCTTGTAGAATCTTTTGGAATACCCCTTTCTGAAGAACTTTTTGAAAAACAACTTCAGATTTTTAAAGATTTAAAATGTTCTGTGGGCGTGCATGCAAGAATGTATAGCCGGACTAGAACTGCTGAGCGAGAAGATTGGATTTATCAAGTCACTAAAGATTCTTTACGCAATAAAGATACGCTTTTCTTGCCAAAGGTTTTTGATTCTTTAGGAGTGAATACCATCTTTCTTTCTGGTGGCGATTCTAGTGAACATTGGCGTTTCCGCTATATTCATAATGTGGGTTTCAAAGAAGTTTATTTTAAAGAATCCTTCGGGAATTTAAAAGAAGTTTCAGATAGTTTAATAGCTTTTAAAATAGATTCGCTTTTACAGGATTCTTTACAGAAGTTTATTTCTTGGACAACGCGTGACACGCAATTCCCTATGCAAGTTTCAAGTGTAGAAGAATTAGAAAAATTGTATTTTGAAAAATTAAACCAGACTTTAAAAAGAGTGGCTTTAATAGCAAAACGTTTCCCGGATGTGCGTTTTATTGTGCAAGGAGACCATGAACCAATTCTTTCGCCTTTGGAATTTCAGAAGCGTTTCTATAAAAGATTTGTGCCTTACTTGATTTTAAATTAGAACTTCAGGAACGGTTTCCCATTTCAATGTTTCAGCGGATTTTGCAGCTGTTTCCATTAAGACAAGGCTTTCTAAAGAATCTTTTATTCCACAAACAAAAGAACTTTTGTAAGAACCGGTTTGCTTGTATTCTTTAAGGCAATCGGCAATATCTTTATAATAATTAGCGAAAGCTTCTATAAAACCTGCTGGATGGCCGGCTTTAAAGCGATTGTAACGCGAAGCATTGGCTATTTCAAAATTATCTGAAGTTCTGTCTAATAAAGAAATGTTCCCGTAAGCATCACAAAGTTTTAAGGTTTCTGGCTCTAACTGGAACCATTCCGCACTGCCTTTGTTACCGTAAATTCTGACGCGTAAACCATTTCTGTGACCAAGGGCTGTTTTGCTGAACCAGAATTGAACTTTGATATTGTTAGAATATTGGGCAAGTGCAGAAACATTGTCAATGACTTGATTGAAATTTCCAAAAGTAGCTTGGTCGGCTACGATTTTAATGGGCGTTTCTCTTGTTAAAAATTGGACCATATTGTGCAAGTGACTTCCAAGGTCAAGAGAAATTTTTGGAATAGCAGTTTCTTTTAAACGCCAACTTTGAGGTGTCAGAACAGAACCATTGGGCTTTATACGCAAAAAACCTTCTTGCGGCATTTCAATTTGGATTTGTTGTATTTTACCTAATTTGCCTTCTTCAATAATTTTAGCAAGTTCCCGAACCATCGGGTAACCTGTGTAGTTATAGGTGGTGCAAAAGAAAAGATTAGATTCTTTAACGGCTTTTGCTATTTGAAAACCTTCTTCAACACTTGCTGCAAGAGATTTTTCACAAATTACCGGGATACGTTTTTCTAAAGCGGCTAAAACAACTTCTGCATGCAAGTCTGTAGGTACAAGGACCACAACAGCATCAAGTTTATTTTGTTCTTTTTCTAAAAGTTCCTGATAAGTTTCATAAGTTCTTTCAGTAGAAACATTCCATGCAGCAGCAGTTTCTAGGTTTATATCTTTGTGAGAACTAAATGCTCCGGCAACTAATTTGAAACAGCCATCCATCTGGCTTGCTACTTTGTGGACTTCTCCAATGGCAGAATTTATACCGCCACCTATAAAGGCAATCTGAAAAGGTTCTTTTTTCATAATTTAAAACAAGTTAAGTTGCTTTTAAATATACTCTTTGTAAGTCTTAAAGTCAAGCATTCTTGAAATGCTTATCTGTTACTTACAAATAAAGGATTATTCAAAGATTATTTTGATATAATCGGAAATGTTTTCTGTATAATATTCCATTTCATTTTCAGAATCAAAAGACAAAAAAACAATACCGGCCTTGTCGTGCAAAGGGTCTTCTATAAATTCTTTTTCTTTATACCATAAAAACAAGTCTATGATTTTATTTTGGATTTCTTTTGCAAAATAAATGCCTTTGATTTTACCTTTTTCTTTTGCCATAATGCAATGGCGTAAAACACAGCGAGGTTTTCGATAGGGAGAGAAAAAAGAAAAGTTATCAAGTATTAGACTTTCATTGGCTCGTCCGGTTTCAGCAAGAACGAGCATTTTAGGGTAATCTAATTGGGTAGCGTGTTTTACTAATTTAATATAAAGGTCTCCGGGAGGTCGCCTGCAGACTTCAATAATAAAAGGAATGCCGTTATCTTTTTCAATATATTGGATGTGTAAAATGCCGTCGACTAAGTGAAGTTTTTTTGCAATGCGTTCGCTATATTCTTTAAGCATTTCTAAAGTATTTTGAGAAGAAGTACTAGGTGTATTTGCTCCACTGACAAGGTATTGATTTAAAAAATACTGTTCATTGTCAGCAAAATAAAAAACAACTTTTTCTTGGTTGATATAGCAAGAAAACCCATGTCTTTTGCCTTCAATAAATTCTTCAGCAATGCAATAATTTTCTCTCGTTTTTTCCATGGCGATTGTAAAGGCACTTTTAGCTTCTTCTATTGAATCAGCCCTCTGAATCCCTTTGCCGCCAGTTAAATCAACTGGTTTTATAATAATCGGGAATTGAAGTGAAGAAATGTTTTTTTCAAGTTCTTCAATGGTTGAAATCCGAATAGATTTTGGTGTCGGGATTTCAAGCGATTCTGCTAGTTTTCGGTATTTATCCTTATGGTGAATTTGTTTGGCTATTTCGTATGAATCATGCCCAGGAAGAGAAAGCTTTTCTGCAACATAAGCCGTTGAAAGTAATGCAAAATCATTACAGCCAGAACATATTGCATCAATTTTTTCTGTGGTAGCGAGTTCAAGCATGGCCTTTTTGTCGCTAAAATCAGCAAAGATATTTTTGTCTGCGTAAGAATGCCCTAAACCTTTTTGATCGTTGCCCGTTGTAATTACATAATAACCGAGTTCTTTTGCCGCAAGAATCAGCGGGATTTCAGCGTGACTACCACCAAGTAAAAGCAGTTTAGGATTTAAAGAATTCATGTATTTTCTCGCATACAAAATAAATTTCTTCTTTTGTTAAACCATAAAACATAGGCAAGCGTAAAAGCCTGTCGCTTTCTTTTGTGGTAAATTTATCTTCACCGATGAATTTTCCGAAATTTCTGCCAGCAGGTGCAGAATGTAATGGAACATAGTGGAATACAGCAAGAATACCATTTTCGCCAAGGAATTTAATGAGCTTATCGCGAATTTCTTTTGTTGGTGTTTTTATATAAAACATGTGTGCGTTATGGTTACAATGCTCTGGAATGTAAGGTAATTCTAAAATACCAGAATCTGCTAAAGGTTGTAGAATAGTTTGGTAGGTATTAAAACTTGACAAACGATTGTTCAGAATAACATTAGGGTCTTCTAATTGTGCGTATAGATAGGCTGCATTTAATTCGCTTGGCAAATAAGAAGAACCTAAATCAACCCAGGTGTATTTATCGATTTCTCCACGATGAAACTGGCAGCGATTTGTACCTTTTTCTCTGATGATTTCTGCCCGATCTGCATACATTGGATTTTTAATTAAGAGTGCACCACCTTCACCCATACTATAATTTTTGGTTTCATGGAAAGAAAAGGCGCCGAAATCGCCGAGATTCCCACAAGAAATACCTTTATAAGAACTCATTAATGCCTGAGCAGCGTCTTCTACAACAAATAAATGGTGATCTCTGGCAATCTGTGTGATTTTATCCATTTCACAAGAAACACCTGCATAGTGTACAGGCACAATAGCTTTTGTTTTTTCTGTGATAGCTTCTTCAATGAGATTTTCGTTGATATTCATTGTATCTTTTCTAATGTCTACAAAGCGGATTGAGGCTCCGCGAGAAGCAAAGGCGTTTGCTGTAGAAACAAAAGTAAAAGAGGGCATGATAACTTCATCTCCAGGAGAAATATCGCATAAGTAAGCAGACATTTCAAGAGCGTGAGTGCAACTTGTTGTTAATAGTGCTTTTGGAGAGCCTGTGAGATTTTGTAATGTAGAATGACATTTTTTGTTAAAATTTCCATCGCCACAAATGCGACCGTTTTTAACGGCTTCTTGCATATATTCAAATTCTTTTCCTAAAAAGGGAGGGCGATTAAATGGAATTTTCATAGAGTGAAAATAGCTTATTTTTTTTGAAAAGATGCTTTTTATTGTGCAAAATGAGCATTTTTCCAGAAATTTGATTGAAAATATTGTGGAGGCATTGTTTAGCAAAATGATGGCGTTAAAATAAAAGAATAAGAAAGAGTAGTTTCTTTTATTAAAGGGAAATTTCAAAAAAATCATTTTTCTTTGATAATGACAAAAAGTGTCATTAAACAGCATTTATATTTGAATAAAATCCCAAATGATTACAAGGAGTGTCCTATGGAAGAAAAACAAAAAATATTTTTAAAAGCTTCACTTGAAGATGGTTCTGAAATGGCTTGGGGCTTTTCTTTGGATATGTGTGATGTCTTGGGGTTTTATGGGAAATTAAATTCTTTAGAAGAGAATGCTTTAATTTCTAAAATGGAAATTACTGGGAGCCCGTTTTTTACTCCTAGCTGGTATGGTTATTTACCTAAAGAAATGAATGCAAATTTCCATATTTTTTTGAGCCCTGCAAGAACGTATTCTCCTAAATTGGTGGGCTATTTAACGCACATTGGCCCTGTTCTTTTGGCGGTTCATAACAAAGATTACTTTTTAGCGGCAGAACTTTTGAGTAGGCGCTTAGACACTTATATGGCTTATGAAGAAATCACAAAGTATATTGTAAAAGAGGCTGCTTTTTCTGCTCTTTTAACATGGAACTATGGGCGCTTTGAAAGTAATTCATTATATAGTCGGTTGGGAGAGTTTTTGATAGATGCACTTGGAGATGAATTCCAAGAGCTTTTAAAGGGTTGCCAATTTGATTATGATAAAGCATTTGTTGAAAAATTATCAAAAGAAGGTACTCTTTTGTTGTTTCCACTTGTTGGAACGGATTATCAAGAATTTTTAACCGTCTATGAAAATTTGAAAGAGTTAGAAGCCGAAGAAAAATCGAAAGCCCTTTTCAGAAATAAACCACTAGCAAAAAGTTGTATGGATTTATTTGATAATTTATTTGCAAATGTCCAGGCAGAACCTTATAACCCACATGATTCCTACGCAATAGGAGCTTATATTCAGGACCCTCGTTTTGTGGGGCGTAAGCCTGAAGCTACATTGAAGGCGGGGTATATGAGAGCAACGCTTGCCAAATTAATTCGTAAAACAAATCCGAAACAATTAGCTTATAAAGGTAAACTTGTCCGTATCGGAGGTACGGGGTATAATGCCCAATCTTCCATTATTGTACAAATTGAAATTCCTAAAAATTGCGGTGCATAAGGCCGCCTTGAAGGGAGCAAGGGAAGGGATACATTTTGTTTCCCTTTCTTTTTTTTGTGACAAGGAATAAGACAAGAAGTAAAAAAATATTTTTTTATTCATTAGAAAGAGTATATTTAAGATATGGGTGTATTAAAAAAATCATTTTTCTTTTTTCTAGTTTGTGCCAGTTTTTTAATGGCGGGCTTTATTCCTATTGAAGGAACTTTTATTCAGGCTTGGATGTATGCAAGGTGGGATGAACCTGGTTATATCGGGCCAAAAGACGCTTGGGATAAAGAAGCTTCTTATTGGAAAAGTTTAGGGATTACGCAAGTTATTGATGGCGATATTGCGTATAAAAATGCCGGAGATCCAAATTGGCGTGCTTGTTATGATAGTAAATTAGATAGTGTTGTCGTTGAATGTTATGATAAAGATATCATTTTTGCAAAAGCGAAAAAATATGGTTGGAAAGTTTATATTGGAATGGGAGTTGATAATGATTGGTGGAATTGGGATTTAACAAAGGATGAGCATTTCTTAAAATTCAAAGCCGCAATGATGAAAGCAGGCGCTTTTGCCCATGAACTCTATGATATTTACAATACTCAATATCCTGAAAATTTTGGAGGATTTTACAGCGTTTATGAAGTATGGAATCACAATAAATTTAATTATGGTGATAGTATCCGTAATCTTTATGCCGATCGTTTAGCAGAAGGTTTTAATATAGTTATAGATTCATTAAATAAAATTGACCCGACAAAGCCTTTACTTTTTAGTCAATTTGCAACAGATGACCCACATTCATTTGATATTTCAGAAGGTGGGCCGTATGGTTTTGGAACTTTAGAAAATAATGAAAAGTTTTGGACGCGGTTTTATGAAAAAGCAAATTTCAGAGAGCAAGATAAAAACCTTCCAATGGATGCTGTTGGTGGCGGTGGGCAAAAAATAGAAACGGTTGAGCCTTGGACGAAAGCTTATGGTGATGCTATAAAAAATGCAAATAGTCCTATTGATTATTATGCCAATATTGAAAGTTTTCAACAACCACCTTATCATTTTTTATATGATACCAAACGAACTCCTCTTTATGGACAAAATTATAACAGCCCTGCTCCGGTGGGTCGTTTTGCAAGGCAGATAGCTGTTGCTCAGCGTCATACAAAAGGAATATTTAATTTTGCCTTTTCCCATTATCATTCGCCAGTAAATAGTATTCCAGGTTATTATAATGTGTTGTTGAATTATTTGCAAACTCAAAAAGGCGATGAAATTGCTCCTCGTTTACCAGACAGCATTATTGTCATTGATACGCTAGCAAAAAACATAGCACTCTCTCAAGAACTTGACCGAGATGTGATTGATAAAGTTTTCAAATTTTATTGGGTGGGGGCTAGTGATGATAATGGAATCCATCGTGTAAAATTAAATCGTATGGTTGAAGTGAATGGTGTGGTGTTGGATTCGACTTTTGCTTATTCGGTAAGTGTGAGTGTGACTTCGGGTGAAACGGCGCATGAACCAGATTCTATGTATTTTGCTCATAGTACAGGCCGTGAATGTATTGGTTTGGAATATCTAGAAGAAGAGGATTGTTACAACCCTCGATTTAAAGGAGAAGCGGATTATCGTTTTGTGGTACAAGATGTGTGGGGAAACGAAACGTTTTCAAAACCATTTACCTTAAAATCAACAGGTACTAGAACAACGATTATTCCGGAACTAGATACTATTCAAATGTATCAGATTCCAGAAAAAGATACTTTGCGTAGTTATTTTGCAATAGATTCAGCATGGGTTAAAGAAGAACCCAAACCCACAGGATTGAAAAAAATGCCTTTTGTTAGCAAAAATGGCATGAAACTTGTTCGTAATGGAAATTCTTGGTGGGTGCACTTTGTAGCAACAAAAAACGAAAATTATCATTTGTCTGTATATACACCATCTGGAACACGGATGCTTTCAAAAGAAGTTTATTTAAATCAGGGTGAAAATTTGGTACCATTACCGAAAAACGCTTTGGGTTATAGTCGGTTTTATATACAGATAAAAGAGAAATAATTTTATTAGAGACTTTTCTATTCTAAAACACCTTTCTGAGGTGTTTTTTTTGTATGCAAGTTACAAATATTCCGCTCTTATTGTAAAATAAATTTTACAATAAGAGCGGAAATAGTTTTCCCAAAAGAAAAAGACTGCAATAAATCACAATAAAGGAAAAAATAGTTTGCCAAAGTGGGGTAAAATGGGTTATATTTACATTGTTGTGTTGAAATGTGGTGAAATGTACAATGAATTTTCATAGATTCGCAGGAAATGCCCAAACGGCTATTGACGAAAAGGGAAGGACCGCCTTTCCTAGGGAATTTCGTCGGCAGTTAGGGGATGACGAGAAAGAAAATCTCGTTATTTCTTGTGGCCCAGAAGGGTCATTAAGGCTTTTCGTCTATGCGGAATATGAAAGGTTTATGGCAGAACTGGATAATATGCCGGATCGCCGTCAAGCTGAAATCGTTCGAGGAAAAATGCTAACGACACTTGTGACGTTAGATAGCCAGAACCGCATTTTGATACCAAAAAGATTATTGGACAAAGCTGGTTTGAAGGGAGAAGTTTTTTGGATCCCTTCTCATGGTAAAACTCTTGCGATGTGGAATCCAGAAACTTATAATGCAAAGTTCCCTCAGGATACTGAAGAAGCTCAGGCAATATTTGATTCTGTTTTCTATGGTCAAGGCTTGATGGGGAATTCTGATGCAAGAACTTGAGTTTTATCATAATCCGGTTTTACTTTCTGAATGCCTTGAATACCTTAATATTTTGCCTGAAGGGGTTTATGCTGACTGCACGTTAGGTGGTGCGGGGCATTCTTCTGCTATTGCTGAAAGACTTTCGCCTGAAGGTACTTTACATTGTTTTGATAGAGACCCAGAAGCTATTGCTTTTGCTAGTCGTCGCTTAGAAAATGCAAAGCCTAAAATTGTTTTCCATCCCGTTCCTTTTGGAGAACTTGGAAATGAAATTGAGGCCGAAACATTAGACGGTGTTTTGTATGATCTTGGAATTTCTAGCAGACAAGTTGACTCTTCTGAACGCGGTTTTACTTTTGCCGGGAATTTTCCTTTGGACTTGCGTATGGATACGCGAGAAGAAAAAAATGCACAAGATTGGTTACGTGAAATCTCTGTTGAAAATATGGCAGAAGCGTTTCGTAAAAATGCCGATTTAGACCGTTCAATGAAATTAGCAAATCGATTGAAAATGATGCTTGCCGAGAAACCAGAAGCTATTGTTGCAGAAGATATCAGAGGTGTTGCTCTTGGCGTTTACCCAGAACGGCGTCAAGAAATTCCTGGGATTCTTGCAAGAATTTTTCAAGCTATTCGAATGGAAGTTAATCAGGAATTAAATGAAATAGAAAAAAGTCTTAACGCTTGTGCAAAATGTTTGAAACCAGGTGGCCGTTTAGTGGTAATCAGTTACCATTCTGTTGAAGATCGTTGTGTGAAAAATACTTTAGCTCTTTTGGAACGAGATTGTATTTGCCCAGAGCGCTTGCCGATTTGTGCGTGCGGTTCTAATCATCGTCAGTTTAAAAAAGTGCTCCGTAAACCATTAGTGCCATCACAAAAAGAAATAGCAGAGAATTCGCGTTCTCGTTCGGCAAAGTTGAGGGTGTACGAAAAAGTATGACGTTTGATTTGGGACAATTAGCAGATAGAATGAAAACGAGAAGAGTGATCTTTTCGAGCGTTCTTGGTTGTGCCTGCATTACGTTGTATATGCTTCTTGATATCCAGTTTCAGAATAAGTACAAAATTTTAGCTGCTGATAAAAAAGCGGAAGAAGAACTTTCTACAGAACTTTATGGCAAATTATTACAAGCAGAATTAGAAATAAATCGCTTGTCTTCTATAGAACGAATTGCCCCATTAGCGGATTCGCTTGGACTCTCGTTAAGAATTCCTTTTTATAAAGTACAGCGCGTTGCTGTGGAGGAAAATTAATGCGTTTACCAAGTGGCCGGATTTCGATTTTATTTGTTGCTTTGCTTGCTGCTATGCTGTTCTTGTTTGTTTCTGCAACAACAATTCAAGTAGTGAATACAGAAAGTTACCAGAAAAAAGCAGAATCTAAAGCTATTTCTAATAACCATATTTATGCAAAAAGAGGAAAAATTCTTGATAGAAATGGTAAAGTCCTTGCAGATATTGCTCCTGAAAAATCAGGAAAATGGATTTATCCAAGAATTTATCCACAAGGTAAGTTAGCTTCTCAAATCCTTGGAAAAGTAGGCCATGATGGGCGTGGGATTGTTGGCTTAGAAAACCGCTTTGATAAACAATTACGCGGGCGGATTGGACTTGCAAGAATTACAAAAGATAAGAACCGCAAGCAAATTTATGGCTTTGATCAAGTTATGTACCAAGCTTTGCCAGGCGATAATATGGTTTTGACCATTGATGTCGCTATGCAAGAAATTGTAGAGAAGGCTTTAAAAGATGGTGTAGAAGAATTTAATTCGTTGAATGCAAGTGCTGTGATTTTAGACCCTTATACAGGAGATATTTTAGCGGCTGCGACTTACCCGACTTTTGACCCTAATGATAAAAAGAGTTCTCCGACAGATTGTGATATTTTTGGTTTTGCTTATGAACCAGGCTCTACTTTTAAAGTGGTTACAGCAATGGCTGCTTTACAGGAAAATCTTGTAGATCCGAAATCGGTATGGCATGGAGAAAAAGGTGCTTGGAAACCACACCCACAAATTACTATCAGAGAACATGATGGTAAAGATTTAGGAGATATGGATATGAGCATGGCTCTTGCTAAATCTTCTAATGTGGTTTTTGCCAAAATTGCTGATAGTATTGGCGAAGAAAATTTTTACAAGTTTGTTCGTAATTTTGGCTTTGGGTCAAAATCAACAGATGAAATTCAAGGTGAAGTTGCTGGCTCGTTGAAAAAGCCTTATGAATTTGACGGTCGCTCTTTAATGACAATGGGATTTGGACATGCTTTTATGACAACTCCTATTCAAGTGGCGATGGCTTTTGGCGCTGTTGCCAATGGTGGCTATTTAATGAAACCTAGAATTATTAAAGAGTGGCAAGATTCTTCAGGAATGGTTTTAGAAAAAAATGAACCTTATAAAGTAAGACGAATGGTGTCAGAATCTGTCGCGGCGAAATTGAGAGAAATGTTACGCGGTGTGGTTTCTTCTGGAACGGCATTGTCGGTGAATTCTAAAATTTTACCAGGGATTGAATTTAGTGGAAAAACAGGAACAGCAGAAAAGTATAGTCAAGAAAAACGTGGTTATGACAGAAAAAAACAAGTCGCTTCTTTTGTTGGGCTTGCTCCTGCAATGAACCCGCGTTATGTATGTATGGTTTTATTGGATGAACCGCAAACACGTACTGCTGGCGGTGTTACTGCTGGGCCAATTTTTAGACGGATTATGGAAGGCATTTATACGCATCCAGACCTTTCTCCTAAAGTTTATCGGATGCAGAATTTGCAAAAACAAGTTGCTTGTAATGTGGATTTGTTAGGGAAATCTTTAGAAGAAGCAGAAGAACTGGCAAAAAATAATGCTTGTCATTTAGAAATTTCTGGAGAAGGCGAAAAAGTCATTTCTGTTTTGAAAAAAACATCAGATTCTTTAAAAGTGTTTTTAAGTGAAGATCGGATTCTTTCTATGCCAGAGTTAAAAGGTCTTTCTTTAAAAGATGCGTTAGGGATTCTTGGAGAGTCCAATATTCCTGTTGAATTTGTTGGAAAAGGCCGCATAGTGGAACAAAATCCAAAAGCCAATACCAAGTTAGAACGTGGTCAAGTCTGTAAATTGGTCTTGAAGGAGGATGTATGAACCATTTGTTTACTCTTCTTCAATCAAAAGATTTTACAGGATTGTGTGACGATTCCCGTCGCGTAAAGAAAGGGAATATTTTCTTTTCTATGCCAAGTGAAAATGCTTGTGTTTTTGCAACAATGGCAAAAAATGCAGGAGCATTGGCTGTTGTTGGGGAAGGAAAGTCTCCAGAAGGTTTAGAAGATATTTTTGTTTCTGTTTCTTCTGTACGTGAAGCAAGAAAGGAATGTGCAAAGCGGGTTTATAAAAATCCATTTGAACATTTAAAGGTGCACGCCATAACAGGAACGAATGGAAAAACGACCACAGTATTTTTGATGCGGGAAATTTTAGCTGCTGCTGGCTCTAAAGTGGCTTTGCTTTCTACCGTTTGCAATAGGATTGGAAATAAAGAAGTACCGGCCACTTTAACGACTCCAGGACTTCTTGATTTGTATGCATTTGCTTTTGAAGCCGTAGAAAATGGCGTGACCGATTTGGTGATGGAAGCGTCTTCACATGCTTTATTCCAAGGGCGTATGGAAGGCGTGCGATTTACTTCTGCTTTGTTTAGTAACTTGACTCAAGATCATTTAGATTACCATCAGAATATGGAAAATTATTTCCAGGCTAAAAAACTGCTTTTTGAAAAGTATTTAGCAAGTGAAGGCCTTTCTGTTTTGAATATTGACGACTTTTATGGAAAACGTTTATCTGCTGAAATTTCTGGTCATAAAATTTTAGTATCAAGAAAAGGCTCGGAAAATGCAGATGTTTTCCCATTAATTGCCCCTGTTTTAGATGAAAATGGAATGGCTCTTCAGTTAAATAGTTTTTCTGGAGAAACTTTCAGAACATCACTTTGTGGGGAATTTAATGTTGATAATGTAATGCTTGTTTTAGCGTGGGCAAAAGGATTAGGAATTTCAGAAACAGCAATGCAAAAAGCTTTAAAGGAAGTAAAAGTACCTGGGCGTTTTGAAAAAGTAATTTCTGAAAATTCTAGACATGTGATTGTGGATTACGCACATACTCCGGATGCGTTGCAGAGAGTTTTAGAAACGGCTCGTTCTCTTTGTAGTGGAAAACTCATTGTGGTATTTGGTTGTGGTGGCAATAGAGATGCTTTAAAACGCCCATTGATGGGAAAAGTCGCAGAACAATGTGCAGACAAAGTGTTTGTCACAACAGATAATCCAAGAACAGAAAAACCAGAAGACATTATTCAAGATATTGTTTCTGGGATGCAAAGTGATTTTTCAGTAGAAGTAGATAGAGCTCAGGCAATTCAAAAAGCAATTTGTTCTATGCAAAAAAATGATTGGCTGGTTGTTGCAGGGAAAGGTCATGAAAAATACCAGATAATAGGGACCGAAAAATTTCATTTTGATGATGCAGAAGAAATTGTAAAGGCGATGGATTTATGCAAAAATTGAATTTGACAGTTCGAGAAATGTGTGAAATTCTTGAAGCAGAACCAGTAGGGGTTTCTGCAGCGGTTTCTCGCCGTAAAGTAAAACTTTGCCTGGATTCAAGGCAAGTTGAAAAAGGTTGTGTTTTTTGGCCAATATGTGGTGAACGTTTTGATGCACATCAATTCGTTGAACAAGCTCAGAATGAAGGAGCAATTATGAGTGTTGTGAATGAAAATAAAGTTTCTCAAAATACCATTCAAGCATATGTTCCTGTTAAAGATACGACAGAAGCATTGTTGAAATTGGCAAAGGGTTATCAGCGCCGTTTTTCTTTGAAGAAAGTGGCTATTACCGGAAGTAATGGGAAAACCACCACAAAGGAAATGATTCGGACTGTTTTGTCACGTAAATACAAAACAATGGCAACCGAAGGAAACTTTAATAATCATATTGGTGTGCCTCTGACTTTGTTTAGGTTAAAGCATTCTGATCAAGTTGCTGTTGTTGAAATGGGAACAAGTGGCCCTGATGAAATTCGTCCACTTTCACTTGCAACGGAACCTAATATCGGGGTGATAACAAATATTGGAGCAAGTCATTTAGAAAAATTGAAATCATTAGAAGGCGTTTTTCATGAAAAAATGAATTTGACTGCTGGTTTGCAAGAAAATGGATTATTGGTTGTAAATGCAGATGACCCTTATTTGGCAAAAGTTCGTTCAACGAAACGTTATAAAGTGACAACTTTTGGTATCAGAAGAGGTATTTTGAAACCAGAAAATTTGCAATTTGATGAAAATGCTTGCGCTTCGTTCCGTATTGGTAGAATAGAATACCGTTTAAATGTTCCAGGAATTCATAATGTGTATAATGCTCTTGCAGCCATTGCTGTAGGTGAAGCAATGCGTATTCCAAAAGCAGAAATTGCAAAAGCTCTTGCTAGTTTTGCTGCAACGGGAATGCGTATGGAAATTAGAAATGCAAATGGTTTTCGTGTGGTTTCTGATTGTTACAATGCAAATCCAAGTTCTACACGAATGGCTTTACAAACAATAGGCAATCTTTCTTCTGTAAATCATCGTGTAGCTATTTTAGGAGATATGTTAGAGTTAGGGAGTAATTCTAAAAATCTTCATTTTGAAATAGGTCAAATGGTCCCTGAATGTAATTTTGATTTGCTTTTAACGATAGGAGAATGCAGTAAAGAAATCCAGCGTGGGGCTTTGAAAAATGGCATGCGGAAAGAATGCGCTCTGCATTTTGAAACCTTACAAGAATTAGAGCTTTTTATTTCGGAAAATTTAGGATTTGATGATGTGATTTTGGTAAAAGGCTCTAGAGGAATGCGTTTAGAAAAAGTTGTTGATGCTTTATTGAAAATGGATGCTGTGGGCGTTTAAAATTAGGAACTAAAATGAAACAGGCAGTAAAAGGCAAATTTACGTTTATGAAGGGCTTTGATTATTGGCTCTTGGTTTGCGTATTAGCGCTTTGTGTAATAGGCGTGATTTTTGTCTTTTCAGGAACAAGTGATCAAGCCTTGCGCGCCAATTTACCAGCGAATCATTATATGCTTCGCCATGTAGGGTTTGTTGGTTTTGGCCTTTGTTTTATGGCGTTTGGAGCATTGCTTGATTATTCTTTATGGAAAAAAATTTCACCAATATGTTTCTTTGGTGGTGTTTTGTTGCTTTTGCTTGTTTTGATTATGGGTGTTGAAGTGAAAGGGGCTAAACGCTGGCTTATGATTGCAGGTGTTCAGATTCAACCTTCTGAAATTATGAAGTTTGGTGTTGCTGTCTGGGTTTCTGCAAAATTCTCTGTTTTAAAATACCCGATTTCAGATTGGAAAGATTATGGACAAAAAATGTTACAGTCTTTTGGCGTACTTTTAATTGTTGCTTTGTTGCTAGCCTTACAACCAAATTTTTCAATGCTCTTAATCATTAGTATTGTATGTTTTGCAGTTTTAATCACTGCAGATATTCCAAAGAAATACATTTTGGGAACAGGTGGGATTGTTTTTAGTGGGCTTTTGCTTGTTGGTCTTGTGGAACAGTATCGTATAAAAAGATTAATGGGCTTTTTAAATCCAGAAGAAAATGCACAAGGTAGTGCTTACCAGGCATTGAATATGATGACAGCTATTGGGAATGGCGGACTTACAGGAAAGGGACTTGGAGAAGGCACCCAAAAATTAGGATATGTTCCGGAAGTTCATACGGATGGGGCTTTTGCTTTAATTGGTGAAGAATTGGGTTATATCGGAACGTTAATAATTTTTGCATGTTTCTTTATAATTTTTTATAGGGGTTTATTGATAGCAGATAATTCAAAGAGCAATTTTGGAAAATACCTTGCTATTTGTATTGTAGGTTTTATCGCATTGAATATGCTTATTCATGTGGCTGTATGTCTTGGAAAATTTCCAACAACTGGACAACCTTTGCCTTTTATCAGTATGGGCGGCTCTAATCTTTGTATGAATATGTTTATGATTGGAGTCCTTTTGAATATTTCTCGAGAAAATACAGGGAAATTTTTGTCATCTGATAATATTAATGCAAAGTATTCTGCACAAAAAGCGAGGTACAGTCGTGGCTAAAGAGAAAAAATTCTTGTTCGTATGTGGTGGTACTGGCGGTCATATTTTCCCAGCAGTTGCTATCGCTGAGAGTCTTAAAAAAGAAGGCATAACGCAAATTGTATTTGCTGGTAGAAAAGACTCTATGGAAGAGCGGCTTTTGGCTTCTTCTTGGGCTTACGAGTACATTACGGCAGAACCTTTACATCGAGGCTCTTTTCTCAATAACTTGGCTTTGCCATTTAAATTAAGCAAGTCGCTAGTGACAGCTAAAGCGGTTTTGAAACGCGTCGCCCCAGATGTTATTGTTGCAACAGGTGGCTATGTTTCTTTGCCAATCGTTTATGCTGCAGGCTCATTTGGAATTCCGGTTTATTTACAAGAACAAAATGCCGTGGCAGGCCTTGCAAATAAAGTAGGCGCAAGGTATGCAAAAAAAATATTTGTAACCTCTTCCGAGGCAGCATCTTTTTTCCCGGAGGGAAAAACGGAAATTTATGGTAATCCTGTTCGTGCTTTACCCGAAGCAAGTACATTAGAACGCCCTAAAGAATTTCCCGAAGGGAAAAAGTGTGTATTTATAACAGGTGGCTCTCAAGGAGCGTTAGGCATAAATCGAAAAATAGAGGAATCGATTAAAGAAATAATAGCTGATACATCGCTTTCTGTTGTATGGCAAGTAGGCTCTAAACATGTAGAAAGTTTCCAAGAACGTTTAGGGAATTTCCCCAATGTTTCTATTGTAGGTTTTGTTAATAATGTTTATGCTTATTTCCAATACGCTGATTTAATTGTAAGCCGTGCTGGAGCTTCTGCGTTAGCTGAAATTCTAGCCTTTGGCAAACCATCTGTTTTATTGCCGTTCCCTCATGCAACAGCTAATCATCAGGAAAAAAATGCCCGAGTTGTTGAAAAAGCAGGAGCTGCTTTGGTTGAATTAGATGATGAACCAAATCAGTTGTGGGCTAAAATTAGTGACTTGTTAAATAATGATACAAAACGTGGGCAAATGGCTGAACAAGCAAAAAATCTTGGAATGCCTGATGCCGCTGACCGAATTGCTAAGGCTATTTTAAAAATGGAGAAATATTATGCAAAGAATGCGTAATAATCGAATCCAACATCTTTATTTTGTAGGCATAGGTGGTGCTGGCATGTCTGGCATTGCAGAAGTTTTGCATGAAAATGGTTTTAAAATTAGTGGCTCAGATACAGGAAACGGCCCTGTTATTCAGTATTTAAAATCTTTAGGGATTCAGATTTTTCCAGAACATAAAGGTGAAAATATTGGAAATGCGGATTTGCTAGTTTATTCTTCAGCTATTCAAAAAGATAATCCTGAAATTCAAGAAGCTCAGAATCGTCGTATTCCGATTATCCGTAGAGCAGAAATGCTTGGCGAATTAATGCGCTTGAAATATACATTAGCCATTGCTGGAACTCATGGAAAAACTACAACAACATCTTTAGTAGGTTGTATTCTGGAAATGGCTGAAGTAGACCCTACTATTATTGTTGGTGGAATTGTTAAAGGAAAGGGCAGTGGCGCAAAAGTCGGACGAGGTAATTATTTAGTAGCAGAAAGTGATGAATTTGATAGAAGTTTTCTTTCGATGATGCCAAGTTCTGCGATTATCACAAATATCGATGAAGATCATCTAGATACTTATGCAGATTTGCAAGAAATTAAAGAGGCTTTTGTTGAGTTTAGTAATAAAGTGCCTTTTTATGGACAAATTATTGTTTGCTTAGATGATGCAAATGTGCAATCAGTTCTTTCTCGTTTGCGTAAACCAGTTGTGACCTATGGTTTTAATCGCCAGGCAAAATACAGAATCGAAAATTTGAATTTTGATAGTGGCCTTCCTTGTTTTGAAGTTTTGAACGATGGTGTTTCTCTTGGAAAATTCACATTGAAAATTCCTGGAACGCATAATGTTCTGAACGCAACAGCAGCAATTGCTTTAACGAATGAAGAAAATATTCCTATAGAAATTATTCGGAAAGCAGTAGGTTCTTTTGAAGGGGTTAAACGTCGTTTTGAATATTTAGGAAAAACGAAATCAGGAGCTTTTGTCTATGATGATTATGCTCACCACCCAACAGAAGTAGCAGCGACATTACAAGGCTTTAGAGATACATTCCCTGATAAACGTTTGATAGTTGCTTTTCAACCTCATCTTTTTAGTCGCACAAGAGATCATTACGAAACATTTGGTAGCGTGTTTTCCAATTGTGATGAACTTTTAGTGTGTGATATTTATCCGGCTAGAGAACTTCCTATTGAAGGCGTTACAGGAGAATTGATTTCAAAAAGTGCTCAAGAACGCGGGCATCGAGATGCTCGATTTGTCGGTGAAAAAGAAAATGTTCTGTCAACGCTTTCAGGAACACTTTCTGAAAAAGACTTAGTGGTTTTAATGGGGGCTGGTAATATTACCCAATTAGGCCGTCAACTTTTGGAGAATGAATTTTAATGGCAAAAAAACCAGTTTTTGGCAGCAAGCGTCACGGTTATAATGCGATGCAGAAAAAGAAGCAACGCCGTGCTACTGCTATGCATAAAGCAGGCCATTTGTTAGGGTGGTTCTGGCATAGTGGTCTTTTTATTGTTGTTGCCGTTGCTGGTTTTGTCTATGGATTCCAACAAGGAGAAAAAAATATTTTTGAATTGAATCCGCTTCAAGGAAACATTTTAAAGAATGTAGAAGTTTCCGGAAATAAAATGTTGACAAAAGAAGATCTGGTTTCTTTAGCAGCATTGGATTCCGGAAAGTCTATGGATTCCTTGTTTGAAGATTCTATTAGAAATGTTCTTATGCAGGAAAATTGGATTTCAGAAGTTCACGTGCAAAAGAAATTCCCATCAAAAATTATTCTAGAAGTTGAAGAGTCGATTCCATTAATGAGTGCTTATGAAGCCGGGCGTTGGGTGGTGTATTCCGAAAAAGGTAAGGTTTTGCCATTGTCAATGAAAACGGCTTATCATTTGCCTGTTTTAATAGCTTCTAAAAAAGAAGAACGATTGCTTTGTGGATCTTTCCTGAAAATTTTGTTAGAAAATGACAAAGCATTATTTGAAAAAGTTTCACAAATAACGTATTCTGCAGAAGAAAAAGGAATAGAAGTATTCTTTAATAATGTGTCTTTTAAAACTTTGTTCAGCCAAGACTCTATTTGGAATTCGAGAACTTTTATGGATTATCGCCAGATGGTAGATAATTTCACAGTAGAACTTTCAGAAACAAATCTGTTGGACATGCGATTCCCCGGATTTGCTTTTGTAAAAAAGATGGATAAGAGGAGAAAAAATGGATAAGTTAGTAGAAAACCCAATTGTTGGCATTGATATTGGTGCCTCAAAGATTAGTGCTATTATCGGAGAAGTTGAAGAATCCGGTAACATTAAAGTGATTTGTAATTGTGAAGAGGCTTTAGAAATAGGAGTTGCTTCAGACTTGCAAACGACTGTTGAAACCTTGAGAAAGGTTGTGAATGATTTGGAAAAAGTTTCTGGCATAGATGTAGATAATGTTTTTGTCGGAGTCTCTGCAACTAAGGTTCGAGTCGTTTCTTGTACAGGACAGACAATTGTTGAAACGGGAGAGGTTAGACAAACTGATATTGAAAACGCTGTAAGAAGTGCTAGTGTTATCTCTTCACCATCTGATGAAATTATCCATACATTCCGAGTCCATTTTAAGTTAGATGATAATCCAGAAGAATACAATAATCCTCTTGGTATGAGTTGTAATCGTTTGACAGCTGTTGTCAATATTGTTCTTATGCCTCGCAATATTTTGGATAATCGTCGTAAGTGTATTGAACAAGCAAACCTTACATTAGAAGGTTTTGTGTTAGAACCTTATGCTGCAGGGTTGTCTGTTTTGACGCCAGAAGAAGTTGAATTAGGTGTTGCTGTTATTGATATTGGTGCACAATATTCTGAAATGGCTGTGTTTAAAGGGAAAAATAAATTTGTATCGCAATCACCTATTTGGCATGCAGCAGTTTTGCCATGCGGTGGAACGAATGTAACCAATGATATTACTCGCAGTTTTAAATGCCCGATAGCTATGGCACAAGCTGAAAAAATTAAAATAGAAGAAGGCACTTGTCGAATGACCAATTTGATTCAAGAAGCTGAATTTAAAGTGCAGGCGGTGGGAAGTTTAGGAGAAACACTTTGCTCTAAAAAGCAATTAGCTGAAGTAATGCAAAATCGTTTTGCTCAGATATTCCAAGTTTATGCGGCTCGTTTTAAACAATTCCAATTATTAGATAAAATCAGTGGTGGGATTGTTTTGACAGGTGGTTGCGCCTCTATCGATGGTATTGATAAATTGGCAGAAATTGTCATGACAAAATATTTAGAAGATAATAAAGAACCGAATAATCCTTCTAAAATCCATATTTCTGTACGTTGTGCCAAGCCAGAATCAAAAGCCGGCTGGGGTAATGCTGTGGCTAAACACTCTTTAGCTGTTTGCATGGGCTTGTTGGAATATGGTGCAAAAGAACGTATGCAAAATTCTAAATCCACGCGAAAACAACCCATTGTCGCTATGAAAAGCTGGGGACAACGGATTATGGATTTTTTCAAAAGCATGTTTACAATTAACTAATCACACTCAAACAGGGAGAATATTATGAGTGATTTAATGAACGAAGAAAAGATGCATTTCATTTTGGATGAAAATTTCTCCAAGAATGCAAAACTCAAAGTCATCGGTGTTGGCGGCGCTGGTGGAAATGCCTTGAATCGCATGAAAGAAATGGAAATTTCTGATGTGGAATTCATTGGTATAAATACAGATGCTCTTGCATTAGAAAATTCTCTTGCCGATATAAAAATTCCTATCGGTAAAGAAACAACTAAGAATTTAGGCGCCGGAGCACGTCCAGAAATTGGTCGTCAATCAGCTCTTGAAGAAAGAGAAAGAATCATGGAAGCATTAGATGGTGCGGATATGATTTTTATTGCTGCTGGTATGGGCGGCGGAACAGGAACAGGGGCTGCTCCAGTGATTGCAGAATTGGCTAGAGAACTTGGAATCCTTACGGTTGCTGTTGTTTCTCTTCCGTTTGATTTTGAAGGCCCTGTCCGTATGCGTAATGCTAAAAATGGCCTTATTACATTAAAAGATAAAGTGGATTCTATTATTACTATTGAAAATACGAATATTTTCAATATCATAGATAATAACACGACCACAAAACAAGCCTATCTGGCTGCTGATGAAATTTTGGGCAATGCAGTTCGCAGTGTCTGCAATATCATCAGAGAACCAGGCGATATTAATATTGACTTCCGTGATATCAAAACCATTGTAGAAAATGGTGGTGATGCGATTATGGGAACTGGTATTGGTGAAGGTGAAGATAGAGCTCTTTTAGCTGCTGAAAAAGCGGTTAAATGTCCATTACTCGGCGATCTAGAAGTTAAAGGCGCAAAGGGAGTTCTTGTCAATATTTGTCATAGTGAAAACTTCACCATGAATGAATTAAGAATGGCAATGAATTACATTTATGAAGCTATTGGCTATGAACAAGAACCAGAAATTATTTTTGGTGATTGCATCAAAAAAGAACTTGGAGAAAAGGTAACGATAACAATTATTGCTACTGGTTTCCATGGCGCCAGAGAATATTCTGCTCCAGTTGTTGCAGAAGAAAGAGTTTCTTCAGAAGAATTTAGAGAACCACAAAAAACTCGTGAACAATCTATCGGAAGAGATACAACGAGTTTTACGGGGCTTATGAGAGAGTCTCAAAAAATCAAAGCAGTAGAGGCTGCTCCAGTAGTTTCTAGAGAAGAAGTCGTGTACTCAGAAAAGGTTGTAGAAAGAGAAACTGCTCCTGTGTTGACTAATTCTCCGACCGGATTCCAGGATTTTAATCTTGATGTGCGGGCAACAGAAACACCTGAAGAAGTATTAAGAAGTTCGGAATTTGTAACAGCAAAAAATCCAACATTTGCATCACCAGCAATGGACTTTGGAACTCCAACTTCTTTTGCTCAGATTCCAGAAGATAAAAATGAAATGGTCGCTGTAGAAGCTTCTGATTGGCCAAGTAATTTTGATTTCGATGCTTTGCCAGAAAATCGGAGTGAGTTTCTAAACGAACATGTTTTTTAATTAGTTAATCACACACACACCACGCACTTCAAAAGAAGTGCACACAACACACGAGGAGTGCCGAGGTCTCCCTGCCACGGTGCTCCTCCCTTTTTTTTGTTTTATTTAAAAATCTTTGAGCAAACGGTTGACTTCTGAGACAATACGTTCTCTATCACCACACCAATTAGGTGCGATAAGCATTTCATCGGGGGACTCGCCACTAAAACGTTCAACACATACATCCTGACCAAATTCTTTGATAACGGCAGCAGCGGCTTCACAGTATTCTTCAAAAGTAAGCAATTCAAATTCTTTATTGGCGTATTCTTCTGCCATACGGGTTCCGCAGACAATATGCAATGGGTGAAGTTTTGCCGCCTTTATGCCTAGTTCTCTGACTGCTTTTGCTGTGTTACGGAAATCGTCCATGGTTTCACCTGGAAGGCCAAGGATTAAATGAGTCGTTACTATAAGACCAGCTTCTTGAAGTCTTATAACAGCATTCTGGAATTCAGAAAAAGAGTGCCTACGATTTATATTGTTGAGAGTTTTATCGTTTGCTGTTTGTAAACCGACTTCTACAATAATTGGTTTTCGTGTGTTCATTTCTGCAAGAAGTTCTATTGTATCGGGTGGTAAACAATCTGGTCTTGTACCTATAGAAATTCCAGCAATGTCTTCATGTAAAAAAGCCGGTGCGTATATTTCTTTTAATTGTGCACTTGGAGCGTAAGTGTTGGTATAAGGTTGGAAATAAGCTAATATACCAGCATTCGGGTATTTTTTTTTCAAGGGTGGAATGAGTTCAGAAAGTTGCGTGGCAACAGAAATACGAGCTTTATTCCATACAGGACTGAATGACTTATTGTTGCAATAAGAACAACCAGAAAAACCCTTTGTTCCATCTAAATTCGGGCAAGTCATTCCGCCATGGAGAGGAAGTTTTCTGACTCTTTCAAATTGCGGAAATACTTGTTTAAGGAAAGTTTTATAAGTGACGTATTCCATAATCAAAATATACAAATGTTTGTTTTATAATAGAAAATCCGCTGGCATAGCCAGCGGATTTATACCCATGTCCGGAATCGAACCGGAATAACGCCCTTCGGAGGGGCGGACACTATCCATTGTGATACACGGGCAAAAATTTCAACGAAAATATAGCAAATCTTTAGAATGAAAAGAAAACAAAAAGTAGTGAACCCTTTTTGTATTAAAAAGGTCGGACAATAAAAGTTAAAAGATTTCTATAATTGCAACGTATAGATGTTAGATTTTAAAGGATTTTTATGTCATTACCTTTATCAACTTCCTATGAAGAACTTTTAAAAGAATCATCAAAGCGGATTTTAATTTTAGATGGAGCATTTGGAACAATGCTTCAACGACAAGGTCTTTCAGAAAAAGATTTCCGTGGAGAACGTTTTTTAGAACATTCTGTTGAATTAAAAGGTAATAACGATGTACTTTGTTTAACCAAACCAGAATCAGTTCTTTCTGTTCATAGAGAATACTTAGAAGCTGGGGCTGATATTATAGAAACAAATACTTTTAGTTCTACGACTATTGCACAAGCAGAATATGGCTTAGAAAGTATTGCTTATGAAATGGCGTATAGGGGAGCAAGTCTTGCTCAAAAAGCTATTCAGGAATTTAATGAAAAAAGAGTTCAACAAGGGTTGCCTTATAAACGTTGTTTCGTGGCTGGTTCTATGGGACCAACTTCAAAAACAGCAAGTATGAGCCCTGATGTTTTGGACCCTTCATTTCGAGCCGTAACCTTTCAAGAATTAAGTGATGCCTACAGAGAACAAGCCAAAGCGTTGTTAGATGGTGGTGCAGACATTTTAATGGTTGAAACGGTTTTTGATACGCTGAATGCAAAAGCTGCTCTTTATGGAATTTTAGAAGAACTAGAATCTCGAAATTGTCTTGTTCCTATAATGGTTTCAGGCACAATTACAGATGCTTCTGGACGTTTGTTGGCAGGGCAAACGGCAAAAGCCTTTTACCATAGTTTGTCAAGTTATCCAATTTTTAGTTTAGGGTTTAATTGTGCTCTTGGAGCAAAAGATATGCTCCCACATTTACGTGATATAGCACAGGCTCCATTGCACATCAGTGTGCACCCTAACGCAGGCCTTCCAAACCAATTTGGTTCTTATGATGAAACTCCTGAAATGATGGCAAAATGGATTGAATCATTTGCAGATGAAGGTCTTGTAAATATTGTTGGTGGTTGCTGTGGAACAACACCTGATTTTATTAAAGAATTTTCTAAAACATGTGAAGGGAAAATTCCAAGAAAAATTCCGGAAAAAAAATGCCACCTTCTATTGTCTGGTTTAGATGCTTTAGAAATCACGCCAGAAAGTCGGTTTGTAAATATTGGCGAACGTATGAATATTGCGGGCTCATTGAAATTTGCTCGTCTGATTCGAGAAGGAAATTTTTCAGAAGCCGTTGCTATTGGGATAGCTCAAGCAGAAAATGGAGCGCAAGTAATAGATGTGAATTTAGATGATGGCTTAATTGATTCTAAACAAACGATGGTACATTTTTTGAATCTTTTGATGTCAGAACCAACAGTAGCTCATTGTCCTTTGATGATTGATAGTTCTAGCTTCGATGTCTTACTTGCTGGGATGCGTTGTGTACAAGGCAAGGGAATTGTAAACTCTATAAGTTTAAAGGAAGGCGAAGAGGCTTTTCTTTTAAAAGCTAAAGAAATAAGGCGTCATGGCTTTGCTGTTGTTTGTATGGCTTTTGATGAAAAAGGTCAAGCGACGACTTATGCCCGAAAAACAGAAGTTTGTGAAAGAATGTATAAGTTGTTAGTGGAAAAAATATCATTTCCGCCAGAAGATATTTTATTTGATCCTAATATATTGACAATCGGCACCGGAATGGAAGAACATGCACCTTATGCAAAAGATTATATTGAAACTTGCCGATTTATAAAAGAAAATTTGCCATACGCTCATATTGTTGGCGGAGTGAGCAATTTGAGTTTTGCTTTTAAAGGGAATAATGCGATAAGAGAAAGTATGCATTCTTGTTTTCTTTATCATGCGGCAAAAGCAGGAATGAATTTTGGGATTGTGAATGCGGGTGTTTTGCCTGTTTATGAAGATATTCCATCAGAAGAAAGAACTTTAATAGAAGATTTGATTTTTAATCGTTTTGTCGATGCGACTGATAAATTATTGAACTATGCAGAGTCAGTTAAAGATCGAAAATCAGGAAGCAATAATTCACCAGAAACCTTAAAATGGAGAGAAAAACCTGTTGTTGAACGAGTTGCTTATTCTCTTTTAAAAGGTTATGAACAATTTATTCAAGAAGATATAGAAGAATTGAGGCAACAACTTGAAAGTCCGATGGCATTAATTGAAGGGCCTTTAATGGATGCAATGAATGAAGTCGGGCGTTTATTTGGCGAAGGTAAGTTATTCCTTCCACAAGTTGTAAAAAGTGCTCGTGTAATGCAAAAAGCAGTTGCTGTTTTGTTACCATATATTAATGCTTTGCAAGGGACATCTTCTTCAAAATCTGGAAAAATAGTTTTAGCAACCGTTAAAGGCGATGTTCATGACATTGGTAAAAATATTGTATCCGTTGTGTTGGGGTGCAACAATTATGAAGTAATTGATTTAGGCGTTATGGTGCCATGTGAGAAAATAGTTGAAACAGTTCTTAAAGAAAATCCTGATATGGTTGGGCTTTCCGGACTGATTTCTCCAAGTTTAGACGAAATGGCTATTGTGGCAAGAGAACTTGGAAAAGCAGGATTTAAAGGGCCTCTTTTGATTGGAGGGGCTGCGGCTTCTGCGGCCCATACAGCGATTAAAATTGCAACAGAAACAAATGCTCCGGTAGTTTATGCATCCGATGCAGGTAAAAGTGTTTATGTGGCAGATTCTTGGATGAATGCATCTAAACGAGAACAATTTTTAGAACAAATTAAAAAAGATCAAGAAGTGCAAAGGAAAGCATATTTAGAATCGCAAGTAAAAAAACGGGAAATATTGTCGTTAGAAGAAGCCAGAAAACAAGCTGAAAAGTTGTTTTAACATTTCACTTTGTTGAAAGAAAAACTTGTCGAACTATAATAAAAATCGTGAGTTCTCATCTCGCAAAAAAAAAACAGGTTTTTTGAAACCTGTCATTAAAAGTTCTGTAATCGGAATAGCGAGATTGACTAAAGGCTAGCTTTGCTACGCCTTTATCCCTTCGGGCGACACTTCGTGTCGTCTCAAGTTTTTCTTATTTCACTTTGTTCAAAGAAAAACTTGTCGAACTATAATAAAAATCGTGAGTTCTCATCTCGCAAAAAAAACAGGTTTTTTGAAACCTGTTTTTGAAAACAATCTAATCGGAATAGCGAGATTGACTAAAGGCTAGCTTTGCTACGCCTTTATCCCTTCGGGCGACACTTCGTGTCGTCTCAAGTTTTTCTTATTTCACTTTGTTGAAAGAAAAACTTGTCGAACTATAATAAAAATCGTGAGTTCTCATCTCGCAAAAAAAAACAGGTTTTTTGAAATCTGTTTTTGAAAACAATCTAATCGGAATAGCGAGATTCGAACTCACGGCCTCTTGCTCCCGAAGCAAGCGCTCTACCAGACTGAGCTATATTCCGAAACCATTTCAATATTAGTAAAATTTTTAAGGAAACACAATAGAATAGTGTTATTTTTGCCCTTTTTTATTTGAAGAATACTCTTTGGCAAGTTGTATAATACTTGCTCCTGCGTTGTTGGGTTCAGTAGTATAAAATTTGACAACACCTTTCCATTCACTACGAACTTTTTTGTCAATAGTTCTTTTAATTTGGCTTGAAGAAGGGTGGCCTCCGCCATGAATTAAACGCAGTACCGTCATATTCGCTAATTTCATTGCTTCAAACATTTCTTCAATAGCCGCCATTGCTTCGTCTATTGGAAATCCATGTAAATCTAATTCTTGTTCCGGTAATGGTAAATTCCAAGCCGATGGGTTTCGCTTGTCTTTATTTTTAGCAACTTTTTTCTGAGGACGAGAAACAAAAGAAAGTGTTAATGCGTGTTCTTTATCTTTATCAGTCAGTGGGTGAGAAGCCATCCACTCTAGTTGAAATTTTTCTTCGTCATTGTATTCCATTAGGTAAAATTCCTATGGTAATTCCAAGTCCATTGTCTTGGATGCTCTTGGATCCAAGATTCCATTTCTTCGGCAAACGATTTTGCAATTTCTTGCGCAGAAGTGCCCGGAGCATAGATAGATTCAAACCGAACAACGTGTTCGTTTCCGCCAATATGGAAAGTTCTGAATGTTACAATAGCGGCTCCCATTTGGCAAGCTTTTGCAGGCAAACGTAAAAAGAGATGTGATTTTTGCCCAAAGAGTGTTACGAGATTTCCTTTTGCTGTTTTTGATTGGTCTACAGCAATAGCGAGAATGCTTTTTTCACGGATAAATTGTTTTAAAACTTTACCGACTTCAAAAGTATCGTGTTCTTCTAAACCTTCACATTTGCGTATGGAACGTAATGCTGTATTTAAATCTTTATCTTTAAGACTTTCTGTAAAAAGGTGAACTTTTTTCGAGTAACGGAGTAAAGCACGATGTTGGATTTCAAAAGCTCCCTGGTGTATGCCCATTGCAACAATAGGTAAGCCTTCTTTAATGCAATTGGTTAATACCGATTCGTTTTCATAATAAACGATAGGCTTTATTTTTTTTGCACCGTCAAGAAAACGGAGTGAATCAATCATATTTAAAAATAAGGCTTTGAAAACGCCGCGTACAGCCACTTTTTTCTTCGGAAAACCAGCACGTCTTAAATGCAAAAGAACCCGTTTCCAAGCTTTTTCTGTATGCAACATTGCGTAAATAGGGTAACAAATGGTAAAAATGGTTTCAAGAATACTATGAGGAAGCCTTATGAAACTTCGTAAAATCCATTCATAAATTTTTGCTTTCATAATAAAAACTCCGGTAATTAAAATTCTAAAATATTTTTTCCAAGTTCTCTTTCAAAAATGGTTTTAGAAAGACCTTCTCCAGCATAGGAAAGTGAAGGAGAAATTTCGTAAAGCTTGTCATTTGAAAGTTTAACACCAGCTTGGATAAGCCAACTTTTATGGAGTTTGCCAAGCATTTCTCTTGCACTTTGTGGTGAGTCATTCCCTTCTGCATTTTTAATGGGAGAAAATTCATCATCACGATAAGCACCGAATGTGGCAAAGGAATTTAAGGCAGGAAAAGCATCAAAAATAAATTGTTCAAATTTTAATGAATTAGGAATGTTTTCAACGGTTTTTCTTGCGGTATGCCATGGCAGTGGAGTTTTTTGCATTTTTCGTAAAGCTTCGATTCTAAAGGCGTAGATTCCGATATTTGCGCCGTCAAAGACAAGGCTTTCTCCGTCTTTTAATTCACGCAAATCTTCTGGCATATCGGTGTATTCAATCACAGCTGGTTTTTTGTTTTTATAAACAAAGATACCGACTTTTTCAGATGCGTCTCTTTTAGCTACTACTTTAGCTATTGCTTCGTGTTTACCATTAGCCGCTAAAGCACCAAGGAATACCGGGTCACAAATGCGGACAAGAGCGTTATCGATATTACATAAGAAAACATAACGAACGCCAAGTTCAATAAGCCATGCAAGGCAACCACTTTTTGCAAGAGCTCTGAAACAACCACCGTTTCCATCTGGTACTAATGCTAAACGATTGTTTTTTGTAACGATTGGAGAGCCTTCTTTTGTTAAAGCTGCGATTGTTCCTTGAGGGAAAAAACGAACATAATTTCTGTCTAAGCCAAAGAAAGAATTTTTTTCGAAATGAGCAATTGTTTCTTGGTGGTTTAAAGGGCTTGTCATAATGCACCAAGGGATTTGTCTTTCGGCTTCTGCACTTAAACGTAGCAAGCGTTCAGCTTGTAATGCAAATAAACTTCTTTTACTTGGAAGGCCAAAATCGTAGGCGCCTTTTGGCCCCTCGAATCCGAGGCGCGACCCTTGGCCCCCGGCCAAGGTGAAAGCAGCGGCGTAGCCCTGCTTCAAAAGGTGCATACCAGTTGCATGCCACATTTCCCGCCTTAAATCATTTTCAGAATGTGGAAAAATAATCGGCTGGATATCTTTAGTTTCAGAAACACAAGTTTCTTGTAAACTGGCTTTATACAAGGAATTAAGAAGTTCAAAATCTTGAGAAAGGATATCACTTTCAAGAAGTTTCTTTTCTTTTTCTGCCAGAGATTCCCATATATTTAAAAGATCTTTCTGATTATTAGCTAATAACAATTCTTTTATATCCATAGAAACCTCTATTGTCTGATTGCAAAGAAAATAACCATGCTTATAATCAAAGCAAACAATGAAATCAAATGCATGCGCCAGACAATTTTTGAATTAAGTAATGGCTTTGATGCATAGCGACCTTCCCATTTCTTTTGGTAATGGTGGTGAAGCGGAGCGCAAAGGAAAAGTCGTTTCCCTGTACCAGAAACTTTTTTTGTGACTTTAAACCAACCAATCTGGAACAATACAGAAAACGCTTCAAGAATAATAATGATGCAAACGAGAGGTAAGAAAAGCCCGGCCTGCACTAAAATAAACATAATCCCAATAGCAGCCCCAAAACCAACAGAGCCTGAGTCTCCCATATAAATTTCTGCTGGCGGACTATTAAACCACAAGTAAGCAAGTAAAGCTCCTGCAATACTCATTGCAAGTGGGAAAAGTTCATCGCAGCCAGGTAAAAATGGAACATGTAAGTAAGAACTAAAAATAAAGTTTCCGCCAATGTAGGCAACAGCCCCAACGAAAATCATACTTGTAATGATTGGAACAGAAACAAGGCTGTCTAGTCCATCAGTAAAGTTTGTACCATTGGCAGTTGCTGCAATAACAAAAGTCATAAAGCCAATAAAAGCCCAGTTAGGTAAATGTATTTGGAATACAGAAATTGGAAAAAATGGAACTGTTAAATCACCTTTTAATTCAGGGATAAACTTGTAGCAAAAAATAGCGACAATAAAACTGATTAAAAAGTAAAGCCCTAAGCGAAGAGAACTTGAAATACCATCAGCTTTATCCATGTAATCGGCCGCTTTTAATTTACCAAGAGCAACAAGACGCTTTGCTCTGACTTTTGCAATATCATCTACAGCACCGACAGCAGAAAAAAGAAAAAGAACCATCAGTGTAGAAATAGTGTAACCATTCATTTGGCAGACAAGAATAGAAACGATTTCTACAATGATAACTAGTAAAGCGCCACCCATAATTGGTGGGGATTTAACGCCACCACTTTTATCAAAATCAGAAGTAGCATCCAATCGCTGGAGTAAGCGAATGTATTTAGGCATTAAAAAAAACACAAGTCCTGCAGATAAAAGCATTGCAATACCTGCTCGGAAAAGACGACCGTCAAACAAATCTAAGCCAGTAAAATGATAAAGCCATTGAAAAAGCATAATCTATTAAAAAGGGTTGTAAAAAAACTCCTTATAAAGTTAGCAAAACGAAAATAAACATTGGGTTAAAGGAATCTATTTTCTACATTGGAATGTTATGAAAAAGAATGGGGCATTATTTGTTTTTGTGTTCCTTGTATCCACTCTTTTTGCAAGAGATGGATTTTTCTCCTTGCGCACCGATTTAAACTTAGGTTTTAATGGCGGGCCGACGGCTAGTTACTTTGCAGCTGACACAATAGACCGTTTTGGCAGTAACTGGCGAGCGCTACAAATTCCTTTAGAAACGGCTCGTAATTATGAAGAATCTATTTCGCCATTTTTTGCGCTAACTTTTGGGGCTGGGTATAAAAATTTTTCTATGTGGATAGAAGCTCCTCTGCGAAAAGATTTAGAAGCGTGGTATGATTCTGATTTAAAAACCAATTTTACCATAAAGCCTTCTGAATTAGACATAAATGTTCCGACAAAAGCCTATGCTCGTTTAGACAACAAACTTGGTTTTATTCAAGTCGGTCGTTTTAAGCCAGAAGTCGGGCCATCAGAAAATACACTGACTATAGGTGGAGCTCCGCATCATGATGCCATTTGGTGGAAATTTTCTCCTTCAATTTTCCGTTATGATTTTATGTTGATTTCTTTAAACGCCTGGCTACACGGTGATGTCATAGATAAAACAACTGGTTGTCCAAAACCAGGTACAGAAGCTTTTGCACAAAAATGCCCGGACAAAAATAAACAAGCCAGCAATCAACGAGACAGAGTCTATGATGAAAATTACAAGAATCTAGTTTATCATAAAATGGGAATAGATTTAGATTTCCTTTGGTTCTCTTTAACAGAAATGAGCATGATTGGAGGAAAAGCTTTAGAATTCCGTTCGTTTAATCCATTTATGTTCTTGCATAACAATTTTGCAGGTGGCTACACCAAAGCAAGCACAACATTTGAAATAGGAGCAAGGCCAGCCAAAGGCTCTGAATTTTACGGACAAATTAACATTGAAGATTTAAAAAGTCCTGTTGGCGAAAAAGGTGGCGCGTCAAACAGAATGATGTTAAGTTACATGGTTGGTTATTCTCAAACAATAGAAACCGCTCGGATTGGTACATTTAAATATCAATTTGATGTCGTCTTAACAGACCCTGTTTACAATCATGGGCGTTTACCTTTACTCGCTTATACAAGCAGGCAAATGTATCGTAGCAATTACCGCGACCAATCAGACAAAGATTTTGCCGACATGTACTATGTCGATTATCCAATTGGCTATCGTCGAGGCCCGGATGCTTTAGATTTATGGTTTACAGCATCTTGGCAATATGGTTTAAATCTTATCGAATTAGAACTAGCTTATTTACAACAAGGCGACAAAGAACTTTATGATTCTTATGAATCAGCAATGGAAGCAGACGAAGTTCTTTCTGGAATTGTTGAAACACAATGGCTCATGAATCTTCTTTACAACAGACAAATATTTTCATTCTTAAATATTTATCTTGGCGGTGGCATGCGTTATGTAGAAAACCATGACCATATAAAAAATAAAAACGACACTGATTTCTGGTTACGTTCTGGTGTCTCCCTTTCGTTTGAATTCCTTTTCGGGAAAAAGTAGCCTATTAAATTTTCAATGCATTTAAAACTTTCTTGCAAAGGCTAGAAGGTAAATCTTTAAGTTCCTTCTTAGAAATCCAAGAACTATTTGTCGGAGCATTCTGAGAAACATTCAAAAAAAGTGTTCGCATAGAAATTTTATAATGCGTAATAGAATGGTTTATATCTTTCCCATAAAAGAAATCAGCAATTTCTAAATCATTCAAAAATGTTTCTACTTTCGCAGGAATACCTCTCGCTTCAGTTTGTCCAATCGGAAAATGAGGAAAAACTTTTTGATTCTTTAAAAAGAACTCCGAATTCTCTGTAATAAAAAATTTCTCATCAGCAGATTTGGCCACAAAAATAACGCCATACCAAGGCTTATAAGCTCTCTCTCTTTTCGGCGGAAAATTCTCTATTAAATTATTCTGAAAAGCCAAACATTTACTCTTAAGCGGGCATTTTTCACACGCAGAATTTTTGGCTTTACAAACATTTCTCCCAAGTTCCATCAACGCTTCATTTTTAAGAAACGCCTTTTCTCCACAAGCCACAAGCCTTGCTTTATCCCAATAAATCTCTTTATGAATTGCAGAATCAGGCAAAAAATCAAACGCATAAAAACGCGAAAAAATCCGAATCAAATTCCCATCTAAAATCGCTTCATTCTTATGAAAAGCTAGGCTCAAAATAGCGCCCGCCGTATAAGCCCCAATACCAGGCAAAGCCTCTAATTCTTCACGAGAATCTGGCATTTGTGGCGCAACAATCTTAGCCGTTTTAAGAATATTTTTGGCACGATTATAATAGCCCAAACCTTGCCAAAACTTAAAAACCTCAGCCTCGTTTGCTTTAGCCAAAGAATTCAAATCAGGAAATCGTTTCATCCATCGCACAAAGTAATCCTTCACCGTCGCCACTTGCGTCTGTTGAAGCATCGTTTCGCTAATCCAAACCGCATAAGGGTCACGCTTCTTTTCCAACAAACGCGGCCTCCACGGGAGACTTTCCGCATTCTCACAAAACCATTTCTGCAATTTGTTCAGGATAACCTTGTCCATAAGAAATTAAAATATATCAAAAAAATCTCATTCAAATTTAAACTCATAAAAGCCCCAAAAAGGAAAGGGCATTTCGGCTAACGCCGCCGCGCCTTTAGCGTTATCTCGTGCCTTTGAATCAAACGTCTTTATAACTAGTTCGGCACTCGTCCGTTCAGCCTCGTGGCAAGCCCCGAGTCCGACCCCATTCGGGCTAAAGTCGCTAATGCAATTGCTCTCATGTCAAACGCATTCTGACTTGTCATGGCGAGAGGCCTTGTGCCTCGGGGTCATCTGTTAGCAAGTTGTCATCGCGAACGCAGTGTGGCGATCTTGGCTTTTGTCATTACGAGCGTAGCGAAGTAATCCAAAAACAAGTGTTGCTTGCAAAGAGATTGCTTCCACCACGCCACAAATGTGGCTCGTGGCAGGCTCACATTTAGGCTTCGCGGAAAAATCTTTTCACTCCATCGCAATGACAAGTTCAGGGTTGTCATGGCGAATGAAATGAAGCCATCTAATAACAAGTTGTCATGTCAAACGCAGTCTGACTTGTCATGGGGAGGAGTCTTTTAAGACGACGCGGCTATCTCTAACTTGTCGACAAGTCCCTGCAATCAAAGACATCAAAAAACTCCTGCTTCAGCAGGAGATAAAATCAAATTAAAACTTATAACTCTAGAATTTCCTCTTCAGATAATCCAGAAATAATCCTGATTTTATCAATAGGAATTCCTTCTACAAGCATCGCTTTTGCCATTTCACGGGCTTTATCGAAAGCACCATCCAAAAAGCCTTTAGCTTCTCCTTCAAGGAACCATTCTTCACGTTCGGCTTCAGCGATAGAAGTGTAGCCTTTGTTTTCTAAAACTTCTAAAGAGTCCATAATGGTTTCCTTTTCTTGTTGTGGTAGGGTTTCTCGTAAATATACCAAAATTTCTTCTAAA
>JAZQSE010000006.1:0-60340 GCA_045629945.1 Fibrobacteraceae bacterium
AGAACGACATGGCTACGATCCGACTTGGCAAAGCCTGCGGGGATTTTTTTAAGCATCAAATACAGCTCGAAGAGAACAAGCGGCATGGACAGATTCAAACAAGCGAAGTGGTGAATCAGAAATTTTTAATAAGCCAACATATTCTGCTAAAGAGCCAAAATGTTCAGCAGACCAAAAATAAGCCTTATCAGAAAGGTCTTTAAAAACCCCATCAGAATTTCTATACCCTGAAAGCAAGGCTTTAAAACCTAAGGATTCCCCTTTTAATAATAATCCGGCATCATCACCGCCAGCATTTTTAAAAAGTTCTTCCCAATCTTTTTTTGTAGGAAGTCGCCAACCTTTCGGGAGGGCTTTTAAAGCCGCTTCATAGGTATAAAGCAATCCGTATTGGTTCCTATTTTGATTAGAATTTTCATAAGAGAAAGAACCTAGACAAGCATAATTCAAATTTTCAGCCATCCACAAAGTATCTCCAATCATTACGATTGAATACGTTCTTCCATCTCTTGGATCTGTAAATTCTTCAATATTCATGGAGCTAATTTATTACAAACCAAAGTTTTTGCTTCAAACGTTTCTAAATCAATCCACTTTACAAGCATTGAAACTTTATTGTCACTATTTAAAGCATTCCAGTACTTTTCAAGTGTTGCTTCTGGAGTTTCTTCTATTGGCATAAGCTGCGGTTCGCCATTAAAACTTGGAATAGGGTTTCCATTCCCCTGATAAGTTGAAATAAAATGTCCAAAGCCCGGCAATGCTTTTTCGTAAGCATAAGTAAATCGCATACAGCCAGCTTCTTCTGAATTAGAACGGCTCTTTAAAATGGAAAGTTTATACAAAGCTTCTTCAGAATCTTTATAAACAATGCCTGAAATTCTAGGTGTAAAATTAGGAGCATCGTCTTCGTATTCACGTGTTGCTAAAGAAGATTCAAATGAAAGGCCATTTTGTAAGCCTTCATAAATTGTATCGGTCTGGTCGCCATTTGTTATAATATGAATTCCTGACAAGTGTCTTGCTGGGTAATAAATAATTAAATGCGGGTCGCTGCATTTGCTTTCATCAAATGCCTGAGTTTTTAAAAAGCCCGAATCTTCTAACACAAAAATGCGATTACGGCTATTTTCGCTACGCCCCATAATCCAATAAACTTGAGCCAGATATTTACCGCATGGACTTGTGCCAATAACAATCCCACGACCAGGATATTCGTTCACTTGCAAGTTGCTAAAATTCAATTCAGCTTCTTTTGAAAAAGACATAAAACCTCCAAAAAATTACAGCTAAAAGATAAAAACTCTTTGCTTTATTGTAAAAGGATTTTCACTATATTAAAAGATTAATCTAAAACTTTATTGGGTAAATCCAGTGGATTTTAAAATCTGGATAAAGTTGTAATGTCGGAGCAGGCAATTTAAAATAATTCAAAGATTTGACTAAAGTTCTTGCCAATCGAGAATGGGGCTTAAATGCTTCTAAATCATAATCTAAAGCAAAATAAATTTCATAATGGCCCTTTTTAAAACCACCATTTTTACTATGCGTGAAACGGCCTTCATCAATACTTAAGCCAAATGCAAATGCAAGCCATTCTGGGTAATACGCTCTTGCTTTTACAGGAAGCATGCGATAAACCTTTAACGAAAGCCAGAAAGTTTGGTTCACATAATCATCTGTAAAGATTCCTGTATCTGAAGTGCGATAATAAGCTTTTGAGTTTATCCAATAACTCCATTTTAAATCAAAATATTTAAAAAGTGGAACATAACGTTTTGCCATTGGGTAAAAGCCACCTAAAGTACCAAAAAAAACATCAAATACAGAAAAGCCCCATTCAGGTGAATAACCATCTTTAATATCTATCGCTACGTGCGTTAAAAAAGCAGAGCTCCCTGCAAAAAGATAAGCATTCCGTTCACTTACACCTGCCCAATGGTAACCTTCATAAAAAAATTCTCCCATTAAAACGCCCGACGCAAAATGTCCTAATTTGTCTAAATTTTTTGCGTAATAAAAATCATTTTCAAAATGAAAATCTGTTTTGCCTTCGTCCCACCAGCCTTTGTCTAAAATAAGCCAATAGGCCGCCCCATAAGCCAAAAGAGTCGTTGAAGCAACCCCTACGAATTTTGGAACTGAAAAACGGTTTAATGAATCAGAAGGGTCTTCTTTTCTGTATTCAAATTGTTGGTCGCGCCAATGCAATTCTTGTGGAGCTTCCGGAGAAAGTCCAGCTAAAGCAATTTGTGCAAAAAAAAGAAATAAAAAAGGGAAAATTAAACTTTTTCTTTTCACAGAATCAAGAATAGAAAAAAATCACTCTTTCGTAAATCAAAAAAAAATTCTGTTTTATAAGTAAAGCCTTGCTTTCAGAATCTGAAAAACAAGGCTTTTACAAATTTCAGAAAAGAATTAATCTAGTGCAGCAATGATAGCATCACCCATACCGACAGTTCCGACCTTAGTGCAACCTTCAGTCCAGATTTCTCCAGTACGGATACCTTGAGCAATTACTTTTTCACAAGCCTTTTCAATAGCACAAGCGGCTTCTTCTTCTTTGAATGTATAGCGAAGCATTAAAGCGGTTGAAAGAACTTGAGCAAGTGGGTTTGCAATGCCTTTGCCTGCAATATCTGGAGCAGAACCACCAGCTGGTTCATAAAGACCAAAAGAACCTTCTGCAATAGAAGCCGAAGGCAACAAGCCCATAGAACCTGTAAGCATTGCGCATTCATCAGTTAAAATATCACCAAAAAGATTAGGACAAAGCATTACATCAAAATCTCTTGGACGACGCAAAAGTTGCATAGCCGCATTATCAACATATAAATGTTCAAGTTCAACTTCTGGATAATTTGCAGCGACTTCCTTAACGACTTCGCGCCAAAGAACACTTGTTGTCAAAACGTTTGCTTTATCAATGCTAGCCACTTTTTTGTTACGGAGCATAGCCGCATCAAAAGCAAATTTTGCAATGCGTTCGACTTCATAACGGCTGTATTTCATGGTATCAAAACCAATTTCATCTTTACCAGTGCCTTCACGGCCTTTTGGCTGACCAAAGTAAACGTCGCCAGTTAATTCACGAACGCAGAGGATATTAAATCCATCGCCCACAATGTCAGAACGCAATGGGCAAGCAGAAGCAAGTTCTTTATAAACGCGTGCCGGGCGCAGATTACAGAACAATTTAAAATGTTTGCGAAGTGGAAGTAATGCTCCGCGTTCTGGTTGTAAATTAGGAGGCAAATGTTCCCATTTAGGCCCACCAACAGAGCCAAAGAGAATGGCGTCAGAAGCTTCACCAAGTTTTAATGTACTTTCTGGAAGTGGAGTCCCGTGATTGTCATAAGCAGCCCCACCGACATCAGCCCATTCACCTTCAACTTTAAATCCAAAACGGTCAGCAACTGTATCTAAAACACGAACAGCTTCTTTCATTACTTCTGGCCCGATACCATCACCAGGAAGAATCGCTATTTTGTAGTTCTTACTCATTATAAAATCCTTGAAAAAAAAAGACTATCCCAAACATAAAAATTTATTTTTCTCCTGTAAGCTAATTGAGGTTATATGAATATTCTTATTTACATTCTTTTCGCCTTATCTGGATTTTCTGGACTTATCTACGAAGGTTCCTGGGCAAGATACTTAAAACTTTTCCTTGGGCACTCAAGTTATGGTCAGGTTTTAACACTTTGTATTTACATGGGCGGGCTTGCTATTGGCAGTTTCCTAGCCGGTAAAATTGTCATGAAAATCAAACGGCCTCTTTTAGGGTATGCCATTACAGAGTTGTTAATCGGGCTTGGGGGCGTTTTTTACCACCCTTTATACAATGCTCTCACAGGATTCTTTTTTGATTCTGAATTAACGGCTTCACTTTCTACCCGTGGAGCAGAAATTTGTAAAGTGATTCTTGCCACAGCAAGCACTCTCCCTGTAGCTATTGCAGTCGGTATGACTTTTCCATTTATCGCCGCTGGTTTATTGAGAAAAAGCGGAACAGAAATTTCTTTACCTAGACTTTATTTTACCAATAGTTTTGGTAGTGCTATAGGCATTTTAGTAACAAGCTATTTACTTATCCCTACTTTTGGAAACCATACAACACTTTGTATCGCGGCTTCTATAAACTTTTTACTCGCTGGCGCTTTTACATTTATCGGGCTTTCCTCTTCACCAGTTCATAATGAAGAAACTTCAGATTCTATAACACCAGAAGAAAACGAAGCGCCAGCTAAAAATTCTGCAATGCCACCTAAAACAGCCTGGCTCTGGATTGCTGCCATTACTGGCATGACCTCATTTATTTACGAAATTGTCTGGATTCGTTTGCTTAGTCTTTTGATGGGTTCTTCTAGCCATAGTTTCGACCAGATGCTTTCTGCTTTTATTCTAGGGCTTTCACTAGGTAGCCTTGTCAGCGGAAAATTTTTGAAAAAAGATTCACTCATTGTACTTGCGTTTGCTCAAATTTTTATGGCGCTTTTTGCTCTTTGCACGCTTTATTTCCACGAACCATTCTGGGCAATGATGAATGAAGCCAACCAGATTTTTAATACAACGGCAAGTGGTTATGTCTGGTGGAGCGTTTTCAAATACTTGTTATCTATGCTCTGGATGATTCCGACAAGTTTCTTTGCTGGAATGACTTTGCCTATTATCACATTGATTCTTACAAGAGCCTTTAAATCAGAAGCGCCTATTGGTAAAGTCTATGGTTGGAACACTCTTGGTTCTATTGTCGGTTCTGCCGGTGGCGGTCTTTTACTTTTACCACTTCTCCAACTTAAAGGCGCTTTGGTATTAGCCGCTTTAGCTGATTTTGCAATAGGCTTTTTCTTGCTTGTTATTTATCGCAAAAAATTCCGCCGAAGTGTTCCATTCTATGTGGTTACGATTTTAATGATTTTGCCTGCTTTATTCATTAAATTTGACCCGTCTTTAATTACTTCTGGTGCATTCAGAGCCTATAAAAATTTACACCCTGACGAAAAAATCATTATCCGCGATGGAAAAACGGCGACAATCAGTTTTCACGAATCTAAAGTTCATTATTACGTAAAAACAAACGGCAAAGCTGATGCTAGTATGAGTAAAGACAGAAACTCCCCTATTTCTGGAGACGAACTCACACAAGCCGCAACCGCCTTTATGCCAATGGCTGTAAAAACAAAACCTTATGACGCAGCTATGGTGGGTTTTGGTAGTGGAATGGGCGCCCATTATTTATTAGCAGACCCTCTTTTAAAACATTTGGATTGTGTTGAAATCGAAGAAGAAATGATGGATTTAGCCAAAGGATTTTTACCCTGGAATTACCGCGGTTACGACGACCCGAGAATTGAAATTCATATTGATGATGCCGGGACATTTTTCCACACGCGTAAAACAAAATATGACTTGATAATAAGCGTTCCTTCTAACCCATGGGTTAGCGGCGTGGCCAGTCTTTTCAGCCATGAATTTTATAGCAAAATGCGCCGTTATTTAAAACCAGGCGGCCTTTGGGTGCAATGGATTCAGACTTACGAATTTAACGATTTGCTTTTCTTGCATATTTTGAAAGCTCTTGATGTTGTGTTCCCGCATGTTTCGCTTTATAAAGCACCTGAAGAGCCTGACATTATTATTATAGCAAGTGACATGCCTGTTTACCAGGAAGGCATTGAAAGGTTTTATAAAGATTCTTTACTTATAAAAGAATTTGAAACTATCAAGCGTTCTCCGGAATTCTTTGGCGAAGCGAATTTCTTATTTACTTCAGAAATGGTCAGTTCTTTGTTAGAAGGCATTGCGCCTAATAGCACATTTACGCCTATTGTCGATAACAAAGCAGAAGAAGCCCGTTTTGTCAATTCGGATGCTCACATTGTGGAAATTTTTGATAGTTGCGAAGTTTGTTGGCAAGAATATCTTGATAAAGATGAATTTGAAAAACGTCGCCCGGCTAAAGTAAAAGCTTTGGCTAGCAAAAAAACGCCTTATGTTGAAAATTCTCTTTTGCATTATCTGGATACAAGAACCGAAGCTATTACTGATTCTTCAAAAGAATGGCTGGCGTTCCGTATAGATTATATTGAATGGGTCCGAGATATTCCTCTTGAATTGCGTGCTGAAAATGCTGTTTACCAGAAAATGCTTGAACTTTATAGTAAAGAATTTTTCCCGAAATCCTTCCAGATGGAATTTGGGATTACAGAAAGTGCAAGGCAGAAAGATTGGCCAAAAGCAGCTTTACAACTTGCAGAATTCTATGAAGTTTATGAAATCAAAGAAATGGATGATTTCTTCTTGAGAAATGCTATTCTTATTTCTTTACTTGCAGAAGAACCTGAACTGGCTTTTGTGATTTATAAAGAAGCGATTCTTTCTAATGACAATTTCTACCCTGTTGAAAAGCGTCTTATGGAAAGAGAAATCCAAAAGCTTCGCGCTGAAAATTTGAAAAAACGTAAATAAGAATATTGAAGGTTTGTCGACGATTTCAAAAACGAATGTTTTTGAAATCACCTTTCCTTTTTTTGTAAAGTATTTTTTGCGTTTTTTTGTGTTCAAAATCCTTTGCTTAAGCGTTTATACAAATAGAGAGCTCAAAAAAGGCTCTTTCACTTAAACAAAGGAAAATCTATGAAATCTCTTATTCTTTTTTTGATTCTTTTTTCTCTGCTGGCGTGCTCTTCGCAAAACGAGGGGGACGTTTTAAGTAGTAATGGAGAGAAAACGACTTTACAACTTGCGATGCAATATACTGAAACTTCTCGCTTTGATAGTTTAGTTTTGCATGGCGAAGGGGCTGATACGATTCATTTGCAAATTCAAGAACCCGAAAAGGCGCTTGAATTGGAATTATTTCCTGCCCTCTGGAAGTTTTACGCAAACCTTTATGCTAATGGAATGCTTATGCAAAAAGGCGAAAGCGAAATTGAAATCGAAAGCGGGCAAAAGAATTTTCTGCAGATTCCTTTAAAAGCTTTGTTTGGTTTTGTCGATGTTTCTCTGCCGCTTGGTTTGAATAATCCTGCTAAAATTGAAAGTGGTACGCTTGAGCTTAAAACAAATGATACAACTTATGCTTACGATATGAAAATCGAACTTCCTTATGGAAAATTCGCAACGGACGCTTTGCCTCTTGATAAGACTTATAACGTTTTATTGAAACTTTTTGATTCTGATGGCGAGTGTATTTTTATGGCTGAAGATACACTTGTGCTTAATTTGGAAAATGCTGTCCAAGAATGGGAACTAGAATCTCTCAAAGGGACTCTTTCTGTTACTTTTGTAACGGATTTACTCCAAACCCTATTGATTCAAGCCAGTTTGCCAAAAGGACACAAGCGCACTCCAGAAGTTCGTGAAATTTTGATTTCTGAAATTTTACCGATTCCAGAACAAACAGGGACCGATTTTGAATTTGTTGAATTTTATAATGGAACAAATGATTCTTTGGTGCTAAAAAATTGCGTGCTTTTTGGTGGAACGCCTAAAAGCGCTAGTATTCCTGATGGCATTATTTTGCCCCCTAATTCTTATAAAGCTATTGGGGCAGATAGTGCTATAGGTGTTGATTTGCATACGCTTACCAAATGGCCGTCTTTGACTAATACGAAACAAAGTATTGTGTTACAATGCGATGGCGTAACTATTGATTCTTTGTTTTATGGGCAAAAAGATTCTTTGAGTACAGATTTTATTCCCGTTAAATCGGCGGTTTCTACTCAATTGATTTTAAATAAATGGAAGGACAAGGAATCTGGTAGTGCCTGGTGCTTAGCAGAGCCAAGCCCTGGTATTCAAAATAAATGCGAGTAAAAGTAACCGACTTCCAAAAATCACAAAAGCATAAAATGCAATAGTACGGGAATTTATGCCAAAAAGTTCCCCGCCGGCTTTCGCCGGCGGGGCTTTATATACCTTTATATACTAGCGTAGCCTACAATATTAAAGGGCTTCAACGCCACACATAACAACCAGCATCTTTTAATCTTACAAGCCATCTAAATCTCGCTGGTGTTTTCAATAGACAAAAGCAAAAGGCTCCCCGAGGGGAGCCTTTTAAAAGAACTGTTATGAACTAAGCGTTCAAACGAGCCTGAATCATATCGATGATTTCAGAAAGTTCCTTTGGCAACTTAGCACCAAACTTAGGATAGTGATTTTCCTTCACATCCTTGAGTTCAGCCTTCCAGCCTTCAACGTCAACGCTCAAGAGTTCCTTCATGTCTTCTTCAGAAACATCTGCAGGACGATCAATAGCGTCAACAGTTGGCATGTAACCAATTGGTGTTTCAACAGCCTTACCTTGACCATCGCAACGTTCGCAAATCCACTTCAAGACGCGAGAGTTGTCACCGTAACCTGGCCACAACCACTTGCCTTCCTTAGTCTTACGGAACCAGTTCACGAAGAAGATCTTAGGCATCTTGTCTGGGTTTGCTTGACCCATCTTGATCCAATGTGCGAAGTAGTCACCCATGTGGTAACCGCAGAATGGAAGCATAGCAAATGGGTCACGACGGATTTGACCAACTTGGTCAGAAATAACAGCAGCTGTTACTTCAGAACCAACGATAGAACCCATGAATACACCGTGGTTCCAATTCAAGGACTGGTGAATGAGAGGAACGGTGCTTGGACGACGGCCACCGAAGAGGATTGCGTCAACTGGAACACCATTTGGATCTTCCCAATCAGGAGCAATAGCTGGGCAGTTAGCAGCTGGAGCTGTGAAGCGGCTATTTGGGTGAGCAGCTTCTTTACCCTTTTCGCTCTTGCCATTTTCTGGATATGTCCAAGGATTACCCTTCCAATCGATGAGTTCACCCTTAGGAGCGTCATCCATACCTTCCCACCAAACAGTGCCGTCAGCTTCGAGAGCAACGTTTGTGAAAATGGTATTCTTAGAAGCAGAATACATAGCGTTAGCGTTTGTCTTGTAGTTTGTACCAGGAGCAACGCCAAAGAAACCAGCTTCTGGGTTGATAGCATAGAGACGACCATCCTTACCAGGCTTCATCCATGCGATATCGTCACCGATGGTTTCAACTTTCCAACCTGGGATAGTTGGGATAAGCATAGCGAGGTTTGTTTTACCGCAAGCAGATGGGAATGCTGCGCAAACATGCTTTACAACACCTTCTGGTGAAGTAATCTTCAAAATGAGCATGTGTTCAGCGAGCCAGCCTTCGTTACGAGCAAGAGTGGTTGCAATACGGAGAGCAAAGCACTTCTTACCGAGAAGAGCGTTTCCACCGTAACCAGAACCATAGGACCAAATTGTCTTTTCTTCTGGGAACTGAGTGATGTATTTCTTTTCAATTGGAGCGCAAGGCCATACACCATTGTCAGATTCGCCATTTTCAAGTGGCTTACCAACAGAGTGCAAGCAAGGAATGAATTCACCGTCTTCGCCGAGAACGTCCAAAACCTTATTGCCAACGCGAGTCATAATCATCATGTTGAGAACAACGTATGCAGAATCAGTGATTTCTACACCGATTTTTGCAATGTCAGAACCAACTGGACCCATGGAGAAAGGAATAACGTACATGGTACGGCCATGCATACAACCCTTATAAAGAGCCTTCATTTCTTCTTTGAGTTCAGCAGGTGCACGCCAGTTGTTTGTAGGACCAGCATCTTCTTCGTTTACAGAAGAAATAAAAGTACGGCCTTCTACGCGAGCAACGTCAGATGCATCAGAACGGAAAAGATAACAGCCAGGAAGTTTTTCCTGATTCAATTTTGTAGCCATGCCACATTCGACCTGTTCGGCCATGAGCTTGTCATATTGAGCTTGGGAACCGTCACAAAGAACGACATCCTTTGGCTCTACCATAGCCTTGATTTCTTCAATCCAGGCATTGAGCTTTGCGTGTTTTGTCAGGGACATTTCATCTCCTTCAAAAGGTTTAAGTGTTCACTTCGAATAATTTCGAACGTTTGAAATTTAAAAAAATATTGTCTATTAGATACAACGTAATAAAGAAAAAAACGCTTTTTTATGGTGTTTTAAAGATTCCGAGAAATAAAAATATTTTTTTCTTTTTAATAAAAATCTGCCTTTTTTCCTAAAATAAAGGTAAATTAGGCAAGAACACTTTTTAATTGAGGTCCTTATGAGTTGGTCCTATCGGGAACACCAGAAAAACGTTTTGTGTATGATTATGGCAGGCGGGCAAGGAAGCCGCTTACAACCTCTCACTAGAGACAGAGCTAAGCCGGCCGTTCACTTTGGTGGCACTTATCGTATTATAGACTTTGTTTTAAACAATTTTATAAACTCAGGCATTTTTAAAGTTAAAGTCCTTACCCAATTTAAGTCAGATTCTTTAAACAAGCATATTTCTGCTGCCTGGAATTTAAACGCAAGCCTTGACCAGTATGTGGATCTTGTTCCTGCTCAGATGCGCACCGGTGATGACTGGTATCGCGGAACAGCAGATGCTATTTTCCAGAATATCAACCTGATTACCGATGAACGCCCAGATCTCGTCGCTATTTTTGGTGGCGACCACATTTATAAAATGGATATCAATCAAATGATTGACTTCCACTTGAGTCGTGCGGCTCTCTTAACTATTGCTGCAATCCCTGTTCCAGTTTCAGAAGCAAGCGAATTCGGTATTATTGAAGTGGATGCCGACAACCGCATGATTGGTTTTGAAGAAAAACCTAAAAATCCAAAAGAAATGCCTGGTCGCCCAGGTTGGTGCCTTGCAAGCATGGGAAATTATATTTTCACAAGTAAATTCTTGGTACGTGAACTTTTAAAAGGCGCTACCAATGGTGCTACCGATTTTGGTAAACACATTATCCCTGCGCTTTACCCGGAATACCCTGTTTATGTTTATGATTTTAACACAAACATTGTCCGCGGTGAACAAGCAAGCACTAAAGGCTACTGGAAAGATGTTGGTACACTTGATGCTTTCTTTGAAGCAAATATGGACCTTTGTGCCGAAAATCCGCCATTTGATTTGTACAATAATTACTGGCCAATCCGCACATTCAATTGGAACCAGCCTCCTGCACGTTTCGTTGCCTCAGAAGGTGAAAGCCATCAGGGAGCAGCCATTGATTCCATTGTTTCTGCAGGTTGTGTAATTTGTGGGGCTACCGTTGTCAAAAGCGTTTTAAGCCCAGCGGTTTCCATTCAAAAGGAAGCTCTTGTAGAGGAATCCATTTTGTTCCCTAATGTCACAATCGGGCCAGGTGCTAAAATTCGACGCGCCATTATTGAAAAAGGCCTTCACATTCCAGCTGGTTTCCAAATCGGCTACGATTTAGAACGCGATAAAAAGCTGTTCCACGTAACAGAATCTGGAATTGTAGTTCTTGCAAAAGACACTGTTATAAAAACCTAACTTGAAAATTCAAAGAAAAAGAAGTAACTCGCCGGCTATGCCGGCGAGTTACTTCTTTTTCAATAACATTGAATCAAATTTACTCAAAACTAAAACTCCCCAACCATTCCCTTTATCTTTTCTACACCTTCTTTAAATAAAGAAGGCTCTTGTAAAAGAGATACCACAATCCAACCATCTTCTTCAAAATCAAAGAAAAATCCTGGTTGCACAAGAACACGTTCTTTTTCAAGTAAATCTAAGGTGAATTTTTCATCATCTAGATTAAAATGGAGAGCGGCATACCACCCACCTGAAACTTGCGGAAAAATTTCCGGCGGAAATTCCTTGGTTAAAAAATCAAGATTTTCATTTAAGCGAAGCATCACCTGACCTTCGTAATCTAAAGAATCTTGAAGTAAGGGAATAGAAAGAGCCTGCGCCATAGAAGAAACACTTAAATAAGCGTCGGCAACATATTCCATTGCGTCTCGGATTTTATGAGTTTCTGCATGAGTGTTATAAGCTATCCAGCCTAATTTTACTTCTGGCGAGCCCACTGTTTTGCTTAAACCATTTAACCAAAATACTGGAACATCAGAATTTTCAAAAAGGAAAGAACGTTTAATACTAGAATTAAAAATGTAATCGCCAAAGACTTCATCTACCACAAGAATCAAATTTCGCTCTTTACAAAAAGCGATTATTTCTTGCCATTCTTTTTCTGAAACACAATGTCCTGTCGGGTTATGCGGAGAAATAAGCAATAAAATTTTTGCATTTTCTGGTGCTGAAAGCAAAGAATCCGTATCAATGACAAAATTATTTTCTTTTGATTGCTTTAAAAAATAGGGGTAACAGGATAATTGTTCTAACATTGCCAAAGTATCTAAAAGCGGATACCCCGGAACAGGCGTTAATATGACATCTCCAGGGTTACAAAAGGTTTTAAACAAAATGGAATACGCTTCACTTGTACTACTTGTTAATAAAATTCTGTCTGTTGAAAAATCTCCAGCGCGATTTTTATAATACTTCATCACCGCTTCACGTGCTGAATTCCAACCAGCTGCTTCTGGATTCCATGTATCCCATTCTTTTTCAGAACAAATTACCGCCGTTTTTAAATCAGGGCAAATCCCTACTTTTATAGGCGAACTTACCGTTAAATCTAAAAACGAGTCAGCTCTTTTTAGTTCTTCTAACTTTTTAAAAAAAGGACTTGGCGACAAATCCTTAGGTAATCTTTCAGAGAGCAAATTTTTCATTGCCTTTTTGCCTTCATTTTTAAAACAATCAAAGAGGCTATTGCAATGCCTGCAGGCACAAAAATGGCAATCACAAGCAAAAGTATTTTTTGCCATTTTTTAAGATTTCGTATTTTAGAACGAAAATTATGGTATTCTCCTTTCAGAGAATCTGCTTTTGCCTTTATTTGTTTAAAATCAAATGTCGCCATATTGCCTTAAAATAGCAATTAACGCTCGTCTAAAGGAATATAAGAACGCAAATTTTCTCCTGTATAAATTTGTCTTGGGCGATAAATGCGTTGCTTTGGATTTTCAGAAATTTCTTTCCAATGAGCAATCCAGCCAGGCATACGCCCTATAGCAAACATTACCGTGAACATATTTAATGGGATTCCGATATTTCTGAGAATTAATCCAGAATAAAAGTCCACATTCGGGTACAATTTTCTTTCAATAAAATATTCGTCCCGCAAAGCACATTCTTCTAGTTCCTGAGCTATGTCTAAAAGTGGGTCTGTTTTGCCAGAAACTTTTAACATTTTCTGGAGTGCTTTTTGTAAAATTTTTGAACGAGGATCAAAATTTTTATAGACTCTATGCCCAAAGCCCATTAATTTTAAACCAGGCTCTTTACGCTTGACTTTGTCAACAAAATCCTTTACACTAATCCCGGATTCTTGGATTTTTAAAAGCATTTCTACAACAGCTTGGTTTGCTCCGCCATGCAGTTTACCCCAAAGAGCGCAAACCCCCGCGGCACAACTTGCATACATATTGGCACCACTTGAAGCCACTAAACGAACTGTACTTGTAGAACAATTCTGCTCATGGTCTGCATGTAAAATCCAAAATTTATTTAACGCTTGAGTAGCTTCCGGAGTCGCTTCAAAAAGTTTATACGGTTGGCTAAACATCATGTGCAAAAAGTTATTTGCATAAAGCCTATCTGGCGACGGGTACATCATAGGCTGGCCAACACTCATGCGATAAGCCGCAGCAGCAACCGTACGCACCTGTGAAATAAGCCTTGCTGCATTAATGTCAAAATGAGAAACATCTTCATCTAAAAAATGTTCTGGGTCATAACAACCAAGCGTATTTATCATCGCTGAAAGAATAGCCATTGGGTGGGCTTTTCGCGGGAACCCTTCGTAATGCTTTCTGTAATCTTCATCTAACATTTCATGAGCAGTCAATAAATCAGAAAAACGATCATATTCTTCTCTATTTGGCAAATGCCCATAAATTACAAGATAAGCGGTTTCAATAAAAGAACTTTTTTCAGCCAGTTCTTCTATGGAATAACCTCTGTAACGAAGAATTCCATTGGCTCCGTCGATGTAAGTAATTGCAGAACGACAACTCCCTGTATTTCCAAAAGAATCGTCTAATGTGATGTAACCGCTTTCAGATCTCAATTTAGAGATATCAATTGCTTTTTCATTTTCTGAACCAGTAATTTCTGGAAAATCCAAAAATTTTCCATTTACTTCCATACGAGCCATAAAACCTCCGATATTTTTGCAAGCACTCCGTTTCTCGTTTTGCGAGAATAAAAACTGTTCTTTTTAAAGATAATAGACTTGTCAAGGATTATAAAAGAATGTTTTAAAAAATGACTTTAAACAAACTTTCCCTTGTATAAAAAACAAAAAACGCAAAACTTTTTCTTCTTTTTCTTTTAAAAAGAAATGTTCATTCATTAATTTTTATCTTTGCACTTGGTAAACAAAGGGTCTGAAAAATGCGACTACTGGTTGCAGTCCGTTTTTAAGATTTCCAAAAGCAAGGATTATTATGTTAAAGATCGGGTTTGATAACGACAAATACATTAAAATGCAATCCGAAAAAATTGAAGAACGAATTGCTCAATTCGGAGGCAAACTCTATCTGGAATTTGGTGGGAAAATTTTTGATGATTTTCATGCTTCTCGTGTTCTCCCAAAATTTGAACCCGATAGCAAAATCAGAATGCTTGAAAAATTAAAAGATGATGCCGAAGTTATTATTGCTATCAACTCTGGAGATATTGAAAAAAACAAAGTTCGTGGCGATTTAGGCATTACTTACGATATGGATCTTTTGCGCCTTATCGATGCTTTTTCTGGCTATGGTATTTATGTAAGCAGTGTTATACTGACTCAGTTTGAAGGCCAGTCCCGAGCACTCGCTTACCAGAAAAAACTTGAAAAATTAGGCCTTAAAGTCTATAAACATTACCATATTGAAGGCTATCCTTCTAATATTCCACTTATTGTCAGCGACGAAGGCTATGGTAAAAACGATTATGTTGAAACCACCCGCCCACTTGTTGTCGTAACAGCTCCGGGCCCCGGCAGTGGAAAAATGGCTGTTTGTCTTTCTCAACTTTACCACGAAAACAAACGCGGTATCAAAGCCGGCTATGCCAAATTTGAAACATTCCCTATTTGGAACATTCCATTAAAACACCCAGTAAACTTAGCCTACGAAGCGGCTACTGCTGATTTGAATGACGTCAATATGATTGACCCGTTCCATTTGGAAGCTTATGGAAAAACAACTATCAATTACAATCGTGATGTTGAAATTTTCCCTGTTTTAAACACCATTTTCCAAAAAATTATGGGAGAATCGCCCTACAAATCTCCGACAGATATGGGCGTAAACATGGTGGGTAATTGTATTGTTGACGACGAAGCTGTTTGTGCGGCAGCAAGAGCAGAAATTATTCGCCGTTATTACCACGCTTTATGCCAGGTTCGTAAAGGAAACGCAGAACCAGAACAAGTTTACAAACTAGAACTTTTGATGGAACAAGCTCATGTGAGCATAAAAGACCGTCCCGTTGCTGCGGCAGCTGTTGAAAAAGCTCAAGAAACTGGCGGTCCGGCTGTAGCTATTGAACTTATGGACGGAACAATTGTTACGGGAAAAACAACCTCTTTACTTGGGGCTTCTGCTGTAATGCTTTTAAACGCCCTTAAACACTTGGCTAAACTTCCAGATATTAGGCTTTTATCCCCAATGATAATTGAACCTATCCAGAATTTGAAAACCAAACATTTAGGCCACACAAACCCCAGACTACATACTGATGAAGTTCTTGTAGCATTGTCTATTTGCGCATTAACTGATTATAATGCTAAAATAGCTATGGAACAATTGGCTAACCTTCGCGGTTGTGAAGTGCATTCAAGCGTTCTTTTGTCGCAAGTCGATATAGATGTTTTCAGACGTCTCGGTGTAAACCTCACCAGTGAGCCAAATTACCAGACAAAAAAACTCTACCACAGGGAATAAGGTGGTTTACATTTTTCATTGAAAACTTCTAGAAAAAATCTTTTCTCTTTTCTTAAAAGTTTTTTATATTAAAAATATGGCTATAGAAAATCTTGCAGAAACTTTACTTGAAAAAATCAAGCTTATTACTCAAGCCGAAACGGTTATTGGTAAACCTATCCAAGCCGGAGAAACAACCATTGTTCCTGTGAACCGCATTTCTGTTGGTTTTGGAATTGGTGGCCACACAGGCAAAGGTGAAACTTCAGCCTCTGGCGGTGGCGCTTCCGTAGAACCTGTCGCGTTCCTTTCTATTCATAACGGCGATGTCCGCATTTTACCTGTCACTAAAGATTCTTCTGTAATGTCTAAAGTAATGGATCTTGTGCCAGACGTTGTTTCAAAATTTCAAAAACACAGTGAGAATTAACTTTTTAAAACGCTCTTTACCGAGCGTTTTATTTTAACACCCCAGATTCTAAACCTCTGACAGGTTCAAGTCGCATTTTTCCATCTGGTGATACGATAATAGCAATACCAGCCAAATAGTTTATCCATTTGCCATTTTGCCAATGACGCAAATCTATTTTTTTGTCAGTTGCAAAAACTGTCATACCAATAACAAAGAAATCATGGGAAATCAAAACATTTAAACGTTTCATATCAGGCAAATGCGCTCTTAAAGAATCCAACCATTCTTCGCTTCTTGTTTTCAAATCATAAAAAGCTTCATCATAGCCCCCTTCATAAGCCCATTTTGAAACCAGTTCCCAAGAGCGCCCTATTTCTTCAACTTTTGAAGGGTTCTTTTCATACCAATCGCCAGATAAAATATCCCAAGTTTCTCGTTTATAATTTTTTTCTTCTCGCCCAAGAGCAATATTTTCACAAGTTTGTTGAGTTCTTGCTATGCCAGAAGAAGCATAAAAAAACTCTTCTTCTGTTTTTATTTTTTCACCAACTTCTTTTGATTGCAACAAGCCCCTTTCTGTTAAAAGCCCTGCTGGCGAATAGTCTTTTCCGCGTTCTCCATGGCGAAGTAAAAACACCACTTTTTCTGAATCACTCACACTTGCAAAAACTTTATCAATTGAATTAAAATCAACATGAGTCAAAGAATTTTCTGTGATATTTATTTTTTCTGAGACATTTTTATTTTCTTGACAGGCATAAAAAGACATAAACAAACCCACCATTGAAATCATTGTTAAAAAGCGTTTCACAAGAACTCCTTTCGATAGGAAAACTTTCAAAATTCTTTCAAAAATTTATAAAAATGAATGAAATTTATACGCATTTTTTATTTCTGACAAGTAGAATAAGAACTCTATCCCAAACACCATAAAAATCATCTAAAAAGCCAAAAAAAATAAGCAGACAAAACCATTAAAATTTCTACTTTTTAACCCGTTAAACAAAATTTCCTTGTCCTTTAAGGAGTTTATATGGGTGGCTTTTGTGGCGTAGTTTCAAAACAAGATTGTGTTTGCGATCTTTTCTTCGGAACTGACTACCATTCTCATCTCGGAACACACCGCGGTGGCATGGCCGTTTTAAAATCAAACGGGCTATTTCATCGTTCTATTCACAACATCCAGAACACACCTTTCCGCAGTAAATTTGAACATGACTTAGCAAGATTTTCTGGAAAAGTCGGTATTGGCGTTATTTCAGATACCGATCCACAACCGCTTGTCATGAGTTCTAAATTAGGCACATTTGCTATTGTCACTGTAGGCTACCTAACCAATATGGAAGAGCTTCAAGAAGAACTTTTCCGCAACAATTGTGTACAATTACAATACTCTACAACGAGTGGAATGATTGGCCCAACAGAAGTTATTTCAGCTCTTATTGCTACCCGTGATTCCATTGTTGATGGTTTAAAATATGTTCACGAAAAAGTAAAAGGCAGTTGTTCTATTTTACTTATGGATAGCACGGGCCGTTTCTTTGCAAGCCGTGATAAATGGGGGCGCACACCAATTATTCTTGGCAAAAAAGAAGATTCTATGATAGCCGTTCAAGAAAGTTGTGCGTTACACAATTTAGGCTATGAATATGTTCGTGACCTTGGACCAGGTGAAGTTGTTGAAATCACTCCGGATTCAGACACTACCTTAGTTCCTCCTGGAAAGAAAATGGCAATATGCTCTTTCCTTTGGGTTTACTATGGCTACCCTTCTTCTAGTTACGAAGGCAGAAACGTTGAAATGACTCGCTACAGATGCGGAAGTGCTTTAGCCAAAAGAACTCCAACAGAAGCAGATGCCGCTTGCGGGATTCCAGATTCCGGAACATCTCATGCTTTAGGTTATGCGCACGAAGCTGGCATTAAATTTTCAAGGCCTTTTGTAAAGTACACACCTACATGGGCTCGTTCATTTACACCACAAGACCAACGCCAACGTGAACATGTTGCATCAATGAAACTGATTCCAATCCCTGGTCTTATTAAAGACCGCCGACTTGTATTCTGCGATGACTCTATTGTTCGCGGCACCCAATTAGGGAAACAAGCGTTAAAACTTTATTCTCTTGGCTGTAAAGAAACCCACATGCGCATTGCTTGCCCACCGCTTCTTTACCCTTGCAAGTTCATCAATTTTTCAAGATCTAAAAATGAATATGATTTGATCACTCGCCGTTATATCCGCGATAAAGAAGGCGAAAATGCAGACCTTGAAAAATACACAAATCCAGATACCGAAGAATACAAAGCCATGGTTGATTTTATCCGCCAAAAATTAAACCTGACCACGCTTGCATTCCAACGTATTGATGATTTAATTCATGCTATCGGGCTTCCTCCAGAACAAGTTTGTACTTATTGCTGGAGTGGAAAAGATTACACCATAACAGGTGATTGTTATAACTGCCCTTGTTGTAAAGACCATCCTGAAGTCAGCGAAAAAGAGTAACAATATTTTTAATGGCTAATCGTTCGGCCTTTTAGGTCGTAGCGATTGTCATTTTTTAACACTTCTATTTTAAAGTTTTCACATTCTCGTTCAATAACAACGCCCTTCTTTTCTTTTTTATTTTTCACAATAAAAAGAGCGGTAGAATCTGGTTTTTCAAAAGGGTCTTTTTCATTATAAAGGGCAAGTATTTCTTCTTCAGTCAACGCCCGGTTATATATTCTTAAATCATCTATTCTACCTTGAAAAAAACTCCAACCAGAACGAGTTCCTAAACGAATTGGAGCTTCTCCATTTTGCACTTGAACGCCATAAGTTGCATCATAAAGGCTGTCTCTATCTTTTTCAATTCCATTTTTAAAAAGCGTTATACTGTTTTCTTTAACATCATAGCGAGCTACAAAATGAATCCACTCATTTACTTCTAAAGATTCTTGCACATAACTGCCAGAGCCTAACCCACCTTCAAGATTAAAAGCATAAGCCGACATGCGATTAGGGCGATTTTCTTGTTCTGGCGTCAGCTCTTTATTATACATTCTAAAGACCCATTCATGCTGGTGCGGAATCCCCTTTCCCATCCAATGAACATAACCACCACTTTCAGCTTTTTCAAATGTTAAAACTTCTGGCGACACCCAAACAGAAATGGTCAGCGCCCCTTTTTCTACAATGCTAAAAACATCATTATCAGGAATTTCAAGGTAACTTCCATTACCATCAAAATAAGCAGCAGCGTTTTCTTTTTCAAACCTATCTAAAGCAAACTTTGCTCCATAATTTTCTGTAGCTAAAATTTTTATAGAATCTTGAACAAATTCATTTTCAAAATTCCCATTAAATGGGTAATACGCCACCAAACCATCTAAAGGAAGAACTCCACCAGCAAATAGGCTAGCGCTAATTCCTAAAAAAGCCGATAGAAAAATTTTACGCATAAACAATCCCTAAAATATAAAGAAAGTAAAGTTTCATTTATAAAATTTAAATCCAAAATTTTCTATTTCAAAATAAAACAACATAATATGATAAGATAGCAACAAAGTTTTCCATTTTCATTTTTCAGCTTTACTATATTACTCCTTATGGAACAATCAGAAAACAAATTGACATCTGTCGTTTTTGAAAATTTAAAAGAGTTGATAAAAGGGAAAAACGCCGCCCACGAATCAATGTTTAAATTCCATTGGAAAAAATTATGGCCATTCAATTTAATTTGGCCTCAGGTTGATTATTTGCGTATTCAACGTTTCATGGAAAACATCGGCGAAGAAAGCCAAAAACAAAAAGAATTTATCAAACAAAATAAATCAAAAGCAACTAACGAAACTGAAACTAATTTCTTAAAAGCCACTCTTTCTTATTTAGATGCATTAAAAAATTCTTGTGAAAAACTTTCTGCCGTTGCTGATTTCAAACAGAAATTACTGGAAAAGAAAATCAAACGTGATGTTTTCGCTTTTAATAAAATTTTAAAAGAATATGAACAAGCTCAAACTGATTTAGTTCGTGCCGGCGCCTTTGTTCGCATACACTGGGGCGAATTAAAAATGCAAGAATCTAATGGCTGAAATTAGTGTTATCGTTCCTATTTACAAGACAGAGGCTTATCTTACTGATTGTTTAGATAGTCTTATTGCTCAGACTTTTGAAGATTTCGAGGCTATTCTTGTAGATGATGGTTCTCCTGATAATTCTTTTGAAATTGCTGATAGCTATGTAAAAAAAGATGCTCGCTTTAAAATTTTTCAACAAGAAAATTCCGGACTTTACAGCGCAAGAAACACCGGTTTAAAACACGTCTCAGGAAAATGGATAACCTTTCTTGACAGCGATGATTTATTAGACCCAAAATTTTTAGAAACTCTTCACCATTTGATTACCTCGTCTAATTCTCAGATTGCTGTTTCTGCTCACACTCCATTTTATAACAAAAAAAAATTACCTTCCAATACAAAAAAAGGAAAATCATTTTTCTTAAGCGGCCCCAAAGCTTTACACAATGCGCTTTTCCAAAACAACACTCCTGATTATTCTGCATGGAACAAACTTTATTCTGCAGATTTATGGAAAAACAAATTTTTTGCGCCTAGAAAATTTGCTGAAGATTTAGCGACCATTCCAGATATTTTATTAAATACAAACCGAATAATTATTACAACACAACCTTTATATTTTTATCGGAAACGAAAAGACAGCCTTTTAAATACACCTTACAATAAAGAAAAAACTGAGCTACTTGAAATAGCAGAAAATCTTTTTGATAAAATTTCTACGATAGATAAACGTTTAATACCGGCTGCCGAAAACACTTTATTAAGTGCCTCTTTTTCTATTCTTTGGAAAACACCTGATACCGACGAATTTGCTGATGTGAAAAAACGAGCCTATAAGCACATTTTAAGATTGCGCTTCAAATCTCTTTTTGATACTCGCACAAGGTTTCGGAATAAAGTGGCTGTTTTATTTTCTTTATTAGGTAAACGCTTTTTAATATTTGCATTACGGAGATTCGGATGATTCCTGAAAAAATTCATTATTGTTGGTTTTCAGAAGAACCTTATCCAGAAAAAATTCTCCGCTGTTTAAAAAGTTGGAAAACGATTCTTCCTAATTACGAACAAATTCATTGGACAAAAGAAAAGGCTCTAGCTTTAAATATTCCTTGGGTAAATAAAGCCATAAAAGAAAAACGCTGGGCTTTTGCCGCCGATGCCGTTAGGCTTTATGCCGTTTGGAATGAAGGCGGTATTTATTTAGACACCGATGTAGAGTGTATTCGTCCATTCACTCCATTACTCAATCAAGAATATTTTTTTTGTTACGAGAATGGCTCTAAAAGAATAGAGGGCGCAGTCCTTGGCGCTCAAGAAAAAACTCCATTCATTAAACAAGCTCTTGATTTTTACCTGAATACCGAATTTAATTTTTCTGAAGAAAATATTGATCAATTCATTTTGCCTAAAGTCATGCAAAATGCTTTCGAAAATTTTTCACTGACTATTTTTCCTGAAGAATATTTTTCACCTAAAAATTATTACGACGGAACTATTCAGATTACAGAAAATACTTTTTGCATTCACCACTTTGAAAGCACCTGGCGCTCTCCTATTATTCAAAAAAGCATTGAACGACGCCACAAACTCTACCAAATATTCCCAAAGCCCATTGCAAAAATTTTAAACTACCCTGTTTCACTTTTAGCCAATTTACAGACTTTAGGGTTGAAAAATTCTATCAGAAAATTATTCCGTTAATTTATACAAAATCCCACTTGGTGTAACCAAGTGGGATTAAAATTCAACTTTCAAAAAAAATTAAGAAACCGAAGAACAAACCTTATCTAAAATAGACAATGCTTCTTCAACTTCTTCTTTAGAGACATTTAATGGTGGCAAAAGTCTAAGTACATTAGCACCAGCACGGTGAACAAGCAAACCATTTTCACGCGCACGAGCAATCAATTCAGCCACAGGCTTTTCTGTTTCAATCCCAAGAAGAAGCCCGTCTCCGTGAACGTTTCCTAAGAAAGAATATTTTTCAGCAAGCTTTGCCAAACCTGCTTTCAATTCTTCTGACCTTTCTAAAACGCTTGACAAAAAACCGGCAGAAGTCACTTCATTGACAACAGCTAAACCAGCCGCACAGGCAAGCGGATTACCACCAAAAGTCGTTCCATGATCCCCTGGACGTAATGCATTTGCCACCTTTTCAGTCATTAAAACCATACCAAGAGGCAAGCCACCGCCAACACCCTTCGCCATAGAAGCAATGTCCACATTTAAACCGCATTTTTCTGAGCCAAGGAACGTGCCTAAGCGTCCCACACCTGTTTGCACTTCGTCTGCAATAACAAGGCAACCAAACTTTTCACGCAATGCGTTAATAGTTTTAACCATTTCTTCTGAAATAGTCATTACGCCGCCTTCGGCAGCAAGAGGCTCTAGCATAATAGCACAAGTAGATTCACTTACAGCTTGCTTTAATGCTTCTACATCATTCCAAACCACATGTTCAAATTCACCTGGCATTGGGCCAAAACCTTCACGCAAAGCAGGTTGCCCAGTTGCAGAAAGAGCCGCAAAGGTTCTACCATGGAAGCTATTCAAAAATGTGACAATTTTTTGCCTTTCAGGCTTGCCATTTCTGTTGAAATATTTTCTAGCAAACTTAATCGCACCTTCATTTGCCTCTGTTCCAGAATTACAGAAAAAAGCCTTATCAAAGTGAGAAACCTTTAAAATTTTTTCTGCAAGCAGAAGCTGAGGCTTATTGGGGTAAAGATTACTTACATGAATAAAACTTTCCATTTGTTGAGAAACCGCCGCTACAACAGATGGGTGGCAATGCCCAAGGGCGTTCACAGCAATTCCAGAAACAAAATCCAAGTAACGCTTTCCAGAAGCATCTTCTAAATAAGAGCCTTTCCCAGAAACAAAATTTAAATCAGCCTTACCATAAAGCGGAGCTAACAACTGAGAATCAGCATCTTTAAAATCAGTGAAGGATTGTTCCATCGTTTATTTCTCCTTGCATCTGCTGAACAAAACGTTCAATACCATTAAAACCAACAATATGAATTTCCCGAATACCTTGCTTAATAGAACGGAAACTATCTCGAACCTTAGGAATCATTCCCCCAGAAATAACGCCGTCAACAATTAGCTTTTCTGCCATATCTTCAGAAAGTTCTGGGAAAACCTTCTTTTCTGAATCCATAACACCAGGTACATCACTTACAAGAACAAATTGATCTACAGAAAGTGCAGTAGCAAGTTCAGAAGCAGCTGTATCTGCATTCACATTCCAAGAAAGGCCTTCTCCAAAAGAAATTGGGCTAACCACAGGAATAAAACCAGCAGACCAAAGTCCATCGATTACTTTTGTATTTACCGCACAAATATCGCCAACCAATCCAAGATCTACCTTCCCAACACGTTTTGTAACTTTAAACAAGCCACCATCAACGCCAGAAATACCTACCGCAGGACATTGGTTTTGCAAAAACAAACGCACCAATTTTTTATTCACTGAACCGGAAAGGGTCATTTCCACCATTTTCATTATAGAAGGTGTTGTAACTCGTAAACCATCTATAAACTGCGGTTCTTCTTTTAAAAGACCGATATTTTCATTGATTTCTTTACCACCACCATGAACAAGTGCCACTTGAAAACCTAGAGCAGGCAAACGGGACACAGCGGCAACAAATTCTGCCAATTTAGCTTCGTCAACGGCTAAACTTCCACCAATTTTTATCACTACTTTTTTCATATTCAAAAGCCTCAAAAAAATTCTTCCAAAATCTAGAAATAAATTCTTCCACCACATTCTTTTTTTTGCTATATTCAGTATATCACTATTCAAGAAAAGGAATTTATTATGGCTATTACAAAAGTTTGGCTTGATGAATCAAGCGATGAATGCATTTCTTGCGGCGCTTGCGAATCTGTTTGCTCCGACGTTTTTGCTGTAAACGATAAAATGAGCGTAAATGAAGGCGCTGATTTTAATGCTTTTGAAGCAGAAATCAAAGACGCAGCTTCTTCTTGCCCAGCAGGCGTTATCAAGTACGAATAATTTTTTTTCGTATTTAAAAGTTTAATCCCGATTCTTTCGAATCGGGATTTTTTGTTTCATAAAAAATTGGTTTTTGCCAAAACACTAGGTTTTGGCAAAATATAAATTCCCACAGGCAAAGCCTGCGGGAATTTCCAAACAAGGATTTTCAGACAAAAATTTTCAAATAAAATTTATTGCATTTTACCAGAACGTAAAACATCCATCATATTAAATGGACGAGCCGTTCCCGATTTTAATTGTTCTGCCAAAAAGTAAACAGCATCCGCTGTCCCTTCTGCATAAATTTTACGGCCACAAACATTATGTTGGAATTCAAAATGAACCGTTTTATCAAGGCTATCCACAGAATAAGTATGGAAAGCATGACCGCCCAAATATTCTTCAGGCACCTTCATCATTTCCACCTGTTCTTTTTCGGTACGAACCTTTACAATTTCTTCTTCCGAGCAAGAAAGCCCTAATTTTTCAAAAGAAGCTACAACAGCCTTAGCCGTTCCACTTGTATCTGCCTTTGTTTTCTGGTGACTTTCCACCACAGAAAGCGTATAACCAGAAAAGGCTCCAGGAAATTCCTTAGCCAAATATTCAAACATTGCCTGAAAAGCAACAATTTGCTTTGCCATATTCGGAGCAATAATACATGGGTGATTTTTTTCTTGAACCAACTTCATTAAGGTTTCTCTATCACCACCCGTTGTTCCCATCACAAAAGGCAAGCCATGACGCACATAAAATTCAGCATTATCATTCACTGCAGACGGGTGCGTATAATCAATACAAATAAGGTCTGGGTATTCTTTTAAAACTTCCTGAATACGTTCTTCTCGATTAGAAGGCTTCAAAAGCTGAACCGTTTTACCAGCCACTTCCGATTCATTTTCTACAATAATCTCGCCAGTCAAAGAATAAGGAACCAAAAAAAGCCCACGTTCAACACAGGTTTCAGCAACCATACGGCCCATATTGCCTGGAATTCCGTTAACCATTACCTGAATAGACATAATAACACCTCTTTTTACTTGTTATTCACCCTGAAAGTTAGAAAAATTTATTTTTTACTCATGAAAAATTTAAAGACTTTCTTAGATTCTGCAATCACTCCATATCACACAGTCCAAGGGATTCGTGAAAAATTAGAAAATGCCGGTTTCAAGGACGCTTCCAAAGAAAAACTCCAACCCAATGGGGCTTATTATTTTGAAACTGCTGGAACTACAATCGCAGCATTTAGGCTCCCCGAAAATTACACAGAAAAATCCGCCTTCAGGCTCATAAGTGGACACACCGATTTTCCGGCTTTACGTTTAGCTCCAAACCCTGACAAATACAGCAAAGAGCAACACCTATTACACCCAGAAATTTATGGTTCTCCGATTCTTTCCTCTTGGTTCGATAGAGATTTACACCTTGCAGGAATGCTCATTGGAGATTCACTCACTCCAACACTTTTCAATGATTCGGCTCTCTGTAAAATTCCAAATTTAGCGATTCACTTAAACAAAAAAACAGAAACACAAACCATTGACACTCAAAAAAATCTTGATGCCATAGCAACATTTCAACCAAACGTTTTTCAGTATTTACAAGAAAAATACATACCTCAAAACGAAAAACTACTTTCCTTTGACGCCTGGCTTTCTGATACATCTTTAGCCAACATTTCAGAAGATGGATACATTTCTTCTGGCCGTTTAGACAATTTACTTTCCTGTGCCGCAGCAGCAAACTCCTTAATAAACACAGAATCTCATTCAGAAATGGTCACAGGTTTTTTCCTTTTCAACCACGAAGAAATCGGTTCAAACAGTCGCGAAGGTGCAAATGGAAATTTTGCTTACCGCACTTTAAAACACATTCACGAAGCACTCGGTGGCACAGACTTTGAAAACAAACTATCTAAATCTTTCTTAATTTCTTTAGATGCCGCCCACGCCGAACCACCAAATTATTCCGGAGTTATCGAAGAAAACCACGCTCCTCAACTCGGAAAAGGCATTGTTCTAAAAACTAACGCCAAAAAACGCTACGCCACAGACGTTTATTCAGAAGCATTCTTAAAAAAACTGACATCTGACTTAAAAATAAATTTGCAACAATTCGTCAATCGAAATGACATTCCGGCAGGTTCTACACTTGGGCCAATTCTCTCCGCAAATCTCGGGATTCCAACTGTTGACATTGGCGTTCCCTTACTCAGCATGCATAGCATAAGAGAAACAGCTCACTACAAAGATTACACTGACCTTGAAAAAATTTCCGAAGCGTTATTCCGTTCAAAAATGCAATGGATTGAGTAAAATTTTTTTGGGGTGTTCCCTCCACTTTGTGGAGGTCGGGCTCTTGCGTTATCTCGTGCCGCTACATCTAACTATAAAATCCTTCTGCGGCACTCGTCCGTTCAGCCAATCGCCAAATAACTAAAAAAAAGAAAAGCAACAGTCGATTGTCCGAACCCTAACGGGCTTCCATCCCTAACACATTACATTCGGCATCCAAAACAAACTCTACGTGGATAGTGTCGCCGAGATTGCAAACAAGGTAAACGATTCCGGAAGCATCGCCGTGATAGTGAGCAAGAACGTTCAAGCCAAGGGCATCAAGGCCGGCAACCTCGTGAAAGACCTAGCCGCTGTTTGCAGTGGCAGCAGCAGCGGACGCCCAGACCGCGCTCAGGCCGGGACCATTGCCAATGCCAACAACTGGATTAAGTCTAAACTGACCGCTCAGCCTTAAATTCAGAAAAGAACCTGTGGTTAGGTTTCGTTCTCGCCAGCACAACTTGTTAATACAAGTCGCTTGTGGCGAGAACGAAGTTGGGTGTTTAAATCCGTTCGCAATATTGCATAGAAAAAGAGTCCCCTAGTGGGACTTTTTTGTGAATTGGAGAATGGTGGTTAAATAAAGGGCTTAATAGCAGGGGTACTGTTCCACCCATTTTCTGAATTCATCTGCTTCGGGAATGCTTTGCGGACAGTCATCGTCTTTGTATATGTAAATCGATCCCGAAGAAAACAAAAGCGCCCCCAACAAGGCTCCCCCTCCTGCAGAAGCTAAACCAACAAAAGCGTTCTGCGAAAGAACTGTCCCCAACCCTCCGTAAACGAGAGCACTAATTAGGGCGGGTTTGAGTTTCCCCTGAGTAGTGCTGTCGGCAAGGTTGCATTTTCCATTGAATTCAGAAATAGGTATTGGCGTAGATACGGAACTATATTCTGTTCTCATCCAAACCGTTTCATTGATATTGTCATAACAGATAGCATTGGAGTTGAAAACTCGAAGGCCGTTTACGATTCGGCCTTTGGGTGCTGCTTTAGCCTCATTTTTAACCCAAAACCACCGACGTGGGATTGTGTGTAAACTGGATTTTTTGTACGAAGAATCTTTTGTATGGGTTATTTTAGTTTCTTTTGATTCGCTATTTTTTTTTGAAACAGACTTCTGTACGGAAAGAGAATCCATGGTCAACTTATAATCCCATCGTTTTTTGATACTGGGATCATTGTATTCAGCGATAATACCTGATGTTCCCATAATGGCTGCTCCGAGGAAAATTCCCAAGGGAAAAGGAGTGAAAATCATGGCAGTCCCAGTTCCAATGGTTCCCAAAGCGATTGCTGTTTTGCCGGTTTCATTTTCAATCTCAATGTCTTTATGAAGGGTGTAATTCTTTATTTCCTTTCCCTCGATAACGATTCTTAATTGCGCTCCTTCAATGGTATCTTGGTCTACTTGCATGTGCAATGGGGTACTACCTACATATTGGGAGTCTATGTAAATTGCAGCCTGTAGATTGGCTGGCGTTGAAACATTTAATGTACGTATGGTATGAGTGTTGTTAGCACAGCCGGTAAGAAATATTGCCGGCAAAATGAACAACAAGGAGATTGGGCAATTTCTCATAGTATGAAATAATAATTAAATTTATTATCAACATGTTTTCTTTGAATTTGCGATTGCCTATTTTACTATTAGCAGTTGTATTACTTTGTGGATGTGGTACATATAAAATGTCCGTTAACCAGGGAAGTTTTGACACGTCTGTACCTCCGACGGTTCGTGGTGCAGAATTCGAAATGCAGTCAAATTCCTCGGCTACGCGGTTGACTTTGGGTGTGCAGGAATATGCAAGAAAAACCACTAAACTTTCTAAAGTAAAAAACGGGGCGTCAATAGTATGCTATAAGACCTGTAGTGATATAGATGAATATTCAGAAATCCTTCCTCCGACAGTGGCGGATATTTCGTATGTCTTTACCTCGTTCCCGGTAACCTTTGAATATGAACATTTGCAAAAAAGTGAAATCCGCTATATTTCTTATGGTGTAGGCCTTGACCCCATGCCCTATGGAGAAGTTGCGGTGGGTTTGAATTTTCGCTTTGGCGAAATGGGACTTTCGTCTTACTTTGGCTTAGATTTTGGGAAAACGAAGTATAATTACGACAACATCAGTTATACGCCCTGCTTTATTTTCTGCGGTGAAGACATTGATCATGACGAAAATACGAATTACAATAGTTGGCAATTCCATTTTCGTGGCGGTATAGGTGCTTACATGAGCCTTTTCCTTGGAAATATTGCATTGACCTATTCTCCTCAATTGAATTCTCCTTGGCTTTGGAAAACGGACTTGAATACAAAAGATTATTTGGGAGACGATGGGAGAGACTATGACATTTCCTTTGATTTTCCGAAAGTTATATCTAACTATTTTGGCGTGTCCTATGACTTTCACAAGTCCGTGCAATATAGCATGGGCATCACGATCTTGAATGGTTGGCAGCTACACGAACGGCTGTATTTCCTTTCGTCTTCCATATCGTATATCTTTTAGGGGCTGAAATGAAAAGGCTTTGTTTTGTAATTGTATCTTGTATGGTTGCCCTTTGCATGGAGGCCTGTTCGCCTATTTTCAATTCCGAGGAAGGTTCCTATTCTAAAACAGTGAATTTTCAGGAACTCCGCAAAACCTATATTTCCATGGATGATTCTGTTCTTATTTCCTCTAAAAGTTTAAAAGACAGCCTAGGCTTGACCTATATGGATAGTATCGTAGGCGGTGAAAGTCGCGTGACCTATCAGCTGACTCGGCAAAGGACAAAGTTAGATCTTTACATAGACATTTATGGTTGTTTTGATATGTATTGCTCGACGGCGAATATGGTTGTTTTCCGTACGGGAAACTATGAAAAATCAAAGTCATTGAAAAAGGGAAAATTTGAATTTTCAAAACCCAATCGAGATTTTATTTCCGCAGATGAATTCGGGGCGGATTGCAAGTTGAATGTATATAATTTCTTCAAATTGAAAATAGATCAGGCCGATGTTCAGGTGGATTGGACCGTTCAGGAATCCCGTAAAACTTGTGAAGTGACTTACTACTACTAAGGTAGAAAATGATTAAGCTTTTATTGACATTTTTCTTTTTCCTGTTTTTAGGCTGTAGCGATGATGAATCGGGTTATGATGTAGTGGATGTTCGCTGGAAAAAGTCTATCGAAGATTTTCAGGTAAATAGTTGTTCGCTCCAAGTCAACATGAGTGAACAAGTCTGGTTTATGAATTTTGAAAATGCAAATACCTATCACTATGGCCAGCGATTAGTGAATTTTGTTGTGGATTCGGTGCTGCTTAGAAATATTTCGGATTCTTTTGAAACGATTTCTTCTTATAAGTTAAATGAGCATGTCCTGGAAACTGTAAATTACTGGAAAGACACGATTAGGACGACTTGGTACAGTAATGGAACAAATCCTGTTTACAATTCTATCGTTGTATTTGACATCTATATTTCAAATTCCTTGAATCTTAAGGCCATAGGAAGGTTAAAAAGTAATTCCACTCTTACTTTGGATCTTGCGTCCTTGTGGAAATATGCGCAGACGAAAAAATATGTGGAGGAAAATGGCTATCCGTTGAATTTGGCCTTTGAACTGGCCGAAAAAGAATATGAAAGGGATAAGGGTAGCGCATTTTATGGAAACATTATTCACTTTCTAGCATTTGCCTTTTACGCGGGTAATGCCAGACAAGAAATATTTGACGAATTACAGTCAGAACTTTATTCCTTTGAAGGTAAGGCGGATTCAGACTTTCAAGCGATGTTCTTAGATTCTTCCTTAAAGCACTTTTACTATTTGCCTCGTTATATGCTAGAGTCTGTAACTTCTGCCAATGGTAGGGATACCATTCAAAATGAGAACAGTCTTTATAATGGGGATATTTTAAATTGCGACAATAATTTTTGCAGGATCGCCTATACTCAAGGCCTCACTTGCGATAGTAGCTATACTGGTTCCGTAACGATTGTGAATGATACCAATATCCTTTATTGTACGGGTTCAAACTGGATAGAAAGGGCTCTTTATGAAAAAGTTTTGCCGTATGGTTATTATAAAAATCACGTAGATTTTTTCCTAAACAAAATAGTGGGGCCATGTGTAGAAAAATACGACAAGGCAAATGTGTTGAATCGTTATTTTTGGTGTAATGATAGCTTAAGATGGGTCGAAGGTCAGCAAATAGATTATGATGTAGGATTTTGCGGCAAGGATTACCGCGTTGGAACCATGACGGAATTTGCGGATACTTTGTTCTTCTGTGCAGAAAATACGTCATGGGAAACAGTTTCTGAAGATTTCGCCATGTTGTACAGAGATTCCTCTGGTGGAAATTGCAGCAAAAAAAGCAAATACCTGCAACTTATGAATGATCATGGCAGGTTATGGATGTGTGTCGAACAGCCGTCAGAGAAAACCGCGTATGGCTGGAAGAATATTTCTGAAACGGATACTGCGCGGACAGAATATATTCAAATCCAAGATTCTATGGAAACCATTATTTATGGGGATAAACTGGGGAACGTCATGTACTTGCATACGGATTCAGCCTTCAAGGATTTTTATAATGTTACGGAAGTGTATGATGTGAGAAAAAAACAAATGTACCAGGCACAGGTCTTTGAAGATTGTCTATGGCTGGCTTCTGCAGCGGCAGAATGTCCTTCTTCCTTTGACAGACCAGCATATCAAAAGTGCACTTTCCCGCCGGGATATGAGATAAGCGGTGACTATTGTACAAAGAAAATCCAAAGATGGGTGAGTGCCGATGAAGATCTTTAGAAATATTCTCGTTGCGACAATCGTTCTTCTGTCGTTCGGCGCCCTTACCGGCTGTCTTATGAATTCCGATGACGATGACCATTATAGGTGGCGTAAGGTGCAGAATAATTTTTATTATTATACCCTTTCGTCCAAGTTCATTGATTCCTATATCCTAGAAACGGATGCCTTTGATCAATCGCCTTCGGTGCATCGATATGAGGGCTATACGCCTCTTTCCGATAGTTTAAATGCCTTGGCTACAACGGATTCTACGGCTCCTTTGGTAAATGTGAACTTTATGGTTGATAATGTTCGCTATGGAAGGACTACCTATATCATTGGGCTTACGATATGTACCGCAAAACAATGCTGGAATTTTAATAACTGCATCTTTTTGGAAGTCTATTGCAATGAACTTGACTGCTCCGATTTGTCAATGGTGGTCTTGAAGGCTAAAAAAGACAATCATACGGAAATCTATGGGCCTGAATATTTGGAGGTGAAAAAGCCCGCCCATGAGTTGATTCCCAATGATGACGAATCCTTTAATTATCGTACGGAAATGAAAGTTTATGGGCACTATCGATTCGAGTTGAATTCGTCGGAAATGAAACTAGATTTCGAAGCGCAGAACTCAGATTTGCATGTTTGGGATGATCCATGGTGAGATGTAAATTTACATTATTTCTTTTCGTCTTAGTTGCTGGGCTGCTGATAGCTTGCTCTGATGATGGATATTTTCTAGAAACAGCCTACGGCTGCTATAATTGCTCAGACGGATATCTGGGCCTCGAAAATAGGGATCTTGGCTTGAGCAATGCCTGCAACGGATTTGATAAATTGTATAAGAGGCGTGATAAGGTAAACTTTATTGCAGAAAAGTACCATGCCTACGAAATAGATGCTTCGCAAAAAGTCCTACGCGAAACTGAGGATGAATACTCGCACTATTTTATAGATAAAACCACTTACCTTTCGAATCTTCTTTATGTGAAAATTTCGGGATATTGGCTTTTTGAAGATTCAACGGAAGGAGAAATCATTGATTCGATCAAGGTTCCCTACGTTTTGGAACGCTATATGGATATAGCCGACGGAAATTCTGTTGTCATAGGTTTGGCTAATCATTTTGTTGCGCCTCGTGTACGCTACCTTATGGATAAAATGGGCTATGCGCTGCGTGTCGCGGAAAATGTGGCCTTGGACGAGTTCGCTCATTTTTGGGGAAACGATGCGGCGATTCTTTTTGCGTTGGACGAAAAGATGACGCCGGATTCCATCGTTCCCTATTTAGACCGGTTGCGAGAAGATTTTAGGGAAGATGGAACCATAGAAGATTCTTTGGAACTTGCCTATATTGCCGACGAGGTTATGGAGGTTTCGGTAAGTAAAGAACTTGAAGATCGTTTTATTCGAGTGGGCTATTTTATCAAGGAGTGCAAAGAAAATCATGTGGAAAAGAATCACAATCCCTATAGCAAATACCCCTATTTAGTTTGTGAATTGGACCGCACTCGCTTTCCTTACAGATATATTTTGCGTAAACCGAGATTTGACGAAGATAGATTTGGAGAATGTAATTCAGAGAATAACGAAGAAATAAAGTACGATTCTCTTATGCAAGGCTTCTTTGTGTGTCAATCTGTATGGACGTATAATATCGGTGACGAGGATTTTTTTTCGGATCATTGTGATGAAATAGAACCCGGAGCCTACAAAACGAAACGAGCTCATTTTTATTGCAAAGAAAATGGAGAGTACATGACCATTTCTGAATTGGATTACTTGCATGGTATATGCGCCAGGGATTCTCTCTTGAATAATGCTTCCATTGACTCCGCTTGGAAATATAACTATGCCTATTATGCCTGCAAACAATCGGGCTGGGCTCAGTTGACCTTTAGAGAGACTGCAGAAAATTATGACGTGGATATAGACTCTGCACTGATTGTTTACGAGGAAAATAAGGATTCCATCCAGAAAATGCTCCCTGCTTGCAGTTGGGAAATGCAGACTTATCCCATTACAGAATATGATGGTTTCCCCTTTATCTGCGGTTCCGTAAAAAAAGGCGACAGTAAGGTTTCTTGGCTACCAGTGGCCTATGCCGACACCCTCTATGCAAGGTACATTGACGTTTCGCTACCTAGCGATAATGTGATGGATGTGCTTTGTGTTGGGGATTCTGTGACGGTCTCTAAGCACTAAATAATTGAGTTGGTGCAGAAAAAAAACGACAATCTTGTACTAAAAAAGGCCTCGGTATTGTCTGTGGTCTCATTTATGAATTCGTTCGGGGGAGAGGCTATCGCCTACTTGATTGCAAGATAACGCAGGTAAAACCAAGCTAGTCCAGGTTGCCTTTGGCGATAGAATAATGTATATTGTGAACATGGTCAATTCTAAGGCAATCCTGTCTAATGACGGATGTTACATATCCTTCTCCTTTAACGGGCGAACTATACGGTTTAAGGGACCGTATAGCCTTGTTAAAATTGCAAAGGTGAAGGAATGGGACAATGGCTACTTGGTGATCGATGCCGTATATAGCCAAAACAAAGACAAACTCGTTGAAGATTATATCGACCTGATCCCTATCCTTGAAGACCTTTATATTGACCCGGAACATTTCTTACAACCGATAAAATCTGTCGAGGTGGACAATGTCCGAGCAACAGCTTAATGAAATCGCCGACAAGGCCGACATGATTATCGCTAACTACAGTTTCACCATTACGGACAACAGCGATGTCAAGATTCTCTATTTAAGCAACCCGGAGCAAGCCTGCGTTTTGAACAAGGACGGAGACATGATTAAGTCCTCCATGGGCGACGCACAATTAGCCCTCGTTCAGGCTTATTACCTGAAAAACAAAGACTTAATCGGGAACGACTAATGCCGAAATATTTTCCATTCAAGATTGCAGGTTATTACCTATACTTCACGATGGCCTGCATAGTTGAATGCATCCACACACATGCAAGCGACTCAAAATTGACTGAAGCCGGTTCCGCAAAACTATTCATCAAGTCAAACGGAGATACCATTGTTCAGAAACGCGGCTCTCTTTCCGATAAGGATCTTCTGACCATCCAGAAATACATCAAGAACAACTACTTGACAATGTTCGAAATGTGGTCTCAACATTCGGAACACGGATTCTTCGGTGAGAACAAGTAAGTTTGCAAATTGGCTAGAAAAAACGTGGATTGGATGAATGAAAATGCTTATCTTTCTACTAAAACAAATTAATTCCCGTTTTTTTCTTTTATTTTACAGAAACTTTCTGCGCTCGGTCATGTCAGATTGCAAACAAGTTTGCATCTGCCGCGACACTCGCTTGTGAAGTTTTACAAAAACTTTCTGCACTCGGCTATGCCAACTCGCACAAGTGCGGTTGGCGCAGCTCTCGCTTGCGAAGTTTTACAGAAATTCCCTTCGCTCGATCATGTCAGATTGAGCAAGCTCATCTGCCGCGACACTCGCTTGCGAAGTTTTACAGAAACTCCCTTCGCTCGATCATGTCAGATTGAGCAAGCTCATCTGCCGCGATACTCGCTTGCGAAGTTTTAAAGAAAAATAATTGTTTTATCTGGTCTATTCCATTTCAGTCAAAATAAAAAACTGCCGCCTTGCGCAGACGACAGTTTAGATTTTCAAATATTATTTAGTTTCTATTGGCGGAAACGGCAATTCTAAAGAAATACTTATAGGGCAATGATCAGACCCCTCAACACTAGGGTGTATTTTTGAATCAATCACCGAACCAATCATTTCCTTATCTACAAAAGCGTAATCCAAACGCCACCCCACATTTCTCGCTCTTGCCCCAAAACGATTTGACCACCAAGTATAAGCCTCTCTTTTTTCCGGGTAAAAATGCCTGAAAGAATCAACAAAGCCGTTTTGCACATATTTGTCAATCCAAGCTCGTTCAATAGGTAAAAATCCGCTGATATTTTCATTTTCTTTCGGGCGTGCAATATCAATTTCTTTATGGCAAGTATTATAATCACCAAGTGTAATCACATGCTTACCTTGTTCTAGCCACTGCAAAGAATTTTCTAAAAAAGCGTCATAAAATCGGAGCTTATAATCTAAGCGTTCTTCGCCTTGTCCTCCATTTGGGAAATAAACTGAATTTAAAACCCAATCAGGAAACACTAATTGAACTATTCGCCCTTCTTCGTCAAATTCATCAATTCCCATGCCGTAATTCACTTCATCTGGTTCAATTTGAGAAAGAATCCCAACCCCACTATATCCTTTTTTCTTTTGGCATGGATTCCAAAAAGAATAATACTCTTCTGCATCTAACAAGAAATCCGGTAACTGGTCTTTTTCTGCACGCACTTCTTGCAAACATAAAATTTCTGGTTTCGTTGAATTAAACCAGGATTCAAATCCTTTTTTAGCAACAGAACGAATTCCGTTTACATTCCAACTATAAATTTCCATAGCTTACCTAGAAATAAATCGCGCCAAAAGATACATATTATTTCGTAAAAAGCCGAGGTTTCTTTGAAACTTTTCTTTTCTCCAGACGTTTCAAAATGAAACAATTAGTTTGACCGTTTCATTTTTTTGCTTTTATAAATAAAATATTTCGCATTTTTTTGCAAAATCCAACAACTTTTGAGTTTTAATTAAAAGAAAAGGCTTCTTTTTTTTAATTATTTTTGTATTTCAAGAACAAAAAGCGCTTATTTAATAAATTTTGAATTGGCACGATTTTTGCTTATTTTAAAGTGAAATTTTTAACTATGGCTTAAAAGCCAATAAAATGAGGTAAAATACTATGATTAAACCACTTGCCGACAGAGTTCTTATCGAACCTGCTGTTGCAGAAACTCAGACAAAAAGCGGAATTTACATTCCAGATAACGCTAAAGAAAAGCCAATGCAAGGCACTATCATTGCTATGGGCCCAGGCAAACGCAATGAAAAAGGCGACATTATCGCTCCTGAAGTAAAAGTTGGCGATGTTGTTCTTTACGGAAAATATTCTGGAACAGAAGTCACTGTTGATGGAAAGAACTATTTAATCGTACGCGAAAGCGATATTTTCGCAGTTCTCTAATTTAAGTTCTCTAATTTATAAAGGAATTTTATCATGGCTAAACAATTGAAATTTGATGTAGCTGCTCGTGAATCCCTTCTTAAGGGTGTCGATAAATTGGCAAATGCCGTTAAGGTTACTCTTGGCCCTAAAGGTCGCAATGTAATGATTGCAAAAGCATTTGGCGCTCCAAACGTTACTAAAGACGGCGTTACTGTTGCAAAAGAAATTGAACTTGAAGACGCTTATGAAAACTTAGGCGCTCAAATGACTAAAGAAGTCGCTAGCAAAACAAACGATGCCGCTGGTGATGGTACAACTACTGCAACAATCCTTGCCCAAGCTATTGCTCGCGAAGGTTTAAAGAACGTAGCTGCTGGCGCAAATCCAATGGATATTAAGCGCGGTATTGATGCAGCAGTAAACGCTGTTGTTGAAAAAATTTCTCAAATGGCAGTTAAAGTAAATGGTAAAGACCATATTGCTCAAGTAGCTTCTATTTCTGCAAATAACGATGCTGAAATTGGTGAATTACTTGCAAACGCCATGGAAAAGGTTGGTAACGACGGCGTTATCACCATCGAAGAATCCAAAACTGCTGACACAATCCTCGACGTTGTTGAAGGTATGCAATTCGATCGTGGTTACCTTTCTCCATATTTCGTAACTAACACCGATAGCATGGAAGTAAACCTTGAAAGCCCGATGATTCTTCTTTACGACAAGAAAATCAGCACCATGAAAGATTTACTCCCAATGCTTGAACATGTGGCAAAGCAAGGCAAATCCCTCTTGATTATCGCTGAAGATGTAGATGGCGAAGCACTTGCTACTCTCGTTGTTAACAAGATTCGCGGTACTTTAAAGGTTGCTGCAGTTAAAGCTCCTGGTTTTGGCGACCGTCGTAAAGCAATGCTTGAAGATATTGCTATTCTCACTAACGGTATGCTTGTTTCTGAAGAAACTGGTGCAAAACTCGAAGATGCTCCTGTTACAGTTCTTGGTCAGGCTAAGTCTATCACTATCACTAAAGACAACACCACAATCGTTGAAGGTGCTGGTGATGCAGATGCTATTAAGGCTCGCGTAGCTCAAATCAAAAAGCAAATTGAAGATACAACTAGCGATTATGACCGCGAAAAACTTCAAGAACGCTTGGCAAAACTTGCTGGTGGCGTAGCTGTTATCAAAGTTGGTGCTGCAACAGAAGTTGAAATGAAAGAAAAGAAAGACCGCGTAGATGATGCTTTACACGCAACACGCGCAGCAGTTGAAGAAGGTATCGTAGCAGGTGGTGGCGTTGCTCTTATTCGTGCAGCAGATGCTGTAGATGCACTTTCTTATGAAAATGCAGACCAAAAGACTGGTGCTTCTATTATCCGCCGCGCTATTGAAGAGCCTCTCCGCCAGATTGTTACTAATGCAGGCCTCGAAGGTTCTGTTGTGGCAAACAAGGTTAAAGAAGGTAAAGACGGCTTTGGCTATAACGCTAAAACTGATTGCTACGAAGACCTTTTCGCAGCAGGCGTTATTGACCCGGCTAAGGTTACAAAAACCGCTCTCAAGAATGCAGCTTCCATTGCTTCTATGATTCTCACTACTGATTGTGTTATCGTAGAAAAGAAAGAAGATAAACCTGCTGCTCCAATGGCTCCTGGCATGGGCATGGGTGGTATGGACGGAATGATGTAATCCTTTCTTCCCTATTTTAAAGGTCGGGCTTTGCCCGACCTTTTTTATTTATAGCAAACTTTTTATTATATGAAAACCCGCGGGCTTTGCCCGCGGATTTTTCAATTAAAATTTTACTCTAAAAGAATTCCAATAATTATTCATAAATCAAACGCATTTCATCGCACCAAAGTGTAGCTCCAACCGTTCCCTTATAAAGTTGACCTTGAGCACTTGAAGCCATCACCACCCGAATATGTGTCACATCAAAATTTTCTGGTTTGTTAGTTGAAACCAAATGATTATCGATGCCTTCTGAATGCAAAAGCGTTGTCGTAAACACACTTGAATTATAAATTGGAGATGCAGCCTCTGGCTCACCATACTTAAATTTCAAGCGAATTGTTTTATAGCCCAAACGAGCTGCATCTGTAATAGAAACCACATCCGGGTCGTCTGTACTTTCAACCGTTGTTGCGCGATACCATGCCGAAGCCACCAATGTATTTACATCACTGGATGTTCTATATTGATTCTTTCCTTCATCTGTTGTTCTTGAACGGTGTTCTAATAAAACATAAAGGTCACAAGAATCACCATCGCCTTCATATTTCACATCAAATTCTACATAAGCTGGGCGAGCGTAGAACGGACGACCAAAATCAATTAATTCATTTCCATCGTCGTATTGAGTCAATTTTAAAGTAGATACTTTTTTAGGATTAAAATACGCCACAAGCATATTCCCACTGGCAAAGCGACCAAAACTCAGGATTTTCGCATCAACAGATTCCATTTTCACAATTTCTTCATTTTCATTCACCGTCAATGTTTCTGTCTTAGCAATAGCATCATTATTACCATTATCCCAGCCGTCCACATCATTTTTATTTCCAAAAGCATCACTAATCCATGAATTAAAATTACTACCTGGATACTGATACCCTGCTTGCAATGAGTAAGTTTTAGAATCGCCAGAAGCATTTGAAACTGTTACAGAAAGTTTCTTAGAGAAGTTATAAGAAGAACTGACTTTAATATCAGAAGTTTCAGCCCCTTCAGAAAGAGTTAATGCAGAAACTGCTAACGACCGCAAATCTTTATCGGTATTGAAATCCATATTGAAGAAAATAGTTCCCTTTTCTTCATCAATTACACCGGCGACTTTTCCGCTACCAATAGAAATCGATTCAATTTTTGGAGCGACATTCGGGAAATCAGCCGAAATAGTCCATTCTACTGAACTCATATCTTCGGCAGTAATCTGGAAAGTTTTTGCAGTTCTTAAATCTAAACCTTCTAGCATCAAATTATGAGAAGCGGTTTCTGAAATTGAAACAGAAAGGTCCACAGAAACAAGAGCCTCTGCACTTGGTAAATGAAGAACTATCGTTTTTGCTGAGGCATCAATTGTAGCTTCAGAAAGTTCCCCTTCTGCCGAAATAGAAAGCAATTCCTTGTCAGAAGATACTTTTTCATCGGCTTCTGCTATAGAGAGGCCTAATACCCATGTCTTTTTGTCGCCATTTTCTGCTATTACTTCAAAGGTCTGATATTCCTCCCAGCTTTTTACAGAATCCGGATTTGGAGAAATCGTAGCTCCTTCAGAAAGGCTCCAGGAATCAACAATTGCGTTTTCAATAGTTTCTCCATTCTGGAGTTTTAAATAGATGGTATCGCCGGAACGATTAACTTTAAATTGTTTTTCAAAAGCAATCTGAAAATCTGCCGCCGCATTTAACACTCTAGAAACCACAACAAACCAAGTTTTTTCTGTTCCATCTTCTGCCGTAACCGTAATTTTCTGCGGTTTACTCCAGTCTTTGATAGAAGATAAATCCGGAGAAATTGTAGCCCCTTCAGGAATTTCAGAAGATTCTAATTTAATAGAAGCTAAATCGGTTCCCTGTGGGAATTCCACTAAAATCGAATCTCCTTTTGTGATTACTTCTAAGGCATTTTCAAACTTCAATTCTAACGAGGTTTCTGAATTTTCTTTTTCGGTACTACTTGAAGATTCCCCATCAGCTACAGAAGAACTGCTTTCTTCTGGTACAACTCCAGGAATTTCAAATTTAATTTGCCAAATAGCTCGTTTACCACTTTCTGAAATAATGACTACATAAACAATTTGGCTTTTAGGAATTCGGATTTTTGATTTTTCCTTGATTGCCTTATCAGAAATAGCCACTTTTTCTGCTAAAGAATCCAATTCTGAAGAATCTGTCGGGAATTCACTGAATTTACTTTCTACTAAATAAAGCTTTGCTAAAGAACTCATATCAATATCGCTTACTGTTACAGAATCTAAAGATTCTACAGAATCAGGCAATTCTTCTAATGTCACAATAATTTTATGTTCTGCTTGGTAAACTGAAGGATTCGAAGCTTCTTCTTCAAAGTGTAATTCACTTAAAGTACAATAATCAGAAGATTCAAAAGTATCATAATCTGCAGTACAAGCAGCTAGAAAAAGAAAAACACAAGAAAATAAAGCCAATATTTTTTTCATGATATTCTCCTTAGTAAATCAACTTGAAATTATCAAGCACTAAAGATGAATTTTCGCCACCGCGGTATTTATCACTATTCCCAGCAGCCCCACCTGCCACAACATGAGCGTAGGCTGAAGATGCAAACATCACACGGATAGAAGCCACTTCTTCAGAACCATTCCCAAGAGTCAAATCAGAAGTCCCGGCATAACCTGCTATTAAAATACCTTGCGGGTCAGAACCATAGGAAAGTTCAACCGTTTTCGTAGCACTTGAAACAGTAGAATTGTCAGAAAGCATCCCAAGAGCAATAGCCTTTTTATCTTTACTTACAAGAATGACATAAACAAGACTCTTTTGCGGATAAGTGGTATTTTCATTTGCCACATGGGTATAAGAATAAGTTAATTCAAATGCAATTGGCCGTGCCGTGAAATTTTTACCAAAAGTCATATCGGCTGAAATATCAGAAGCATCTGTTGAAGGAGTTCCGCTTGCATCATAACCTTGATCATAAATTTCAAGAACATCTGAAGCGCTATATGAACCTGTAAAATAGAACCCACCTGCAAGTTTCCAACTTCCTGGAATAATAGTCCAAGAGGCTTCTACCACTTTAGAAGTTAAGGTTGCTTTAGAGTTTCCAAAAGATAAATTGGCACTTGATTTAGCTGAAATACCAAAGAAACCACCATCCACTTCTGCTGCCATTGCATCACTTGTTGTAGCCCAGAAAGAATTATCACGAGCATCAAATGTGGTTCCAGGCAATTGAACTCCAGCAATTACGCTATAAGTAGCCAATTCGCCATCTTTATTTTCAAATTCCATTTCTACTGGGTTACGCAAATCATTTGATGAATCAAGCGGATTGAGTTTAATTGCAGAAAGATCTGTTCCGTAAGGAACTTCTACATAAACTTTATTGCCTTCAATATTTACAGTTCCATTTGCAACAGACAAATCGCTCAATAAAACATTTCCACTTTCAGAAGAAGCAGGCGTTTCACTTGAAGAAGATTCTACAATTTCTTCTGATGAACTAGATTCTTCGCTTGAAGATGATTCTGCTATTTCTTCTGACGAACTGGATTCTTCGCTTGAAGATGATTCTTCATCTTGTTTTTCTGAAGAACTTGATTTTTCATTAGAAGAATCTGTTTCCCATTTTACAAGCCAAACACAAAGGATTCTATCTGTTTCATCTAAAACAACAATTGAAAAAGAATTGGTATCAGCGATTGCAATTTTCATACCAGTTTCTAATTCATCACCTAATTGCGGGTCTATTAAATCGGCATCTGCGGCTAAATAAAGTTTTGCCCCCCCTAAAGCCGTAAAAGCATCTAAGACTAATGTATCTTGCAAATCTCCTTTAGGAGAAATATTTAAAATATGTTTATCTTCATCGCGAGAGTCTATTTCCCACCCTTTAAAAGACAAATCTGCTAAAGAAGGTGGTTCAGCCGGGGCCGATGTTTGCTCTGAACAAGCCAGAAACCCTAAAAGCAAGCTCAAAAGAACGATTATTTTTAATTTGCTCATTTTGATTTCTCCTGCTATTTAAAAGAAATAAACTAAAGAAAGGTCTAACGCTAACAAGTTCACTGTAAAATTCACCATATTATAACTGAACTCACTGTGTTTTTCACCATTTTCTTCTATTTCAATAATTGACGAACTTAAACCAAGCAAACCAACAGAAGTTTCAAAAGCAAAATTATCTAAAATCATAATGCTTATGCCCGGATTAATCCCTAGTTCAAATGACCAAGAACGGTTTCTGGTTTTCCCCATGTCTTCCCCATCATCGACTTGAGAAATGCCATAAGAATATTCAAAAGTAAAAGATGTTTCGTTAAAGAAATAAATGTTTTTGGAATCTAAGATTTTTAAATAATTTCTTAAAATTGGTTGGACAAAGAAACCATTACTCACATATTTACGACGTTCTTTTGCTTCTAACAAATCTTCCAAAAGTTCAAAATCTATATCGTACATAGTTCTTGAATAACCAGCACGCAAACCTAAACCCAAAGCGTCTCTGATAAAATAACCACCAAAACCTTCAAGCGAAAAAGTATAACCTTCTGCTTCGTAAATATCCCCAATTAAAACATTCAATGCATCATCTTTAGTGTTACCATGAAGCAAGAATAAAGTGACACCACCGAATATATTGCCTTTTACAACAGCTTCATCAGGTTCTATTTTACGCAAAATATTCATTAAGCCAATCCGTTCTTCAGAAGGTACAGAGACTTCTTTTGAAGAATCTAGCGGTTGGGATTTTTCTGTTTGTAAAGAATCAGAATTCAAAGAAACCGAATCAACTGGATTTGCAAATGCAACTAAAAAACTGCTAAAAAATACTAATGGGAATAAAAACTTAGTCATTTTAATAAATTAGTAATTTTTCTTTTCTGACAAAATACTTTTTCTATGTTAAAACCTGTTTTTGCAAAATTCAACGATATTTAGCATAATAATGGGATTATTGGTTCTAAAAAAATATAGTGATTAGTCCAAAAACCAACCACTATACCTTTATATACAAACTAATTATTTAAATTAGCGGACCTGAAGTCTTTTTGTCACTACATCAGAGGCAGAATAGGCTCTGACAATGTATGCTCCTGCTTGGAGTGATTCCAAAGAAACACTACCAGAAACTTGTCTAAAGACTCGTAATGGGCGACCTTGCATATCAAAAATTTCTACTGTTGCAATTCCACCAGCAATAGCCAAAGTTCTTGAATTCAAAGTAATCTGAATGGAAGAAACTTGTGGGCGGAAATTACCAATAGCTGAAGGCTGGTCAGGAGTTACTGGAGCCCCATTTGAAGTTGTTAAAGAAAGATTAGAAAGCGTTAGTTGTTCCCAACGATTGCCTTCCATTTTAAGTTCAAGTGCGGCAGAAGAAGTAGATGTAGAAGCAGTGAATTCACATTTATAGGATTCAGAACCACCACTCTGAACAGTTACCACATCATTACAATAAGAAGCAAAACCAACAGAGACATCCATAGATGAATTTCCATAAGGCATTGCTATATCAAAAGACAATACATAACTGTTACCTGCATCAATATTACCAAGAACTTTAGTAATAACGCGTTCTGAAGCATAATCATTAGATTGGCCTATCGTTATAGAACCATCTTGATTTTCTTGCAATTGGGTATTTGATTCCCAATCAGGAGTAGCTACAACTACAGAAGAACTACTTTGTGGTTGAACTTGTGAGCTAGAAGAAGGCCAAATTACAGGATTTGAACTGCTCGAAGAAATTGGCTTGGAGCTACTAGAAGAAACAGGTTTAGAACTGCTTGAAGAAACCGGTTTAGAACTGCTTGAGGAAGAACTTGGTTTCACACTAGAAGAAGATGATGATGGTGATGGAACTGGAGTAATAGCCATTCCATCGCAACGAACGTCATCGATATACAAGTAATTGAGTGAAGGCTGATCGCCTTTAATTTCCCAAGTCAATTTATTAATGCGCTTTTTAGAAAGCGTAACTTCTTCTGCCCAAGATTCTTGAATAAGCATATCCCAGGAAATATTCACGGTTGTCCAGGAATCAGAAGCAAGTTTTGTTATTTGATGGTACCCATAATCTTTAACATTTGTATCTTCGGCCTTAAAGTTATGAGCAGCACCTTTGTACTTGTAAGAAATAGTATTGCAAGAAGAAAGGTCATAAGCGGTTTGTGCCGCATTCAATCCAACGCCTAAAGCGACATAAGGGTCGTATTCATTATCACCTTTAGAAAGTTTAACTCCTGTAAGACCAGCCACATATTTTGTAGAATTTCCAGATGTTGAACCTGCAAGAACTACATCATAGCCATCTTTATCATTTGCTTTATTGGTGAATGAAGAAGCTCCTTTGTCGCCCGCATCAGTATAAGCATACCATTCGCCACCAGTATAAGCGTAATTATCTCCATCTTCAAAATCATCGATATAATTTGTTTTACCTGACGGCAAAGCACTTGAAGAAGATTGCGCTACAGAAGAACTACTTTGAATTGGTGTACCTGAACATGCTGTGTAAGATTTAGGCAATTTAGAGAAAATATTTGTATTAACCCAATTTCCACTTTCTGAATAATTCCAAGCACTACCATTGAAATAAGAAGCGCCTTCACTTTTATTAGAAACAGACCAGTTTGCGCCCGAAAGCTTGTGATCGTTCATCCAATTAAGCCAAGTTGAAGAATTTCCACTTACACTTCCACCACCATCTGCATTTACAGTCCCCCATTCAGAAACAAACACAGAAAGCCCTGAATTCATTGCAGAAACCGCATTAGCGCCTTCATTTCCTGTTGAATGAGTGCCCGCATAAAAATGGAAAGTATAAGCTACGTTTTTATCGTTAATTGGATTACTTGCAGCTTCATTTGGATATTGGTCCCAGCTACGATTACCTACGACAATAAGGTTATCTGAATATTGACGAATGGTAGAAATAACCTGGTCTGCATAATTTTTAATTGTGGACCAATCTTGTGAAGTGGGTTCATTAAAAATTTCAAAAATAACGTTGTCGTATTTACCCCATTTTTCAGCCATGTATTTAAAGAAAGTTTTGGCATTATTCACATTGTCATTTGCCTTGTGTGAATGGTAATCAATAATTACATAAATATCATTATCAATCGCAGCCTGAACAACTGTATTCATTAAACCTTGATAACGACTAGTATTAGTAAAATAGTTACCAGCACCCCAATCTTCATCAACACCCATTGGTGCGCGAATAATCTGGATATTCTGCCTAGATACAAGCCCTGAAACATAATCTGCTGTCCAGAACGGAGCGCCAACATCATCAGCTATGCTCCAAAAAAGGCTCATGCCTTGTACCTGAACTTCGTTACCAGAAGAAACTCCTTTACAAGAGCCATAAATCTGGCCCTTACCACTTGAATTTTTACCAGCCTGAAGCTGACCATAGGCACTTACCGGCCCGACACGACTTGCTGCAAAAGCAAAGCAAACCAATACAAACAAACAAACCTTTTTCACAAAAAATTCCTAGAAAAAAAGTTAAATCTGCCTAAAAGATATATTCTATTTATTATTCTTTCTTGAAAAAATCAGTTTACAAATGAGAATATGTTCTCTTATTGTTCTCACAAACTTCTTAAAATCCTTTAAATTTTCATTTATTTAAGGTTTCGATATTCCCCCAATAATCTTGTAAGAAATTTGAAAGTTTGTTTCAATGTGCGTTATCTCACACTTTTTAAAATGTATACAAAAACTTATTTTCTAAAAGCATTTACAAATAACTTAACATGTAATCTGGCTTTTATTCGTTTATCTTGCTTGAAAATTCCAAGCAAGGAAAAAGAAAGTATCCGCACCCCACTACGAACTATGCGGAAAAGTTTAGAAAGTAAAACCCCTTTTAAACCAAAATGCTTTTTATAAAAGTAATATTGCGACGAATCGTGTTGCAAACTTTGCGACAAAGAACTTTTTGCAGAAGCGCCACCTAAATGGGTTAAATGACTTTCAGGATTCATATAGAAAACATAGCCTAATTTTTTTGCCCGATAAGCAAAATCGGTGTCTTCATAATACATGAAAAAATTTTCATCAAACATTCCAATTTGTTCAAATGCACTAGCTTTCATCATGAGGCAAACGCCATTCATCCAATCATTTTGTAAAAAAGATGTAGAAGATACCATATTTAATTTGCCATGAAGAATTTCATCTGCTTTATTTACGCTACGAAACGCATTAGAAAAAAATTGCCACGGTGAAAGAAAACAATAATCATTTCTTTGAACGCTACCATCAGAATTAAAGACTTTTGGAGCCATTATGACTTTATTCTGAATTTTATTAAATGAATTTTTCAGAACGTCAAGTGTTTCAGAAGATAACAATGTATCATTATTTAAAAAACAAACCAAATCAAAGGATTCTGTTTCGTTAGCTTTTTTAAACGCATAGTTATTAGCAAAACCAAAACCTTTATTTGCTTTTAATTCATAAACTTCTACAAATGGAAATTCTTCCTTTACTTTTTCTGGCGTATTATCAGAACTTCCATTATCCGCAATAACAATTTTCCATTCTGATGAGGATAAATTTTGCAAGCAGAAAAGGCAATTTCTGGTGAAAGCAAAACCATTATAAGTCACTAAAATCAAAAGATTTCTCATGATTTAGGCCTCACACAACTTTCAAACACAGAAAGCATTTTTTTTGCGGTATTTTCCCACGAATACTTTTCAAGAATTTTCCGCCGTTTTTCTAACTCCTTTTCTGTATAAAAAGAAAGTGAAGAATTCTGATACAATTTTTCTAAACTCTTGGCTAGAGAATACTCTGATTCCGGTGAAAAATAAATCCCAAGAGTTCCTAGTATTTCTTGCATTGGAGAATTTTCAGATGTAAATACTCGCGTTTTTGCATTCAAGGCTTCTAAAACAGGTAAACCAAAACCTTCATAAAGAGATGGGAATACAAATGCTTTTGCTGTGGCATAAAGATGTTCTAATTTTTCTTTACTTAAAAAACCTAGAATTTCTACCGAGTCACGAATAGAAGAATTTTCTAATGCCGCTCTAAATGATTTATTTTTCCATCCTGCTGGGCCTGCAATTTTTAATCGAGGCGAAAAGCCTTTTTCTTTTAAAATTTCTAGCGCACGTAAAAGCGTTTTTAAATTTTTCCTTGGTTCTAAACTGCCTGTAAAAAGTAAAAAATCTTCTTTTGATTCTGTTTCTTTTTCTATTGAAGAAATAATGCCATTGTCAATTACATGTATTTTTTCTTTAGAAATCCCAGAAAAGAAATAACTTAATTCTTTTGCAGTAAAATCCGAGACGCAAACCAAAGCATCTGAACGTAAAATAGATCGGCTTCCATAATGTTCTGTAATTGTTCGAACAGAACGTTTCATCGTTTTAGGATAACGCCTGTAAGCAAAATCATGGACAGTCAATACTTTTTTTACACCTGAAAGTTTTTTTAGAAAAATGGTTTGCTCTGGTCCCCAAAATACATCTATTTTATAATCTTTTACATAATGCGGCAATTCGTATTGTTGCCAGAGAATACCAGGCAATTTAGAAGGTGTTACAACTAAATTAAAATTTTCATTTTTTAATTTGTATGAAATCGGTGATGGAGAAAAAAGAAAATATGTATTTTCAGAATCTAGTTTTTGCAAAGCATCAAGAAGGTTTTCTAAGTAAACCTTTATTCCGGCAGAATTTTTCCGCAAATGCTTTACATCTATACCTATACGCATAAAAATCTCTAAAAAATTATTCTCTTAAATCTTCAGGTTCTTCGACAATCCATTCTCGTATTCTAGCTGCTAATTTGTCAGCACCTTTATCTTCTAGCTCTTCTGCCAAAACAGATAAAGTTTCTGCCGGCAAAGTGGTTAATTGTTCATCTCCTTTTTGGTTGAGATAAACTTCTAAACGTTCTATTTCATTAAACGCTACTAATATTTGTAAAAAGCCAACAGAAATATTCGTTCCCGAATGGTATTTTATGTAATTATCTAATAATGTGCTTCGTCTTTCAATGCTTACAATAGAACAAAGTTTCCCTAAATGCATTTCTTTGGGGAATCTTTCATAAAGTTCTTCGGCTAAAGCAATCATTTCAGACTTAGAGCCTTCTGCTTCAAGAACGGCTATACGCAAATCCAAGAAATCTTCTAAATCTTCAGCTTGTGGTAAAGTAACAGCACCTAGTAAACGTTTTGTACTAGCAATGTCTTTTGCCGTTAAGCAGAAATTAGCAATATCCAAAAGCGTAGAATTTGAACGATCCGGGTCTTGCAAGAGCCGTGAACGCTCATAAATTTCTGTATTCTGCACACAATCAGCCATATCACATAACGCTTCTAAAACAGATTCTGCATTTTCTAGGTTATGTGTTTCTACAGTTTCTAAGATTTCTTCAAAGAGAGGTGTTAAACGTTCTTTAGGCAAAAAGTTTTCGACCATTAAAAAAACGGCAGAACGGCCATCTTCACCTGTGTGATTTAATGCCAAATCATGAACAAGGGCGGCTAAATATTCCTTATTTTCAAATGTTTCAGCTTCTTCTACAAAATAACTTGCCATATCTGTATAAAGTTCAGCAAAATCTTCGTAGTCAAATTCAGCTAAAATGCCATCAGTATTTAAAAATCTTGCTAAAAGTTCAAGCTTTACTTCTGGATTTTCAATAGAATCTATTAACTCTACTTGTTTTTCTAACAATTCAAACAAGCGATCTTCATTATGGCAAAACGGGTGACGCCCTTCGCGAATATCGCACAAAGTTTTACGAATAAGTTCGTCAGTTGACAATGCAAGTTTTTCAGAAGACGGCGTTTTCCAGACTTTCTTTTTTTTCATTTTAACGTTTCTCCCTTATTCTGCGATAAAGAGAATCTGCTTTAGCCTCTTCACCAGCATTATACCAAATATGACCCACATTTTCTGCACCAAGACGCCCTTGAGAAGCTCCTAGTTTCCATGCAGACAAATAATTTTCAAAAGCTTCATCATAGCGTTTCTGTGAAAAATAAATTTGCCCAATATCTACATATAAATCGGCTTTACCGGCTTTATAGCGCAAGCCATCTTCTAATGTAAAAAGAGCCATCCAAGGTTCGCCAGCATTCACATACATTTGGGCTAAATAACGCCTAGCTGAAACATTTTCTGGCATCATCAACAAGCCATTTTCCATTGAATGTAAGGCTTTTTTGGTAGAATCCATTTCCGTATAAAAATGAGAAAGTGTAAAATGCACATCAGCGCCTGCAGTGGCAGTAAATTGCAATGCTTTCTGAAGCGTGATAATTGCATTTTCATAATCCCCTAATTTTTCATAAACATCTGCTAAACCATACCAAGCATCCATTCTATCAGGATTCAAATACAACGTCCTTTCATAATGCCTTTCGGCATTCGTATAATCATTACCCCGCAAATAACACTCTGCAAGAGCAAAATGTAAATGATCCGTATCTTCGCCAAGCTCAATAGCTCTGCCATAAGACGCAATAGCCATGCCAATATCACCACCGATATAATAAAGGTCACCAAGTAAAATCCAAGCTCGTTTAAAATCGGGTAAAAGTTCTACTGCTCGCCTATAAGCCACTAAAGCCACGGAAGGTCTTTTTAACTGAACAAGAGCATTGCCTAAATTGAACCACGCAAAAGGTTCATAACGCCCTTCATCAATGGCCGCTCTATAAAACGGAACAGATTCTTTATATTTTCCTTCATCATAAAGTGAATTGGCTTTTGCAAAATAATCTTCTGCAAAAATGAATCCGAAAGCACACAAAATGAATAACAATACTTTTTTAACGGACAAAATTAAACTCCTTTGTTGCTTTCTGAGCTACTGGATAAGAGCCTAATTTTGCAGGTTCAAATTTCCATTCACGAACCGCTTTCACTGCTTCTACTTCAAAACCATAACCAGGTGGATTAACGCTTAATACATCAACAGAAGAAACATTCCCATATACATCTATAATAAGTAAAACTTTTACCGTGCCGGCAATTCCCGCTTTTTTAGCGCGTTCTGGGTAAACCGGATTAATTTCACGCAACACTTTGGCTTGTTCATCAACTTCGCCTGCTTCATACACAACATTTTCTGCAGCACCTAAAGCTACACCGACACCTTCCCCACCTTCGCCATGAGCTAAAGAAAGGTCCATTTTAAAACCTTTCGCTCGTGAAGCGCCTGTACTACGCGTGGCTTTGAATGAATTAGGTTGCACAATCATCCGAAGGGATTTTTTTTGCGTTTCTTGTTTCTTTTCTTGTACATTGTACTCAACTTCTGTAAGTTCTGTTATATCCGTTTTCTTTTTTTCGCTCCGATCAAAGAAAAGAGTATTTAAAACCGGAACAGCAAAAAAGAACACTACATTTATTATAAATGCAAGTAAAAGAATTACAAGGAATCGGAATATCTTTGTGCAAACAGACACTATTCCCCTTCCTCCGCAGAAATGGATACTTTGCGAACTTTAGCAATATTACATTCATCTAAAACATCGACAATTGCTCCCGATGGAGCATCTCTATCTGAGACAATAATCACTGGCCTGTCAGGAGATTCAGCCATCATTTGTTTTAAAATGGTTTGCAATGAAGACAAATTAACTTGTGTTTCATTTATATGAACTGTTCCTTGGCGTGTAATACCAATCAGTATAGATTCTTTAGCCAGTTCCTTTGCTGAACTAGCCTTTGGCTTTGTTACATCAATTCCTGTTTCTCTTGTAAATGTTGAAGTCACAATAAAGAAAATCAACAAGATGAACACCATATCCATCATAGGAGAAATATCGATAAAACTTTCACGACGTGTTCGTTTTTTTATAAAGCTCATTTTTGATTCTCCAACAAAACAGATTGCAGTTTTAAAATTTCACTCCAAATACTTTGTTCCATGTGCTCAATACGAGAAGACAAATAATTATAAGCAAGCATTAAAGGAAACGCCACTAACAACCCAGCTTGTGTAGTCAGTAAAGCTTCTGAAATGCCATCCGCCAAAAGAACTGGATTTCCAAAACCAAACATTTCGATTATTTCAAATGTGTGTACCATCCCAGAAACCGTTCCAAGAAGCCCTAATAAGGGAGCAACCGCTGCCGCCACCGAAATAGAACGCATTGATTTAGAAAGTTCTAATGAAACTTTATGTTGCAAAGCTTCTAAATGCGATTCTATAAAAGTTTCTCCACGATTGGCATTTTGAAAAACAATATTTCCAAGCAAGGCAAAATAAGTTTTCTTTTTTTTCTGTAGATAAGTTTCCGCCGCTTCAAGATCTTGAGTATTGAATATTTTCCAAAAACGTTCTAGAGAAATTTTAGATAATTGTCTGTAAACCAAATAACGTTCAAACATAAGGAACCAAGCATACCACCCTAAACAAAAAATAGGGATTAATACCCAGCCTCCCCGAGAAGCTAAGTTCAAAACGGATTCTATAACAGACAACAAATTCAAGCTAGCCTCTATTTACCATAAAAAACGGCATTAAGTAAAGCAAGGCCCGTATTTTCCATTTTAGCAACTAAACGGTCTACACGATTCGATAGGAATGTATGCAAAAGTTGTAACGGGATTGCTACCATCAAACCGGCTTCTGTTGTAACCAATGCTACAGAAATACCGCCAGCTAAAAGTTTCGGATCAGATGTACCATGCAATGTAATCACTTCAAACAATTGAATCATTCCCATAACTGTACCAAGAAGACCAAGTAAGGGAGCCGTTGTTGCCATTACAGAAATAGAAGATAGCCCTTTTTCAAGTGCAGGAGTTTCTTTTGCAAAAACTTCTTCAAGTGCTTTTTCAGCATTTTCTCGCGTTTTGAATTCTTTAGATAAAATGCTAGAAAGAACATGCCCAACAGACCCTTTCACGCCTTTAGACAATTCTTTTGCTTTATTCAAATCGCCATCTTTTAAAGCATTTAAAACTTTAGCCGATGTTCCGGCGCGACCTTTCAAAAGAATAAAAATCAAACGTTCTAATGCAATGAGTAAACCTAAAATAAGTAAGGCTAGTATCGGATACATCAAGATCCCACCATTATGAAAAAATTCTTTTGCTTCATCCATAAAATCTTTTTCAGCATAGTTTGCAATTTCTGAAGAAAGAGCTGTACTCAACAAAACATCTACCGGTACTAAAACTTTTTGAGAATCATTTTTTGCAAGAGCTTTTTCTACTTGTACTTTAACTTCTGGAGTTAAATTTTCCTGCCAGGCAAAAGTTCGCTTTTTAGAGCCTACTTGAGCTAGCATAATAGCGGCAGGACCCTGGTTAGCTGCTTGCATTGCATAAAGACCGCCTAAACGTAAACGAGAACCATTGGCGACAGTAGAACCAAAAACAAGTTCAGCTTCTTCTCGTTCAATGGAACGCGAAAAACGAAGTTCCGCTTCTGCAATTTCGAAAATCCCTTTTGCGATACGCATTGGATCATCGCGATAAAGTTCCATTTCTTTTTTCAGTTTATTAAAACGTTCTAAACGTTCAGGCATTTTAAATGGAACGCCTTGTTCACCAATCTGTTGCAATGCAGTCAAACGTTCGGGGCCTGCTGTTAATGCAAGAAATTCAGCACGAGCCGTTTCCATAGCAGCACGCATCTGAGAAAGGTCTTCCCTACCCACTCTAACATCTTCTTGTAAACGAGCTCGTTCAAGCATTAATGCTTCGACTTTTTCTTTATTTTCTTTATATTTCTCATTAAAAAGCTCTCTTTCTTGGTTCGCGGCTTCTCTATCTTTCCAACGAGCCGCAACAGCCATATCGCGTTTTTTGCGAGCTTCTTCTAAATCTGCTTTAGCACTATTTAAAGCGGCACGTTCCTTTACTAAATCAACCTCTGAAGCCGGAGCGGCAAAAAGAGAAACCGCTAAAATAACAAGCAAAAATCCAAACAAATTTTTCATTACTTTACCTCCTTAGGTAAAGATACTGGTATCAACACAAGACGTGGAGCAGTTTTTCCTTCTGCAACTTTTAAAGCATCCTTTAAAAGCGTTCTCATTTCCATATCTCCTGAAACATTATTCCAGGTGTATCCAGTTTCTGGAGAATCAGCTAACCAAAAAACTTCATTCCCATCTGTAGAAACAAATAAAGAAGCAACAGCACCATAACGCATAAATGTCCCGCTCACTTCCCTATTTTCAATCGGCAAAGTTCCTTTCCAAACTTCAGTCGTATAACCAAGACGAATCCTTTCTGTAAAAATTTCTAACGCACGACCAAGAGCGTCATCGGGAGAAATAACCGCTTTAGATAATTGTTCTGCTATTTCTTTTAAACCACTGACCGATTCTGTATTGCGATAAGGGAAATCTGTTTCAATAAGCGGAATAAGAGTTTCAATAAACTTTGCTAGTTCATCACGATACTTTGCTTTTTTATTTTCGTACCAACGGACAGTTGCTGAAGCTTTGTTCCGTGCCGCAGAAAGTTTTGAAATTTCTGCTTTCATCGAATCTAACTCAGCCCTGAGAGCCTTATTTTGGGAATTTAGCGCAACCACTTTTTGCTTTCCGGCAGCAATAAACTCTTCATGACGTTTTTTTTCTGCTTCATGCAATAATTTTTCGCGTTGAGTTTCTTTTTCCACAGCTAAAATCTGTTTTTTTACACTTTCTACTGTTTCTTGGGCAAAAGACAGAGAAAGAGACAATGTAAATAACAATAAAAACCTTTTCATAATAGGGCAAAAATACAAAGAACGCAGATACAAAACCGACTCTTCTTCAAAAAAAAGCCCCTTTTTTGCAAAAGGGACTTAAATTGTGCAATGTTTAAGCTAAAAAACAAACATTAGCGACCGAATTCTTTAATGTAAGCCGGAGTATTTTTTCCGCCTGCTTTCTGAACTTCTTTAATGAGACGGGTGTAACCTTCATTTTTAGCCCAGTCCAAAACAGAATAACCTTGTTTACACTTGATGTTTACATCTACTTTTTTGCTCAAAAGATACATCAAAGCATCATAATGACCGCCTTTTACAGCCAAATGAATAGGATAATAGCCATCTGCACCACGATTTTCAAGTGGAAGGCCTGCATCACCTAAAATTTGGAGCATATCAGCTTTACCTGTTTTAGCAGCAAAAAGTACTGCAGAAGACATTGCTTCTGAAGCAACATTTTCAGTTTTCAATTGTTCTAACAAACGAACAACGACTTCTTTATGACCCATAGCAACAGCGTTATCTAAAACAGATTCACCATTACTATTTGTCACATTTGCTTTAGCACCATGAGCAAACAACCAATTTAGCATTTCTAAATTTCCTTTGTTTACAGCAATAGCTACAGCATTGTTACCTGCATCATTAGAAGCATCAATTTCAAATGCAGCTTGTAAAAAGAGAGTCATGCGAGCAGTATCGCCGCTTGCAGCCGCATTCACAAAATTATTGGCGGAAACAGCAATCTGTTGCTTTTCTAAATACTTGCGAACCGATTGTGGGTCATTTGGGTCCATTTTATCATTACATGCTGTCAAAGAAAGTAATAAAGCGGCAGCACAAAGAGAAAGGCTTGTTTTTTTCATAAAATCTCCATTTGTTTTCCCAAATCTATCTAAAAAAAATAAAAATATCACTTTTTAAAGTAAAAATTTTCAAATGTTTTCAAAGAAAGATACTTCATTATGTTTTTTTTATAGTTTTTGGGCGTTATGCGCTTGATTTTATACCTTTTACTTTTTGTTGCTATAAGTTCTTTTGCTGATTCTACAAAAAAAATATTGCCTTTAGAAATCGGAGGTATCCTTAAATTATCTGACATTGACAAAGAAGAAGCAAATCTTGAATACCAAATCGCAAAACAAAAAAAAGAAATCTCTTTAAACACCTTTGAAATGTATGGTATTCATTCTGCTTATGCTTTAACGCGTTTTTTTTATGCCTATGGTGACCTCTATTACCAATACTTTCAAGTGAGTGCCAAAGAAAATACGCAACAGGACTTTATGGATGTCCACAATATATCCCTAGAATTCGGTGTTGATTTAAGACTTTTACTTTACCAAATGCATTATTTTCCTTTAGACATTAAATTGAATGTGAAAACCGCACTGATTGCCGGTTATGCGATTCATGCAGAATCTGAATTCAAAAACGCTTCTATCTTTGGCTATTCTCATGCAATCGGCGTCTATTTCCTGGTTTTTAAACACTATTTCTTTACAACCGGGCTTGATTGGCACCATTATTATTCAAGAGCAGATGCTAAACATTCAGGGCTAGGTAACAAAAAAGAAAATTCTCTTCTTTTAGATTACAATTCTCACGGTAAACTTTATTTTTCTCTTGGTTACCATTTTTAAGCAGAATATTCTGAAAACCTTGGCCAGGATTCCGGACATGGAACAGAAAATTCTTTTGCTTCACTCCAATAAGGGAGTTTTATTAAAACACGATACGCATAAAGCAATTGATTTTTAGCTCCTAATATTGCGTAATCGTCTTCAGAAAGTGGACCTTGAGTCATTTTCAGATAATAAATCCCTGAATGAGAATAAATTCTATCGCCAAGAATCGGGAACCCTAACGCAGCTAAATGAGCCCGTATTTGGTGTTTTCGCCCGGTTTCTAATTCTGCTTCCACTAAAGAAAAAGGCTTTGAAATTTGCCCGATATTTTCATTTAACAGAGAAATACGGCGAAAAATTGTAGAACAAGTTTTTCCATTTTTATCAGGAAACATTTGTGAACGGATAGGAGAGTCCGTTTTTTCAGATAAAGGAATCTGACAACATTCTTGCTCTGGAAAAATACCTGGGACAACGGCCAAATAAAACTTTTTCAAAAGAATGATGTCTAAATGCCTCTGAAACCTTTTTGCCGTATCTCGAGTTTTGGCAAAAAGCATTAAACCACCCGTATCTCTATCTAAACGATGTAATGGCATCATTTCGTCTGAATCAAAAGCCCGCCGAATAATTCCTGTGAAAGTATTGTAAAAAATTTTCCCCGTATGGTGAACGGGAACGCCGGCCGGTTTTTCAATTAAAGCAAATTCGTCATCTTCAAAAACAACATTAAAATTTGTTGGAACTTCTGGTTCTATATAATTTTTCACTTTATATATTAAAACATTTCCACGATAAAGAATTGTCTCCGGAAAAACTTGCTTACCATCTAATGTTATATCCCCTTGGAGAAGTTTTTCCTGCCATTCTTCTTTGGAATGATAAGTAAAACGAGATACAAACATATCCAAAGCCATTAAACCATTCCATTCCGGCGCGACTGCGCATTTAAAAAACATTTCTCGAGGAACTTGATTTACTTTATTGTCCATAAAATTCTTTCAGGCTTTGATGTTACATTTTTTACATGAAATTGTTTTGAACCTATAACCGCACCATCTTTTATCGCCGTTTCTACTTTCCAACGCCCTTCTGGCACATTTTTCTTTTGCGTATAAATACGAAAACCTTCTTCCCGGCTGCCTTTAGTTTGCATACGGCGAGAACTAATTTTGTCTTTTAATTCAAAATCGCCAGTATTTGGATTTTCATAAAACCAGCGATGTTCTAATGGTGCTGATATTGAAGCGGGAGCAAAGACAGAACTGACAAAAAACACACCGCCATCTTCTGGTGTTCTATACACTGTTGGTGCTACCAAAGCGTTTCTTTCTAAAAATGTTGGTTTTGAAATCTGGCAAGAATAATTTTTTGAAAATTCAAGACAAGGCATTTGATCTTTTAAAACCAACGGCACTGGTGGAATCCAGTTTATACAATAAGCTATTAATAAAAATACAGAAATTACAGAAGGGGCTATCAGAAGTTTTTTAGAATTCTGTGCTGAAAGTTTCCAAGCAATAAAACAAGCAAAATAAGAAACGAAAATAGATAAAATAAACCAAAAAACAGATACGCTATCCACTAAATGCGGAATTAAAAAATTAAAGAACATTGCTCCGAGTAAACTAAAAAATGCAAGACTTATACCAAAAGATTCATAACGCTTTTGAATAAATTCATTGAGTACAAGAAGACCTGCCAAAAGCAAGACAAAGAAAAGACTTGCAAGAGACCCACTGCTTTTGAAATAACAAATCACCAATGCACTATAAAGACTTCCAAAACAAAATTGAACCACATAAGAAAATCTGTTTTTCCAGGTATCACCAAAGTCTCTGCCTAAAGCAAAGAACCTTATTTTTTGCAAACGCGTTACCGGTAATTGCGATTCTATACTTGGTAAAATTATAGAAGAAGCAGAAAGCAAAAGTAAAAAGACTAAAGCAACTAAATAATAAACCAGTAAAACAAATAAATCAGAACTTTTGACTAATTGACCAAGTGTCAGAGAATCCCAAGTAAAACCTCCGACAAATGCTATGGCTGGCATAAAGGCTTTGATTTTAAGAAACAACGTTTTCATTCGTTGTAAAGCCCTTTTTCTAAAATATATTGATGATTTTTTTCTAAAAGCCCTGACGGACAAACAGAGCGTTTTGTCCAAAGAGATTTTCTGATTTCTGTACTAGAAAAATGACCTTCAAAACCATCATCTTTACCAATAAAAAAGAGTGGAGCAAATCCTTTTTCTAAATGCGCTTCTTTATCGGGCGAAGAATAACCTTTACGTGAAAAAACTATCAATTCAAATTCTTGTAAAAGCAAATGGCCATTAAATTCTGTGCCAAAAAAATTCAACGGATCTCGCCAATGCGGGATAAATGAATAGCTATCGGCCCCAACAAGCAAACGAAAACGGCAATCCGGATAAGCCTCTCGTAACGCACACATTGTTACATAAGACCCCCGATAATCGCCCATTTCTATTTCAAAATCAGAAAGAACTAAACCAGGTATGCCTGATATTGCATTTTCTAACATAGCAAAACGATCTTCAGGAGACGCATTTAATTTTTTATCCCATCTATCCGGACTTGGCACAAACCAGACTTCTTCACAAAAACCTTTTTCAATACAAAGCTTTGCTAAAGCAATGTGGTCTTGATGAACAGGATCAAAAGCCCCTCCTAAAATGGCTACATTCTTAATAGACATAAACCACAAATCCTAAATTCAATTGTAAGCGCGTACCTGATATTTTTTCTTGTACAAACGGATCATAATGAGAAAGGACCCAACGGTATTCAAGTTCTGTAACTAGTGCCGCCATAGGACTTAATGGGAATGTGGTCCCTATCCCTATTCCCCATTCATGCCAAGAAACATCTCCAACCGCAGAAAGATTTTTAGCTCTCGTGTAAGAACCTTGGAGGTAAGGTCCTGGGCCAAGAGATATACCTAACAAAACTGACAAATCACGATGTTTGACTGAATATTTTTCACCACCATCCGCTTTGGAAGTAAAGTCAAACATGCCATAACCAACCCGCAAATAACCAAGACCCTGAATCCAAGCACCTGCAAATGGTGTAATACGGACTATTCCAGAAGAAGCTTCATTGTCGTTCATAACGCCTGTACCTAAATCAAGCGTTCCTCCAATCACAAAAGGCAATTGGCTTTGTTGCGAAAAAGCCATACCTATACAAAAACAAACTAATAAGAATATCTTTTTCATTCAATTCTCACTAAAAGTAAGGACAAGAATAGAACACCTAATAAATTTAACAAGGAATCTAATTTTATTTGCCAATAAAGAGATTTTGAAATGTTCTTTCCGTTTACAGCCTTGTCTTGAAACTTATCTGAATAATATAAAGAAATCAAAAATTTTACAAAAACCATTGCCAAAATAAAATAAGATAGATGAGATATAAAAAGTAAAGCCGTGTATGCAAAGCATAAAAGACATATCAAAACTATATTCATGTAACGCAATTCTTTCAAATCAGTTTCTCTTAATTTTAATAAATCGCGGTATTTCAAAGCTTTTGAACAAAACGAGGAATATGTGTTTAAAAGCATGGATAAATTATAACCAAAAAAGACTACTGATACCAGAATAGCTAAAAACAAACAGACTGTATAAAAAGTCATATTAGAAAACATTTAACTAATCCTTTGCATTTAATATTCGCAAATAACTATCCAAGCGAGCTTTTGAAATTTGACCATTTTTTACAGCCTCTCTTACTGCACAACCCGGTTCTTCTAAATGTAAGCAATTACTGTATTTGCATGTAAAATGTCCATCTGGGAAAAAGCCTGGAAAAATTCCTGCTAAAATTTCAGAATCTAAATTTAAAAGTCCTAATGCACGAATGCCCGGAGTGTCTATGACAAAACCGCCACCTGGTAAATCTAAAAGGCTTGAAGATGTTGTGGTGTGACGCCCTTTGCCATCTTTAACGCGAACTTCTCCTGTTTTTAATGCTGCCGATGGGACTAATCGATTGATTAGAGTCGTTTTCCCCACTCCGCTTTGTCCACTAAACACAGAAGTTTTTCCAGACAACAAAGCAAATAATTTATCAATTCCTTCACCAGATACTGAACTCACCGGTATAACCGTATCCACAATTTGCATGAAATCAGATACTTCTTGGGGTAATTCTTTTACAAGGTCTGTTTTGGTTAAGACCAATACGCAAGGGAGTTCGTTTAAATGGGCTGCCAATAGGAATCTATCTGCAAAGCCATAATTGAAGGAAGGTTCTGCAACAGAAACAACTATAACAACCTGGTCTATGTTTGCTGCAAGTGTAAGTTCTCTTCTGTGACTATCTTTTGGCCCTGGGCGTACTAGAGCTGTTTTTCTTGGTTTGACTCTTACTACACAATAAATTCCTGTTGATGCTAGTCCTAAAACAACTTTATCTCCAACTGCAGGGAATTCTCCTAATTCTCCTACAGTAGTCGCTCTATAAGTTGCAGTAACCGTTTCTTTTTCTAAACGCACTTCACAAGTTCTACGATGGACTTCAACAACTAAGCCTTCTATTGTTTCGTGTTCTTTAAAATTTTCTAATGGATCTTTGAGGCGTTTTAAACGAGGATTTTTGAATTCTCTACTCCAGCGCTCTTTGATTGGACGGTCATCAATTGTTCCATTTAACCACATTTGCATAGCATCAACTCGCAGCGCCCCGTGGGCGCGGGGGGGTGGCTTTCCCCTTTGGTTTTCTTTTTTCTCATTTTTTCACACTTTTCT
>JAZQSE010000007.1:0-10186 GCA_045629945.1 Fibrobacteraceae bacterium
AAAGGTTCTTATAAAACCGGTACCCGGGGGGGTTTCCCCCCCACATACCGGAATGTTCGCGGCTATTGCCGCGAACTTAAAAGGCGTATTTCCATACTTAGATGGTTGGAATCTAGAATTGGATTGGTGTGGAAATACGCCTTTCTCAATCAATTGCCATGCAGTGTTAAAAACAAATATTCTGCGGATTTTATGGGTTTTGTTTTATGCTGCAATACATGCTCTCAAGCTTTATGTTTCTTATAGATTATTAAAGCGACGTTACTTAAAAGCCAAAGAAACAATGCCACTATCTTGGTGGCGGAATAAAGTCGTGAATTTCTTAGCGGAGGAATAATGCCCACTTTAACATTAGAACGTTTACTTGCATCCATTGGATTTGGCTCTAGAAAAGAATGCCGCGCATTAATCCGCATGGGGTTAGTAGAACTAGAAGGAATGGTTCAAGAAGACCCGTTTGTAGAATTTGAAACACGTCCGGATTCTATTACAGTCAATGGTGAAGAAGTAACGACAGAAACAAAAATTTATGGTATTCTCCACAAACCGCTTGGTTATGAATGCAGTGCAAAACCGCAACATCATGAATCGGTTTTTTCTTTATTACCATCGAGATTCCAAGGAATGGATGTAAGACTTGTCGGGCGTCTTGATGTAGACACTTCTGGGCTTATTTGCTTTTCGAATCAGGGCGATTTTATTCATGCATTAGAAAGTCCTAAACGAGGTGTAAAAAAGCGTTACTTAGCAACGCTTGCAAGGCCTTTAGAAAAAGAACAAGAAGAACAACTTTTAAATCCAATGATGTTAAAAAATGAAAAACGACCGGTTCACGCGAAATCGTTAAAACGCCTAGAAGAAAAACTGGTAGAAATTGAAATCACAGAAGGCCTTTATCATCAAGTTCGTCGTATGTTTGCGGCGGTCGGTAACCATGTAGAATCCTTGAAACGGATTTCCATTGGAAATCTTGATTTAGAACAAACAGAACTTCTGCCAGGAGAATGGCGGTTGTGTAACGCAGAAGATTTGAAAAAATTAGAAGATTAAATATTTTCAGGAACTAATTCTTGAATAGTTTCTGTTTCTGAAATCTCTTGTATAAGTGAATCAAAATCGTATTGGTTGATTTTAGATTTGATTTCAGATGAGAATTTAAAAGAAGGAACCAAGCGATCGGCTAGTAATACTTCTTTACCTGTGCGTGGGTTGCGGGCCGGGCGAGCTTTACGCTCTTTACAAGCAAATGTTCCAAAACCACGAATTTCAATAGTCTGATTCTGAACTAAAGCTTCGCTAACGATATTCAAAAATTCTTCAACAGCTTTTTTAATATCAGCACGGATAAAGCCGGTTGATTTTGAAATTTCTTGGATTAAGTCATGTTTTGTAATGTTTGCCACGTCTTAAATATAGGATTCCATAAAAGAAAAAATTATCTTTGCTCTAAAAATAACAGATTTTTATCCTTAAAGATTGGGGATAAAAGGTGGATAGTTGTGGATTACTCTAAAAAAATGGAATTGTCAGGGAAAATGGTGAAATCCCCTACAGTTTTAAGCCCGATGGCTGGTGTTACAGACTTGCCTTTTCGGCATTTAATTCGCGAACTTTCTGATAATCGAATGGGTGTATTGGTTTCTGAATTTGTTTCTACAGATGGTTGTGATGCATTTTCTTTAAAAAATCGTAAACAAGTGCTCTTTTTTGAAGAAGAACGCCCTTTTGGGATTCAGATATTTGGTCGAAATCCTGAACGCATGGCAGAAGCCGCTATGGCGATAGAAGAACTTTCTCCTGATTTTATTGAAATCAATGCGGGCTGTCCTGTGCCTAAAGTTGCCGGGAAAGGTGGGGGAGCAGGGCTTTTAAAAGATTTACCTCGCTTGCGTGCTATTATTGCCGAAGTAAAAAAATCCATTAAATTGCCTTTGACTCTGAAATGCCGTTTAGGATGGGATGAAGAAAATATCAATGTGATGGAAACTCTTGCTATTGCAGAAGGAGAAGGCATCCATTGGCTTACTGTTCATGGGCGCACACGAGTTCAGGGCTATAATGGTTTTGCGGATTGGGAAAAAATAGGAGAAGTGGCTTGTCGCGCAAACATTCCTGTCATTGGTAATGGCGATATTGTCAGTGCTAAAGGGGCTATGCAGGTTATGAAAACTTATCCAGTGGCTGGCGTTGCTATTGGGCGTGGTGCTTTACATAATCCCTGGCTTTTTTCTCAAATCGCATCGTTATATAATGGCGAAGAGTTGTTACCGATACAGGCTAAAGAAGCCGTTAGTGCTTTTTTACGTTATTATGAATTGATGTTAAAGTATGGAGCAAGGCCAGAATCGGCGCTTGGGCGTTTAAAACAGTTGGCTGCAAGACTTTGTAAAGGGATTTCACCAGCGTATCCGGAATTCAGACAAGATTTGTTAGTGAGTCAGACGGTTGAAGATTTTTTTGCCCGTGCGGAAAAATTTATAAAGTCTGAATCCGAAGGGAAAATTTTTGAGCCAGAACGTTTACTAAATTTGAATGGAAAGGCGTCGGAAACTATTGAATTTGGACAACAATTTAAACGATAAATCTGAAAAATACTATCATAATTATTTCAATTGATATAATTGATAGAACACAAAGATGCTTTGATTAAAGACTTTTTTGAAAAAAACGATTTTTTGGACTTGAATTCAGGGTTAAGTTTTTTAAATTTGTGAGCGAATCACTTAAACCAAGGATTTACATGAAAACAATTATGGTAAACCCGAAATCAGTAACTCGCAAGTGGAAGCTTGTTGATGCTGCTGAAAAGCCTATGGGCCGTGTAGCGAGCGAAGTTGCTCGTCTCTTGATGGGCAAGCATAAGGCTATTTATTCTCCAAACGTTGATACTGGCGACTATGTTATCGTTGTGAATGCAGAAAAGGTTCTTTTGAGCGGTAATAAACTTGACCAAAAAGAATATTTCCATCACACAGGACATATCGGTGGTGAACGTTGGATCAATGCTCGCGACCTTATGGAAAAGAATCCGGTGGCTCCTCTTGAAGCAGCTATTTGGGGCATGCTCCCACACAGCGCTTTGGGTCACAAGATGGTCAAGAAATTGAAGATCTACGCTGGCGCAGAACACCCGCACCAAGCGCAAAACCCAGAAACAGTTGATCTTAAGATCTAAGAACGGAGGATAAATCTATCACTACCGCAACTAAAAACAAAAAGATCTATCGCGGCACAGGTCGCCGCAAGAATGCCATTGCTGCTGTTATCTTGAAACCGGGTTCCGGCAAGCGTACCATCAATGGTCGTGATTTCACAGAATATTTCCATTCTGACGTGCAGAACATGATTGCTAATTTGCCATTCTCTGTTCTTGGCAATGGTGAAGAATGGGATGTAATCGTTACCGCTCGTGGCGGTGGCATTTCTGGTCAAATGGGTGCTGTTCGTTTAGGCATTGCTCGCGCTCTTGTTGCTAACGATGCTGAATGCAAACCAGCTCTCAAGAAAGAAGGCTTAATGACTCGCGATGCTCGCGTTGTTGAACGTAAGAAGTTCGGCCGCAAGAAAGCTCGTAAGCGCTTCCAGTTCTCCAAACGTTAATCGTTTGCGATTACTTCTTACAAAAAAAATCTCGGGTTTTACCCGAGATTTTTTTTGTAAGAAGATTGTTTCTGTTGTTTTACTCCATCGCGAGTGACAAGAAACTTGCGACAAGTTCAGGATTGTCATGGCGAGGAGTCTTTTAAGACGACGTGGCCATCTGTTGGCAAGCAGATGGCTTCTGTCACTACGTTCCATCGCGAGTGACAAGAACTGCGGGCAAGTTCCATCATAGCAAGTGACAATAAGTCGCGGGCTAGTTTAAGAAAAAAAAGAAAGGTTTGTCGGCGATTGTGAGCGAAAGCGAACAATCACCTTTCCCTAAAAAAAAGAAAGAGCTGCATAAGAGCAGCTCTTTGCAAAAGCAATCGAACAAACGATTAACGAGAGTAGTATTCGATAACGAGTTGTTCTTCGAGCTTGACCGGAACCTGGTCGCGCAATGGCATGGCAACAAGGGAACCTTCCATTTTGTTTTTGTCAACGGAAAGGTATTCCGGAGCGTCCGGAGCGTTTTCAATAGCATCCTTGATTTGAGGATGGCTTTTAGAACGTTCGCGAACAGAAATAACGTCACCGGCTTTGATCATGCGGCTTGGAGCAAAGCTACGAACGCCGTTAACGGCAAAGTGTCCGTGTGCTACATACTGACGAGCAGCAAAGATTGTGCGGGCAAAACCCATGCGGTAAACGAGTGCGTCAAGTCTTGTTTCCAAAAGAACCATCAAGTTGTCACCAGCAGATCCGCTGCGACGGTTGGCTTCATGGAAAGCCTTTTCCAATTGAGCTTCGGAAATGTTGTAAGTGAAACGGAGACGTTGCTTTTCTACAAGTTGTTGCTTGTAAACGGAAGCAGACTTTTTGCGGTTTTGACCGTGTTGTCCAGGAGGGAAATTACGACGGTCTAAAGCCTTTTGAGTTTTTTGTGTTGTAGCAAGTCCAAGGGAGCGAGCTACTTTTGCTTTTGGTCCACGGAAGGCCATATTGTTAACCTCGAAAGGAAGCTCTTTAGTGAAACTTGCAAAAAGGCAGAGCTTGGCTCAATTTGCAAGAAGTGACTCAAATATAGTAAAAAAGAAATTTCTTCCAATATTTTTATAAAAAATGCGGTTTCAAATGAGCTGAAACCGCGTAAAATAATTGGATTTTTTATTAAACGGCAATGACTTTAAAGAAATCAAGTAAAAGAACCAGCATCGGAGCTGCTAAATAGAATGAATCGCAACGGTCTAAAACGCCACCATGTCCAACAAAAAGATTGCCGGAATCTTTAATTCCACTCCAACGTTTCAATGCCGACATTAAAAGGTCGCCTGCCTGGCCTGCAACAGCGAATAAAAGTCCAAGTAAAAGTCCTTTTGTAATGTCAATTTCTACGCCAAAACCAGCAAGTGCTTTTGGAGCTAAAAACATTACCCAAAGCATAGTAAAAATCGTTCCAGCAAAAGCACCTTCCCATGTTTTTTTAGGGCTAATAGTCGGGGCAAAAAGGTGTCTGCCAAACGGGCCTTTGCCTGCGACAAATTTGCCAAAGAAGTATGCAACGGTATCGCAGCCCCACATAGAAGTGACTAGTAATAAAAAGGCGTAACATTGTTCAAAACCCTGACCGCTTTTCATGAGTGTGACATTCATGCCTCCCCATAAACCAAGGTAGAGAGGGGCTCCTAATTGCATAACAAGCCAGGGGAACAAAGTTTCTATTTCGACTTTTGCATAAGCGATTGCTATGTAAATGGCAAGTATTGAAAGCATAGTCATGCCAAGAACAAAAGGAACGGCAGGTAAATTAAAGAAAAGTCCGTCTTTTAAAGCCCAGGCAAGAGTTAATGCGAGCGATGCGGCAAAAGCTAAAAAGCGAACGTCAGGGCCTCCATATTTTTTACGGACCATTTTTGCCCATTCAAGAGCGCCGACACCGCCTAAAAAACACATAAGGCCAATGCGTGTGTAATCACAAAACCACAATAAAAAAAAGACCACTGGAATGGCAATCACAGCGGTTATAACGCGTTGCGCTAAGTTATTCATTCAACACCTTCCCAAAACGGCGTTCTCGAGTTTTATAAAACTCAATCGCCTTCATAAATTCTTCTTTTGTAAAATCAGGCCAAAGCGTATCGGTTACATAAAATTCACTATACGCTGCTTGCCATAATAAATAGTTTGAAAGTCTGAATTCGCCACCAGTACGGATAACCAAATCAGGGTCTGGAGCACCTTTTAAATACAAGTTTTCAGCAAATAATTTTTCGTCAATTTCTTCAACTTTCAAAGTGCCGATAGCAACCTGTGCCGCAAGAGCTCTTGTTGCTTCCACAATTTCTTGACGACCGCCATAAGAAATAGCGAGATTTAATTGCATGCCTGTATTATTTGCCGTTTTGTCAATAGCCATCTGCAAATTTTCACGTGGCTTTTCTGGCAAGCGATCCATGTTTCCAATGACAACCAACTTAACATTCTTTTCCATCAAATCAGGGATTTCTTTATAAACCATTTCAATTAGAAGGTTCATTAAGTAATCGACTTCTTTTGTCGGGCGTCCCCAATTTTCTGAACTGAATACATAAAGAGTCATGTGTTCCAGTTTTAAGTTTACGCCAACTTCTACCGCATCAATTGTAGATTCGGTTCCTTTACGATGGCCAAGAAAACGCTCAAAGCCGCGTTTGCGAGCCCAGCGTCCATTTCCATCCATAATGATGGCGATATGCTTAAGTTGATTTGCCACTCTTAAACCTTCAAGATGTCTTTTTCTTTTTCAGCAAGCAAGCTATCAATGTCTGCGATAAACTTGTCAGTTGCTTTTTGAATAGCATCCTGTTGTTTTTTCATATCGTCTTCAGAAATTTCATCTTTTTTCTTTTTCAATGCGTCATTTGCATCGCGACGAATATTACGTACAGCTACACGACCATCTTCAGCATGCTTGCGAGCGATTTTTACAAGTTCCTGGCGGCGTTCTGTTGTAAGAATTGGCATAGAAACGCGAATGCAGTTTCCGTCTTTCATAGGAGTAACGCCAATGTTTGCAGCAAGAATTGCCTTTTCTACAGCGTCAACCATTGGTTTTTCCCAAGGGCTTACAAGTAACATACGAGGTTCTGGCACCGAGATTTTAGCAATCTGAGAAATCGGAGTAGGTGTTCCGTAGTAATCTACCCGAATATCATTTAAAATTGCAGGTGAAGCCTGGCCAGCGCGCAACTTCGCAAATTCACGAAGTGTGGCATCAACGGCTTTTTCCATTTTTACTTCATATTCTGTGGACATAAAATCTCCTAACAATGTACTAATGTTCCTAAACTACCTTCTACAGTAGCTGTTGTCAAGTTTCCTTTTTCCATTTTGAAAACAAGAATAGGCATTTTTTGTTCCATACAAAGAGCAACAGCCGCTGTATCCATCACCTGAAGCCCGCGAGCGATTACTTCTTTATAGGTTATATCATCAAAACGAACAGCGCTTGGGTCTTTTACAGGGTCAGCAGTGTAAATGCCGTCGACTTTTGTAGCTTTCATAATTACATCGCATTCGGTTTCAATGGCACGAAGGGCTGCACAGCTATCAGTCGTAAAGAATGGGTTTCCGGTTCCGGCTGAGAAAATAACAACAGAGCCTGAATTCAAAAGCTTAATCGCTTTACGGCGATCGAAAAATTCACAAACAGGTTCCATCCGAATAGCGGACATAACCACAGAATCGATGGATTGCTTGTCTAAGGCATCCTGCATGGCAAGTCCGTTCATTACGGTGCCAAGCATTCCCATAGCATCGCCTTGAGCGCGGTTCATGCCACCTGCTGAAGCAGAAATACCACGAACGAGATTTCCGCCCCCAATTACTAGAGCAACCTGTACTCCCGCACGAACCATAGAAGCAATTTCACTTGCCATATCCGAAAGGATTGAATTATCAATACCGTGGCCACTTTCGCCTGCAAGGGCTTCACCACTGAGCTTTAAAAGAACGCGTTTGAATTTAGCCATAATGAATCAAATCTAAAGAGTTTTACTCCAAAGAATTTAGAAAAAAGTAGCATATCATGGATTAAAAATTTAATGAAATCACAATGAAAATGGATTGATTTTAATTTCTAGGAAATTAGCGATTTAAATAAAAAACTAGCCGCCCCGAATGGGGCGGCTAGTGTCTAACAACCTTCGCCGGATTTAACTAGCAATAGCAAAAAAAATCCGTCTTTTACAAGTTCATAGACAGAAAACTAAAAATTAGTTTCCGCGTTCGAAACGAACGAAATCTACAACTTTCAAAGAAGTAAGACCAAAACCAGAAGCAAGAGATGTTAAGTAATCCTTAACGCTGAGCTTTTTCGGGTTTTTGTCAGACATAAAGAATTCCTGGTCTTCCAAGACAATTTCTTTAAGAACTTTAGCTACGCGACCTTCAATTTGACGGTCAACGAATTCTGGCTTAGTTGCCTTACCAGAGTTTTCAATCTGGGCGCGGGCAATTTCGCGTTCTTTTTCAATTGTTTCAGCAGGAACTGCAGCGCTGTTAACTGCAACAGGAGCAAAAGCAGCAGCTTGCATAGCGATATCTTTAGCTGTGCGAACAAGAGCTTCCTTATCAGAAGGATTGCCTTCGTAAGCTAAGCGAACGATAACACCGATTTTTCCGTTCATGTGAGAATAGAAACCAAGAGCTTCGTTTTCATTGCAATCAACAACTGCAAGTTTACGGAAGTCAATGTTTTCCTGAATTTTCACAAGAACATCTTGAAGACGGTCATTGATTTTAACGCCATCAACACAAGCATCTTTCAAAGCTTCAACGGAACGAATATCGTTTTCTTTAACAGCCTTAGTAGCAAGGTCAGCTAAAGCGCAGAAATCTTCGTTCTTGGAAACAGGTTCTGTTTCGCAGCTGAGTTCAAAAGCAACGCCACGATTAGAAGCGTCAACGAGGTAGATTTTACCTTCGTTAGCAGCCTTGTCAGCACGTTTAGCGGCAACTGCAGCACCTTGCTTGCGCAAGAGTTCTACAGCCTTTTCCATATCGCCATCAGTTTCAGTCAAGGCTTTTTTGCATTGCATCATGCCAACGCCAGTTTTTTGGCGAAGTTCATTAACCATAGATGCGGTAATCTGCATAATTAGGCTTCTCCGTTATCGTACTTTTTAGCGTTTTCGTTAGCTTCTTTAGCAACCTTAGAACGTGGGGTAACGTTAGAAGCAATGTAGTCAACAATAAGCTTGATTGACTTTACAGCGTCATCGTTTGCTGGAATTGGGAAATCAACGAGAGTTGGGTCTACGTTAGTATCGCAAATACCAATGATAGGAATGTGCAAACGACGTGCTTCAGCAACAGCAATCTTTTCGTGAGCGAGGTCTGTTACAACGAGAAGTCCTGGAAGACCGCCCATTTCACGGATACCGCCGAATACGGAAAGAAGTTTTTCACGTTCGCGATTCTTGTCAAGAACTTCTTTTTTAGAAAGTTCTTTAAAGAGGCCATCGTTTTCCATAGCATCGATTTTATCGATTTGCTTAATGGACTTACGAACAGTCTGGAAGTTAGTGAGCATACCACCGAGCCAGCGGTTTGCTACATAGAAATGGTTACAGCTAGAAGCTGCATCCGTTACCACTTGGCGAGCAGTTGGCTTTGTACCAACGAACAAAACGCTCTTTCCTTCAGCAGAAATTTTAGCAGCAGCTTTAGCAGCAGCGTCCAAAAGATCGCGGGTTTTAGAAAGATTAAGCACATAAATGCCGTTCTTTTCTGCCAAAATGTAAGGTTTCATTTTAGGATTCCAGCGTTGAGTCTGGTGTCCAAAGTGAGAGCCTGCAGCAAGCAGGTCTTCAACGGAAGGCAAATTAGCCATTTGAGTATCCTTTTTTATCGGTTAAACTACCCGGTTTTCAAATAAGCCACAAAAGCACAAACTTGCACCAAAAGATGCCATGTGCCACCGAAGGGACTCTCAAAAACCAGTGATTGGTTTTACTTGTGCACAATTACACAAGCGGTCAAAAGATAGAAAAATAAGTCAAAATTGTAAAAGAACAAGAACGCAAAAGGCAGATTAAAATTCATAAAAAAGTCAGTAAAAGGCAAAATCAGTGGCATTTAAAGCCAAATTTTTCCTTTTTAGGGGAAGGTGATTCAAAAGTTTATCAACTTTTGAATCGTCGACAAACCTTTTTTTGCAAATAGATTGATTTCACTACGCTAGAAACCCTCGCAAACTCTTTTGAGCAAGTGAGGCTCGTGGCCAGTTCTCTTACAGAGTTTGCGAGATACAAATTAGTCGCAGGTACTATTCGGGGAGAATTTTAAAGCAGACGTTATTTAGAAATATTTACTAGATTTTTCTTACAAGAATCTCTTGGATAAAAACATGAAAAAACTTATTTCGTTGTGTTTTTTGTTTGCGTTAAAATTCTCCGTCAACGCCATTACGATTTCCACACTCGACGAGCAGTTTTCACAAAATAACCAAACAGTACTAAGATTTAAAATTGAAAATAATTCTAACGACACCTTAAAAGAAATTGAACTTCGTTATCACGTAAAACAAGAGACTGCAAGAATTGCAGAACCTGATTTGTTTTAC
>JAZQSE010000008.1:0-1839 GCA_045629945.1 Fibrobacteraceae bacterium
TGTCTGTAATGCCGCCTACTGCTGATACAACTACAATGGCAGGCTCAGCCATTGCATCAACTATTTTCTTTACTCTCTGAATGCTTTCTACGGAACCTACGGATGTTCCGCCGAATTTTAATACTTTCATGTTCAAAAAAATTAAATTTAATACGATTTGTAAAAATTATGCAATATTACGATTTTTTTGTCGAATATAGAAATATGACGTGCTAAAAATGATAAAAAACTTATTAAAAGTAGTATTTATTCGATAAAAATGTTATATTTGCATCTTGTGTAATGTATTTGTTTAGCGTTATGGAACAAGTTGAAGAAAAAATGATGAGTTTAGAAGAAATAATTCTTCAAACTGAAAACTCTCTTAAGGGCGAAGACCCTCGTGTAGAAATCACTCGCTTAAAAGCTCTTTTTTACAAAACGAAAGAAGCATTGATGAGCGAAAGTAAAAAACAATGGATAGAATCGGGGAATACCGAAGACTCGTGGAGTTTTGAGTGCCCTGAGGAAGAACGCTTTAAAGAGGTGTTGGAAGAATATAAACGTGTTCGTGCTCAGCAAATTAAGGAAGCGGAACTAGAAAGCGAAAAAGCTTTTGATAGAAAAAAACAAATTCTAGATCAGCTTTCTACTCTTGTGGAAAATCCTGAAAATGTAGATAAATTATTCCCTCAAGTGCGTGAACTCCAACAAGCATGGAAAGACGCAGGTGAGGTGTCACAAAATAAATACAACGACTTGGTGAAGAAATATCAAGTGTTGATAGAAAAATTTTATGATTTCGTAAAAATAAGCAACGAACTTAGAGACTACGATTTCAAGAAAAATTTAGAAGCAAAAATTTCACTTTGTGAGGCTGCAGAAAAGCTTAAAGAAGAAAAACAACTAAATGTAGCATTCCAAAAACTTCAAACTCTACATGCAGAATGGCGTGAGTTGGGTCCTGTGTCAAGAGAACATCGTGAAGAAATATGGAATAGATTTAAAGAGGCATCTGATATAATCAATAAGCAACATGCTGTATATTACCAATCTAAAAAAGAAGAAGAGGTAGAAAATTTAAAGAAAAAAACTGCACTTTGCGAACAAGTTGAGGCTATTGATGTTGCAAAAATTTCTTCTTATAAAGAATGGGAAAAAGTAACAGAAAAAGTGCTTGAAATACAAACTGAATGGAAGAAAATTGGCTTCGCTCCAAAGAAAAATAATACAAAAATTTACGAAAGATTTAGAGCTGCTTGTGATGCACTTTTCCTTGCAAAAAGTGAGTTTTACAAAAATGCAAAAGACAAACTTTCTGCAAATTTGAAAGCTAAAAAGGAACTTATTGCACAAGCAGAGGAACTAAAAGATAACAAAAACTGGAAGAGTACTACCGAAAAATTCATTGCTCTACAAAAACAATGGAAAAAGATAGGTCCAGTTCCAAATAAAATTTCTGAACAAATTTGGAAAAAATTCAATGCTGCTTGTGATGCTTTCTTTGAAGCAAAAGCAAAAGCGCAAGAAGGCGAAAAATCTATCAATGTAATAAGAAAAGAAAGAGACAAACTTATTCGTGCATACGAGTCAAATCGTGCAAATATTGCAACACGAGAAAATAATCTTGGATTCTTAAATGTTGGTAAATCTAAAGAAGCAAATCCTTTAGTTGCTGAAATGCTTAAAAACATAGAAAAACTTAAGGCAGACCAAGTAGAATTAGTTAAAAAGATAAAAGCTTTAGAAGAAAAAATTAGAAATGCAGAAGAAAATTAGTAATGATGGAACAATACGCCTAAACAGAGTGTTGTCTAATGCAGGTGTTTGTTCACGCAGGGATGCGGATGTATATATTAA
>JAZQSE010000009.1:0-216397 GCA_045629945.1 Fibrobacteraceae bacterium
AAAAATAAAAAATCAGTCGAAAGACCCCCCCCCCCAAGAGGGAGGTGGGATTCTTGCTTGAGTGTTTTTATAAAGAATGTTACTTAAAAAACAAGCCGTAGGTTTTAACCTACGGCTAGCTTCACTTGAAATGAAATATTACTTCACTTTCAAAGCGCCACGTTCGAGCTTAATAGTAAAGTTCGTAACGTCGCAAACTTCGCTTGGTCCCCAGTATTGGATAGGGCCTGGGTAAGTGTAGCTTTCAGTTTTTGCCCAAGCTTCACGGTTCTTAGCAAAGAACTTGAATGGAGCAGCGTCGAGTTCAACGAGAGCCTTTTGGATAACTGGCTTGTCAGCACCATGACGACGTTCGATGTTCATCATCATAGTGATAGGAATACCACCAGCAGTCCACTTTTCAATGCCCTTAGTTAAATCACGAACAGAACTCATGTAACCATTCATCTTGTTGTTAGCAAGAACAGCAGCTGTATAACCTAAGCTATAGCAGTAGTCTGCATCGAAGTTAGATGGAGCTGCGCAACGGCCTTCGTAACCGAAGAAGTGGTTGAGTGCTGCAAATTTACCCTTGAAGGATTTGCGGCCCTTAAGTTCCTTCTTAACCATTTCAATAATGAGTTTTTCAGTTTCAATGAGAGAAACTTGAACGTTTCCGTGGCTGTCACGGTCAAGCATAAGCTGCGCTTGGATTCCAGCAGGAAGACTCTTCAAAACTTCACCAGAAGCTTTGCTAATCCATTTGCAGAGCATTTCAACCTTAGCAGCTGTATCAAGACCTTCCACTTCTTTTTCGTGGTGAGCAAGTGCTTCAGAAAGTTCAGAAATGAGAACGCCAACATCTGGAATGAATTCCAAAAGACCTTCAGGAATAAGAGCTACACCGAAGTTCTTGCCATCAGCAGCACGGCTTGCAACAATGTCAGCAACGTACTTGATAACTTGTTTGAGTTTCATTTTCTTTGCTTTAACTTCTTCAGAAATCAAGCAAATGTTTGGGTGAGTCTGGAGAGCTGCTTCAAGAGCAATGTGAGAAGCGCTACGACCCATGAGCTTAATGAAGTGCCAGTATTTCTGAGCAGAGTTAGCATCACGCATGATGTTGCCAATCAATTCAGAGTAAGTCTTTACAGCAGTATCAAAGCCAAAAGAAGTTTCGATGTATTCGTTCTTCAAGTCGCCGTCAATTGTTTTTGGGCAGCCGCAAACAACGCAAGAAGCGCCATTAGCTTGGAAGTATTCACCAAGAACAGCAGCGTTTGTGTTAGAGTCGTCACCACCGATAATTACGATAGCGTCAAGCTTTTGAGCCTTAGCAACAGCCATGCACTTCTTGAACTGTTCTTCTGTTTCAAGCTTTGTACGACCAGATTGAATAATGTCAAATCCGCCGGTGTTTCTGTAAGCGTCCATCAACTTTTCGTTGATGACAATGAACTTTCCGTTTTCAAGTCCGGATGGTCCACCGAGGAATCCGAGCAACTTGCTGTTCTTGTGTACGCTCTTGATACCGTCAAAAATACCTGCGATAACATTGTGTCCACCAGGAGCTTGACCGCCGGAAAGAACAACGCCTACGTTGATTGCTTTTCCGACCTGAGCCTTAGCGGCTTTCTTCATAGATACGTATGGAGCACCGTATGTATTTGGGAAAAGAGCCTTGATCTTCTTTTGATCGCGGACAGATTCTGTAGCTTTTCCCTTGTTGAGGGATACTTTGAGAGCGCCGTCACGAAGAGCGGCAGGAAGTTTTGGCTGGTAAGCTTTGCGTGCTTTACCGAGAACGGACAAATTGTCGGCCATTGTGTTTTCCTTTTCTTTTTACTTTTTAAAAATGGAGTTTTAAAAAGTAGGGTTAAAAAATCAAGACTAAATATAATAAAAAACACTTAAATGGTTTCTTTTGATTCTCCGAGAACGCGTAAGACTTCGTCCCAGGAAGTCTCTCCTGAAAGAACTTTTTGTTTGGCATAGTGGTAAATAGAGGGAGATTTTTCTTTTGTGCGATAATCTTCCCATTCAAAAATTGGAAATCGACCATTAAATTCACCATTGGAATTTAGTTTTCGGACAAGCCTTTGGGAAAGTATTCCGATTAAACATTCAGAAAGGTCACTCCCTGAAATGCCTAAATCATTTAAACGACTTGGTACTGCTTTAGTAGAATTGGCATGTAATGTGGCTAAAATTAAATGCCCAGTTCTTGCGGCTTGTAAAGCAATTGAGGCTGTTTCTTTATCGCGAATTTCACCAATGAAAATGACATCTGGGTCTTGTCGAAGTAAAGCACGTAATGCAGTGGCAAATGTTAAACCAGCCTTTTCATTTACTTGCACTTGATTAGCGCCTATAAGAACAGCTTCAATAGGGTCTTCAACAGTAGAAACATTTACAGGACGCTTTAAAATTTCTCCAAGCATAGCGTGTAAAGTTGAAGATTTTCCACTGCCGGTTGGGCCACAAACAATAAAAATTCCTTGAGGTTCTTTTATAAATTGAATAAGTTTTTCGCAAGTTTTTTTGGGGTAAAATAGAGATTTTAAATCTTTAGTTTTTTTAGGAGGTAAAAAACGTAAAACACATTTTTCTCCAAATTTTGTGGGGAGTGTATTTGCTCTAATAAAGACATCAGTTCCTTTATGCATAAAAGAAAAACTGCCATCTTGAGGGAGTCTTTTTTCAGCAATATCCATTTGTGATAAAATTTTATAACGCTGTAAAAGAGAGTCTTTTATCCAATAGGGTAGGTGTCTGTGGGTGTGTAAAATACCATCAATTCTAAGTCTTACGAGTAGAGCGTTTTCTAAAGTTTCTAGGTGTAAATCAGAAGCGTTTAATTCTATACTTTCAGATAAAAGAGTATCGGCTAATTCTGCAATAGGAGCTGATTCCCAAGAAGCGTTTCGAAAGTTTTCATTTTCTATGGTCTCCCAGAGAGATTGACTATGGAAATGTTTGTTTCTTGTCGATTCAATTTCAATAAGAGGCATTTCTCTGAAAGTAAAATTCTCTTGAAGTTCTGCATTTATAATGCCGAATTTCAATTCATCGTGTTTTTCCCAAAAGACGATTTTTTGTTTTTCATCGATAGCAATGTTTAGGTGTTTACACCATTTTTCTAATGTATTCATATTTAGAGAATACAAAAAAGAATTCTTGAAAAAAAGTGAGAAATTTCCTCCAAGCCTCCTCTCTATGGCCGAGGCTATTTAGTGAGCGAGAGTCGCAGAAAAACAACTTGTCATGGCAAATGAAATGAAGTTATCTAACAACAAGTTGTCATCGCGAATGCAGTTTGAATTGTCATCGCGAACGTAGTGTGGCGATCTATTAGCAAGTTGTCATCGAGAACGCAGTGTGGCGATCTTGGCTTTTGTCATTACGAGCGTAGCGAAGTAATCCAAAAACAAATGTTGCTTGCAAACAGATTGCTTCCACCACGCCACAAATGTGGCTCGTGGCAGGCTCACATTTAGGCTTCGCGGAAAATTTTGTTGGGGTTCGCAATGATAAGGCTCTCGGGCAAGTTCCATCGCAATGACAAAAGTGTGCTCGCAATGACAAGGCTCTCGGGTAAGTTCTGGGTTGTCATGGCGAGGAGTCTTTTAAGACGACGCGGCCATCTGTTGGCAAGTTGTCATAGCGAAAAAAGTTCTCTAAAAATCACATTTGTAATGGAGGCATTGGAAGGCCTTCATAAACGTGTTTAAAAGTAGCTTTCCATATTCCGTTTAGCTTTTGAAAATCAAAGCGCGTCATAGTGGCGTAAGCAAATTTTCCTTCTACAAAATCGTCGTCAGGAACACCAGCATAAGTATGTAGCACTGAAGCGATAACACCAGCATGTGTAATCCACAAACATTCTTTATTTTGTTCTAAACAATATTCTAAATGTTCGGAGACTCTTTTGTCTACATCGTAAAAGGATTCGCCATTAGGGAATCGATAACCACGAAGGTCATTTTTCCAGGCATTCATTTGAGAACGATTTATTTCTGTTAGTAATTGATTTTCCCAATCGCCAAAATGGACTTCAGCAATATTTGCGCATTCTGTCGGAGAAAAACCTACGACTTCGCTTACCTTTTCAGCAAGGCGTTTACAGCGAAGTAATGGGCTTGTATAAAAAAGTTCCGGTTTGGCTTTTTGTTGTTTTAATGCTTCTAGAACTGGTGGAAACTCATCTTGAAAAGAAGGGGAAACATCAAAGTCGAGACGCCCGTAACATACATTTTGTGGATTATGCGGTTTTGTGTGGCGAATTGTCCAAAGAATCATAAAAAACCTTTAAATAAAAAAAAGTCCCCATAAAGGAGACAAAAGACCTAGGCGACCTCCGCACATAAAAATTCACAAGTCCGTTGCTGCTTTCGCCCTGGCGTGTTGCCCGCAAATAGTCATTGCGTAGGGCCTAGGACCATATAATATAGGAAAAAATGTAAAAAAGAGTGCTAAAAAGCATAAAAAAGGGAAGAAATGTGTTTTTTAACGCTAAAAGGTGATAAACTGATGTTAAAAATGACATAACATTGTAATATTTTCTAAATTTAAAGCTGTGTAATTAGAATAATCTAAAATTTGGGTTGGTGTGTGTATGAATAATTGTAAAAAATTGTTCGAGGTTGGGAAGGGCCTTTCTAAGAGTGTATTCTCTTTAGTTTTATTTACATGCGGATTTGTTTCTGCAGCTTCTGTTGCTCCACTGTACTTTGAAAATGTCGGTTCTTCTGCGATGGATAATCCAGAGACCCAACAACAGTATTGGGAAAGTTTGATGAAATACAAACTGTGGGGAACAAATGGAATTGATGTCGCTGAAAAAGTTATAATTGGGGATAATGTTGGTTACAATGGAACCGCTAGTGGGGATTTTGTAATTCGTAACTTCCAGCATCATTTTGGTGGACCGACAATGGTAGGTGGTGACTTTATTTTTTCATCAACTACTGATACGATTTCTATGGGCCCAGTGCGCGTTTTAGGAGATTTGCAAGTTAATGGAAAGTCTAACAATGTGATGGAAGGTGATTGGTGTGTACAAGGGAATATCACGCAACGGTATAATGATGGTAGTTTAAATTATTGGAATGAAATTTTAACTGGTGGCATTTATAACGATGCTACTACTCTATCTAAGAAAAAAGGTTCATACGAAGATTGTAATGAGGTTATTGCTCCGCCGGTAGAAACAGAAATGACCGTTCCTATATGGCCAGAACCTGATTCTTGGGATGGTTTAGAAGCCATTTCAATGACTAGTAGTTATGCAAATGAAACTTATTTGATTCATGTCCCGCCTGACTCTGTTGAAACAAATGAATATGGTACTTACGACAAGTATATCACTAATTTCTCTATTGGTGGAAGTACTGGAAAAGTCTTGTATGTTTTGATGCCGCCAGGTGGTAAATTAACGCGTATTTATTCGAAGAATGGTTTTAATTTCAGCAATTCTGCAAACGATATGAAAATTATTGTGGCTTATGTAGATGATGGAGTCACATTTGATAGGACCACAATGAAATGGGATGTTGCGGCCCCTGCATCAAAAGCCCCTCCTTATGAAAATCAACCGGCAAATGGTTCTAGCTGGGAATTTACAGATATAGATAAAATAAACCTTCTTTCTAATACAGATTATGCTGGAAATTTGTTGTTTTATACAACGCAAAATATTAATTGGAGCTACTGGAAAAGTGCAAGTTTCCAAGGTTCTTGGATTTCTACTGGAACAATAACTGTCGGTGGACACTTCAAATTAGCAGGTCAGGTTATTGCGAACAATTTGAAATTCCAGGCTGATGTTTCTGGCGATTTCCGCTATGTTCCTTTTGACCCTCCTATTTTAAATATTGACCCGACTGCTCTTGCTAGTGGAAAATTCCTAGAATCAGACGCCAATCAATATGTGCCGATTAAATTAGACGCTATTCCAACAACAATGGTTGAATTCAATTACTGCTTTGAGGCTCCAGATTCTACAGGAGAAGGCATTGCCTCCTTTGCGGATTTTGATAAAGAAAAAGCAAATATGGCAATATGCGGAATAGATACTGGACATGTAGTGATACCAGTTGGAAAACTTTATCCTACCGATTCTTTGTTTGTTAATGCTGTGCTTGATGGGGTAGTTGAAGACGAAGAATCGTTTAAGTTGCATGTTTTTGATATGGGCGGTGCCGTTTTACCTGGCAATAAACGTTCTGGTTCCTTTACACTTTATATCAAGGATGTTGATAAGAATTTCCCACCAGTATTTAATGATACCATTTTCTCTGTTCCAGAAAATAGTAAAGAGAATACTGTTGTTGGAACTCTTAAAGCGACTGATGTAAATAAAGACGATTTGACTTATGCAGTTCTTGATGGTGATACGACAATATTCCGCGTGGATGCCACAGGAAAGGTTATCCTTAAACAAGAAGTGCTTGATTTTGAAACAAGAACGGATTATGAATTGACTGTTTTTGTCACAGATGACTTGTTGAATGACACAGCAATAGTAAAAATAACTGTTCTTGATGTGAACGAAAAACCAGTAGTTAAAGACTCAAGCTTTAGCATTGCAGAAAATACTTTAAAAGGCACTTCAGTTGGAACACTCACATTTAGTGATTCAGATAAATTGTCACCAAACAATACATTGAACTTCTCTATTCTTTCAGGTAATGGTGATGGTTTCTTTAGCATTTCCTCAACAGGTGAATTGAGTGTCGCTAAAGATGGTCTTGATTTTGAAACAACAGAAAGTTACACCTTGAAAGTACTCTTGTCTGATGCTGGTTCTCCGGTTTTGTCTGACACGGCAACGGTTAAAATTTCGATTCTTGATGTGAACGAAAAACCAGTAGTTAAAGACTCAAGCTTTAGCATTGCAGAAAATACTTTAAAAGGTACTTCAGTTGGCACACTCACATTTAGCGACCTAGATAAATTGTCCCCTAACAATACTTTGAAATTCTCTATTCTTTCAGGTAATGGTGATGGCTTCTTTAGCATTTCATCAACAGGTGAATTGAGTGTCGCTAAAGATGGCCTTGATTTTGAAACAACAGAAAGCTATACATTGACAGTTCTCTTGTCCGATGCCGGTTCTCCGGTTTTGTCTGACACGGCAACGGTTAAAATTTCGATTCTTGATGTGAACGAAAAACCAGTAGTTAAAGACTCTAGCTTTAGCATTGCAGAAAATACTTTAAAAGGTGCTTCAGTTGGCACACTCACATTTAGTGACCCAGATAAATTGTCCCCTAACAATACTTTGAAATTCTCCATTCTTTCAGGTAATGGTGACGGTTTCTTTAGCATTTCATCAACGGGCGAACTGAGTGTCGCTCAAGATGGTCTTGATTTTGAAACGACAGAAAGTTACACCTTGAAAGTTCTCTTGTCCGATGCTGGTTCTCCGGTTTTGTCTGATACAGCAACGGTTCAGATTTCTGTTCTTGATTTAAATGAAAAGCCAACAGTTAAAGATGATGCTTTCAGCATTGCTGAAAATACTTTAAAAGGTGCTTCTGTAGGCACACTCACATTTAGCGACCCAGATAAATTGTCGCCTAACAATACTTTGAATTTCTCTATTCTTTCAGGAAATGGCGAAGGTTTCTTTAGTATTTCATCAAAAGGCGAATTGAGTGTCGCTCAAGATGGTCTTGATTTTGAAACAACGGCAAGTTATACATTGACAGTTCTCTTATCTGATGCTGGCTCTCCGACCTTATCTGATACAGCAACGGTTCAGATTACCATTCTTGATGTGAATGAAAAACCAATAATTTCTGATGCATCTTATTTGGTAGAAGAAAACAATAAGAGTGGCTTACTTCTTGGAACGCTTTCTGTTTCTGAACCAGATATTTTAGCACCAAATAATACCTTGAGTTTTGAAATTCTTTCAGGGAATGACGGTGCTTATTTTGCTGTTTCTGATGACGGAAAATTAACAGTTGCTCGTTCAGGTCTTGATTTTGAAAGTGTTGAATCTTATACACTTACCATTTTGGTGTCAGATGCTGGTACTCCTTCATTATCCGATACAGCAACAGTTCAAATAACTGTTCTCGATGTGAACGAAAAACCAATAGTTAAAGATGATGCTTTCAGCATTGCAGAAAATACTTTAAAAGGTGCATCTGTTGGCACACTTACATTCAGTGACCCAGATAAATTGTCGCCAAATAATACTTTGAGTTTCTCTGTTCTTTCAGGTAATGGCGAAGGCTTCTTTAGTGTTTCATCAACAGGCAAAATAAGCGTTGCAAAAGATGGTCTTGATTTTGAAAAAGTTTCAAGTTACACTTTGACTATTCAGGTTTCTGATGCCGGAACTCCAAGTTTGAAAGATACAGCAACTGTTAAAATAACTGTTCTTGATGTGAACGAAAAACCAACAGTTGAAAATGCTGCGTTTAGTGTTGCAGAAAATTCTAACAAAGGAACTTCTGTTGGTACGCTTACATTCAGTGACCCAGATAAATTGTCACCAAATAATACTTTGAAATTCTCTATTCTTTCAGGAAATGGTGATGGTTTCTTTAGTATTTCATCAGCAGGCAAAATAAGTGTTGCTAAAACAGGTCTTGATTTTGAAAAAGTTTCAGGTTATACTTTGACTATTCAGGTTTCTGATGCAGGTTCTCCTTCATTATCAGATACGGCAATAGTCGAAATTTCAATTCTTAATGTGAACGAAAAACCTGTAATTGCGGATGCAGAATTTACCATTCCGCGTTCTGCAACGGCTGCTGATTTAGTCGGAGTATTGAAAGCTAGTGATGTAGATGCAGGAGATGAAGCTTTACTTTCTTATGCTGTGATTACTTCTGGCGTTCCATTTGAACAAAAATCTTCTTCTGCCGATTTGATTGTTAAAGGGACAAAGCCTTTTGTAAACGTGGCTAAGAATATTTACCTATTTGAAGTTGTGGTTACCGATAAAGGTGGCTTAAAGGATACGGCAAGCGTTACAGTAAAAGTGAAAAATAACGCTCCGGAAATTGTAACAGAAGAAATTCAAATAGCTGAAAATAGCCGAGATTCCATAAAAGTAGAAGTTTCTGATGCCGATGGTGATACAAAGTTCTCTTATTCTATAACTGATCCGAATAACAAATTTGTTATCAACCCATCTACAGGTGTGGTTAGTTTAAAGAAAGATGTTTCTTTAAATTATGAAAGTGCTGATTCAGTTTTGTTTATTCAAGTGACTGTTTCGGATGGTTTGGAATCAACAACGAAAAAGATAAAAGTAAAAGTTATTGATGTAAACGAACGCCCAAATATTGAAAACCAGTCCTTTGTTGTTGCAGAAAATTCACTTGTGAATACAGAATTTGGTCAAGTGAAAGCTTCTGACCCAGATAATGATAAATTGACCTATTCTGTAATAGGCGGTGATTCAGATTTCTTTACTCTGAATGAAAAATCAGGAATGCTTTCAGTGAAAAAAGCAGAACTAGATTATGAAAAGAAAAAATCTTATTCTTTAAAAGTAGTTGTTAGTGATGGAAAATTGAAAGATACAGCTGTTGTAACGATAAATGTTTCCAATCTTTTAGAACAATCTATCGTTAATGTGCTGACTGTAGAAAGCGGAGTGACTCGCTACGAAATAAAGAAAGATACTGCATTTATTAACAGAACTTTCGCAAATATCAGTTGGGTATTGATTAACAAATTAGGCAAGAATTCTTATAAGGATACTTCTTTACAAGATTTGCCTGATGGTTGTCATACATATCGGTTTGCTGATACCGATAAAACCATTGATATCCGTGGTCGTGATTCTGTGACTATTTGTGTAAGCACTAGTGTTCCTGAAGTCGAGATAAAACCTTTGGAGAAAGATTCTTCAAAAATCACAGGCGTGACAATTGTTGAAGGAACATCTTCAAAAGATTCGTCATTCTATGTGAATGAAAAAGATAATGATTTGGTTGCTATTGTTAAAGATCCACTGACAAATTCTGTGGATACGCTTCCTTTACAAGTTCGTTTGGATTCTGTTGTTGTGCCGAAAAAAGTTCTTGAAACGGCAACAGAAATTCAAAAAGAATTTTTCCCAGAACCAAATGATTCTACCAAGAAAATAACGGTTGAAAATGGTAAAGTAGCTGTAGAATACACTCAAAAAGTAAATGGCACAACTGTTACTGTGAAATATTATGAAACAGAATCTGGTGAAAAAATTCTGGATTCAGAAGGTCGTGAAGTTGTTTATGTAACTTATGCAACTGTTTTAAATGGCGATACTGTAAAACTTTCTTACCCAGCAGATGCTTTGACAGGAAAACCGGTACAAGTTGTTGCTGGGGCTAATTCTTCAAATGGCTCTAATGTATCTGGCGGCTCTGGAGAATCTGGAAGTTCAAGTTCGTCAAAACCAGGAACTTCATCTAAACCTGGTTCCAATAATAACTCGGGCAGTTCTTCTAATGGAAGTGGCTCAAATTCCTCTTCAGGGAATGGTTCGGGAAGTTCTTCTGGCTCATCTGAAGATTCTTCAATACTCGATTCATTTGTGGGCGGAGTCTTTGAAATTTCTTATGTCTACCAAGATAAGAAAGGAAATATTGTTGAAGTTTCTTACCCTGTTGATAAGAAAGGAAATATTCTTGAAAATGAAAATGGGGACAAGAGTTATGAAGTGACTTATTCTTATGTGAATAGTTATGGAAATTCAGCCTCTCATACAGTTTCCATTATCTTAGACGAAGTTCTTCCTGTTGTGAAAATCTTGTCACCAGAACACTTGTCTAAACATTCTTCTGTTTCAATTGAAGTAGTCTGGACTGTTGATGGTGTTGAACAAGATACATTGACATTGCAGAGTTTAGATGTTGGGACAAACATAATTATCAGAACGTTCCGCGATAAAGCTGGAAACGAAGCTTCTGATACTGTCGCTATTACAATGAAGAATGCTAAAAACGTTGTGATTTCTATGGTAGAACCTGTTGTAAAAGTGGACCCAGAAAAAGCAGAAGAACTTTATGCTGGAAATCCGCCAAAAGAAGACGAACGTTTTGCCGTTTCAATTCTCAACCCAAGAGAAGAAAAAGAAGTGACGATTCTTCAGGGTAATTCTTCAAAGGTTGAAAAAGCAGATGGCGAAGAACCTTACCCAGGTTACCCAGGAAAACACCTTGGTCCAACAATGAAAGTGGAATTGAAAATGCCTTCTGTCAATGCATTTGGTGGTCTTGCTACCATTGATGACATGATAGAATCTGATGGTTTAGTTTCACTTGAAGCCGGTGGTGGCTGGGATAGAGAAAAAATAACTGTTGATGAATACATCAGCGATTACTGCTCTGAAGAATTCCAGCAAGAAGTGGATAAATCTAATTTGGCTGCCACTCCGCTTTATACAGTGAAGTATAAAATGCATGTTTGGATTTATACATCGCTCGGTAATTTTGTTGATGATTTCTCTTTCTCTCTTGATTTGACAGATGGAAACTTGGTCAATGATGCTGGTGTTCTGGAACTATTCTTTGAAATGAAACCTGGCGTGGATGGTGCTTTACGAGCTTCTTCAGGTCGCTTGCTTGGAACAGGAGCATACCTTGTGAAAACAGAAATTTCTTCTGTTGCCAAATTGCGTTGCCAGTTGCCAGATAAAAAGGTCGGTTCAAAAATTATTGAAAAAGAAAATGACTTGACTTCATTTGGCTATTCAAGACCAGTACATTTGAAATAATTGTAAATAGCATAAAAAATCCGAAGAGAAATCTTCGGATTTTTTTATTTCATTTTTTGTAGATGAAGTTGCGATAAAAATAGATTTTTATATTTATCAAGCAAATTTTAAACAAGGAATTATAATGAGAGACCAATTTGAAAGTCCATTGATTAAGCGTTATGCTAGTAAAGAAATGAGCTTTATTTTTAGCCCGCAATACAAATTTCAAACATGGCGGAAACTCTGGATTTTTTTAGCGGAATCAGAAAAAGAATTAGGTCTTTCGATAACGCAAGAACAGATAGATGAATTAAAAGCTCACGCAACAGACATTAACTTTGATGTGGCAGAAGCAGAAGAAAAACGCCGCCGTCATGATGTGATGAGCCATGTATATGCTTACGGTGTCCAGTGCCCAAAGGCAAAAGGTATTATTCATTTAGGAGCTACATCGGCATACGTTGGCGATAATACTGATTTAATCCAGATGCAACAAGCAATGATTATTGTCCGTAAACGACTTTGTCGTGTGATGGATAAACTTTCTGCATTTGCAATGGAATATAAAGATTTGCCTCAGTTGGGAGCAACACACTTTCAAGCTGCACAGTTGACAACAGTTGGAAAGCGCGCTTGTTTGTGGCTTCAAGATTTTTTAATTGATTTAGAAGAACTGAATTTTTTGATTGAAGTTCTGCCTTTCCGTGGAGTTAAAGGTACAACAGGAACACAGGCAAGTTTCATGGAACTTTTCAATGGCGATGAAGAAAAAATTATTGAATTGGATCGCCGTGTTAGTGAAAAGGCTGGCTTTAAACGCGTGCTGACTATAACTGGGCAGACTTATACCCGTAAATGGGATAACCGCGTAAACCAAGTTCTTTCGTCTATTGCTCAGAGCCTTCATAAATTTGCAACCGATATGCGTTTAATGCAGGGCTTAAAAGAAGTTGAAGAACCTTTTGAAAAAACTCAAATTGGTTCTTCGGCAATGGCTTACAAACGTAATCCAATGCGTAGTGAACGTATTTGTTCTTTAGCTCGTTTTGTAATGGCTCAGGTGAACAGTACTGCTTTAACGCAAGCCACACAATGGTTTGAACGCACTTTAGATGATAGTGCTAATAAACGTTTGGCTATTCCAGAAGCCTTCCTTGCAATGGATGCTATGCTTATTATTGCAGAAAACGTTACGAATGGTTTAGTGGTTTACCCGAAAGTGATTGAAAAGCGAATAATGGCAGAACTTCCATTTATGGCTACAGAAAACATTATTATGGAAGGCGTGAAAAATGGCGGCGACCGCCAGGAACTTCACGAAGAAATCCGAGTAATGAGTATGGAAGCTGGTAAGGTAGTGAAAGAAGAAGGAAAAGATAACGACCTTCTTGAACGTATTCTTAAAAATGAAGTTTTCCAGAAATTAGGCATTACAGAAGAAAAACTTAAAGAAATTTTAGACTTGAAAAAATTTGTGGGCAGAGCCCCGGGGCAAGTTGTAAAATTTATTCAAGAAGAAGTTTCTCCTGCAATTCAAGCTATCCCTGAATGGGATAACATTGATGCCGGAGAATTGAAAGTTTAATTTTTTTGTTTTATTGGAACTTTTAGAAGAAGAAAGCAACTTCTACTTCTGTTCCAATGTGCATTTCATTTTCCTGGTAATCATCACCAATCGGGAATCCCATACGGACGAAAGATTTTATGCTTAGTCTTTCGGCTGGAGTCAGGTAAAATCTTGGTCCGACAAAAATTTGTTCTAAGTTGTCGTCGTCATCAAGACTCATTGTGTGGTATTCCACAGGAAGCCCTAAAGAGAACTTTTTAGAAAAAGAAAAACCCGGTTCTAAATAAGCAAACATGTATTCAGGGACCTCAATAGGAGTTGCTTTTTCAAGGTTATCATGTAAAAAGGCGTAATAAAAAGTGCCTTTTAAATTCATCATTCCTAAATTGAGTTCGGGCTCTACCGTGATGGCTTGGCTGAATCGGGGATATTTTTCTCTTAATTTGTCTGTATAAGAAGCATGTACTGCTTGTAAATTAAAATATGGAGCAAAGTTTAATTGAAGAACCATGCCTGAACGTAATGAGTTCGATTCACTGGCTTGATTACTTTCATAATTTATATAAGACCGGAATAAATGCGTGCTGAAAGGAATGTTGGCAGCAAAATGAATAATGTAGCTTCTTGAATCTTCTTCAATGACTTCAAAACCATTATCTTCAAATGCCACTAATCCGCGTTTAAAACCAGCCCCAAGAGACATATCCCAGAAATTGATTTCTGCACCGCGAATGTTTCTATCTCTTAAACCAGCAGCGAATTTTCCAGTGTCATCATAATCGTAGTATCTGAATTTCCCTTCAGAATAAGTTAAATCACCAATCCGATAGTTTAACATTTTGTTTTTGGTGTATTGCAAATAGGCTCCGTCGTATAGAAACCTTGGAGAACTGCCTTCAGCATCAGCGTTGATTTTTGCAATAGCATTCCAGTGCTCATTGAATATAGTTTGAAATGCAAGTTTAAAAGTTGAAGTGTAAGTATGGATTAAATCGGGGTCATTCGTGTTGTCTATTCCAAACCTAGGGTCTTGTTGTTTGTAATAGCCATCGCCATAAAGTTTGACTTCTCCGTGGACATTGAAGTCTGTAGCACTCACGATTGAAGCGAGGGTGAGTAAAGGGATTAGGATTTTGGTTTTCATAGAAACTCCTTTTAAGGTTGTTTTCTTTTACACGAAATTTCTTTTTGAAATTCCGTTTAGAAATTGGTGATAAAAAATGGGATTATAATTTTCCTGTTTCAGGAAAGAAAAAGAAAGTATTCAAAAAAAGAAAAGTTTTCACCTCATTGTTTTTGGTGGACTTTTTTGAATATACTTCCCGATAGAAAAGTTTTGCAAGAGTGATTTTTGCGAGAAAAGGGAGAAATTTATTTGCTAGAATTTTTTAGTTCTTCGCGAAGTTTGGCTTTTTCCCGAGCCGTTTTTCCAATCAAGTTAATGTTTTCCCAGCGAATTAAAGAAACTTTGTTTCCATTTTCATCGCGAATGTCAAGCCCTTTAGTGTTAAAGGCTTTTATCAGATTTTGAGTACTTTGAATTAAAGCATTTGTTTTTTGAATAAGAGAATCGTTTTCTAAAAGTTCTCCAATAGGAGAATTTTCAAAAGAATCAATCAGAGAATTGGCATTTTGTGTTTCGTCTGAAATTTTTACTAAAGCATATTTGGCTGTTTTGATTTTTTCTTTAGCAACAGAGTCAATGGTGTTGACTGCACTATTTGTTTGTTCTGTGATGGTATTTATAGATTTAGTTGTTGTATCGACTACGTCAAAAACATTGTCTAACTTTTCTGGGAGCATTTTTGAAAGGCTTTCGGTTTGTTGCAAAAGACCTTCAAGTTTAGAAACATATCCTTCAAATACACTAGAAAAAGAAGGGTGAGTAGAATCGCCTTCTGCTACAAGAACGACCATAGATTGTAATGCTTCCACTTGTTTGACCACATCTTCAATTAAACGCAGAGCTTCTGCAATCCCTGGCTCAAAAATACCTTGATGAATATAATCTTCGGGCAAATCTTTTCCGGTTTTAGATGCGATGATTTCTAAGCGGCGTTGGCCCATAAGAGCGTAATTAACGTTTTTAAAAATAGTTCCTTCTCTTAAGCGTAATGGTTCGTTAAAGTGGACTGTAACTCTTGCTCTGTCGCCAAGCCATTGGATTTCGCGGACAACACCAACTTCATAGCCTCTGAGTGTAGCAAGGTCTTCTGGTTGTAAAGAACCTAATTCCTGAAAATCAATTGTAGCTGTGTAGCGAGTAGCGTGGTGTGCTTTCCACATACCAATGGCAACTAGCGTTATTGTAGCTATTATAAAAGCAAAAGATATGTAGCCAATGGTTTTATCTGATATTTTGATTCTCATAAGATAAATGAAATATAATTTTTTTTCTGTTTTGTTTTTCAAATAATATATTTCATTCTGAGGTGTTTATGAAAAAAATGGGATTGTTTTTTAGTTTTGTTCTGGCAAGTTTCTTATTTGCTGAAGAATCTACAGATGTTTTTGGCTTTCAGAAATTCTATAAGTCAAAATCGGGAATGCAAGAATGGAATTCTTTGCACTGGGCCAATGGTTCTGAAAGAACATTTAAAGATTGGGCTGGAGATGCAGAAGACCCAACGCAATGGACAGATGATAGAAGTTCTGATGGTGGTGGCTTTTATGTAGATGGAAAGGGGACTATGCAAATGCTTGCAAATAACCCGCGTTTTCATATAAATAGTCTTCAATCATGGGCGAGCGTAAAACAAGAATTCTTAAATACTGAATACACGGCTTATTTTAAACGCGATGCCCTTGGTGGTGAAAATTATGGCGGAATGGTAGTGGGTGTTCGTTCCGGTCCACTTGGGCATGCTTCTGGAGGTGGTAATAATTGTGATGCAAATACTTACTATGCCCGTTTTCGGAATGATGGCAAGTGGGATTTTGAAAAAGAATGGAAACACCCAGGAAGCTATTACCGCAGCACTTCTGGAATAGGCGCTCAAGACCCTCTCTGGGGTGGAAGTGCTTTGCCCGTAGATAAGTGGATAGGAATGAAGTATATCGTTTACAATAAGGATGCTTCAACGGTGCGCTTAGAACTTTACATTGATTCAACGAGTAATGCAACGCCTCCTGGCAAGTGGGAACTTGTAGGAACTGCAGAAGACTCTGGTCAAGATTGGTCTGGGGCTTCCTATGGAGCTGCGACTATTGAAGGGTGTGCCGATTACAATGGCTTAGTCAATGCTTATGCTGCAATTCTTGACGGGGGAATTGTTTTAATGCGTTCAGATAATGACCATCCTTATTACAAATACGTTTCTGTTCGTGAAATTGAACCAACTCAAAAATTTGAAAATGAAAATTCTGGTTCAGGGGATAATGAACAAACTCCTGAAAGTGGTTCTGGTGAAACTGAAAAAGAAGAAATACCAGAAGGCGGCTCTGGCGAAGAAATTCCGAATTCTTTAGAAAAGCCAGTATTGAAATTTTTGAATGTCCAACAGAAAGGAAGTTCACTTTATATTTCTGGAGTAGAAAAGGCTGATGTCGTTGTATTTGACCTTCAGGGGAGACTCCTTCAAAGAAAAATGGGAATCTCTGAAAATATTTCATTGGAGGCGTTCCCAAAAGGAATTTATATAGTTCAGGTGCAAGCTTTGAAACAAGTGACAACATTACGCATCTCTTTGCCTTAAGTTTAAATTTTACCTCACTTTTTAAGTGGGGTTTTCTATATTTTCACATGCCAAACATTTAAAAGGATTTTAAAATGGCTAAAGTTCAGAAAAATTCAAAAAAGAAAGTGGTTCTCGCCTACAGTGGCGGATTAGATACCTCCATCATTATTCCTTGGTTAATCGAAAATTATGATTGCGAAGTGATTGCTTTTGCAGCAGATCTTGGTCAAAATGATTTTCCAGATGCTAAGGCTTTAGAACAGAAAGCTTTGAATACTGGTGCCTCCAAGTGCTACGTTTTAGACCTTCGTAAAGAATTTTTGGAAGATTACGTATGGCCAACTGTTCGTGCAGGCGCTCGTTATGAAAATACTTACCTTTTAGGAACTTCTTTTGCTCGCCCATTGATTGCAAAATATCAGGTTAAAATTGCAGAAAAAGAAGGTGCTTACGCTGTTGCTCATGGTGCAACAGGTAAAGGTAATGACCAGGTTCGTTTTGAATTGACTTATGCCGCAATGAACCCGAAACTTGAAGTGATTGCTCCATGGAAAGACCCTAAATGGAACATTCACAGCCGTGAAGATGCAATCGATTACGCACAAGCCCGTGGCATTTCTTTGAATGGTATTTCTAAAAAGAAAATTTATTCCGAAGATGGTAACTTGTGGCACCTTTCTCATGAAGGCGGCATTTTAGAAGAACCAGATAAAGAACATAAGTATGACATGCTCAAGCATACTAAAACTTATGAAAAGGCTCCTTCTAAGCCAGGTTATGTGACGATTTCTTTTGATAAGGGAAATCCTGTGGCAATTGATGGCAAGAAAATGGGTGCTGTTGAATTGCTTGAATATTTAAACAAGATTGGTGGCGAACACGCTTGTGGCCTTTTAGACATTGTGGAAAACCGTCTTGTTGGCTTAAAGAGCCGCGGTGTTTATGAAACTCCGGGTGGTTCTTTGCTTTACAAAGCACATGAATGCCTTGAACAATTAGTTCTTGATAAAGAAACTTTGTTCGAAAAGCAAAAAATGTCTATGACATACGCCAATTTGGTTTACAATGGCCAATGGTTCACGCCACTCCGTCAGGCAATGGATGCTTTTATTTCTGAAACTCAGAAAGTCGTTACGGGTGAAGTTACCTTGAAACTTTACAAGGGTAACATTATTCCTGCAGGCATCAAGAGCCCATATAGCTTATACGACATGGAACTTGGTGGATTCTCTGATGTGGAAATGTACGATCAGAAGGATGCAACAGGCTTTATCCGCTGCTATGGCTTGCCAATGAAAACCCGTGCTCTTTTGCTTGGCAAAAAGACAAACGTTGATTTTGGCGGTGAAGCAAAACTTCCTAAGAAATAATCTTTCTTAAAGTTATTTGAGATTCCCTTGTAACTTCACAGTTGCAAGGGAATTTTTTTGCCAAATTTTATGACAAGTTATATATATTTCAAGTATGGCAAAAAACTCTACAAAAAGCAAGAAAAAAAATATTGAAAAATCGGTTGAAGCGTCTCTTTGGGAATCTGCAAACAAGTTGCGCGGTAGCGTAGAACCAGCTGAATACAAACATGTTGTACTTTCGCTTATCTTCCTCAAGTTTGCAAGCGATAAGTTTGAAGAACAACGCGAAAAACTCATTGCCGCTGGTCGCAAAAAATATGTGGAAATGCCTGAGTTCTACAACAAGGACAATGTCTTTTACCTGGAAGAAACTTCCCGCTGGAGTTTTATAATTGAACACGCTCGCCAAAGCGATATAGCACTTTTAATTGATACGGCTCTTGCAAATATTGAAAAGAAAAATAAGGCATTGCGCGGAGCACTCCCTGATAACTATTTTTCGAGATTACAACTTGATACCGCAAAACTCGCGGCGCTCATCAGCGACATTGACGGCATCGACACCATCAAGGACAAAGAGCAAGATGTTGTCGGGCGAGTGTATGAATATTTTCTAGGAAAATTCGCAATAGCCGAAGGCAAGGGAAAAGGCGAATTCTATACGCCAAAAACAATCGTTGGCTTAATTGCTGAAATGATTGAACCCTACCGTGGTAAAATTTATGACCCTTGTTGCGGTTCGGGCGGCATGTTCGTGCAGAGCATGAAGTTTATTGAGGCCCATAATGGCAACAAGCGCGAAGTATCTGTTTATGGTCAGGAATATACAGGTACTACATACAAACTTGCAAAGATGAACCTTGCCATCCGTGGCATCTCTGGTAACTTGGGCGACAAACCTGCCGACACCTTTGCCGAAGACCAGCATAAAGATTTGAAGGCCGACTTTATTATGGCTAACCCTCCGTTCAATCAGAAGTCGTGGCGAGCAGAAAACGAACTTCTTGATGACCCGCGCTGGAAAGGCTACACCGTGCCGCCCACGAGCAACGCGAATTATGGTTGGATATTAAACATTCTCTCAAAGCTTTCCGAAAATGGTGTGGCAGGTTTTTTGCTCAGTAATGGTGCGTTAAGTGGTGAAGGCGACGAACAAAAAATTCGCAAGGAACTTTTGCAAAATGACAAGGTCGAAGCCATTCTTATTTTGCCTAGAAATATGTTCTATTCCACCGACATCAGCGTGACACTCTGGATATTGAACAACAATAAAACTGCCCGCGAAGTCAAGGTCGGCTGTGAAATACGCAAGTACAGGAACCGCAAAGGCGAAGTGCTCTTTATGGACTTGCGCCAGATGGGTGAACCCTTTGAAAAGAAATACACCCAGTTCAGCGCCGAGGACATTGCAAAAATCAGCGGCACTTACCACAAGTGGCAAACGCAGAAAATCAAGGACGAACCCGAATACTGCGCCACCGCCACCCTGAAAGAAATCGAAGCGAAAAACTGGTCGCTTGTGCCGAGCAAGTACATCGAATTCAAGAACCGCGACGAACAGGTGAACTTTGACGAAAAAATGCGCGAACTCCAAGCAGAAATGCGCACCCTCCTCAAAGCCGAAAAAGAAAGCGAAAAGGAACTCGCCAAAGTCTTTAGGAACCTGGGATTTGAATTGTAGCGTGATGGAAAGTGGGCTCTATTGCATACAAAAGCGGACGAATGTATATTAAGGCAAAATGATTAACCCTTAAGGAACCGTATGCCCGAAAGTCAAAACATCGAGTACAAGGAATCGTGGCGAGACGAGTATATCAAGTGGATATGCGGTTTTGCGAATGCGCAAGGCGGAAAGATTTTTGTAGGCATAGATGATAAGGGCCATGTCGTTGGATTGCAGAATGCCAAAAAACTCATGGAAGACATCCCGAATAAAGTCAGGGATGCATTGGGCTTGTTGGTCGATGTAAATCTGCTTTCTGTAGATTCCAAGGAATACATCGAAATATCGGTTTCTCCGAGTACATATCCCGTAAATTATAAAGGCGAATATCATTATCGAACCGGGAGCACCAAACAACTTTTGCAGGGAGCTTCTCTCACGCAGTTTTTGCTGAACAAGACCGGAACGAAATGGGATGCTCTCCCTGTCGATGGAGTTAGCTTTAGGGATTTGGACAAGGAAAGCTTTGACATCTTCCGTCGAGAGGCGAAAAAGTCGGGCCGGATGACATCACAAGATTTGTCGATGACGGACGAAGAACTGCTGGACAGCCTGAATCTGGTTGTAGATGGAAAATTGACCCGAGCCGCAGTCTTGCTTTTTCACCGCAAGCCGGAAAAATGGTTTGGCGGCGCTTACGTGAAAGTCGGATTTTTTGGCGATGGGCCTGATTTGCAATACCAGGATGAAATTTACGGTTCGCTGTTCATTCAGGCTGATCGAGTCGTAGAACTCATTTACCTCAAGTATTTCAAGGCTCGCATCAGTTACGACGGCCTGATCCGGGTGGAACGCTACCCCATTCCAAAGGATGCCATGCGCGAAGCCGTTTACAACGCCCTGATGCATTCGAATTACTCCTCTGGAGTTCCGATTCAAATTCGCATACACGAGAACGAAGTCCTTATAAGCAACGATTGCATTTTCCCGGCCAATTGGACTGTCGAAACATTGATGCAACGGCACCGTTCGGAACAATACAACCCCAAAATCGCAAACGCGTTCTTTAGGGCTGGCTACGTGGAAGCGTGGGGCAGGGGCATCGAAAACATGTGCAAACTTTGCAAGGATTATGGAGTCAAGACGGAATATACCGTACATCCCGAAGATGTGATGCTTGCATTTTTTGCCAAGCAAGAGACTGCGGCCACCCAATCCGCCACCCAATCGACCACCCAATCCGCCACCCAATCGACTCAAAAATACTTGCCGATTGAAATTAAACTTATGCATTATCTGGTAGCCAATCCACGTGCAACTCAGGGTCAAATTGCAAAATACTTGGGAATGAACTTGAATACCACCAAGTATTATTTGAACAAACTAGGTAAACTTGAAGTCCCCGCGATTAAGCACGAAGGTACGACAAGAAAAGGCTTGTGGACGGTTTTGATAGACTTGGAGAATCTATGACAGGGCAGAATATGAAACGGCTTGGAGACTACATACGGCCCGTAGATGTGCGGAATAGGGACTTGAAAGTGACGCGGTTGATGGGCATAAATATTGAAAAGCGATTTATGCCGTCGGTTGCAAATGTTGTCGGCACGGATTTGTCGAATTATAAGGTTGTTTCGAAAGGGAAATTTGCTTGCAACTTGATGCACGTTGGTCGCGACGAAAAAATTCCAGTCGCTTTGCAAAAGGATGACGAGCCGATAATTGTCTCGCCAGCCTATGTCGTTTTTGAAGTCGTTGATACGAATGTATTGTTGACCGAATATCTGATGATGTGGTTCTCTCGTTTAGAATTTGATCGCAATGCATGGTTCTATACTGACGGCGATGTCCGCGGAGGTATGGATAGGGAAGCTCTGTTTGATATGAAAATCCCCGTCCCCGTGATTGAAAAACAGCGCGAAATCGTCGCCGAATACAACACCCTCGCCTCCCGCATCGAAACCAACAAGAAACTCATCGCCACCCTCGAACAAACCGCCGGGGCCCTCTACCGCCACACCTTCATCGACAACATCGACCCCAACAATCTGCCGCAGGGATGGCGGATGGGGACGTTGGGGGAGATAGTGGAATGTTTCGATAGTAAGCGTAAACCTATTGCAGGATATGATAGAGACAAAATGGATTTGTCTCAGAAGATATATCCTTATTATGGTGCAGCATCTTTAATGGATTATGTTGATGATTATATTTTTGATGGTAGTTATATTTTAATGGGTGAGGATGGTACAGTTATAAATGAAGATAAGTCACCAGTGATACAATATGTGAAAGGTAAATTTTGGGTAAATAATCACGCTCATGTATTAAAAGGTAAGTGTGGATTTGATGAAAATCTATTATACCTTGTATTGAAGAAAACAAAGGTAAATGAATATATTACAGGAGGGGTCCAGGCAAAAATCAATCAAGAAAATATGATGAATATTCCTGTTTTAATCCCTAAAAATAATATTGTTATGCAACTAAAGATTGATATATGTCCACTGTTTGAATTAATAATAAACAAAAAGCGAGAAAACGAAAAACTAACCGAATTACAGTCTTTGCTATTGGCGAAGATGGGAAAATAAAAAACATAAGATTTAGAAATAGCTAAAATTATCATTTTTTGAAAATGTTATGAAAAAAGCAATAAAGCAGAAGATTTCAATGTTTCGTATGTATATTTAGAAAAGGAAAGAGAATATTAAATTAACTCAAATGCAAACCCTTCTCCTCTCCAAAATGGGAAAACTAATGAACAATATTGTTCATTAAATAAATTAAATTATTACTATTAAAAATATAGAGGATAAAATGGAATAATTAGGATTGAAAAATTTTCGAAGATTTGCTGATTTTCAGCAGTTGGAATTTAGTAATATCAATTTTTTTGTTGGATGCAATAATTCTGGAAAATCAACAATAGTTAAGGCTATTTTATTGTTGTTTGCTAATTTGGTAAACCTACAACGTTTCAATAGAACTTTAGGGAAGTTTGAATTTGATTTTGCACCTCTTGATTATCATAGAGCCCTTCATGTAGGATCTTTTGATCGTGCAGTAAATGTTGAACATCAGGAAGATCCTATAGTCTTTGAAATTGATTTAGGAACAAATTTTCTTTTAACAATAGAAATTGAAAAAAATAAACAAAAAGATTTATCAACAGCGCCAATAAAAAGAATTGTTATAAAAGATAAACGTAATCATTCTAAATACGAAATTGATTATGTAAATAGAAATGTTCATTTTGATATGTCGAACAAAATAGGTCAAGATAATGACAAAATAATTGAATCTAATAATTTTATAAAAAAAGTTATTGAAAACATTTCCAATAATAGCGAGATAAGGAATCTTTTAAAGAGCAGTATTGACAGTGAAAATTTGTTGAGTTCGGAAGCCGAAAAAGAAAAAAAAGAATTTGGTTCTTTGATGGAACTTATCAGAGCGAAAACAGATGGCGTGCGCACTATGTTAAAAAAAATCAGAGAGTCTGAAAAAATATTGTTAAAGATGTTTCATTCAATCAGCTTCCTGTTCCTTTAATATTTGCCGATGAGCCATATACAAGGCGTGAGAATTATAATGGTTCAAGTGAAATGAATGGGAAAATTACAACAGATATTGAATATCAATTTATAGAGTATCAAAAGAAATATTTTGAAGATATGTCTAGGGAATTGAATACAATTCCGAGTATTGAATACATATATGCGCATGCTATTAGTCAAGACACGTTTTATAAAATCAATGATCGTGATGATTATATGGCGCAAACGATTCAAAGTATTTATAACTTGAAATTAGAAGATAATTCCGAAGAAAAAAAATTCATCATTCGTTGGATGAAAATTTTTGAGATTGGTTCAGACTATCAAATTAAAACGATTGATGGAAACGAAGGTTATTTTGTAAAGATAACAAACGAGTCTGGAAAAGAGATGAATATGGCGGAAAAGGGGGTCGGTTCAATTCAATTAATGATTCTTTTGTTCAAAATTGCCTTTTTGATTAGAAAATATTATCGTGGTAAGAACTTGCGAGGGAAACGTAATCCTCTCATTTTGGTTGAGGAACCCGAACAAAATTTGCACCCGAGTGTGCAGGCTAAATTAACAGATTTATTTTTTGAAATCAATAAAAAATATCAAATGCGATTTATTGTAGAAACACACTCTGAGTATATTATTCGTAGAACTCAAGCTATAATAGCAGAATCCAGTTTTTACAATGTAGAGGATTTTAAAAATAAAAATCCGTTTAAAGTTTTTTATTTTCCCAATAGTGGTCAAATTTATGATATGGAAATGACTTCGACAGGACGTTTTAATAATGTCTTCGATGAAGGTTTTTTTGATGTGGCTGCAAAGCTTAATATGAAAGTATTTGCTGCAGAAAGGCAGAAGAATAATGTATAGTCTTTTTACAACAAAAGATATTCTTGACAGCATTCTTTCCGGAAGCAGTTTGGATGGATGGAAGCATCTTGTTGATAGTCATGACATAACAGAGTTCTATTTTCCAGAGGAACATAATCCTCAACCTACGACGATGGGGAATGTTAATGACCCTATTTCAGACTTACTTTTATTTGCGAATGTGTATCCATCTTCAAAATATCAAGAAACCCTAAAAAACAATGGATACCCAAGTTTAAAGAAGAATTTCCCTAATATATCATATTCTTTTTGTCTTTTAGACAACAAAGATTTTGAGAGGGATGAAACCGTAAAAATAGAGAAGGAATTAGGTATTTTTTGCCAATTGTCTTCTGATGTTGAAGACCGAAGGCTTTGTGCTCCAACAATATCCCATGCTGTTGACATTAATGATAATCGGGATAATGATTGGACTGCTTTTTTTAAAAGATTTCCTTTATTGCCGTCTAATAGTGTCGTAATTAGTGATAGATATTTTTTTGCTGACAAGTATAAGGATGATCAAACAGGGAGAGAAATATCTTATGCCATTGAAAATGTTGAAAAATTGTTAGATTGTATCGTGGATAGTGAATATCAAAATGAATACAATGTTTTAATATTCTTTGATTATGAAACTTTAGGGAACCCAAGCCATTCTGAAGATTATAAAAAAAACAGAATGCAAAATATTTTAAAAGATTTACACACATATGCAAGAAAGAAAGCTTTTCATAATGGACTGGAGCCAATTAGAATTAATTTTGAATTAGTTTCTGTTGCCCCAGAGGCTGGTCAAAGATCTATAACTCATGACCGAGTTTTTGCTTCGGACTATTACACCATTGATGCTACTCATGCAATATCTGCCTTTTCCAAAGGAAAAGTTTTAGTCTCTCAGTTGTTGCGCTATAGCTCTCTTTTTTCTTCCATTGGAGCTGATAAAAAATCTGATATAATCAGATACAGAAGTATGTTGTTCAAAGGTTTAAGTCAACTTTTGAACAACGGTGGGTTCGTTAAGTATTGGCTGGTGTCATATCAGGATCTGCAACCACCTCAATCATATTTAAGTACGTACACTGGTTCAAACAATATATTTTCCCCTTATATTTAATTTTTACAGGAGGTCGAGTAATGACTACAAACGTATTTCCACAAGATTTGCAAGTTCTGCTTAGTGCATGGCAAATGAAAAAACAAGATCGAGATATGGTTCTGAGAGATGTTCTAGATTACGAACAAAAAGAGAATAAATCAAGTTTTGAATTAGAGTTCTTGGTTGATTCTAGAAAAAGGTTATCTATTTTGAACGAAGAGTATTGTAATTGTGGAGAAGAATTTCTGAAAAAATTGTATGAATATGAAAGACTTGGGTATAGGTTTAACAAGTAACTCATCATGTATATTTGTATACAAATATCAATTTTATGACACCCCCATCCTTCTCTAAAATTTTCTGGAAGCAGTATCTTCTGCTTGAAAAGGACTTTCTCGAAACGGATGAGTTCGTGACGATTGACAAGAGTAACTTCAAGACATTCTCTAGTCGTTACACTTATCTGTTGCTCAATATCTGTAGCGAGATAGATTCCATTGCCGAGGAATATTGCAAGGTTTTGGGGCGTAAGCCGAAGAACATTGTTGCGAAGGTTCGGGCGATTGTCACGAAGACTCCCCGGATAAAGAACGAGCGTGCAATTACGAAGTATCCGTACGAGGTGATTCAATCGGTGCCGTTCCAGGCGTTCGACGACAAGGTGGCGGCGGAGTGGTGGCGTAATTACAATCTGGTCAAACACGCACGAGCAGAAGTACCGTCAGATAGCATCCCGAATAGCCAACTGGCGAATTTGAAAAGTGTCCTGTATGCCCTCGCCGCCCTCTACATCCTCTGCCAGAATCTCTACAAACTCCTCGGCGAATCCGACCTGCAACTCGAACCGTCAAGATTGTTTGAATAAATTCCCACGAATGTAAAATTTCATTAAGCCCCTTGCCAGCTTTTTAGATATTAGGTACATTAATGCAGCACGTGGTTCTCTGTCAAATGGAGAACTGCGTCTTTTTTTTATTCTGGGTTTCCGGAATAAGGGGACGCCTCTAACATCAATTGGCTGCTAATTGTGGTCAAATGGAGGCAAAAAAAGTTTATGGCAAAATCAGAGGATCTTATAAAGAATTTGATTGCCCTTCCACATGAATACGAGTGGTTGGATTTTAAGGAAAACTGGTTTTCAAAGGACGAAATTGGCGAGTACATATCGGCAATTTCGAACGGGGCTGCTTTATGTGGCCGAGAATTTGGCTATATCGTGTGGGGCGTGAATGATGCGTCGCATGAAATCATCGGCACGACCGTAAGCTTTGACAAAGATGTTGAGCATGAGCCCTATAAGCATTATCTTGCCCGGAATTTAAAACCGAGCGTTGCGTTTGAAGTTGAGGACGTTCTTATCGACGATAAACGTCTTGTCCTGTTGTCTGTCCCTGCGGCGAAATCTGTCCCGACGAAATTCTTGTCTCAGGCGTTTATTCGGATTGGCTCAAGCAAAGAGAAATTGTCGAAGTTTCCTGAATGGGAGATTCGTCTTTTAAACACATTGTCTAACGGCATTCCGACGATTGTCAGTATGTCGGCTCCTGATTATGCGCAGGAACTGACTTTTGAAAAGTTGTTCATGTATTACGGCGCGAAAGGGGTTGTTCTCCGCAAGGAAACTTTTAAGAAGTCACTCAAACTTTTAAATGCCGATGGTCGCTACAACATTATGGCGTTGCTGCTTTCGGATGCGAACGACATCCCGATTCGAGTATCTGTTTTTAGCGGCAAGAGCAAGGCTGATACGCTTTTCTCGGTCAAGGAATATGGAAACTCTTGCATTTTGTATGCGATGGACAAAATTCTGGAATACGGTGATGCCATCAACATCATCCAAGCGGATGAACGTGGGCGTATTTCCGAGCGGAAGGATGTTCCCCTTTTCGATTACGAGGCTTTCCACGAAGCGGTCTTGAACGCGTTTGTTCATAACAAGTGGCTGGGCCTGAACGCCCCTATGATAAGCGTCTTTACGGATCGTATCGAGATTCTTTCGCATGGAGGGCTTGGGCTTGAGCAGGATGTGGACGGTTTTTACAAGGGCGTGAGCATCCCTGTAAACGAAATTCTTGCCTCGATTTTCTTGCAGCTGCGTCTGAGCGAGCGTTCTGGTCGCGGCGTGCCGAAAATTGTCGGGGCGTATGGTCGTGAATCTATTCGCATCGAGAAGAATTTCATCGTGGTGACGATTCCATTCAACAGGATTAACGTGACCCCGTTTGAATTGAATGAGGGGAAGGCGACAGAAAGGGCTACAATAAAGGCTACAATAAAGGTTACAAAAGTTCAGGAGCAAATCCTTGAAAAAATTCAAGGCAATCCGCATATAATTCAGAGTGAACTCGCTGAGTTGCTGGGGATACATCGTGTTTCTGTTGCTGAAAATACATCAAAACTTCAGAAGATGGGTGTTTTGAAACGTGTTGGCGGAAAAAGAAATGGATATTGGGAAATTTTGAAATAGGGCGAATTCGACCTGCAACTGGAACCGGCAAGACTGTTTGAATAATGAAAAGCTATTTGCAAGGCATAACCAAGACTTTGGTTGGTTTTTAACCTAGATTTTAGCGAAATTGGCTTTTTTCCCTAAAAACGCCATTAATTAGCAATATGTTTCTATTTTAGGCGATTTTATCATAAATTTTTACAAAAAAAGGAAATATATTACTGAATTCTATTGACGATCGCTCTAGTTTTATATAATTTGGGGTAAAAAGGAAATATATTACTGTTTTTGAAACTTTTTATGAAAGAAATTGGAAAACAGATTGCGGAAAGACGGAAAAAAAATGGTCTGACACAGCAGGATTTGTCAGAAATTTCTGGCGTTTCTGCCAAAACAATTAATTCCATTGAATTGGGAAAAGCGAATCCGTCTGTAAATGTATTGAGTAAAGTGGCAAATCCTTTAGGTTTTAAAATTTCTTTAAGCGAAAGGATAACGCATGAATAATAATGTTTTTAAACCTGTTCGTAGGGCCGAGGTATATTACAATGATATTCTTGCTGGGATTCTTCTTTTAAATAGAGGACGATATACATTTATTTATGATTTGAAATATATGTATTCGAGTAATCCGTCCATTGCCTTGGATATGCCTAAAAGAAAGCGTTATTTTTGTTCGCCGTATCTTTTCCCATTTTTTCAAGGATTGTTGCCGGAGGGGGAGAATAAATCTTTCCTTTGTGAGCGTCTTGGAATTTCGCGTTCCGATAAATTTACCATGCTCGTGAAGCTTGCTAATCACGAGACAATAGGTGCCATTACCGTACGTGAAGGGGATACCTGATGGCCTTTTGTCACTGCTGCTTGAAAGAAACGGAACAAGATTTTTGTCGTTCTTGCTCCAAGTTGTTATTTGGCGTTACAAATTTTTCTGCTAAGTTAAATTATAATGCCCCTCAATTGGCATTTTCTGAAAAAGGAACGGTAAAAAGAATTTCTATTTCTGGAGCGCAAATAAAGTTTTCGGCAAAAATTGAAGAAAAAACATTGACGAGTACGGATATCGGTGGAACACATATTCTTAAGCCTGTTCTGCAATCTATTTATGAGAACAACCAAGATTCTCCTGCCAACGAGCATGTGACTATGTTGATGGCTCGAAATATTTTTAAAATACCGACAGCTTTATCTGCACTATTATATTTTGATAACGGGGAGCCTGTTTATATAACTAAGCGCTTTGATGTCATTGAAAGTGGAAATCGTGCTGGTCAGCGCTTGAACCAGAGTGATTTTGCGCAGATCGCGGGCCTTATTCCCGAGCGTGATGGCGAAGATTACAAATATAAGGGATCTTATGAGAGAATTGCAGAACTGATTTCTGAAAATGTGAGCGCATCAAAGATTGCTGTGGAAAAGTTTTTCAAGCAAATTGTATTTGACTATCTTGTGTGTAATGGTGACGCGCACATGAAGAATTTTTCTCTTCAAAATAGTGTCGATAATCCAGAAGTGTATGATTTGACCCCCGCATACGATTTGCTGAATACGTCGCTCCACATGCAAGGGCTGGAAAATTCGCGTATGGCGCTCGACTTGTTTAAAAATGAGGGTGATTTCATGACTCATTTTTTTGAAGCAAATGGTTTTTATGGAACAGTTGATTTTATGGAATTCGCTAAAAGAATTGGAGTTGTTGAAAAAAGGGCTGCTCGTTTCATAAAGTTGACTATTGATAGTGTGCCTGCTATGGAAAAAATGCTTGAAAAGTCCTTTTTGAGCGAAAAAGGCAAGGCTGAATACAAGAAATCTATTCGGGATAGAGCCAAAGCTCTTAGTTTGTGATTATTTTTACTGTATGGCGTTTAAGGAAGCCGATTTAGAGAAAGTGTTTATTGACCTCTTGCTTCAGGAGGGTTTTGAGTATGTGCCGGGAAATGCGATTAATCGCGTTGAAGGCGAGGTTTTGATTGAACAGGATCTTTGTGATTACTTGCATCGTCGTTATGATTCCGAGGGCATTACCGAGAATGAAATCCGTTCGATTGTGTTGCAATTGCGTTCGCTTTCGGTGAGCACGCTTTACGAGAGTAACAAAAAGTTTTGTTCGTGGCTTTCGAACGGCTTTATGCTTAAGCGCGAGAACCCAAAAGATAAGGACATTCTTATTGAATTTGCTGATTTTAGGTCGTTTGAAGAACAACAAAAATCGGGTTTCGGAGTTGATGCCAAAGAGTCTTTGCTATTGGCGGCTGATATTGCGGCAAAATATCATGGCGATTGTAACATTATTAAATTTGTTAACCAGTTTGAAATTATTGGTTCTGAAAAACGCATTCCTGATTGTATTCTTTTTGTAAATGGGTTGCCACTTGTCGTATTTGAATTTAAGAGTGCTGTTCGTGAAGAAGCTACAGTTTTCAATGCGTATGAACAACTGACGATTCGTTATCGTCGTGATATTCCGCAGTTGTTTGTTTATAATGCTTTTTGCGTGATTAGCGACGGCGTGAACAACAAGGCTGGCAGTTTCTTTGCTAAGTACGATTACTTTTATGCGTGGCGTCGTGTGGAATTTGGTGATAAGCGGATCGAGGCCGAGGGCATTGAAAGTCTGTATTCCATGATTCAGGGAATGTTCAATCGTAAACGTCTGTTGGATATTTTTAAAAATTTCTTGTACTTTCCTGATAGTAATAAAAAAGAACAAAAGGTTTTGTGTCGATATCCGCAGTATTATGCGGCACGCTCTTTGTACGAGAACATTTGCAAGGCCCGCAAGCCTTATGGCGACGGCAGGGGCGGCACGTATTTTGGTGCGACGGGTTGTGGCAAGAGTTTTACAATGCTCTTCTTGACGCGGCTACTCATGAAGTCGCTGGAATTCAAGACGCCGACCATTGTGCTGATTACCGACCGCACCGATTTAGACGACCAACTTTCGGGATTGTTTACGGGTTCCAAGAAGTATGTTGGCGATGAGCGTGTTGAAAGTGTGGAGAGCCGTGCCGACCTGCGCGAAAAGTTGCAGGGTCGCAAGAGCGGTGGCGTGTTCCTTACCACCATTCAGAAGTTCAGTGAAGATATTGAACTTTTGACCGACCGCGATAATGTTGTCTGTATTTCGGACGAGGCGCACCGCACGCAAACGAACCTGGACCAGAAAATTACGGTGACAGAAAATGGTGTAAAAACAAGTTTTGGTTTTGCTCACTATTTGCATAAATCTTTACCTAACGCAACTTATGTTGGCTTTACAGGAACGCCGATTGATGCAACACTGGATGTATTTGGCCCCGAAGTTGATGTTTATACTATGACCGAATCGGTTAAAGATGGCATTACGGTGCCTATCGTTTACGAAGGGCGAGCAGCCAAAGTGGTATTGAATAATTCTGTTCTTGAAGAAATTGAAAAGTATTATGAAGAAGCGTCTGAAGCGGGGGCTAATGAATACCAGATAAACCAGAGTAAGCAGGATGTTGCCCAAATGGGCGTGATTCTTGGTGATCCAGACCGTTTGATGGCTGTGGCGAAGGATTTCGTGGCACATTACGAAGCTCGCGTTCAAGAAAAATCGACGGTTCGCGGCAAGGCGATGTTCGTCTGTTATAATCGCAAGATTGCGTATGCGTTGTACAAGAATATTTTGGAACTGCGGCCGGAATGGGGCGTGGCGAAAGTTTGCGACGATGCCGAATTGGCAGGCGAGTTCATTGAACTTACGGATAAAGAAAAACGTGAACTGAAACCAGTTGAAAAAATCAAGATGGTCATGACTCGTAGCAAGGACGACGAAAAGGACCTTTACGATTTGCTAGGCGACAAGGATAATCGCAAGGAATTGGACCGTCTTTTCAAACAGGAACGCTCCAACTTCAAGATTGCGATTGTTGTGGATATGTGGCTCACGGGTTTTGATGTTCCGTGCCTCGATGCGATTTACATTGACAAGCCGATTCAGCAGCATTCCCTAATTCAGACGATTTCTCGCGTGAACAGGACGTTTGCAGGGAAGGGTAAGGGAATAGTCGTCGATTACATCGGTATCAAGCGCAAGATGAACCAGGCGTTAAAGCAGTATGGAGCCGGTTCTGAACAGAATGTAGAAGACATTACCGCCGCGATTACGGAATTCCGCAATCATCTGGATTTGCTTGACAAGTTGATGTACAAGTTCGATGCGTCAACGTATTTCAAGAGTGCGGGCAATGGTGCGGAACTGAAGAAACTGGAATGCCTCAAGCAAGCGCAGGAATTTGTGCAAGTCACGAAGGAAACGGAAACACGCTTTATAGACCTTGTCAAGCGGCTGAAAGCCGCATACGATATTTGCGTAGGAAATGAATGTATAACGCAGTCCGAACGTGATCGAGCACATTTTTATTTTGCCATACGCTCTATTTTGCATAAACTCACCAAGGGCAATGCTCCCGATACCGCACAGATGAATGCCCGAGTTCGTGAAATGATTGTTTCAGCCCTCCAGAGCGAAGGCGTAGAAGACGTTTTGCAGTTGAACGATGCCGAAGCCGATCCGGTAAAGCAGAACATCTTTGACGACGAATACCTGCAGCACATCAACCGCATCAAATTACCGAATACCAAAATTAAACTGCTGCAAATGCTCCTGCAAAAAGCCATTGGGCAAATCCGCAAGGTGAACAAAGTCAAGGGCATCAACTTCACGCAGAAAATGCAGCAACTTGTGGAGCAGTACAACGACCGCACCGAACAAGATATCTTGAAAAGCGAAGTCTATGAAGAAATGGCCGAAACCTTGACTGACATGATTGTCCAAGTCCGCAAGGCGTTTACCGAAGGTGAAGAAAAAGGCTTAAGCTTCGAAGAAACCGCGTTCTATGATATTCTAAAATCGCTTTGCGTCAAGTACCACTTCTCCTATCCTGAGGACAAACTAATTACACTCTCAAAACGCGTCAAGATTCTTGTTGATGAACAAGCCGCATACCCCGACTGGGACAAACGCGATGACATTAAATCTGCTCTGAAAGTAGATTTGATAATTCTTCTTGATGAATTCGGTTACCCGCCCGTAGAACGCGATGAAGTCTATGGCGAAATTTTTGAACAAGCTGAGAATTTTAAGAAGAATCTTTTTATAAAAAAAGCAGATTAAAAGATTTTTTTTCTTTCAATCCTTATTTTTTAGAAGAAGAAAAAGTAAATTGTGGTTATGGATTCCTTGCACTTAATTTGTCCGCATTGCGGGTTAAAAATGGAAGTTTTTTTAAAAGGCAAACCTTCTTCTATGATGGTTTTTGTTTGCGCTCGTTGTAAAGAACCTTTAATGCGTTATGAGGGTGAAGTTTTTGAATTGGATAGAGAAGAATTTGGAATGCTTCGGAAAAAATTGGCCCCGGTTATAGCGGAATTATTAAATGAATCCAATCAAATTTTGTCTTTAGAATCACAGTCTGAAACATCGGCTGTAGCCCATGTAGAAAATACTTGTGAAAAGAATTCAGAAATAAATCTCACAGAAGAATTTTTAGCTGATTTAATGAACGAATTGGAAAAGAATCAAGATGTCGCCGACTTTATCGAAAAAATGTGATTATCCTGATTTGCCTGTTGTAAAGCGTCGGCAGGAATTTTTAGAATTATTAAAAAAGCACCAGGTTATTATTGTTCAGGCAGATACTGGTTCTGGAAAATCAACGCAACTCCCGAAAATGTTGCTTGAATCAGGGCTTTCTCTAAAAGGGAAAATTGGTGTAACGCAACCAAGGCGGTTAGCTGCTTTATCTATAGCAGATCGTTTACGCGAAGAACTCAAAGACGAAACACTTGTATCATCAAAAATTCGATTTTATGAAGAAGGTCCGGGAAACGCTCCGTTAAAAGTGATGACCGATGGCATTTTATTACAGGAATTTCGAAAAGACAGGTTGTTTACGCAATATTCTGCGATAATGATTGATGAAGCGCATGAACGCTCTTTAAACATTGACATTTTATTAGGCATTTTAAAGCAAGTTTTAAAAAAGCGTTCTGATTTCCGTTTAGTGATTGCTTCTGCAACAATGGATTCAGCGCTATTTAAAGATTTTTTTGAAAATTCGGTTTTGCTAGAAGCTGAAGGGAGAATGTTTCCTGTTACCGTTGAATACCGCGACCCATTTGAAGGCGAAAATTCAAGTAAAGGAGATAGCGGTGTTTTAGAAGATGCGTTAGAAGCTATTTTAGATTTGGAAACACGTAACAGAGATAATCTTTTGTGCTTTTTGCCAACAGAAAGAGATATTCAGGATTTAGGAAATCTTTTACAAAAAGAATTAGATGATAAATTTGAAATTTTATCGCTATTCGGGCGAATGAGCCCAGCGGAGCAAAAAAAAGTTTTTCGTTCTACATCTAAAACGCGGATAGTATTAGCAACAAATATTGCTGAGACTTCTTTGACGATACCTGGAATAGCTTATGTGGTTGATTCTGGAACAGCAAGAATTTCCAGGTATAATGCGCAAGCTCGAATACAAGGGCTTCCTGTTGAAGAAATTTCTCAAGCTTCAGCAAGGCAAAGAACGGGGCGTGCAGGGCGTGTAAAGCCTGGCGTTTGTATTCGTTTATATTCAGAAAAAAATTTTTTAGAAAGAGATGCTTATACAGAGCCAGAAATCAGGCGTTCTAATTTGGCAAATGTTGTATTGCAGTTGCGTAGTTTAGGAATTTCAATTGATGAATTTGAATTTATCCAATCCCCACTTCGTTCAGCATTCAGAGGTGCATATCGGACGCTTTTCGAATTAGGTGCTTTGTCTTCGGCAGATGCGAATGCTAATGTCACGCCTTTTGGGCATGAAATGTCTAAATTGCCAATGGATGTGGCACTCTCTGCAGTACTTTTACGAAGCCGTGAAAAAGGTGTTTTACAGCCAGCGATAATAGTGTGTGCCGCTCTTTCTTTACAAGATGTCCGCTTAATTCCGCAAGAAGAAACAGAAAAACAAAAAGCAAGAGAAATTCATAAGCAATTCGGAAAATACAAAAGTGATTTTTTGCTTTACATTGTAATTTGGAATTCTTTTATTCTAGAACTTGGCGAAGGTTCTTTGAATAAATTACGGAAATATTGTGAAAAGAAATATCTTCATTTTTTGCGTTGTCGAGAATGGATTGATTTGTATGAACAATATTGTCGCTTGTTGAATGTCGGTTTTCAGGAAAGAGTTTGTCCATTAGACTCATTTCATCGAGACAATTTGCATTTATCTTTGCTTTATGGATTTTTAGGTGGTATTGCAAAAAGGAGCCAAGAAAAATCGTCTTATCAATTGGTAAGTGGTAGAGAAACCTTTATTTTCCCAGGAAGTTCTCTTTATGGGCAAAATATGGAATGGCTCATGTCTGCTGAAATTAGAGAAACAAGTCGTGTTTATTTAACCAAGAATGCAGAAATTCGCCCTGAATGGATTTTAATAGCTGGGAAACTTTTTTGTACAAAGCGTTATTACGCACCTACTTGGAATAGAGAGCGAGGTTTTGTTGATGCGTTAGAAGAAATTTTATTTCGCGGTATGGTGGTTAGTCGAGGAAAGCGTATTGATTATTCAAAAATAAATCCAGAAGAATGTAGTGAAATATTTTTCCGAGAAGCCGTTGTGAATATGGATATGCTTCGTCCATTTCCTTTTATGGAACATAATGAAAAAGTCTTGGAAACGCTTGCTTCAATGGAAAAACGGTTAAGGCGTTTTGGGCTTGTTCCTTCAGAAGATTGGTTAGTTGATTTTTATATTTCTAAAACAGAAAATGTTTGTTCTATAAAAAGTTTAAAAGAATTTATTTTAAAAAATACCGATGCATCTTTGCGATTAAAAGAAAGTGATTTCGTTCAAGAAATTTCAGATTTTAAAATGCCTTCTGAAAAAATTTCGGACAAATTAAGTTTTAAAAATTCTTCAAGTAAACATTCTCAAAAAGTAAAACCGGAATTAGGCGGAGCCTTAGAAACAGTTAGAATTTTAGATAGAATCCTTTATGGAGAACTCGTTTTTGATGCCAGTCGAAGTTGCGATGGTTTGACTCTAAAAATACCTGTAGAAATGCTTCAAGAAGTAACGCCAGCAATTTTTGCATCAGAAATTGAACGCTGGAGAACTTGGATTTTAGAATCATTTTTTAAAGAATTACCTAGAGAAGTTTCTAAAAAAGCAAAAGAAATCAGAGATAAGATTGATGATGTTTTTTGTGAATTTTTAGAAAAAGAAAAAGACATTTCTCCGGTAGTGGCTTTATCAAAGGCTATCAAACAATTTGGAATTCTGAAAAATGAATCTTGTTTGATTTATCCGGAAAAAGAGAAACATTTAAATCTTCATTTGTCTGTAATGCTGTCGGATGGTTCTACAGAATCAATAGAACTTTCTCCTGAATGGGGTGGCTACCATTACGTGCAAGCCTTCAAGCATTTGCTTGTTAAAGAGATTCTTTTCTTGCCATTTGGAAAATTTTATTTGCTTTGCCAAAATCAGAAGCTTACTGTTGTAGAAAAAGCCGAAAAAGATTTTTATCAAGAATTGAAAAAAAGAATCCAAAAAAAGTTGCATCCAGAAAATACAAATTTAGCTTTAGATAGAATTTCTCTTTTAGAAAATTGTGGAGCAAAAATAGCCAGTCAATCAAATCCAAGTGCTAAAGAAGAAATCGTTTCAGCATTGATTGCTTCTGATTGGAATCCTTTACAAACAGAGCGTTTTAGTGGGCTAGAATTTGCAAAAGCAAATAGGATAAAAAGTTTTAAAGACCTTTCACCAGAATTACAATCAGAAGATTATGTTTTACGAGCAGGACTTTCTAGATTGTGTTATGAAAGCGCTTTACTTGGTGGAAAATATTTTACGGCATTATGGAATTATTTACGGCAAGTGACAAAATCAATTCGACAAGGGCAAAAAATTTCTGCAGAAGTGAAACGCCTTGCTTTTGCTGTATTAAATGCAAATAGTGTCTATGAAATTTTATGTCTAGGTATAGAATTTGGTAAAGCTGAAGGTTTGTGGCAAAAAGAAATTTTAGAATTGGAAAATTCTTCGTCGAGTCCTGTTAAAAATTTGACTGTAAAAGATTTACGAGAAGAATTCAGGCCTTTTTTGCAAAGTCGTTTGCTGCGAGAAGAAGATAGGCGTAAAGTTCGTGATATTCTTTTGGCACTAGAAAAAACAGAAATAGATTCTGAAGAATATATTGAACTCTATATAACGGCTAAAATTTTGCTTGAAAAATATTCAGCCAAGTCTATTCAGAAAGAAGATGCTATGGAAATAGAATCGATAGAACAGGCATCTCTTGAAAAATTGAAAAATCGATTTGGCAAAATTTAAGGTTTTCTTTTAAAAAGTATCGGGATTTTGGGTAAAATTAAACATTCTTGGGCTGTTTTCTTAATAGCATAGAAGTCCTTGAATCTTGATTTTTCTAAATTAGAATCCGATGAAAAAAATGTTGTTTTTAGTGCTCATTTCGTTTTTTTGGGGTTGCGAATTCCTCGAAGAAAAAGGAAATGTTCTTGTACAAGTGGGTGAATCTCGCTTGACTCTACAAAAAATACAGGAAAAGCTTCCTGGTTGGGATTCATTGTCTGCCGAACAACAAGCTGAATTTTTGAAAACTTGGGTAGATGAAGAATTACTCTACCAAGCCGCTCTCCAACAAAAATTAGATAAACGTCAGGATGTTGCTTCTACAATTGAAAGGGCAAAACGAAAAATAGTCATTGATTATCTTGTGAACGAATTAACGGATTCCATAACTCTTTCTGAAAAAGAAGTAGAACAGTTTTACGAAGAAAATGCGGATAAATTTCTTTATGGGAAACATTTGTATTCTTTAGCGATACTTTCTTACCCTAGTTGGAATTTAGGGGATTTGTATTTCCGTGGTAAAAAAGATGTTGTTTTTGAAACAGTTCCTTCTTCGGATTATCGGGTGAAAAAAATCGAAAATTTTGAAAATGTGGAAGAATCTCCGGATACTTGTCTCGTTAAAGATTTACGCACACTTAAGGTGGGAACTTTATCTGGATTCAAAGTTTGTGGAAATGCTTTGAAAAGTATGGTGGTTTATCATCATCAGGATTCTGCAAACGTAAAACCTTATAGCGAAGTCTCAAAAGAAGCAGCTGTTTTGCTTCGTTTAGAAAAGCGCAAGGAATTAATGAAAAAATTCCGTGCAGAGCAAAAAAAGAAAATAGCTGTTTTTGCTGATTGGAATCCGTCGGCAGAAAAATGAGGAATTTATGAAATTATTTAAAATAATTGGTTGTGTTTTTGTTTTCGTTTCTTTAGGTGTCAGCGCTCCTGAACTGATGGAAGCTGTGGCGGCAGTTGTGGACGGAAAGCCTATTATGCGTTCAGAACTTCTAGAAAATTTTTATCGCTATCAATCCATGCCAGAATCTGCTGGGAAAAGTGAAGCGGAATTAAAAAAAGAAGTTCTTGATAAATTGATAGACGATAAGGTTCTTTTAAGTCGAATTGACAGAGATTCTATTAAAATTTCTGAATCAGAAGTGGATCAACGAGTAACAACGCACTTAACAAATTTAGCTGCAAGTCAGCACATTGATTTAGGTACGCTTGAAAGGGCTATTAGAGCACAACTTGGTTTAAGTATGGCTCAGTACAGAGACCAACTGGCAAAACAAATTCGGGAACACCTTTACATTACAAGAATCAGACAACTTCATGTGGGGGCATTAAACCCGACAAACAAAGAAGTTATAGAATTTTTCAATACTTATAAAGATTCTTTACCTCGTCAGTATAATTGTATTTTAGTAAGCCATATACAGTTAGATGTTAGCCCCAATAAAGCAACAATAGATTCTGTAAAGGCAATTGCAGAAGCTTTGATTGATAGCTTGGATCATGGCATGAATTGGGAAGTGTTGACAAAAAGACATTCTCAAGATTCAACAGCAGATAAAGGTGGTGATTTAGGTTATATTCGTAAAGGCCTTCTAGACCCTGAATATGAACGGGCTACAGCTCGTTTAAATAATGGGCAACATTCTGAAAGTCCTGTTAAAACAAGTTTAGGCTGGCATATTATAAAAGTGATTGGTCGTAGAGAAGACGGAGTGCGTACAGCTCATATCTTGCTTCGTACTATTCCAACAGCAGCTGATTCAGCCAAAGTCTTGGCACAAGCCGATTCTCTTTCAAAAGTGGCTAATACAAAAGAATTGTTTGCCGCTTCGGCCAAAAAATTCAGTCAGGATAAAAGTTCCAATCATTTAGGCGGACGTTTAGGTTGGTTCCAGCGTAATGAACTTGATTCTGCTTATATTGCTCCTGTTTCTCGTTTACAGGCAGGGGAAAATTCAGAACCTATTTTGATTGAAAACGCTTATCATGTTTTCCGTTTAGATGATGAACGTCAAGTACGAGAACTTTCTTTAGAAGATGATTATGAAAAAATACGTTCCTTTGCAGCGAATCGCAAAGAAACCGAAAAATTAAATGAACTTGTAAAAAAATGGCGAGAAGAAGTTTTAATTGAAATTCGGATGACAGAATGACTTTACCTTATGCCCTTTTAGCGCCTTATTATCGAAGTGTTATGGAACACGTCGATTACAAGCGTTGGGGAACGTATCTTGAAAAACTTTTAAAACTTCATAACCGTTTTCCCAAAACCATGCTTGAAGTCGGCGCAGGCGCTGGTTTGCTTTCCCCACATTTTTCACCCAAGTCATTGGAGTTTCGGGTTACAACAGATATCTGTTATGAAATGATTTCTCAGGCAGATAAAAAATCTGCTGGTTTTCTCGCCGTTGCTGATGCTACAGCACTCCCTTTTCAAGGGCCGTTTGATTTGATTTTAATGACGTATGACGCGGTCAATTATTTAACAAAACCGCAAATTCAAAAATTCTTTAAAAGCGTTCGTTCCTTACTTTCTCCTAAAGGTGTTTTTATCTTTGATGCGGCTACAGAATTTAATAGTGAAAATTATTTTGATGACTTGTGGGATGCTTCAGAAATAGACGATACTTTTATTGCCCGCCATAGCCTATATGATTTTAAACGCCGTGAACAAAAAAACATTTTTGATTTTTTTGCTTTACAAAAAGATGGTTCATATCAAAGGACTCACGAAGAACACACGCAATACATTTATCCGTTAGAAGATTTCTATCGTTTTATTAAGAAAGCCGGTTTGAATGTGGAAGCGGTATATTCGGAATTTTCTTTTTCTACAGATTTAGATTCGGCAAGCCGTTTGCAATTTGTTGTTTCAGCGGAGGCGTTTTTATGATTCATTTTTCTCATGTAACGAAAACGTATGAAGAATCTTGGAAAGCTCTTCGTGATGTAACGCTTCGTATTCGTAAGGGAGAATTTGTTTTTTTAACAGGTCATTCGGGCGCTGGTAAATCCACGCTTTTAAAAATGATTTATATGGATGAACGACCAGATAATGTGCGCGGTGGGCAAGTTATGGTTCGTTTGGGTGATTCTGTTTATGATAGTAAAACATCTCCGGATAATAGCATACAGGGATTTCGCCGTAAAATGGGAGTTGTTTTTCAGGATTTTAAATTGTTGCCAGATAGAAATGTCTTTGAAAACGTTGCCTTTGCTTTACGCATTGTAGGTAAAAAACCAAAAGAAATAAATGCAGCAGTTTTTGAAGCATTAGCTCTTGTAGGAATCAGCCAGAAGCGTTTTGCTATGCCTTACACACTTTCTGGTGGTGAACAACAACGAGTGGCGATTGCAAGAGCAATGGTTCACAATCCTTATTTATTGATTGCAGATGAACCAACGGGAAATTTGGACCCGAAAAATGCCGAAGAAGTCTTTGCCATCTTTAAAGAAATTAATGCGCGGGGGACAACAGTAGTGATGGCAACTCATAACCCTGATTTTTATTTAAATAGCCCATTTCGTCGCTTAGAACTTAAACAAGGCGAACTTTTAAACAAGGAAATTCTCTAATGCAAGCATTGCTATTTATTTTAACGGCAGCGCTTAGCCCTGCGATGGAGAATATGTTTCTCAATCAATGTGTGATGGCAACAAATGATAAACAAGCCTGTTCTTGTGCTATAACTCAGTTGAATGGAAAGTATAATGAAAAAACTTTTTTAGCCTTGCAAATGGGAACTCTTTCAGAAAAAGAAGAACAAGAAATTCTTCAAGATCTTTTTTTAACAGCGTCAGATTGTTTTGTACAAAAAGAATGTGCAAGTGAAATTTCTTTTATTGTAGGTGAACAAGAAGCTAATAAAATTTGTCATTGTGCTGTGTCGAAAATAAAAAAAATGGAAAAAGCAGAACAAGCAGCCTTTTTATCTCTTGAAGGTAATTTTATCGCTGAAAATGAAAAGAAATTTGAAGAAATTGTGATGCGTGAAATCTACCCGTGTTTGCCAAAAAAGCTTACGGCTGTTATGCGGGAAAATCTGATTAATGAATGTGCAAAAGAAACAACGCATAGAGATGGGAAAAAAATCTGTGCTTGTATAACAGATGAAATCTTTAAAAAGTATTCTTTAACAGAATTTTTTAGGGACACATTCGGCAATTCGCCATCATTAGATGAATTAATGGTAAAATCAACTGAAAAATGTTTGCAGAAATAAGTTTGTTTTTTAATAAAAAATCTAATTTAAGCCTATGCAGTCAAAGTGGACAACCGTAATCCAGCCAAAGAATAGTTTATTACATATAGATTTCCGTGAATTGTGGCAATACCGGGATTTATATCGTATGCTTGTAAAACGCGATATTGTGGTTTGGTATAAGCAAACGATTTTTGGCCCATTGTGGTTTTTCATTCAGCCTATTTTGACAACAATCATGTTTATGGTTGTTTTTGGTGGAATCGCAAAAATTGGAACTGATGGAATCCCACAGCCTTTATTTTACCTTGCAGGAATTTGCCTTTGGAATTATTTTGCAGAAAGTTTAAACCAAACATCAAATACATTTATTCAGAATTCAGCCCTTTTTGGAAAAGTTTATTTCCCGCGTTTGGTAGTTCCTTTTGCAACGGTCACCAGTAATTTAGTTCGTTTAGGGATACAACTTCTATTATTTGTTTTTGTTTATCTCTATTTTGCATTTTTTACAGAAGCTACAGTAACTCCGAATCTTTATATTTGTTTAGTCCCTTTGCTTATTTTGCTTTTATCTGGGTTAGCTTTAGGGTTTGGCGTTCTCTTTTCTTCACTTACAACAAAATATCGAGATTTAACTTTTTTGCTTAGCTTTATTGTGCAACTTTGGATGTACGCAACGCCAGTGATTTATCCATTGAGTACAATTGAAAACCCGACATTAAAAACATTGATGCTTTTAAATCCGATGACTGCGATTTTAGAAACTTTTAAGTACGCTGTGTTAGGGGTTGGTCAATTTCGCTTTGAATACCTGACCTATAGTGCACTTTTTACACTTTTTATTATGGCTATTGGGATTGTAGTCTTTAATAAAGTGCAGCGGACTTTTATGGATACCGTTTAGCCTGTAGTTAATCCTTTTTATATACAGAAAGGATTTTTTTTATAGGAGATTGGTTATGAAAAAGATAATGTTATTTGTTTTTCTCTTAATGATAAATACGATGGCAGCAACATGTGAACTTACGTGGCCTATTGATATTTTTTTTAAAGACAGTACAATTTGGCGAGATAAATATGCCTTCGCATCAGGATCTGTATATGTTACTGAAGATGGTTACAATTGTGAAAAAAAAGAATTCGAAAAAGCTTTCCTTGATTCAAATATTTATTTATCTAGATATTCTAGTGTTAAGGGCCTTCCTGGGTGGAAAAGAATCAATATAACACAAAATGAAAAATCAGAACATAAAATAGGAGATGTTTTTAGAGATGAATTTCTTCATTGGCAAAAGTGTGGAATGCTTAAGATGAGCTATGAAGAAGCAGATTCATTAATTGCTCCATTAGTAAGTGTTTTGAATCATTGGGATGAAAATGAACCTTATGGGAGATTTAGCATGTCGCAAGTTGAAGCTTCGAATGTAGGAGTTCCGTATTGTCATCCAGATGAAATTGTAAAATGGGCTAATGAGGATTGTAAAGCAGAAGCACCTCCGCAATCTAATAAATCTATTGCCATAAATAATGCTAAACTCGTTGTTGAAAATAGCGTTGTTCATGTCCCGCAAATTTTACAAGGTGAAAAGTATTTTATTTTCGATATGAATGGAAGAATCCTTCAAAAAGGTTTCGCAGAAAAAATGATTCGCATAGAGCATAGCCCTTCCATTTTAAAACTCGGAAGCGATACACCACTTTTTCTGAAATAAAAATTAGCGAAGAATCCGTTAAATTTGGGCGAATCATTTTTAACGATTTTAGCAAAAAAAAGCAGAATTTCTCAAGAAATCGCAAATTTTTACTTGGTTCTTTGTGTACACGACAAATGAAGAAAAAAAAGTCCTTTTCTAATAAAAATCATTTATTTTTAAAAAGAATCAGTTTCTGAGGTTCTTTATGAAAAAAATCGGTTTAATTTCATTCTTTTGTGTTGCCACTTTTGTAAATGCAAGCATTACAGGCCAAGTTGTGAATCAACAAGGAAATCCTATTCAAGATGCCGTGGTAAGTGTGAAGGAATTTCCAAAAGTATTGCCACAAGCTATGACTTTATCAGATTCTGAAGGTAAATTTGTTTTTGGCGATGAAAGCTTACCAATTATTTCAAAACCAATTCATGAAAATTTGAACTTATGGCAAGGACAACCTTTTGAACTAGAAATTGCCGATTTGCGTGGAAAAATTTTAAAACGCCATTTGTTTGAAAATTCAAATTATGCTAAAGCAAATGAAATGGCAAAAAATTTAATTGCTGAATTGCCGAAAGGACTCTATGTTGCGATTGTAAAACAAAATGGGAAACGCTCGCTGCTTGGAAAAATAAACGTTTTGGCTAATAGCTCAACACAAACAGAAATTCCAGTTCTTCGAAAAATGGCTGAAGAAGAAACTTATCTTGTGGTTCGCAAGGCCGGTTTTTTGCCAGAAACGCTTTCGGTAACAAATTCTACAGATTGTGGAGAAATCGTTCTTCGTCAAGACCCAATTGAAAGTGAAATTGATCAATTAATGGCAAATATGTCTACAGACGAAATGATTGCCCAAATGACACAAACAATGGTGCCTACAACAGATTGTGGCGGTTATACTTGTGGCTCTGCCTTGCAAGGTGGTGGGGAATATTCATCTAATTTTTATACATCAGCTTGGACTACTAAAATTCCAGTTTTTTATGGAAAAGATAATGTTCATGGCATGGGCGATGTAAATAATGCAACGATTTTTCCGCATAATATTGGCCTTGGTGCAACACGAGATTCTGCTTTAGTTCGCCGTATTGGCCAAGCTGTTGCCGAAGAAATGTGGGCTGCTCATATTGATTTGAATTTTTCTCCTGCAATAAGTGTTCCAAGAGATGAACGCTGGGGCAGAACTTATGAAGGATTTGGTGAAATTCCTGAATTAGTGGCTAGTCTAGGGGCTGCTTATGTGCGCGGCCTTCAGGGCGATAATTTTGATGCAGAATGGAGAATTCCTGCAACCGTAAAACATTTCCTTGGTGATGGTGCTACGGATAAGGGTTATGACAGAGGTAATGCCACAATTTCAGAGGAAGAATTAAATGCAATTCATTTGCCACCTTATATTGCAGCGATTGAACAGGGCGTGCAAAGTGTGATGGCTAGTTTTAATCAGGTAAATGGTGTACACCAGCATGTTGATTCTTTACGCTTGACAGTTCTTTTAAAGAAAGAATTAGGCTTTGATGGCTATGTAATTGCTGATTGGGAAGGTATTGAAAACTCTAAAAGACCAGGAGAAGCCGGGAATTATTCTGGCTCGCATACAGGAGTTTCAAGTACAGAAGCTGTTCGAAATGCTATAAATGCTGGCATTGATATGGCAATGGTTCCACAATCGGCTTCTACATTTATTAGTTCAATGAAGTCTTTAGTTTCTTCTGGTCAAGTATCACAAGAACGTTTAAAAGATGCGGTTCGTAGAATTTTACGAGTGAAAATTCGCGCCGGGCGTCTTGATAATCCTAATGGCCCAGCCAAATATGTTGGAGTTACAGCTAATATTGGTAGTGAAAGTCATAGAGAAATTGCAAGAGAAGCGGTGCAGAAAAGTCTTGTTGTTCTTAAAAACAATGAAGTTTTACCATTATCTAAAACTGGAAAATATTTCTTGACAGGTTCTCATGCAAATAATGCAGGCTACCAGTGTGGTGGTTGGACTCAGGGCTGGACTGGTAAATCCGGGAGTATTTCTGGAGCGACAACAATTCAAGGTGGGTTTGATCAAGTGGCTTCAGGGGCTCGTGTTTATAGTGCAAATGAATCTGATGCTGTTGTCTACGTTATTGGTGAAGTTCCTTACGCCGAATGGCTAGGGGATTTCCGTTCAGGAGATTTTAACGATAAATTTATTACATCTGCTGCTTATGAAGGTCCGCAATTTGGTTCAACTTCGCAATATTTAACGCAAATTAATAGTTGGAAATCAGAAGGCAAAAAAGTAGCTGTCGTTCTTATTACGGGGCGCCCTTTGCCAATAACTTCTTTAATTGAAGCTTCTGATGCATTTGTCGTTGCATGGCTTCCAGGTTCAGAAGGTGCTGGTGTAGCCGATGTTTTATTTGGCGATGTAAAACCCACAGGAAAACTCCCACATACATGGCCTAAAGATGCAAGCCAAATTCCAATCAATTATAATGATGGCAAAGAAGGTTTGTTCCCTTATGGTTATGGCTTGACTTATTAAGAGTAAGAGAATTTTTAATGAAAGCAAATGCGGTTATTACAGGTGCTAGTTCTGGAATAGGGCTAGCATTAGCTCGAAATCTTTCAAAAAAAGGTTATGGCCTTTTGCTTGTTGCTCGTAGAGAATCTCGCTTAAATGAAATAGCCAATGAATTAGGAAATTGTCAGGTTTTTGTCGCAGACCTTTCTGTTGATTCCGAATGCGAACGGTTTGAAAAATTTTTAGAAACTTATGATTTTGAAATTTTTATAAATAATGCTGGCTTTGGTGAATGTGGAAAGTTTAATACAATATCACTCAAGCGGGAATTTTCAATGATTTCGTTAAATGTTTTCGCTTTACATCGTTTCACTAAAACAGCGAGCCGTTTGCTAGAAAAAAAGGGTGGTTATATTTTAAATGTTGCATCTACAGCTGGGCTTTTGCCAGCAGGGCCTTATATGGCAACTTATTATGCCACAAAAGCTTATGCTGCTAGTTTTACTCAAGCTATAGCCAATGAATTGGAAAATTCAAAAAGCAAGGTTTCTGTGAGTTGTCTTTGCCCTGGTCCTGTTGATACAGAATTCAATCAAGAAGCACATGTAGAATTTGCTTTACCAGGAATCACAGCAGAATTTTGTGCAAATTATGCATTAAAGCAAATGTTTCGCCGTAAAAAAGTTATCGTCCCAGGGCGTATTTTACGAATTGGTTTGTTTTTTGGTCGTTTTTTGCCTAGAACTCTTTTAGTGAAAATAGCCGGCAAGCAACAAAAAAGAAAAATTGCAGAATCTCTTTCTAAAAAGACAGATTAGTATCTATTTTAGAACTATGCCTATTCAAGATAAAATATGGAAAAAATCGCCTAGCCCTTTATACCCGGGGCGTCATGAATTGAATTTAAAAGATTTGTCGGTTTTAATTCCTTTAATAGATTGGCATTATTTTTATTTGGCCTGGCATGTGCAAGCATCAACCGAAGTCGCCAATCAATTACGGCAAGATGCAGAAATAGAATTAGAAAAGTTACTTTCCTTAAAAATTTTACGGGCTTCAAGTGTTATTGCTTTTTTTCCGGTGCAGCGAAATGGAGATTCTCTACAAGTTTATTCATCTCTAGCAACAATTTCAGAAAAGCCAATAGCTCACTTTCATTTTTTACGAATGCAAGAGGTTATTGGAAAAGATGCCTTTTGTTCTATTGCAGATTATTTTAATCCAAATGAAACAGATTATATCGGAGCGTTTGCTTTAAGTGCTTCTTTAGGTTTAGAAAAAGCGTTAGCTCAGACAGATGATCCTTATCGTTCATTGCTTTGGAAAACTTTGGCAGCAAGACTTACAGAAGCTTATGCAGAATATATGCACAAAGAAGTAATGCAGAAATGGTGGGGTTATGCTTTAGATAAAAGCTTTGGAATCAGACCTGTACCAGGGTATCCGACAACTCCTGACCATTCAGAGCTTGAAACGCTTTGGAAATTACTAGCCCCGGAATCCATAGAAATGCGTTTAACTGAAAGTCGTATGATGATTCCGGAAGCGTCTATTTGTGGTTATTATGTAGCGCATCCTTCTTCCCATTATTTTAATATTCGGCATATAGGGAATGATCAATTAGCCGATTATGCTTTAAGAAAAGGTTGGAGCCTAGAACAAGCAAAGCAAGAATTGAAAAATCTGATTTGAAATAATTTTGCCGTTTATCGGCATTTTTTGAAAAATATCAAAAACGTGTATCTATAATAAAAAAATCGTTATAGATTTCTTATATAAACCTAAATCTCCATTTCTAAAGAGGAGTTCGTTATGGCTGCAATACCCGCATTATGGTATTTTGTTCCGGTAGCATCTTTAGTGGCTTTGCTTAGTGCTTACTTATTTTTCCGTTCAATGATTAAAATGCCAGAGGGAACTTCTCAAATGCGAGAAATCGCACAATATGTAAAAGAAGGGGCTTTTGCTTATTTATCTAGGCAATATAAAACGGTGAGCATTGTATTTGCTTTACTTTTCCTTGTCTTTGTTGTACTTGCTATTCTTGGAATTCAAAATCCATTTGTTCCGATTGCTTTTTTAACAGGCGGTTTTTTTAGTGGCTTGTGTGGTTTTTTAGGAATGAAAACGGCTACTTCTGCAAGTTCTAGAACAGCAGCAGGTGCTCAAAATAGTTTAAATAAAGGGCTAGTTATTGCATTTCGTTCAGGTGCTGTAATGGGGCTTGTTGTCGTGGGCTTTGGGCTTTTAGATATTTCACTTTGGTTTTATGCATTAAACTTTATTTATGACCATAATATTTGGGGCTTTGGGGCTGATTTAGCGTCAAAACTTTCAATGGATTTTAGTGCAGGAGCCGTTTCTTCTGAAGCCTTTGCCAAAGCAAAAATGGTAGAAGTGACAACAACGATGCTGACTTTTGGTATGGGGGCTTCTTTGCAGGCTTTATTTGCTCGTGTGGGTGGTGGTATTTATACAAAAGCTGCAGATGTCGGTGCAGACCTTGTTGGTAAAGTAGAAGCAGGTATCCCAGAAGATGACCCGAGAAACCCGGCTACAATTGCTGATAACGTTGGCGATAACGTTGGAGATGTTGCCGGCATGGGAGCAGACCTTTATGAATCTTATTGTGGTTCAATTTTAGCAACAGCTGCTTTAGGTGCTGTTTTGCCTGGGTGTTCAATGAAATTTGTAATAGCTCCGATGCTTGTAGCGGCAATAGGTATTTTACTTTCTATTGTAGGCATTTTCATGGTGAGAACTCACGATGGAGCAAGTATGAAAAGTTTGCTTCGTTCTCTTTTGACAGGAACATTAGGTTCTTCTGTTTTAATTTTAATCGCTCTGATTTTCTTAGTATTGAATGGCTGGATTACCTGGGGCGTTTTTGGTGCTGTTGTTTCAGGTTTACTTGCAGGCGTTTTAATTGGCCAGTGTACGGAATATTACACCTCTGATGCTTTTAAACCAACACAAGGTATCGCTTCTCAGGCACGTTTAGGAGCGGCTACGACAATTATTGATGGTATTGCTGTCGGGATGTTATCAACGGCTTTTCCTGTGATTATTATTGTTATTGGTTTACTCTGTGCATTTGGCTTTGCAGGAGGATTCTCCAATATTTCAGAAGGCCTTTATGGAGTAGGTTTTGCTGCCGTTGGAATGCTTTCAACTCTTGGCATAACTTTAGCAACAGACGCCTTTGGCCCCATTGCTGATAACGCTGGCGGTAATGCTGAAATGGCAGGTCTTCCTCCAGAAGTGAGAGAGAGAACCGATAGTTTAGATATGCTAGGAAACACAACAGCAGCCACTGGAAAAGGTTTTGCTATTGGTTCTGCGGCATTAACGGCAATGGCTCTTTTAGCATCTTATGTAGAAGAAATCAAATTATGGCTTGGAAAATTTTCTCAAGACGGAGGCTTTACTCTAGGGGGCGTTTCTTTTTATAATACTCCAGAAGCTTTATTGCAAAATGCTAAAGGCGGAACGATTTTAGAAAATGGGGCAAGAATGATTGCAGAGAATGGAGAAGTTCTAGCTCTATCTCTTTCACAAGCTACATTTGCTGATTTTATGGCAGCGTTCCATTTGAATTTAATGAACCCAATGCTACTAGGCGGCCTTTTCATTGGCTGTATGATGGCTTTCTTGTTCTGTGCTTTAACTATTAAAGCAGTTGGTCGCGCAGCAGCTTCTATGGTAGAAGAAGTGCGTCGTCAGTTCAAAGAAATCCCTGGCATTATGGAAGGAACAGGAAAACCAGATTATGCCCGTTGTGTTGCTATTTCAACGAAAGGAGCGCAACGTGAAATGATAATTCCTTCATTACTCGCTGTTATTGTTCCTGTACTTGTTGGCTGGATAATGGGAATTGCTGGTGTATTCGGTCTTTTAGCTGGCGGTTTAGCTTGTGGATTTGTTCTAGCTTGTATGCTAAACAATGCTGGTGGCGCTTGGGACAATGCGAAAAAGTTTATTGAAAAGGGAAATTTTGGCGGTAAAGGCTCAGAAACGCACAAGGCTGGCGTAGTTGGTGATACGGTAGGTGACCCGTTCAAGGATACTGCCGGGCCATCTTTAAATATTCTTATCAAATTGATGACCATGGTAAGCGTTGTTTTTGCTGGAGTTATCGTTTGGTTAGGAGCTTGAATTACATACAACATAATTAGACAATATTTTAAAAAAGTTCTCTTTTTAAAACGGAAATGTATATATTCAGCGTGAGAAACTTAAACTTAAATCTCATGGAGGTTTTGTGTTTTTAAAATTAGCGCTCCCCATAGTTGGCTTTACAGCATTAGCGTTTAGCCAAAACATTATGAATAATGGAAACTTAGAATATGGTGATGGTGGCTGGTATGTCTGGAACAATGAAAAAGACCCATCTGTCATTGAACAAAAACTAGGTACTCCAGGAATTGGTGTTGATAAAAGCCAGGGTTCAATGGTTAGTATTAAGAAAAAACCAAAAACCTGGTGGAGTCTACAATTACAACCACCAAAATTTTTAGCGGATTCAACATTCTATACATTAAAATTCAAAGCGAAAATCGCAAATGGCAGTGGTCCGATTGTGGCTATTGTGCAAGGTGGTCCGCCAGATTATCGTCAAAAAGAAAGTGCATCTTATGAATTGACCAAAGAATGGAAAGAATATTCCATGACGTTCCTTGCCGACCAAAAAGGTTATGGCTTAAATAACGTCGCATTCCAGTTAGGGCATGCCAAAGGTGACATTTATGTAGATGATGTAGAAGTAGTCCCTGTTGAAGGTGTAAACGATATGACATGGTATAACGCTGCCGATGCTCGTATTGATAGCCTTCGCAAAAAAGATTTTTCTATTAAAGCTACTCCAAATGCAGACGTCAAAGTAGAATTAGTGCGTCATGATTATCCTTTTGGAACGGCTTTAGCTCTTTATGATTCTAAAGACAGCGTTGAAAAATGGTATCGTAAAACGGCCAATAAATATTTCTGGTACGGTGTTCCTGAAAACCAATTTAAATGGCCTGAATATGAACCTAAAAAAGGCAAACTGAAAAAAAGAGAATTTAAGGAATACTTAGATTATGTCAAAGATAATGGCTGGGGGTTCCGTGCCCATACATTAGTTTGGGGCCACCAGGGTTATGGTTTTGACAAACATTTCAGCAACCAGGGTAGCTGTAAAGAAATCGGTCAAAAAATAAAAGCACGTATCGACAGAGATCTCAAGGAATATAAAGGCCAGATTGTAGAATACGATGTTTGGAACGAAGTATTCCATGAAGCTTTTATCTTTGATAAATGCGGTTGGGGCTTGTTGGATAGCGCTCACATTTGGGCTCACAAAGCTGACCCGACAGCAAAGTTATTTATCAATGAATACAATGTTATTTCTGCAGGTGAAACAGATCGCCTTTACGAAATTGTAAAAGGAATGCTTGCTCGTAAAGTTCCTGTTCACGGAATTGGTGTACAGTGTCACTTTAACGCACGCCCGGTAGTTCCTGGTCTTGTAAAGGAACGCCTTGACAAGTTAGCTTCTTTAGGGCTTCCAATAAAAGTGACAGAACTTGATTTCGGAACTTGGGAAAATGGAATGGATTTTTCAGAAGAAGAACAAGCCAAACGTTACGAACTATTTATCCGTTCTGCATTTAGCCACCCAGCAGTTGAAGGTATTTTACTTTGGGGTTTCTGGGATGGTCGTCATTGGATAAAGAATGGCGGTATCATTGCTATGGACGGTCGTGAAAAACCTGCTGCAAAAACTATCTATAAATTGTGGCATGAAACCTGGACCACAAAAGGAACGTTTAAAGCTGATGCAAATGGTGACGTTAAATTCCGTGGATTCCCGGGCAAATATAAAGTAACTATTAATGGTAAAACTTCTGAAATGGTTTTGAAATAAAACTTTTATCGGAATTGGAAAAAGTCCCGAAAGTTTCACTTTCGGGACTTTTTCTATTACAAAGCTTTAAACTTTAACAGATTAGTTGATACGGCCAACGAGGTTTCCGTTAATAACCCAATCTTTTGTGCTGCCAAAGCTATGAACGCCAGCAGAAAGAGTAAAGCGATCAGTAAGAGCTTTTTCAAGGTAAACTGCACCAAGAACATCCTTGATGTTTTTGCCTGGAGTCTTGTATGGAGATTCATGACGGTCAGCAACATATTCTGCTTCAAGAATAATGCGGTCTACAACAGGAGTTTCGATTAAGAAACCGCCAGTAATAGGCACGTACCAATCAGAATCAACTGTACGACGGCGAGTTCTGCCTTTTGAATCTACGTATGTTTTTTCTTCTTGACCATCAAGTCCAAGTAAAGCAGCTTCGCCAAAGATAGCGAGGTGGTCTTTGATAATTGGCAAGAAAGCCTTGAAAGAAATATTGTGTTCAATGTCTGATTTAGAGTTGTAAACTTCGTCAAACAAGTTACTACGATAGGTGAAATTAACTTGCAAACGTTCAATACTTGGAAGATTCTGGAAAGAGAAATCTACGCGGAGGTCACCAGTATTGAGATTCTTGCCTGTGCTGATAAGACCAACATTCAAGGCTAAGTATTCAATAGGAGTGAAACCAAATTGAACCTGGTTTTCAGACTTTTGAGTAGAACGGAAGCCAGCCAAATAGCCATCAACATAACCACCAAAATAATCACCATGCTTATCGGTGTTATCCCAGCGACCTAATTTGAAGTTGAAGAACTTAGTGCGTTGCCATGCCCAAGCTTCTGTCACAGCAAAGTAGTCATTGAGGTAAAGACTATCGCGTTCTTCTTTAGTAATGTCATTGTCAATTGGATAAAATTCAAGAGCGATTTTGCCTTGGAAATCATCGGATTCAACGACTGCAGCAAGGTTTGCCTGACCAGTCCATTCTTCTAAGTTATTGCCTTCTTCGTCATCTTCTGTAATCCAGAGAACTTTACCAGCTTGAATTTCAAAATCAGCCAAAATGTCAAAAGAGAATTTGTCTTTTTCAACGAGTTTTGGTTTCTTTTTGATAACGACGATTTCTTCAACAACTTCTTCAACGATTTCTTCTACAGGAGCAGCTTCAGCCTTAGGGGCTTCAGCAACAGGGGCAGTTTCAGCCTTAGGAGCTTCAGCGACAGGAGCGGCTTCAGCTTTAGGAGCTTCAGCAACAGGAGCAGGTTTAGCTACTTCTTGTGCTTTAGGAGTTTCAGCAGGAGCAGCAAAAATCGCTGATGCTAAAACGAGAGATGTTAGAAAAATTTTTTTCATAAGATTCTCCGTAAATGAACTATTTGAAATGTAAAAAAAATATAAGTTCGTGGGAATTATCACACTTTTTTTTATTGTGAAAAGGATTTTTGGTGAAATTTTATTCAAAGAAACTTAATCTTATTGCCAATAGATTATGGCAGGTTTATAAATAAAAATCCCTAGAAGAGATTTGCTTCTAGGAATTTTTAATGAAGTTTAAAGTAAAGGAAAAGTTTTAGGTTTTATCTTTACCGCGCAACATAATAACCTTACCTGTTCTAATGTATTCAACAATTTCGAATTTAGAACAGAGGTTTTTCATAGCGTCAATTTTATCGGTGTTTCCTGTAATCTGGATAATCATAGAATTTTCAGTCATATCCACAGTACTTGCCTTGAAATGTTCGCAGAGTTGCAGAATTTCTGTGCGTTCTTCAGAAGAACAGCTAAGCTTAATCAAAGCGAGTTCTTTTTCAACAACATTCATATTGGTGTGATCTTTAGCGTGAACCACATCAACAAGTTTTTCAAGTTGTTTAATGATTTGCATCAGAATTTCTGGATTGCCTCTAGCGACAATGTTCATGCGGCTGAACTCTGGATTAAGCGTCGGAGAAACAACAAGAGAATCAATGTTGTAACCACGGCGAGAAAATACAAGAGCTATACGAACAAGCACACCAGGACGGTTAGCTACCAAAAGACTTATAGAATGTGCAAAATCTTTATTCTGGTTCATAATTAGGTACTCCCTGTTGGCTTTTCAAGTTGAGTTTTTGGTGGCTCTGTAATCATAGAAGATATAGGAGCGCCAGCTGGAATCATTGGGAAAACGTTGTCTTCTTTTTCGCATTCACAATGGATAAGAACAGGTCCTTCATTGTATTCAAGAGCCTTGCGGATAATGCGTTCAGCATCAGCAGGGCGTTTAATACGTAACCCAAGAGCGCCATAAGCTTCAGCAAATTTCACAAAGTCCGGGTTACCGACCATATCTACGGCAGAATAGCGTTTGTCATAGAAGAGGTCTTGCCATTGGCGAACCATTCCAAGATATTTATTATCCATAACAAAAATCTTGATAGGGAGTTTGTGAATGCAAGCAGTAGCCATTTCAGCCATAGTCATTTGGAAACCGCCATCACCAGCAAAGCAGCATACCGGCCAACCGGTTTTGTTGCCAAAAGCTGCTCCGATAGCGCCAGGGAAACCAAAGCCCATTGTGCCAGCACCACCAGAATTGTGTAATTGTCTTGGGTAATCTGTTTTAAAGAACTGAGCAACCCACATTTGGTGTTGGCCAACGTCAGATGTAACAACAGCTTTACCTTGAGTTGTTTCCCAGAGAGTATGAACAATGTGCTGCATGCGTAACCCACCCTGTTTTGGGTAAGTTAATGGGTAGCGTTTTTTCCAGTTCATGCAGGTTTTTACCCATTCAGCCGTGTCTAATTTAGAAACGAGAGGTAAAAGTTGTTCTAAAACGAGTTTCGCATCGCCACAGAGGAAAACATCTGGTTGGAGAACTTTATTTTCTTCGGCCGGGTCAATGTCAACGTGGATTTTGACAGCGTCTTTACAGAATACTTCGAGTTTTCCTGTAATGCGGTCATCCCAGCGAGAGCCGATGCTCATAATTAAGTCGCAATCAAGAACAGCTTTGTTTGCATAAACAGTGCCGTGCATGCCAAGCATTCCAAGAGACAAATCATGGCTAGAAGGGAATGTACCAAGGCCAAGAAGTGTGCTTGTGACAGGAGCGTTTAATTTTTCTGCAAATTCTTTTACTTGTCTGCAAGCGTCAGAAATCATAGCACCATGACCAACAAGCAATAATGGACGTTTTGCCTTGTTAATAAGAGCGGCAGCTTTTTCAATTGCTTCTGCAGGAGCAGCACCTGGAATTTTATAACCAGGAAGGTTCATTTCATCTGTAAATGGGGCAGTGCATACGCCGGCAGTAACGTCTTTTGGCAAGTCAATTAAAACAGGCCCAGGTCTTCCGGTACGTGCAATGTGGAAAGCTTCTTTCATAACACGTGGGAGTTCGTTTGGGTCTTTTACCAAATAAGAATGTTTCACTGCGGCAAAAGTCATACCACTTGTATCGCATTCCTGGAAAGCGTCTTTACCGAGATTTGGTGTAGTGGTTTGTGCAGTAAGAACTACAAGAGGAATAGAATCCATCATAGCAGTATAAATACCAGTAAATGTATTTGTTGCACCAGGGCCACTAGTAACAAGAGCAACACCAACTTTGCCGGTTTCTCTTGCATAGCCGTCTGCCATGTGGGTCGCCCCTTGTTCATGGCGAGAAAGTACCATTTTTATAGTAGAATCTAAAAGAGCGTCAAACATTGGAATGGCAGAACCGCCTGGGTAGCCGAAAATAATGTCAACGCCTTCTCTTTTGAGGCATTCGATCACTACCTGAGCACCGCTTAAATTATTTTGTGACATAAATAGTTCTCTTTGGTTAAAGGATTTATTTATTTTGCTGAAAAATATAGTATTGTAAAATAGTTTTTCAATAGCAAAATGCCAATTAGTATTAAAAATGCTTAAATTTTGAGTAAATTTTTATAAACAAATATTTGTTTTGTTTTAAATACCTTTTGTTTTTGAAAGTTTTTGATTTTTATTTTAGTTGTTTTTGTTATAAAATAGTTGTTTTTATTTTGAAATTGGTGGAGTGAATGGTTGTTTTGTGTTAAAAATTTAAGTTTTTTGTTGAATTTTTTCTTTTTGGGATGGTATTTTTCGTGAAAATCTATTCGTTTTTCTTTTGTTTTTTAGTTTATTGGTGTTTTTTATTGTAGAAATGTTATTTGATTTATGAAAAACCTAAAATAAATGAGTTTTTTGCATTTTTCTTTTTCTTGAAATTAAAAGAACGGTCAAAAATTTTAAACTTCTGGGCTAAAAACTAAAATTCGTCTTTTCGGAATGAAAATAATTTTTCGTTCAAAGCAAAAACGGTATAAAAGAGACTCAAAAAAGTGTTTTTTTAAAAGAACAGTCAATATTTTTACTACATTTGTAGCCAAGTAGTTGCATTTTGTCTGATTTTTTGCTCTCTGGTCGCCAACAGAGTGTGCGGCAAAAAGGAAGATTTAAAAGTAATTGTTTCACAAATAAAACCAAAAAAGGAAATGGATAGTAATATGGCTACCATTACGAAAGAAAAATCTGCTGAACTCATCGCCAAATTTGGCGGAAACGAAAAAAACTCTGGCAACATCTGTGTGCAAGTTGCCATCTTGACAGAAAAAATCAAGAATTTGACTGAACATGCTAAGCAACATCGCAAAGATTTCCATTCACTTCGTGGTTTGACCGCTATGGTTGCAAAACGCAAAACTTTGCTCAAGTACTACGCTTCCCGTGATATCGAAGGCTATCGTGCTTTGATTAAGGAACTTGGCCTTCGCGGCTAATCGGCTGAGGTAAGATATGTCCGGTTATAAAAAAATGCTAGACCCGAAGGAAGTGTCTGTTACACTTCCTGATGGCCGTACGATTCGTTTGGAAACGGGGCGTCTGGCAAAACAAGCTGCAGGTTCTGCTGTTGTTCAAATGAACGACGCATTCTTGCTTGCTACCGTTTGCTTTGGCCCAGAAAAAGATGCAGACTTTTTCCCGTTAACTGTTGAATATCGTGAAAAGGCTTACGCTGCTGGTCGCTTGCCTGGTGGTTACAACAAGCGTGAATCTGGTCGTCCTAGCGATGAAGAAACTCTTTCTGCTCGCATTATTGATCGTCCAATTCGCCCAATGTTCCCAGACAACTTCAATCGCGAAGTTCAGGTGATTGTTCAGGCTCTCTCTGCTGATAAAAAATTTGCACCAGATGTTTTAGGTGTAAGTGCGGCATCTTTAGCTATCGGACTTTCTGAACTTCCATTTGAAGAACAAGTAGCTGCAGTTCGAGTTGCTGTTCTTGATGGTCAGCCAGTTGTTTTACCTTCTTATGATCAAGTAGCTGTTGCTGATTTGGATTTAGTTGTTGCTGGTACAGAAAATTCTGTTTGCATGGTTGAAGGCGGAGCTTATGAAGTTTCCGAAGAAACTATGATTCAGGCTATTCTTGCCGGTCACGAAGTTATCAAGTTGCTTTGCCGCGCTCAACAAGAATTGGTTGATCGTTGTTCTAAACCAAAAATGGTTTTGACTCCAAAGAATGCTGGCGAAGCTCATGAACAGCTTGAAGCTACAATTAAGGAAGTTATTTTCCAGGAACTTTCTGATACTTTGCATACCCCAATGGTTAAGACCGAACATTATCCGGCAATGGCAGCTCTTGAAGAAAAAGCTCTTGCCGATGAACGTGTTCTTGCAATTATTGGTGAAGACGAAGCTCTCCTTTCTGATGCAAAGAAAATTTTCCATGATCTTGAACGCGATACCATGCGTAAAATGATTTTGGATGAAGGCGTTCGTATTGATGGTCGTAAGACTACAGAAGTTCGTCCGATTGAAATTGAACTTGGTGTCTTGCCTCGTGCTCATGGCTCTGCTGTATTCCAAAGAGGCGAAACACAAGGTCTTGTTGTTTGTACGCTTGGTACAAAAGCAGATGAACAACGTTTTGAAAACTTGCAAGGTGAAGGCTCTAAGAGTTACATGCTTCATTACAACTTCCCTCCATTCTCTGTAGGTGAATGTAAGAAGCTTGGAATTTCACGCCGCGAAATTGGTCATGGTCATTTGGCAGAACGTTCACTCTGTGCCGTATTGCCTTTGCCAGAAGATTTCCCATACACCATTCGCATTGTTTCTGAAATTCTTGAATCCAATGGTTCTTCTTCTATGGCTTCTGTTTGCGGTGGCTGCCTTTCTTTGATGGATGCCGGCGTGCCTATTAAGGCTCCGGTGGCAGGTATTGCTATGGGCTTGATTTCAGAAAAAGGCTCTGTAGATGAAGGTGGAAAAATTGAAATTCTCTCCGACATTACAGGGACTGAAGATCACTTGGGTGATATGGATTTCAAGGTGACAGGAACTGCAGAAGGCATTACTGCATTCCAGATGGATATCAAAATTAAAGGTATCACTCCGGAACTTATGCGTAAAGCTTTGGATCAGGCTCGTGAAGGTCGTTTGCACATTTTGAATAAAATGACAACTCTTGGCCTTGCTGAACCACGTCCTCAGGTTTCTGAAAAAGCTCCTACTATGTTGAAAATGCGTATCCCAACCAACAAGATTCGCGATGTTATCGGATCTGGTGGTTCTGTTATCAAGGGAATGCAAGCTCAGACAGGTTGCTTAGTCAATATTGATGACAATGGTAATATTGAAATTGCAGCTCCTACTGGTAAGGCAGGCGAAGTTTGCCGTCGTATGATTGAAGAACTTACTGCTGAACCAGAACCAGGTCGTGTTTACAAAGGTAAAGTAAAAACTATCCAACCATTTGGGGCCTTTGTAGAAATTCTTCCTGGTCGTGATGGCTTGGTGCACATTTCTGAATTGGCACATCATCGTGTAGAACGCGTTGAAGATGTTGTTCAGGTTGGTAGTGAAGTAACAGTTCTTTGCCTTGGAGTAGATCCAAAGGGTAAAGTAAAGCTTTCTATTAAAGCTTTGATTGAAAACAAAGAAGAAGCTCCTGCTCCTCAAGAAGAAGCAGCTGCTGAACCTGTTGCTGAAGCTCCTAGTGCTCCTGAATCAACAGAAGCTTAATTTTAATAGCTTTTAGCAAAAATCGCACCGAGGAACTCGGTGCGATTTTTTTTATAGAAAATATTATTGACAAAAAGAGTTGTTACCTACTATAGTTGAATAATTTATAAAGCTGATACAGTTAATACAGTATAGAAAACAAATGCTTAAACTTTTATTGAATACTTCAGAAAAAGAGATTATTATTTAGAATGTTGTTTGGATAATACAACAAAAAGAGAGGCTTTATGTGCTTGAAAAAAATTCTATCCCTTGCAATGTTAACGGTGGTTCCTTTGCTTGCTAAAGATTATTCTGGAGCTGAATTGTATACAAACGAAACTTACCAATATGGTAAATTTGAAGCTCGTATGTATATGGCAGCAGGTTCTGGACTTGTAAGTTCTATGTTCCTTTACCATAATGATTCTTATATGGGTGATCCGGAACCTTGGGTAGAAGTAGATATTGAAGTTCTGGGAAAAAAGCCAGAAAGTTTCCAGTCTAATATTATTACTGGTAATGCGGCCAAAAAAGTAACAAGTGAAAAACACCACGATGTTTCTCCTGCAGCAAATGCCGCTTATCACACTTACGGCTTGGAATGGAGTCCTACTCATGTCTCTTGGTTTTTAGACGGTGTTGAAGTCCGCCGTACAGAAACTGGTGTAAGCGATTCTAAAAATCAAGTAGCTGCTCTTATTCGTGAACAAGGCCTTCGTTTTAATTTGTGGTCTTCAGAAGTTGCAGCCTGGGTTGGTGAATGGGACGAAAGCATTTTGCCTGTTTACCAGTACATTAACTGGGTAAAAGTTTATGATTATACACCAGGTGCCGGTGAAAATGGTTCTGACTGGACTTTAAAATGGGTTGATGATTTTAACTCTTTTGATAATTCTCGTTGGAGTTGTGGTAACTGGACATTTGATGAAAACCGTGTTGATATGCACCCGGATAACATTCAGGTAAGTAATGGCACTTTGATTTTGGCAATTACAAAATCAGGTCAAGAAGGTTTTTCCGGAACAGTTCCTGTAGATGACGCTGCTTCTCCTGAACAACCTCCTGTAGAAGATCCAAATGCAATTTCTGTTGTTAAACCAGCAACTCCGTTCCATTTAAATAGCCAAGAAAATGGTGTTCTTTTAAGTTCTAAACTTTCAGGCACTTTGTCTTATGAAATTTATTCTATGGCAGGTGTTCGCTTGCTCAATGGAAGTATTTCTGGAAACGCTGGCTCTTATTACATTTCGACAGACGCTTTGTCTACTGGTCGTTATTTGTTGAAAGTAAATCAAGGTTCTATGGGGTATTCATTCCATATTAATAAGAATTAAATTGTTGATTCTCTCCTGCGAAAACAAGTCCCGAAGGGCTTTGCCCTTCGGGACTTCATTTTTTCACTTTTACTATATGTTTGTTTTTAGCGGGGCGACCGAGAATGTCGAAGGCTTTTGTTTTTTCTGTGCTAAATATTGGACGTTTTTTGCGGAGAATTGTTGTTGAAGAATTGGATTTGACTAATGTGTAAAATACTTTTTCTTCACTATCTTTAAGCGAAATAACAAATCCATTTTCAGTAGGTGATATTTATTTGCAGAATTATAAAGTGTTGCTTGAATCATATCAAGGCAATTTACTGCATACACATTTATTGCGGTAAGGGAGAAAATAAAGAGAACTTTTTTCATATTGAAAATTTAAAAAAAACTAGCAGTTGAAGAAAAAACGCCCTCTTTTGAAAAGTTTTTTGTTTTTTTAGCTGAATTTTAGGTTATATTCAAAGGGTGAAATAGAGAGTTTAGCTCTTGCCCTCTGTACGAAATCTAGACCATTTCCATAAGCGAGGACAGGGTGAACGCTCACGTAGATACGTTTACCGGCTGCCACGCGCAGCTCCTTTGGGCGTGTCTCGACAAGTTGTTGTCATTGCGAATCCCGAATAGAGGTGAAGCAATCTCAATTCAGCAGCATTGTTGCTCGTTTTGGGGCGTGGGTCGTTTGCGTTTATCGCTTAGAGGCATGTCTAGAGCCCCGTACAGGTAAATGCAACGATCTGCGCCTTTTTTTGGGTATTTTCATCAAACAAAAAGTGCGTGTTATGCAGGTAGGGGCAAACTCCAGAAGTTTAAACTGATGGAGAGCGTCATGATGACAAAACAGCCTATTAAAATATTTTCACGCCTGTCTTTCTGGAGCGTAGCGATAGGATCCATGGCAATTCTCGCCGCCTGCGGTGGTGATAGCGGGAGCAAGTCCAGCGGAGCAGAAGATGTCCCCGTCCGCGAAGTTTCCACCATCTACGACCTAGGAGCCTGTACCCCCGACCGTGAGGGGGATACCGTGTATGTTACGGCACAAGCCATCGATTATTTGTGTTCAAACAACAATTGGATCGATATCACGACCCTGTCGGAAAATCCCGACGTAAACCTTTCCTCGGGGGGTGTTTCTGGCATCGACCCAGAATCCAGCAGTTCCAACGTGGACGACCCGCTGAACGGCGGTTCCAGTTCGTCGGTTCGCGCGTCCTACATCGAGGTTCCTACAAAGGAGCTGCTCGGCACCTGCGATTCCAGCGCCATTGGCCTACGTGCTTTGGTGCTAGCCGATTCCTCTTACTTTACCTGCAAGGCGGATGGCTGGGCAAAGGACGAAGCATACCTGGGTTACGACATCGTTCCTACCAAGGAAGACTTGCCACAGTGCCACGCAGGCAACGCCAAACAGCGCGTTTTGGTCAAGAAGGATTCCGTCTTCTTCAAATGCGATTCAGTAAAGTGGGAGCCCGAGACCGCCGACGGCTATATCGTGAAGAACGCGTCCATCTTAGGAGCGGCGCAGAAGGGACCCTTCAAGTTCGATTCTCCTCTGACACTCCGCGAAGTCCTTTTGCACGACGACGCGCTGACCTACACGGGCCGCGAATACATCGACGAGATTTCCAGCAACAAGGGCGATTTCGTGATTCCGAAAGTGAACCTGGTTTACCCCTACGCAGTGCTTGAGGTTCGTGGGCTTTGGCGTAACGAAGTGACTGGCGAATGGAGCAAGGATTCCATGACGCTCCGTGCTCTGACCGATTTGACCAGCCGCACCGAGGTGAACATCAACCTGCTTACCCACCTGGAATATGACCGCGCCGTACAGCTGGTGAACAAGGGCTACAGCATGTTCGCCGCCAAAAAACAGGCCGAATACGAAATCATGACGGCTTTCGGGTTTGCAACCACGGTGGAGTATTCCGAAGACCTGAAAACATTCGTGCCATCCACCAGCACGAACCACGATGTAAACGCCACCCTCATGGCGATTTCGCTGCTTTTCATTGGCGACAGGAGCGAAGCCGAAATCCAGAAGGCAATTGCCGACTTCAAGCAGGACATGGCCGGTGACGGCGAGTGGAACGACGCCCAGACCAAGGCCGATATGGCGGACTGGGCAGAAAGTTTTGACTGTGGTTCCGTGAGGGCAAATGTGAAGAGCTGGAACATTTTGGACATTCCCGCTTACGAGAGCTACCTGACCATTTACTGGAACAACGCCTACGAATTGGGCGGCTGCGCCTTGACCCGCTACGACGTGGTGGCCCAGAACAGGAACGCCAAGAGCAAGAACTACAATGTCCACTACATCTGCAAGGCTACAGGTTGGCAGAAAGCTACCGATTACGAGAAGGACACCTACCAGTGGGCCGAAGGTGAAGAGGGCGAATTCAAGAAGGGCGACGTGACCGAGACCTACTACGTGTTCGAAAACGGGTCGTGGACCGTGGCGAAAAACGAAACGGCACTGGGACTATGTACCGAGGCACGCAATGGTGAAATAGGTAAAATTGACACCACGTACTTTATTTGCGACAGCAAGAACTGGCGCAAGGCCACCGTGCTGGAATACGACACCTACCAATTCGGTGCGGGCAACGACGGCGAAGTCCGCACTGGCAAGGTGAACGAAGACAAGTATTATGTCTATGAGAATGGGGCATGGCGGGCATCTGCAAGTGAAATCGAAAACAACCTGGGTGCGTGCGTCAGCATTCGCGAAAGTGAAAAGCACCAGCTCAACGGCAAGTACTACATCTGCGAAAATAAGGTTTGGAAAGAAATCACCGCTACAGAATATGGACTTGGGTATTGCACCACGGCAAAGAATGGTGCCGTCGAAAAACTTAATGATGTGTATTACATCTGCAAGACTGAGAAATGGAATGTTGCGACTGCGCTGGAGTATGATACTTATGGAAAAAAATGTGGTACGGACGGGACAATTGTTTCTGGAGAGGTTGGCCCTTCAAACAAGTATGTTTGCGATGCAGGGGCGTTTAGAGTCGCAAATGAACAGGAAAAAAAGCTGAATAAGGGTTGCGTTAATTACACGGAAAACGAGAAACTTTCGCTTAATGGAATATACTACATCTGCGAAAATAAAGCTTGGAAAGAAATCACCGCTACAGAATATGGACTAGGATATTGCACCACAGCAAAGAACGGCACCATCGAAAAATTGAATGATGTGTATTACATCTGCAAGACAAATTCCTGGAATGTCGCAACCGTGTTGGAATATGACACCTACCAGTTCGGTGCGGGCAACGATGGCGAAGTCCGCGTGGGCAAGGTCAACGAAGACAAGTATTATGTCTATGAAAATGGGGCATGGCGGGCATCTGCAAGTGAAATCGAAAACAACCTGGGCGGATGCACAATTTCTCGTGAAGGCGAAGTTGATAAATCAGAAAATACCTATTATATCTGCAAATCTAAAACTTGGAAAACGGCAACCGTGTTGGAATACGATACATACGGAAAGGCTTGCCTTACAGATGGGTCAATTGTCCTAGGAGAAGTTACTGCAACAAACAAATATGTCTGTGATGCGGGGATATTCAGAGTTGCTAATGAACAGGAAATTTCCCTGAATAAGGGTTGTGTCAGTTACACGGAGAATAGCGAAATTAGAAGGCAAATATCAGAAACACAGGATACTGTTTATACCTGCAAAAGTGGTAAGTGGACAGGTTCTGTAGGAATACACTACGGCACTTTGAAAGATGAAAGAGACAAAAAAACATACAAGACGGTAACCATAGGCACTCAAACTTGGATGGCGGAAAACCTGAACTATTCCGATAGCGTCAGTTACCCTGGAATGCAAAAAAGGAATTGGTGTTATGAAAACCGCTTGGACAGTTGCTCCAAATATGGTCGCTTATACACCTGGGCTGCCGCCATGGATAGTGCCGGTACATTCAGTACCAATGGAAAAGGCTGCGGTCACAACAAGGAATTTCACTCACCTACTTATCCTGTACGGGGAATTTGCCCCGAAGGATGGCATTTGCCGACCACTGATGAATTTAGAACCCTTTTCACAACCGTAGGAGGAGACTCAACGGCAGGTAAAATGCTCAAAGCAACAAATGGATGGAAAGATAATAAAAACGGCACCGATGCCTTCGGTTTTTCGGCGCTCCCAGCGGGCATCCGCAATGACGATGGCAGTTTCAAGTACGCGGGCAATAACGCGTTTTTCTGGAGTGCTGTAGAGTACAATGGGTACTACGCTTTAAGCATGTTCTTGAAATACTACGAAGGGAAAGCGGACCTGGAATCTTACTATAAGGGCCGCGCATACTCGGTTCGTTGCCTCCGGGACTGATATGGCGCAAGCCGAAGACTAGCACCGGGGCCTAGGCAGCCTGCGGCCACGGCAGTGGCAAGCCCGCCCGCACCCCAACCCGCGCTTTGCGTGACCGCGAAAAATTTACAGAAAAAATTAAATGGAAAATTTATATGGAAACTGAAATTACAGCAGCATTAATAGGCATTGCATCGGCCTTGATTACTGCGTTTATCACAAAATCAACCGCCGATAAAAAGAATGCCATTGAAAATATCACCCAAGAGCGCAAGAATTGGCGTGACGACTTGCGAGGTGCAACGATTGCGTTGAGGCGATATTTTGAAAACAAAGATAGATCCTTTTATAGAGAGATGCCTGTAAAAAAGCCCTTCGGAAAAATTGTATTTCATTCCGCTGCGGAAGCCAAAGCATTCTTTGAAGTTAGACTCAATTTAGGAGATCCTGAAGATTGTAAATTAATGGCAATCTTGGATCGCTTGGTTACACATGATTGTTCAAGTCGGAAGCCGACCTTTCAAAAATGGGAAGCCGAAAGTAAAGAAAATGGTCTTGAAACAGAAAAAATGCTTGTGGAGGATTTACTAGCCCATTTTGAAGAAGGAATGTCCCATAATCTAAAATATGATTGGGAAAGGGCAAAAAAGGAAATTCAATCAAACGGTTTGATGCGGTACTTTACTTTTTTTGTAGCACTTCTCATAACATCAATTCTTTTCTCTTCAACACAATTGCTTGAATTGCGCTACCAGGAAATAACGGTTGGTAGATGGTTGTATTTCATATCGCTCTTTGCACTCATTGTTATTTCGATTGTCGGTGTCATTAAGTATATCGTGCGGCTTCTTGCTGTTTTTCAGGATAAATATTTATTTGGCAGAAATAAATTCACCGCCAAGCAATTGGTCTCGGACATTTTTGGGATTGCCTATCGGAGAAAAATAGAGCCGAAAGAATTAACAAAGAAATGGAACTTATGCATTTTCTTGCTTCTTGGATTAGGAATTTTGGTTGCCTATGGCATGTTTTCGGCAAGTATTGTTTCAGGCTTAATTGAAATAATTAATTTAGGATCCAAAATGTAGTCTTTTGCGTTAGGGATGGAAGTTGCGAAGCCATTCGGACTCGCGAAGCGAGGCTGAACGGACGCACGGCGACCTTGTTGTTGTTTGTAAAATGGCCGTGCGATACCGCGACAGCCCGCCCCGCGCCAGCGGGGAACGCCCAAACGGCACTCAGGCGTTCCATTCCGTTTGCATCAAAAAATCCAGTAAATCGACAACAAGAATTCCGTCGTCGTAATGCGGCTTGACAATATCCTTTACGACGATAATCCGCTTAAATCCGTCCGTCAGGTTCACCAGGGATTTCTTCTCCTGCTCGCGTTTTTCGGCGGTCGATATTTCAAAGGCGGATTGAATGTAGAATCGTGGCTCCCTTTATTTGGCCATTTGCGCTTATCGCTGATGTTAGTAGTGGTGATTTTATTAGTCTAGCAAAAGCTAAAGAAGTCTTTAAAACGGTGTTTGAATGAAATTCAATTCTCTTCAAAAGGATGCCTCGATGCATCCTTTTCTGTAAATCCTTTTTTGTGACAAATTACAGCAGCTTCCCTGCCTTGAAGGATTCTTCAAGGTAGCTCGGATTCTGATAATAACAATCCGAATTGAAGTTGGAGATGTAGTCGCTAATGGGGGAGGTGAAAATCTTGATGGCAGTCTCGATTTCGTTGCCGTTCTTTGCGCAGTCGAGAACCATGATGCAATACAGGTTGCCGATGTCCGTATAGGAGGGGATATCGTATTTGCAGTTCTCTACAGATTCAAAATCGCCCTGCGGGATTTTGTACTGGTCCACAACTTCTTCGCCGACCTGCTCAAAACTTAGGCAATGGTTCACCTGGGCGTCTTTCAGTTGTTTGGCAAAACCGTCAATTCCAAGCTTGTTTGCGACCACCCCGCGCTTGTTCTTTGTCTTGCGGGCAATAAATTCAACCAGCGAACACACGTAGAACAAATCGTCTTTATCTGCTTCCGTCATGTTTGACCTCGAATTTCAAGAACTTCAGGCATGCTAGAGCCGAAAGCGTGTGAAAACTAATTTGGTGTGTAGGGTATTTGAATTCTGCCAATGTCCAGAACTGCTTGCGATTAATCCGCCCTGTCAAGAAATCGTTCACAAAATTCCAAACTGTGTCGTCTGCCATAGGACCTTCGACAACATCGTATTGATGGGTGCTTCCATTACGGCAGGCTGCTATAAAATCGAGCCATTCGTCGGTCATCCTTTCGAATTTCAGGATTTTTAGTGAGCCTGAATCCGTAAATTCATAGTGATTGACGTATGGGGTGCCCTCACCACGATTTGCCCACCGTATCGCTTGCCTAAAATCATTCGTGCAATAGAAACCCCAAGAAAAGTCCTTGGTGAACTTTGTCTTTCGAATTTCGGGCAATTCCACGATTTGTTTGCTTGCATGGTAAATGAGCATAATTTTAATATAATAAAATATCCCGAAGAAATCAAAAATTCAAAGTGAAAGCAGTTTGAATGCGTTAGGCCTCCGGCCACTTGGCAACTCAATGCCTTAGTGGCTATGGTCCCCTTTAGGGGAGATGGAAGTGGCGAAGCTATAGGAGCATAGCTCCCTTGCTAATCGCCTCGGAAAAGTCCAAACAAGTTTGGCTGCAACACTCGGCTCATTGCAAGTCGGACTCGCGAAGCGAGGCTGAACGGACGCACGGCGACCTTGTTGTTGTTTCTAAAATGGCCGTGCGATACCGCGACAGCCCGCCCCGCGCCAGCGTGGAACGCCCTGGACTCAAAAAAAACTCTCGCAAGGCAAATGCTTACGAGAGTTAAAGAATTTCAAGTTGGTATTAGTGTTTTGACTTTTCTAGTTCACGAGCGTTAATAATCAACATTTGCAAGCGGTTTTCAATGTTTGCAAAGCTTGTGTCTGGGTCATAATCAAGGCTTAATACCTGAATATGTGGGTAGCGCTCTTTCACTGCCTTTGTTAAACCGCGGCCAGAAATGTGGTTTGCTAAGCAAGCGAAAGGCTGCACAATAATAAAGCTATTAACACCTTGTTGTGCGTTGTAGAGGATTTCGCCAGGGATAAGCCAGCCTTCGCCGGTGTTGTAAGAAACGTCAATGATGTCGCCTACAAGACCCTTTAATTCATAACAATCAGCATGGTGTTCGTAGAATTTGAACTTTTCAATGCGCTTGTAAATCTGGTTTACAGCAAATGTATAAACCTTAGCAGTTAAGCCGCCAACAAGCCATTCCATAGTTGGGTTCTGTATAAAGCCACGCTGGATTTTTTCTTCACGAACAACTTCATCAACCCGGAAGAAATCCATCATGAACGGAAGCACTACTTCCATGCCATTATTCATTAAGTATTCTTCGATGAAACCGTTTGCACTTGGGTGGTAATTCATAAGAATTTCACCAAGGAGAGATACGCGAGGCTTGCGAACACTTCTGTCTGCTTCTACACCGTTAAATGCTTCAATACACTTTTCAAGTTCTGTAAGCATTGCTTTTGGGTAGGCAAGCTTTGACTTTGGTAAGTGAGCTATCATGTGCATTAATTTAGGCATCCATTCGTCGTAGACTTTCTGGGTGTCGCCTTTGTGGATTTCGTATGGGCGAAGCGCTCTGTAAATGGTTTCAATGCAATCCATTACAGAAAGCCCCCAGAGCATGTGCAGTTTGAAATCTAACCCTAAGCGGAAACCAGGGTGCATGTTTTTTTCGTCGGTTCCTGTGGTGATTATAGAAACCTTTGTATAACCTGCTTCGTCAAGAGCTTTTCTAGCAAGAACAGCGTATTGCACAGCACGGCAGTTTTCACAGTTTTTAGCAAGGCCAACAGAAACTTCTTCTTGTGGAATTTCCGGGTGCTCTTCTAACCAACGTAAGTTTTCACCAATGTTGACTTGAGCAGGGAAACAAATATCGTTGTGAACGTATTTTTTACCAAGTTCAATGGCACGAGCGTCTGCTAAAGGCAAGCATTCTGCTTTAAATCCTAGCGTGCGGAAATATTCTGATGCTAGAATACTGAATGGGTGTGAAAGGTTTGGAACCAGAATGTGGCGCAATTTTTTGTCTTTCTTTTCGAAAGGTGCGGTGAAAAGCGGTTCTTTTGATTCTTCTTTTTCTGGTAAGTTGGCGGCTCTGCGTGAACGCACGGTTTCAATAAAACTTTTTACACGAATTCCTACAGGGCCTCTGGCATCACCTTCGTCAAGTTTTAGCATCAGGAGTTCTTTTATAGAACGAGTGTGTAGTATGCGACTCATTTCGTCGGTCAAAATGGAATCATGGCCGCAACCAAAGCTTACAATTTGTACGAGTTCAAGAGCCGGGTCTTTGGCGGTAATCATGGTGGCCCCAAGCATACGCATGTGGAATGTATTTTTGATTTCCATGCGAGTTGCTTTTGGAATGTCTTGATCGTAAACGCCTGGTAAAGATTCTGTTGTTAAAACAGGAATGCCGAGAGCTGTAAAGTGTGTTGCCACATTGTGGTTAACAAGAGTGTCAGCGTGGTAAGGACGGCCAGCAATAACAACAGCGAAGGAGTTGTTTTTGCGGACATCTTCTAAAATTTTAGCCCCTTCTGCCACAAGAGTATCGCGATAGGTTTGTAATGCTTTTTCACCTTCAGCAACTGCTTTAGCTAAAATCTTTTTAGGCAAATTCCAGTTTTCATGGAACCAGGTCACAGTCTGGCTTTTACGGAGCTTGGCATCAAACCAATGGAATACTGGTTGATCCATAGGAATGTTGTAATTGAGTTCTGGGTTATCTGTGTTTTTACAGACGTTAGGGTAACCCTGAACAACAGGACAAACTGCCGTTGCAGAGAATTTTGTGTGGTCACTAGGAACAGCAACCATCATCGGGAAGAAAATTCTATCAACTTTCTTTTCTATTAAGTATTTGATATGCCCGTGAACAAGTTTTGCAGGGAAGCAAACGGTATCAGATGGCACGCTATGAAGCCCTGATTCAAACAAGTCATAATCACTTTGTTTACTGATAACGACATTGTAACCGATAGAAGTAAAGAAGGCTTTCCAGAAGGGCATGCTTGACCAGAATTCCAACACGCGCGGGATACCAATTGTTTTTCCAGTTTGTGGGATAAGTTTTGTTGGCGCGTAATCTTTGACCAAAAGTTGATTGGTGCGTTTAATCATATCAGGAACGGCGAGCATTTTCCTGTTGATTTCTGCAACAAGTTTTTTGGTTTCTGGGTCATTTGGGTCAGCAGTAACTTCACCACGTTCACAACGGTTGCCAGTTACATAACTTGTTCCATCGCTGAATGTTACAATGGTTCTTGAGCAATGGTTGGTGCAATATTGGCAAATTTGTCCGGGTTTATTATCCCAACTGAAATTTCTTGCGGCATCAAGCCCGATAAATGAAGATTTATAATCCGGGTTTTCAGTGCGTTTGCTTTCCATAAAGCGCTTGGTTAACAGAGCAATACCAATGGCCCCCATTTCACCAGGGCGTTCTGGCCTGATTGGAGTTAAACCAGTGTGTTGCTCGAAAGCTCTTAAAACAGCATTGTTCTTGAAAGTTCCGCCTTGTACAACAACTTTTTTACCCAGAGTATCTAGGTTACGAATGCGAATCACTTTTGTGAATACGTTTTCGATAATAGAACGACAAATACCAGCGATAATATCTTCAGGTTGTTTACCATCTCTTTGTTCTGTAATGATAGAACTGTTCATAAAGACGGTGCAACGGCTTCCTAGTTTTGAAGGGTTCTTTGCATTGAACGCAAGCTCTGCAATTTTTTCCATAGGAATGCCTAAAGAGCGTGCGTAGGTTTCAATAAAAGAACCACAGCCCGAAGAACAAGCTTCGTTCAGAATAATTCCGGTGACAATACCATCTTGCACCGAAATGGCTTTCATGTCTTGACCACCGATGTCAAGAATAAAAGAAACATCTGGGCAGAGGTGTTGGGCCGCATTAGCGTGAGCTACTGTTTCAACCGTGTGGTAATCAGCGTGAACGGCTTTTGCGATAAGTTGTTCGCCATAACCAGTTGTGCCAACGCCAAGAATATTTAATTTACAACCAAATTCTTCGTATCTGTCTGCAAGTTCTACCAAAGCGCGTTTTAAAACGGCTAAAGGTTCGCCGTCATTACTTGCGTAAAAGCCATCGAGAACTTGTTCGTCTTCTGACATTAAAACGAGTTTTGTTGTTGTAGAACCAGCATCAATACCTAAATAAACATTTAATTCTGAACCAGAAGTTGGTTGCGGGTAAAAAGCCGGAGCCATTGGATGGCGTTTTAAAAATTCTTCACGTTCGTCAGCGTCTTTGAAGAATGGATTTCCGTTTTCGCGGTGTTCTGCCTGGCGTTTTTCATTAAAATGACGTAATGCTTCTAAAGAACCTTCTTCTCTGTAATCACAAGGTTTGTCATTGAACATAGAACCAAGTGAAAGAGCAGCCCCCCAAGCAACCAAAACTTCAGAACGTTCAGGAACAATGGTTTGTTCTTCAGATATGCCAAGACGTTCTTTAAAAACACGAACAAGTGTAGGGTTGAAAGTTAAAGGCCCGCCTTCAAAAATAACTGGCGGTTTGATTTCCATACCCTGAGCAAGGCCGCCAATGGTTTGCTTGGCAATCGCATGGAAACTAGAAAGAGCGATATCTTCTTTTGCAATGCCTTGGTTGAGCATTGGTTGGATATCGGTTTTTGCAAAAACACCACAACGGCCAGAGATTTCGTAAACTTTCTGACCTCTTGCTGCATAAGATTCAAAATTTTCTGTTTTTATACGTAATAGTTCAGCAACCTGATCAATAAATGCACCTGTACCGCCGGCGCAAACACCATTCATTCGCATGTCACTGGCAATCAGTTTGCCGGTGGTTCTGTCTTTTTCAAAGAAAACGACTTTTGCGTCTTGGCCACCAAGTTCAATGGCTACGCGAGTTTCTGGGTGAGTTGCTCTGACAGCAAGAGCATTTGCTACAACTTCTTGAACGAAAAAAGCCCGGGTCGCTTCTGCAAAAGGTTGGCCACCGCTACCGCAAAAAGCTACGCCAAAAGTTTTACCTGGAAATAAAGCGTGAGCTTGTGAAAGCAATTCCATAACCTTAGCGGCTTGCATTGCATTGTGTCTTTGGTAAGAGTAGTGTAATAATTTAGAGGTAGCAGGGTCAACAACGGCTATTTTTACAGTTGTAGAACCAACATCAACGCCGACCCATAAATCTTCATTCGTTTTCTTCATAGTGCGGCAAAAGATAGAAAAATCATTCTTTTTTAGATTGAAAGGTGTTTACAAAAATGGAAGAGAAATCGAAAAATTTAAGTTTTTTTGTAAAAAATAAGGATATTTGAACGTAAACAGCGATGATTGTATTATATCTAAAGTTATTTTGTAAGTAAATTGTGTAAAACTTACAAAAACATTGCAAAAAATTGTTTAAAATGTGTTTCTCATCATAAGATATTGTTATTTTTGGTGCAAAATCGGAGGAATTATGAAAAAATGGCTCGTTGTTTTATCTTTTTTGCTTTTCGGTTGTGTTTCCGATAAAAGCGAAACTTCTTATTATTTTCAATCAGGTGATTTGTCTGCGCATGTAGCAGAATCATCTTGTGCAAAAATGTCAAGTGTTTCTTGTTTTGATATGGTTTCAAGAATACGTGGCGCCGATTTCTTTTCTACAAGCGAGTTTTCTCTTTCAAAAATTGAAAAATATATGCGTGAAACGGTTGGGTTGACAGATACAGAAATCAATCTTGTTCTTAAAGCTTTAGATAAAGAAGGTGAAGCTTATTACCCGACAGCAACGCATTACGTTTATATAAGAGAAGAATAATTCTTTGAAAATTTCATAACCTACCTACCCAAAAATAAAAATCCCTTAGGCTTTTGCTTAAGGGATTTCTTTTACATATTTTTTTTGAATTTTTCACGAATGAGTAATAAATCGTGTTCGTAAAAACCGGATTTGAAATCTTCAAAAGCCCAGGAAGTGGGGTGAAATTTCCCTTTGGCATAAGTGAGGAGCATATCTAACCAGATTCCGTTGCCGGCATAAAGTTTGAAAGGACCGCGCTTAAAGGAGGGGAGAACAACTTTATCTAAATCCATGTAGCCAATATCAATATTGATTTTTCGGTTTTCACTTTTTGAAAAAGAAAATTCAATTTCATTGGAACGAATTTTTTCGTTGGTGATTTCTTCTGGAAAGATTGTGCTTTCAAAAGAAACAACACCTCGGAAAAGGCCTTCTCCCATTTCATTTTTATAATAAGTAGTTCTGTCAAATGGGAATAGTTTTCCAAGATGCCTGATTTTGCCCCAAGAAGTTTCTAAAACATTCAATAAATCAGAGTCCCAATCAGGAGAGTTTTGCAAAACAAAAGCTAAAAGTTGGGCTTTTTCTGAAAAATGATGTGCTATGGCCATTTTATAAACAGAATTTGTTAAAGACCACGACGTTCTGCATCAAGAAGCATACTTTGCAAAGTTTCTTCGATAGATTCTGAAAAATTGCCAACGCCTAGAGAACAATTGGATACAACTTGGTTATTACGCAAAAGACGAATTATAGAAAAGCCTCCTTCTTCAGAAAAAGAGAGTGTGAATCCCATTTTTAAAGCTTTTTCAATTAAATCGCGCATAAATAGACTCCTAAAAGTGCAAAGTTTTAGGCATAAACTAGGCTTTTTTATTAAAAAAAGCAAGAGCGTTTTGAAAAAATAGGGATATTGTCAGAAAAGACTGGCGAAAAACCAGTCTTTTCTGAATCTTACCAAGAAGTTTGAATGTAACGGCTTTTTATTTTGCCCGCTGTGGTGAATTCTATCACCACTGCCCGTGAAACGGGCAGTTTCAAAGGCTTTGTTTTGCCTTTGAACAGCGGCCTGCCTTGCAAGTCAAAAATACGATAAAAAGCTGTTTTTTCATTAGAAAGATTAAAAGACGGTGAAATAAAAGAAGATTCTTCAGAAGAACTGCTCTGGATTTCACTACTAGAAGATTCTATCAGTAGCGTATCTTTAACTGTTAAACGCCCGCCTTTTGAAAAAGTTGAATCTCCGTTTGTTGCTGAAACTTTGAAATTAAAAACGCCTGCTTCTGTCGGAGTCCCACTAATAGAAATTTTTTGATTGATTTTGTCAACAATTGTTTCAATCCCTTTTGGAAATCCTACTGGGATAACTGTTTCGGCTCCAGTCCAGGTGTAACAAAAATCAACAATAGGTTCGCCTAAATTGATAGCTTGGCTACTAGAACCAGCGCCGCATTTTACTACTTCAGGGAAAGAATTTCCCTGAACCGTAAAAACAACTGATTCTGACATTGACGAAAGTCCGGAATTGTCTGTCACAACAGCTACGGCAGAATATGTTCCTGAAAGCAGATTTTCAGTTGTAATTTGGTATGGAGAAGAAGAAACAGTTCCAATTAAAGTGTTCCCTAAATAAAAAGAAACACTTTTAATGGTTCCGTCATTATCACTAGCATTGGCTGTTAATAAAATCGATGAATTGGCGTTTAGAATGTCATTCATTTTAGGTGATGTAATTGAAACAGAAGCGGCTTTATTACTTTGTCCAAAAGCCTGGTTGTATTCGGGCATTTTTCCGTACCTGCCACCAACACCTGCTAAATTAGGAATATCTTTTGGTAAGTCAGAAACAGATCTTTTTTCAAAATTATAGTTAGGTGTAAAAGTCTCTGCTTGAGGAATTCCGCTTTTAACAGAGCCATTATAGCGGTGTTGCTGCTTGGTTGAATTCCCAAATGAAATGCCACTGAAATAGACATAACCATAATCGCCCCATTCAGCAAGATAACCTTGTCCGTTATCTATGTAACTGTTTTCATAGCGGACATAAGCTTTTGCATTTGCACTTTTTCCGTTTGCTCCTGCAATAAAGAAACGATTGGAATTTACATATTGGTTGTAAAGGTGAACTTGAGAACCATGAGTTTCACCTGTTACTTTTGGAACACGACCATAAGTATTGTGCCAATAATTATTGGCATAAGTTAAATGAGCATCTTCGACTAAAGCCATATAAGGGTCTGTTCCCCAGCAATTAAAATCATTCGCCCCATCAAAATCTAAGTAACTGATTGTTGCGTTATCTACAAATTCCATATCCATTCCGTCAGAAATCCATTTGTAACTAATGTGATCGGCCCAGAAATTTTTAACATGGTTTGAAGAATTTCCGACTGTTTCAAGACCATCGCCACCTTCAATAAGGTGAGGGTTTACGTCGTAAATGGCCAGGTTTCTGTAAATGTGATTCCCTGAACCTTCATTGGCACGGACTACAATAGATGCGCCGCGTAAATTTGCGCCACGTCCCATTCCTATAAGAGTCTTATTAGGTTTTGTGGTAATCCAATTACTCCAGGCTTGTAGATTTTCATTTTCTTGTACAATTTGTACCCCAGGTTCGCTTAAATCACTGCAGTCATTTGCTTTGAATGTGATGCGGTAAAAAGTGTTGTATTTACCTGTTATGCTATTTTTTTCTGAACAAGTGGTTTTACACCAAGTTCTGCCTTGTTTTTTCGCTTCTGTGACGGCATTACGCATTTGTCTAAAATCATAAGTTCCTTCAGGAACCAGAATAGTTACAGGTGAATTGCTTTGTAAATGTTTCCGAATAGAAAGAGAATCACTTGCGATAACGATTTCTCCAGCGTCACCACCTGTTGTAGAGTTTCCAAAACCTTCGGCTTTAATAAAAAAAGTGTAGAGTAGAACGGCTATAGAATCGTTTTCGCTGCCAGACCAAATCCATTTTGCTTGTGTGTTTGGAGCAAAACCAGTTAATGTGTTTCCGCTTGGTAATTTGGCGTTTGTATAGTTTAGGGTTGTGGCGTTTCCCCAGGCAGAAAGGTCTCTGCCTTTATTTTTCCAAGAATCATTGCTGACGGCAGGTTTTGCTTTCCATTCACTGTTTGAATAGTAGGATTTGTCTAAATCATCAATTTGTACCATAATACCAGGAGCATTTTGTTTGTTTATGGAAACAACAGAAATTGCATTTTCTCCAGGTAAAAATGTCATAGGGATAAAACGTGTACGGCCTGCCTGGTGTTCTTCGGCGAGAAGATTACCATTGTGGAATAGTCTATAACCGCCATCGGCGACTATCCATATTCCAGGCCCTTCACCGGCATTATAAGTGGCCGCAATTAAAGGTGAGTTTATTGATGTTTCTCCACCATAAGCTTTTTCAGATGGAAGTGAAACGACTTCGGTTAAAGGAATAGCCGCATAAGTAAGCGATGTTCCTAATAATGCAAGAATGCTAAAAATTTTACCCATACAATCCTCATTCATACTTGTCAAATATGTTGAAAGTACCTGAAGGAATTTAGTTCATTCATTGGATTATTTTTGGATTTTTCAGGAAAAATGATTTTTTTTCGTTGTTTATGGACAACGAGAAAAATTATTGAAATGTTTTTTGAAAAACCATTAAAGAATAAAAGAGATGACATTGAAATGCGGTATTTTTTTGGGGGGTAGAAAGCTCATGCCGCACGCCACTTGTTATTGCGATGCGAACTAGCCCGCGATTTTTGTCACTCGCGAAGAAACGTAGTGACTGACGCAATCTGCTTGCAAGTTGCAAGTAATCTCCTTGCTAGTAGATCGCTACACTGCGTTCGCGATGACAATCCTGAACTTGTCATTGCGAAGAAACGTAGTGACTGACGCAATCTGCTTGCAAGTTGCAAGTAATCTCCTTGCTAGTAGATCGCCACACTGCGTTCGCCATGACAACCCTACACTTGCCACAAGCTTCTTGTCATTGCGAGACGTGCTGAATGCACGGCGCGGCAATCTACTCACGATGACAAGTTGCTAACAGATGGCCACGAGGCACAAGGCCTCTCGCCATGACAATTCGTACTGCGTTTGCCATGACAAGTTGTTTTTCCGCACCTTTTGCGTTTCGGGGTGTTATAGAAACCCTCTGCGCTCGGCAATGCCAACACGCACAAGTGCGGTTGCCGCGACTCTCGCTTGTGGGGTGTTGAAGAAACCCTTGGCGCTCGGTCATGTCAGATTGCACAAGTGCGGTTGTCGCTGCTCTCGCTTGTGGGGTTTTGCGTTCCCTTGAAAACTTTGGATTTTTCTAGAACATAAATAAAGATATTTAAAAACATTTATTATATTTTTCTCACAAACATCTCTTGGAAGATTTTGGAGATAAGCATGAGAAAATTCATTTTGTTGTGTGTTTTGTTTGCTTTAGCGATTTCTGTTAACGCCATTTCGATTTCCACTTTCGATGAATAATTTTCTCAAAATAACCAAACAGTATTAAGATTCAAAATTGAAAATAATTCTCACGACACTTTAAAAGAAATAGAACTCCGTTATCACGTAAAACAAGACACATCAAAAATTGCAGAACCTGATTTGTATTATCTCCCAGAAGGTATGGCGAATTGGTCTTATGAAGATTCTCTGAATGCAACACTTGTAATTTATTTTCCAAACACCATCCTTTATCCTGGAGATACACTTGGCGGAAACTCTGGTTTTTCAATAGGTTTACACAATAAAAATTGGTCCGCTTGGTCTAAAAACGACGACCCCTCCCAGCCAAAGTCTAATACTTTTTCTGTAGCAAATAATATTGAAGTTTTATCAAGTGGTAAACCTTTAATGCTTACTGCTGCTAAAAATGCAGGTTGCCCTGTTGTTCAATTTGTTGAGGTTCAAAAAGATTCTATAGCATTACAGATTTTGCAAAAATTAAATTCTGATTCTTCTTTTATAACAATCAAAAATAAAAATGACAATTCTATACAAGTTAATTTAAATGATGCCAAAACAGATTCTTTAGGACAAAAAATTTGGCGAGGACTTTCACCAACTCAAGATTCTGTAGAACATCGTGGTGAATTATTTGCAGAATGTAATGGAAATCTTTTAGCTTATTTTGCTTTTGGCTGGAAACCGGAAAATGCAAGTGATGCTGTTGAAAAAAATCTTTGGGAATCAACCGATTCTTTTGTAAAAGCTGATTTTGATATGGGATTTAATCAAGGATTAATTCAAGGACAACGTCTTGCTTTAAGAAAAGATTCTCTAGGAAAATTTTTAGATGCTAGAAAAATTGATAATTGGAAATTTTACCGCACTTGGGAAAGTCCAGATGAAAACCCAATGCCAGTAATTTTCTCTCCTGTATTAATGCAATACAGCGAAAACGATATTGATTCCTTGATTCTTGAATGGAGTGCAATAGAAAATGTTGATTGGTATCGTTTGGTTGTTTTAAGGGATTCTCTTGTTGGAGATTCAATCATATTTCAAGACACCATTTTGTCTATTTTTTCAAAAGCAAACATTGTGAAAATTCCTGTATTACCCTCAGGAAATTATGTGTGGTATGTAGAACCTTTAATAGAAGTTTCTATGGATGAAAATGAAGAGGGAGAAGAATATTATTTAATCCCTATTGATGAACCAGCAGAAAATAGTTCACCATTGCTTCGAGCCTCGTGGTGGAAGAAAGTGAAAAAATGGGCGAAAAAAACAGTAAAGAAAGCAGTTCAAACTTTTGCTCCTGTAACATACTCCATTTTTTATGGTGGTAACTTTATAGAAAATTCTTGGAATTCTTTTAAAAATCGAGTAAATCCATTAGGAATGATTCAAATTTTTGTCCATGCAGAAACTTTGCACGCTAGAACGAACAAAGTCACAAAAAATTTAACTTGGTTGCAATACTCTTATGATGAGAAATATGTTTATACAGCATATCCTTTGCAAATAGATAAATACCTATCGCATCAATGTTTTGGAACAGATGCTTTTTGTGCCATGAAGGATACTAGAATGTTGGCAGAGAGGTGGGAAAATGGGTTTAATGAGAAGAATTGGAATAAGGTTTTTCTCAGAATAGATGTCGATTGGAAAAGTAAAAATCTTGCTGTTGAAAATCGTTGCTGGCTTACCATGGCGCAAATGATAAATCATTACAAAGGTGGCGATATTTCAGAAGATGAAATCATATATGAAATGAGAAAAAAATTTAGCAATACAAATGGGGGAGATTTCCCACTTGAGTCTATGAAGGCTGTTAAATATGTATTAGGTGAAGAATTGTGGGACAACACAGTGTATTCTTTATTAGTAGCAGAATATCATTCTAAAGGTATAGTTCCTTCTGTTAATGGATGGTATATAGGTCCACCACCACTACATGGAATTATAAAAAACATTGAGTTGGGAAATATCGGAGGAGTTTCTCAATTAAATGCAGGGGCGGATGGTGGACATGCAATGGTTCTTAATGGCTATAAAATTCACGTGAATGGAGATGTTTATATTCATTTATTAAATATTGACAACATGGGAAATTCGGAATGGCGTTATTATTGCAATATTGCTTTTCTTGGTTTAGATATCATTGGTAACGCAATTTTAAATGGAATTGAGCATTTAATAGACTTACTTGCTGGTACAAATATAAGTAATGATTTCTTTCGAGCTCATTACATACCTCCGTTGTCAGCAAAAGGTCGAACTTCAAGATCCAGCATTTTTGAAGATGCAGACAGTGATGGCATTGTAGATTTTGATGAGGTTGAAAGATTTATGACAAATCCAAATGCTTCTGATTCTGATGGAGATGGAGTCAGTGATTTTGATGAAATTTTTGGTTTTATGAAATGTACTTCAGGTTCTAATTACGTATCAAAATCAGATGTCGATGATGATGGTTTACATGCCGCAATAGATGTTGATTCCGACGGAGACGGTTATTGCGATGCTCAAGAAAGTGCCTATATACAAGACGACCAAAATAATAGTTGCAAACGATTTGACCCAAGAAGATTTCCAGAAAATGAAATTCCTGCCTGCAAGGATTATACAGTAGCACTCCTTGCAAAAGAAAAATTATTTTTAAATGACCGTGCTTATTGTGTTTCTTTAAATGGAATCTATTGCCCCGTAGCTTCTTATAATAGTGATTTTAGTGGAGCCTTTGGCGTGGGGCTTGGCGTAAAAGCAGAAGTCGGGAGCGTATTTTCTGCAAAACCTGTTCTTTTACAAGATAGGGCTTTCGTCCATGGTAATTTAGAAACAGCAAATACAATCATAAAACAGAGTTCAACAATAAAAGTAGCCGGTAGTATAATAGAACATTCCCCACACGAAAATTCTACAAAACAAGCTTACGATAATTTTTTTGATAATACTTTTGATTGGAACATAGATTTTGAAATCAGTAATTCGAGAGTCCTAAATTCTGGAGAGAATTTGACTTCTGGTTTGTTCTCTTATAATTTTCGCAAAATAGATTTTAATTTTAACTCAGGTTCAAATTTGATTCTGAACGCTTCGGGAGATTTCTATGCGGGAGCGTTAAAGTTCCAAAAAGATTCTAAACTAATTCCTCAAACAGACGGTAGTGTAATTTTCTATGTTGGTAATGATTTTCAATGGAACGGAACAGTTGTTGCTGACGATATGATTTCTGCTGCTCAACATTTGATGATATATTATTATGGCACAAGTCCAGTTTATATTCAAACAGAATTCGCTGGCACTATTATTGCGCCGAATGCAGAAGTAATAGTTGGGCAAGTGGGTAAAAATTTCTATGGTGCAATTTATGCAAAAAGTATTGTTGTTCATCAAGACACAAAAGTTACTTGGGTACCTTTCTTACGTGAAACAGCAAATGCTGTGGTGGCGAATTTATATAGGTAAAAGGAGCGGAGTATGCGTAAACTGAATTTAATTGCTTTGTTTTTTATTGCTTTTGTGGCTTGTAGTAAGGAAGGGGAAGAATGTTTAAGTTACGATGATGCAATGATGGTTCTTTATTACCACTATGTGGATTCTAAATCCCCTTATGTCCTTGATTATTCTCAATATCAAAAAGAACAACAATTATTACAACAAGATGTAAATTTAGATTCTATATTTTTTGAAATCGAAAAACAAAAAATTTATCCAAAAGTAAGTTTTTACTTAGATGGGGAATTAATAAGTTCCAATTATGATGAATTGGGTATACAACATTGGACGAATTATACTCCTTATAAAAGAATGAAATTTGTAAATATTGTAGGTTCTAGTTGTACTAATTTTGGTGATTTTGGAAAATTAAAAAAAGGACGTGTTTTGTCATTAAAATCTATTGTTTGGAATGAAACAAAGGATTCATCAGTGTATACTATAGATATTTCAATAAAACCAAATTATGTCTATGGATTCTTTTTGAAAAAAGATATAGAATCTATAAAATGGAACGATGGAATAGACCATATTAACATAAAAGAGTTAGAATGTTTCAATGAAATTTGTATGTTTTACTATAAAAGAACCGATATAATATGTGAAGCTAGTTCATTAGGAGACCATTGTTTTACGTATAATGAATAGTTTTAATCAAATGTTATCAACTTCCAATTTTTGTGAATGGCGAACAAGTATGTGAACCCAAATAGTTGGACACAACTTTCGGGGTTCAATTCAGAGAAGGGGTGGAGAGCAACAAAGTGCGAACCAGGGGAAGGCTTTCCCCTTTTATGGAAAAATGAGTTGTCTTGGTTGCCACGCCAAAAGGCAAATGCTATCTTTGGCTCACCGCCAGATGTCGTATTTCTGGGGAACCGGGCGAGAACCGCCCACAAAAAGGAAATTATTATGTCTCCACCTGACGGAACGACGACGGCCTAATGGTCGAAAATGTCGATTCTGTGCAAATAGAGGCTAAAATTCCTGGTTAAAGACCTTAGCGAAAAACTGCAAAAACGAACGAAAGGGGACGTTTTTGTGATTTCATCTGCTAAAGTAACAAAAAATCTCCTTACATAACAGGTCAAAAAAAGATTTTACAATTATTATGTAAGGCGCCCTTTTTTCACATTTTTCGAGCGCATTTTTTGTGTGGGAAAAGCCATTTACCCCTGCACAATTTTTTTGATTTTTTCATTGCAGCTTTTTCAAAATACCCCCCTACCCAAAATTTTCCAGACACCCTTTATGGGCTTTGTTTTAATCTGCCATATTTTCTGCCCCCAGAAAAAATTTGTGCAAAACAATGTGCATCGTGAACGGAAATAATGTTCCCATAATGGGAGACCTTTGGTTATCATTTTTGACAAAATCTAGCCCTATTCCTCAGGAGTGGGGTTTATACTTTTTCGCTTTATCCAGCCCAACATAGCCTTACGGCCCACCCCTAACACGACCCCACATATAGGGAGGTGAAACGGCCATTTAGGCCAAAGCAAAACACACAACGAAAACACACACCGAATGAGGTTCACCCATGAACAGACTACAACGCATCAAAGCAATCAAGCAAGCTCATCAAATGGGATTTGTGAACATCTACAACACAAAGAAACCATCCAAGCAGAACAAAAAGGGGTAAGCATCATGAGTAACATTTATCAGGATATCACGGACAAAATCATCGCCCAACTTCAAAAGGGAATCATCCCATGGACCAAGCCCTGGGTTTGCAATAGCAAGATTCTGAGCCATGCAACAGGAAAACCTTACAGCCTCTTGAACCGCATGTTATTGGAACGCCCTGGGGAGTATGCAACATTCAAACAGGTTCAGGAAATGGGTGGCCGTGTAAAAAAAGGCGCCAAGGGTGAGCGCATCTACTTTTTTAAGCCCACCATCATCGAAACCGAAAAAGAAAAAGACGGTGAAATAATTAAAGAGCAAAAAAATTCTTTCATTTTGCGTGGATATTACGTATTCCACCTTGATGATACGGAAGGTTTGAAACCAAAATGGATTACGGGAAAACCATGTGGAATAGAAAATAAGCCTGATGAATGTGCGGAAACTATCGCAAAAGACTATTTAAGACGCGAAAATATAAAGCTTATTTTCCAGGAATATGACAGGGCTTTTTATTCCCCTGCTAGGGACTTCATTCAGATTCCTCCGCTGAAAAATTTCCGTTCCAGTAATAATTACTATGGCGTTTTATTCCATGAAATTACGCATAGTACGGGAACAAAGGAACGGCTGAATCGTTTCGCGGATGGCCCCCAACCCTTTGGCAGCAACGATTATTCGAAAGAAGAATTGGTAGCTGAAATGGGAAGCGCCATGATGCTTGCAGAGCTGGGTCTGGAAACAAAAACCACACACACAAACAATGCCGCTTATATCCAGAATTGGCTGCAAGCCCTAAAGGGTGATGCCAATCTTGTTGTGGGCGCCGCAAGCAAAGCCGAAAAGGCAGTCCGCTTCATTCTGAATCAGGAAGCTGCCTAAACAAGTTAGGGAGAAGGTAAAACACCTTCTCCCTTTTTTCGTTTTTATTTGACATCACATCCAGGGATTTTTACCGTGGGAATTTTCCAGGCATTATCTATCAGCGTTTTAATATGGGTCGCCTTGTACAAGATTGACGCCCTCTGCCATATTTCGATGTTTTCGTTTTCTTCGGAAACGAATGAAAAATAGGTGATAAACGGGGCGCCCTCTTTGTCCGAATTGCAACATACTACCACAAGAGGCATTTGACCTTTTTGCTCGGAATTAACATAGACAGAAATACAGGCTAATTTCCGATTTAGGTCACAATAAAGGCCCAGTTTTTCGAGCTGTTCCGTCAATTTTACCAGCTGGTAACTCACATCAAGGCTTACAGTGCTTCTTAGCGAATCAGATATCATTGGAAGTTTCGTTGTTCATACAGCTCTAGTTTATACATTTACCAGCTGCATAAACTACACACCTCCACATAAAAGATTCGCATCCTATGTTAAGAGAGAATTTCGCTTACTTGTCAGCGCATTAGTTCCCTATACAGGGTGACGCTAGCTCTCCACCAGGTCCGCCAACAGAAGAAAATATCGTTGAAGCCGTTTTCCTTTATGTGCCTGTAGTTCCTGACGAAAAAGAACGCCGCAAACACGACACAGAGTTTGATGAATAGCAGGATGCGGAGCATCCAGACCATGAGCCAAATCTTGTATTCGTTCATAATGGGGCGAAAGCTAGTAAAAATATGGTTCCAAGCGTGCAAACAGTTGTTGCATAATGAATGTCAAAAATCTAATCATACTAGATTAAATGAACATTTTTTAGTTGATGGTGATTTCGTTATGGTCTTTTAAAGCTTTTGTAAGAAAATCTTTCAGTTTTTTGGAGTTGTCTGTTCGGCATGTTATTTCGATGTTCCAGCCATTACGCTGGCTGTTGCTTACAGGCCTTAATTTGAACAGCATATCGCATTTACTGTTTTCAAACACAATGGAATCCATCTGTGCGGTTTCAGAAAGATAAGCTGCGGCAGAAATGACAACAAAATCTTTGATTGAAGACTTGTCCTTGCACTTTTCCCAATCTTGATTTTGTTTTTCTCTTTTTACGTTAGGAACAAAATCCATCATTCTTTTTATGTATTCGATAAGCTTTTTTCCTACATCTTGTTCTAAGTCTTTTGAGTTTTCCTTTGACTCGATAGAAAGGAGTGCAGGTTTTTCAAAAACATCAAATAGTTCTATAATATGGTCGGGACGTTTCCCAGCAATTTCATCACTTACTCTTGGTAACGAAAGCCAGCGTTTCTCACACCTATTGTCTATAATTGAGAAACCACTCCAGTCACCGCCAGGAGGATTACACATTCCTTCAAAGCAATTTTTTTGAAGCAGCCGTGAGAATAAATAATGAATGGCCGTATCGACATCGTCTTCGTGAAAACTTTGCGGTTTGCTTGAAAAATAATCACCAGTTAAGCTGGAAGAAGCAATGTTTGCATTTGTTCTATAGTTGATGTCGCGAACATCTTTTAAGTATTTTGCAATGGTGTTGCTTTCTTCTTTATTCTCTTCTAAAATCTCTACATCTATGGCGATGAAGTCACTTAGTGAAATAAGGGCTTTCCACAAACCATTGTTCTTTGCCAATTGTTTGGGGTTTGTTTTTAAAAGTGAGTAGTTTCTTCTTAATAATGGGCCATACAAAAAAGTCATGAAATCATAATTTTTCCCTACCAGCATTTGCGCAAACGGAAGTGCGCCTCTGTCGGGTCGATTGTCGTCGCCTCTGGGCTTGAATCCTTTAAGAAGACAGATAAGCAAATCTTTATCTCTTTTCCCTACTTTGCTGATAGTATCTTCGTCATATTCAGGATAAATTTCTTTTAGTTTCTGGGAAAAAAGAGGCCTCTTTCCCGCTGGAATGGCTCCAAATGGCAAATCTTTCGATGCGATTCCAATACTCACATTTTTGACTAATGAGAAGAATTTGTCGAGATTTCCGTGTTTGCTTTTTTGAGCGACCTTCTTTTCGAAGTTCATTCGCCCATTGGTTTTCGAGTATTCTAAAACATTGTAATTGTTTTGGTATATTGCGTTCCATTGTTGGTCTGTGAGACTATTTCGAGAACTGTTTACTTTTGCTAAGAAACGAACAACTTTGAAATTTTTCTGCGTGAGGGCGTTCCAATCTTCATCGGAGTTTTCGTTCAACATTGTTTTAACTATGAATTTTGCAAAGTCTTCTTTTGCAAAATCTCTTTCGTCGAAATCTCTCAGGTCTTCGTTGTCCTCTTTATTAAATTCTTCTGCTTTGAAATATGCCTGGACAACTTTCAGATTGTTGTTTTTTGAAAAACTTATATAGCTATAAGGAACGGCTGCATTTGGAAATCTAAGAGCCTTACGCTCTCGTGTAACCGCGTCTAATTCATATTTTACAAAATCGACAATGTAAACGTAAGGGCATCCTGTAATGCCTGTTGAATATGCTCGGCCACTTCGCTGCCATGCTTGGTTCCCCGCTTGTAGAGCACTGCAAAATTCAATGGCGAAAAGTATGCGTTCTTTATCGTTTTTGACTTCCGTTACGATTGCGTCAGGGGTTTCATCTAAGAAGCTGCCATTTTCCTTTAAAATATCGAAGATGTTTTTGCTCCATCGTGTTCTTCCAGCTTTGTTAAATCCAGGAAGTAAATCGAGATGCCATTCATGCTCATTGTTACTGTATCGAAATGATATATCAATGGTGATAGTGGAGGGCGACGACAAATGAGCATCCTGGGCCAGAGGTTCGAGCAACTCTAAAAGAATCTTTGCGATTCTTTCACATTCAATAATGTTATCGCCATGAATTCTGAAATGTTTTTTCATGGTAAGCTCTCCTTGTTATAGCCCTTCAAACAAATCGCTTAAAGACACTCCCAAGCCATCTGAAATCTTTTTGATATTTATGATTGATACGTTGCGTTTACCGAGTTCGAGTGAAGCGAGGTAAGTTCTATCCATGCCAATTTGCAGAGCGAATTTTTCTTGGCTAAGACCTTTTCCTTGCCTTAAAAGCTTGATTTTTTTTCCTAATTCCGTTGTAATCATGCCATACCTCGAGTTTAATTAACTAAATTAGATATTGTTATTAAAAAGTCAACGGACTATAAGTATCAATAGAACAATGGAAGATTTTGTTTGTAATGAATAGAAAACAACGTCTGACGCATGATTCTTAAAGAGGTTCATATGGATGAAATAAAAAAATTGAATGTAATCCTGAAAGAAGATTGCATCGAAGGCATGAAGAAGCTGCCCGACAATTCATTCGATTTTGCCGTTGTTGACCCTCCTTACAATTTGAGTTCTGGCGGTGACTGGAAATGGGACTCCTCCGCAAATCTGAAAGGATTTGGCGGAGATTGGTCTAAGGTTATGGAAAAGTGGGATAACATGCCGCTTTTAGAATATTTCATGTTCTGCAATTCTTGGATTGCGGAATTGAAACGTGTTATTAAGCCGACTGGTTCCTTTTGGATTCATGGAACATACCACAACATTGGATTGATAAACTTTATTCTTCAAATGCAAAATGTTGAAATAATCAACGAGGTTGTTTGGTTTAAAAGGAATAGTTTCCCCAATTTGTCTGGACGTAGGCTAACGGCAAGTCATGAGACAATTTTATGGTGCCATACTGGAGGCGCCAAAAAGAGGCAATACTGCTTTAATTATGAGGCCTCAAAAAATAACCCTTATCCCGAAGACATGATAAAGCAACAGGGGAAACAAATGCGAACGGTGTGGGACATCCCCAACAATAAAAACAGAGAGGAGCTCGCTTTTGGAAAGCATCCCACACAAAAACCCGTGCGTTTAGCTCAACGCATATTCGAAATATCTGCGCCTTCCGCTGGCCGTGTCCTAATTCCGTTTGCCGGTTCAGGAACGGAGTGTCTTGTTGCTCAAAAAATGGGACTAGATTTCTTGGGGTTTGAGCTAGAACAAGAATACATAGATATCGCAAATAAAAGACTTAAAGATTCAAAATCTCAAATTTCGTTGAACATTTAATGGTATATCATGGCGTCGGCTGAAAAAATTCCAACTTTGATAAAGTGGACGGGCAGCAAAAGAAAACAAGCCCCTTTTATAACATCATTGCTGCCAAGTTATGATAGGTACATAGAGCCTTTTTTGGGTGGTGGTTCAATGCTTTATTTGAACAGCCGCAAAGAGGCTATTGCCAGCGATGCATATAGTCCTTTAATTGAATTGTGGAAACTTATACAGGAGCAGCCGAATTTAGTCATTTCGGACTATGAGAGAAAATGGAAGGAACTGGACATTGAATACGCGGACTTGCAAGAAAAAAGAGTAAAAAACGCAAAAGGACTTCCTAAGGTTTTTTATGCTTGTCGCGACAACTTTAACAAAACGCATGACCCTTTGGATTTGAATTTCATTATGCGAACTTGCGTGAATGGAATTGTTAGATTCAATGATAAGGGAGAGTTTAATAACTCATTTCATTTGTCGAGACAGGGGATGAAACCAGACCTCTTCGCGTCAATTGTAAATTCTTGGCATGAACGAATTGAAAGGGTGAATTTTCGCTGCTGCGATTATACTGAGACGTTTGAAATGGCGAAAAAAGGCGATGTTGTTTATTTAGACCCGCCTTATGCTGATAGCCATAACAGATATTTTAAGGACTTGGACGTAGAATTCTTTTTCAAGGAATTGGAAAAACTCTCAAGAAAGGGAGTGTCATGGGTACTGTCTTTTGACGGTTCAAGGGCATCACGCGAATACTATGACGGGGTACCCAAAGATTTATACAAAAGAAAATTCGCTGTATCGAACGGAAATTCTGCTGTTAGCGGTGTCCTTAATAAGAAAACCGAATTGGTAACAGAATCCCTATATCTGAATTACTAATGTTTGCAAAAAACACTCGGAGTGTCCAATGGTAAAACTTAATTTATCCGATGAAGAAAAAGATTTGCTAAAAAGCCTGAGCTCTGTTCAAAACGGCATGACAGACCTCATGGTATTTTTGAAAGACAACTTTTTTATAGACAGATTACTTTTGATAGATTATGACGATAAGAATGTTCAATTATATCGTAGAATGTCTTCTGATTTAAATAGTGAAGTCGATAAAATAACTCATTTGGATAAAGTAATTAAAATCCTGAATGAAAACGACATGATAAACGTGTCGCCGTTTACAACTCCGATAAGTGGACAGAGTGTTTTTTGGTTCAATTCAACAACGTTCTTCAAAATTGTTAATGGAATACAGCTCAAACCAAATGTAACTATACAGAACGGATATCTTGTTGAAAATGGTAAGAATTTGATGGAAGGTATAAAACTTCCAAATCATTATTACGAAATTATTTTAAGTTGGCATGTTTATGTAAGCATAAACACCTCGTTGAAAGAATATATTGAAAATGATTTTAAAACCCGCGAAGAAATGAAAAATATTAAAGAAAATATAGGCGGGGGCGTACTTAGCGCCTTTAGAAGAATCTTTGGACATTAGATGTTGAAACTATTTTTTTAATCTTATACATCTTCAAAACCTTATCAATTTCTTCTACAATGGGCTACAAAAGGGCCAAAGCGACAATAGGAAACCTTAACAACCAGGCTCAACATTGATTTTGCTGAGCCCGATTATTTCGTATTATACATTGGGTTAAGGCGCCGTCGTAGATGTCCGAGTCGTATTTGCGGCCAAAAGTTGCTGCAAAAGGCTGTAAATTCCCTCTAGCGTGGCCTGTGAAGCTTGCGTTTGGTATGTCTGGGGCGCCATTGGAGGAGCCATAGGCGCCTGGATAGGCTGTTGTTGAGCCACAAATGGCGATTGCGCTGGGAGTGCCGCTTGCTGGGTCTGTTGGACCGCAAAAGGGGATTGCAATGGTCCTGGGGCGATTTGTGCGGGTTGCTGCACCGCAAATGGAGATTGTGCAGGGAGAGACGTTTGCGGGGCTTGTTGGGTCTGCTGGAACCGAATCCTGGAATTCCAAAAATTCCGTATTTCGACAACCTGCTTTTTGTCGAAGCCGTTAATCAGCTCATGGGATTTGGCAAGTCCTAAAAATTTGCTCCACTCGCCACCACTAAGCTTGGCTAGTTTTTCTAATCGTTGTTGCCGAGGTAAGGATTCTTCCTTAGAAACGGTTTCATCCGCTTTCCGATAAGCCTGAAAAACATCGGAAATCTTATCCTTGCAGTTCTTTCCAAACATTAGGTAATGTGTTAGAGTAATGCGAGAATAATTCGTTTGACGGAAGCTTGCTGCCGAATCAGCGAAAACATAAGCACTAAAAACATGCTTGCCCGTCTCTGATTTTAGAGTTATATAAGCAAATTGCCCAATGCCTAATTGAATCCCGTTAGGTGTGCACATTTGCTCGCTTTTCTGGGGATAGTTTTGGTTCTGAGATAGTGAAATCCACTTCACGAACATTTGAAGATTTTCTGGGTTTAAGATGCCAAAGCGGCTTGTGATATCATTAAGAGAAATAATCATATGATTCTCCTTAAAAGGTACAGCGGTCATATTGCTGTACGGGTTTATTTTGACATGAATCCTCCGTTGGTTATGTAAGAAAAGTAAAAATCAAACTCCATGCTGTCAATGGGTGAAATTAAAAATTTGTGACATTTTTTGTCTAAAATATAGTTAATTAAATCAAACACACATTGCTCTAGAATATAGATAATTAAAGGGCTTGATGGCGATTAGTGTCTAACTAGATTCAGTTGGACAATATAAAATATAGTTAATTAAATACAAATTAACTTTTTTTAAGTCGAATGAAAGAATAGCATTTGAAAAACATATTTTAGCTAAGGAATCGGCTCTTCGCGACAACTGGGTATATCCGCTTGGAGAGTTGTAACACTCGGTAGTCACCGAGAGGCGCATCCATAAATACAGATATAGAGAGTGAAGCCCCTGGCAAGAGTTTTTATTAGGTCATCGTTCTGTCCCCGTGCTTCACCTTTGGGGGGGGGGAACGGTGGCCGCTTTTTTATATAGGAGTGAAGCCTTATGTTAACGGAAGAAATGCTCGAAGAGCTAAAGGCAGGACCAACAACAATGCCAATCATGCACACGGATAAGCAAGTCTCTATCCAGGACGAAGACAACTACACAGACATCACCGAAGATGACTACGAGAGATTTTACGAGGAGCACAAACGGGAAATTGCCGAAGAGGATGCAGATGAAGCAGAACGCCTTGAATTCATGCCGTCAGAAGAAGAAATAGAAGACAGGCTAAACCACCCTGATTATTATCAAGAATGCCTCCAATACGTCAGAACTACGCACACGTCAAAATATGAGGCCATCGAAAACAAAAAGAAAGCTTGCATGCAAGGAAACTGGTCTAGCCACAGCTTCTGTTTCGAGGACCTTGTAGAGCATCACCGCAACGGGATGACCGTGCGTCATCTGCCGCCCCAGCCAGGTCAGCCATGGTCGACTCGTTTTTTATTCATTGACATTGACAACAAACCCCAACCAGGCCACAAGCCACCTAATATCAGTGCAGAAGAACTGGACGCAGTGCTGCCAACTCTCGGGTATGAGGCGACCGCTTACACGGAATCGACATCAAATATCCTATATAAGTGGCACATTTTCTTGTTTCTTTGCACTCCAGCCAAAACAAAAGAAGAGTACGACAATTGCCGAATCGATGCCGACAATAAGCTTAGAACGGCTCTTGCAGCCCTCAGGGGAATAAAGTCTTTACCAGCCCTCGCCGACCCCAAGGTACACTGGCAATCTAGCCTATATGCCCCTTCCCAGTCAGAGAGGCACGACTTCGTGCTCGGTGGCTGGGTGTACAGCAAAGGACAAAAAAAATATGTCCAGGACATGGCTCACGTTGAACGGACAATCGGGAACCCGACACCTAGGGCAAAGAGCGACATCATAGACAACTACTTCAAGGATACATTAGTCCCTCTTACAGCTTCAAAGTTCTGTGCCTGGCTACGTCACGCAGGTCTTACAACGGTCGAACGAATAGATGACTTCGAGTATGACTTCAATCTGCCAGGGACATTGCCATACATACGCAAAGGCGCCCAAAAGGAAATCGACCAGATAAAGGAAGGGGAACGGCATATGCGTATTTCAGCATTCATGCTAAAGATTTACGCACAGTCTAGAAGCTATAATCTCTACATGGATGAGCATGGGTTTGGAGAGCACAAGTTTAATGACGACGACATCGTAGATTCGTTTAAGCACTATGTCGAAAAGGCATTCGACACAGCTGGCGGGTATAACCTTGACAGGCATGTTGTCGAGCTAAAGGAGATGATTAGCAAACATAGAAGCATGAGCGACCGTGAATACCTCGAATCTGTTGCCAAATACACATCAGGTAGACACAGGTTTAGAACGAGACGTTACACGTCCATGACAGCAGAAAAGATATGCGAGCAATATCGGACAGCAAACGGTGAGGTAGAATTCGATAGTGTGCAGTTCCGCAAATCCTACTTAAAAGACCAACGAGTGAGCTTGCCGACATTGAAGAAGGTGGCTTCATCAAAGGGTCTAAAGATTAGTACTGCAAATGGTTCTAGAGGAGGCGCCCGTGTAGGTGCTGGGCGCAATGCCTATGTAACATGGGAGATGCTCAAGACAAAGGGAGAATTGGTTAACGGAGTGTTCTACTATGTTGAGCAGATTTCTACTGCTGAAAAGAAGTTCATTCAAAGGGAAGGCAAGAAAGTGAAGAAGAAAAAAGGGACGAATCAAAGAAGAAAATATCGTCGTGTTCTCTCCTTATAGATTATCATTTTTAAATTTGAAATGTCCCTATTTTAGCCCGAAATCGCCAAAAACCAGACAATTAAAAGCAAACCAACTAAACAGCGGTGAACTAAAAAGGGACAAATCAAAGCGGAAAATATCGTCGTGTTCCCTCCTTATAGATTATCATTTTTTCGTTTGAAATGTCCCTATTTTTAGCTTGAAATTGCCAAAAACGGCGCACACCCACTAGGCCGCAACATCAAGCAATCAACCTACTTAATCGCATGTGTCAAAAATACACCTCTGTGTTAAAGCAAGACGCCTGAAAAACCCCCGCAGGGGTAAAGAACCTTAAACAGCAGAGCGGCCCGTTACATCACATTTAGTGTCTTTAAATACGTTTCTGTTACAGCTATCGAGCCATGATTCAATAGAGTTTTAAGTCGATAGATATCTTTATTTGCTTTGTAATAACGGGATGCATAGAAATGTCTGAAATCATGAGCACTGAACGTACTCGTAATAAGACCACTCTTATTCATCTTGGCCATCCAATAAGCAATCTGCATTTTCAACTTGGAGTCAGAAAGTTCTGCAAAAGGCATCCTTTTCCCCTTGAAGACTTTGAAGTATTCCAAAATTGACTTACAGCCTGGAATCTGAATGGCATCATCGAAGCTCCCTCTATATCCCTTGCCTTTGGAGATTGTCGAAAAAACTTGAGCTTCATAGTCAATAGTCAAGTTTGGCAAACCGCCCACTCGAAGGCCCCTGAGCGCCATGATAGCGAATGCGGCTCGTAGCTCCCGACTTATGAGTTTACTGTTTAGTATTGCAACCACATCGGCTTCTGAGGGGACCACAATGTCCTTTTTTGCAGCTCTCTTTGGCAAAGCCCTTGTTCCTCGAAACGGATTCATAATGGAATGATTAGTTACTCTCTCCACGAATGAGTAGAAAGCGCTGATGGCAGATGCGTCCCTTCTTATTGCCGCAGGCGCCCTATCTTTTGCGCCCATGTTGATGATTCCATTATCTATAGGCTTAGTGATGAATGAACTTTGAATGAATTGGTCCGCCTCCAAAGTAGTGAGTTCTGCAAAGTTCTTTCCTGACATTTTCAAAGACACTTCCAAACGCCCTGGAATAAGCATCCATCGTATGAACTGAACTTAGGTTCGCCAGAAAGGTCGCTTTAATTTCGTCATAATTAAGTTTGGCAATTTTTGCTTTAAATTGTAGGTCCTTTTTCAGGTTATCTACCATAGCAATCTGGATTACGGATTTCTGAGAGTTCTTGTCCAGTTCCTCAAATGTTGGCGCCGAGTTCAAAATTTCGACTGCATTTTGGGTAGTCATCGGCATGTTTTCCTTGCTTGTTTGAAGAGTGATTATGTCAGACATGTTTTGCTCCTTTTTAACATCTTACATAAGGAGAAATTATGTAAGGTTTTGATTTTCCTGGTTGTTTGTTGTGAAGATTGTCGGAACTGTATTCAGGGCCTTTATCTTGTCACTTAAAAGACACTTGGCATAAACCTGGGTTGCTCTCACGGTAGTGTGACCCATTAGCTGAGAAACTGTGTAGAGATTCCCGCAAGATTCCAAGCTGATGACAGCAAAGGTGTGTCTCGCACAATGAAACGAAATCTTCTTGTAGATTTTCGCCTCTCTGCACAAACGCTTTAGCAACCGATTCATGAATGCGGAGTGTTTGTTGATTTCGCCAAACACAAAAGGCGACCTCTTATGGGGAGGGAGAAACGCCTTAGCGTTTTCTGTCAAAGGTATTTGGACAAAACGCTTCGTTTTTTGCATTGTTATGGAGATAACACCATCACGAATGTTCGCATATTGTAATCGCTGCATGTCGCTCCAACGTAGTCCAGTAAAACAGCAAAAAAGAAAAGCCTTTTTATAGACTTCAAAACAAGTTGGCACTTCTGATAAACGTTTTAGTTCGTCGAGGGTCAGGAAATTTCTAGGCTTTAACACCACCTTAGGACATAGGTCTGAAAAGTCAGGGATTCTAAATATCAGGTCATCTTTATAAGCGTGGCGAAGTACGCCTTTGATGAAGCTGACTCTATTTGAAATTGAACCTGAAGAATTACCACGCTCACTCATGTATTTGATAAACTTTGACATCCAAATACGATTGACTCCACCCACATTCACGTTTGGGTCAAATTCCTCAACGACTCGAATCATCGAGCGTCGATTTAGCTGGGTGCTTGGGCTAAGCTCAGCTTCGTTTATAGAACGGGCGTAATTAACAAAAAGTGGCAATTTTTCATCAGGGAACAAAAGCTCTGTTTCCAGCTCTAGCTTGTACTTGTTAGCAAGCGCCATGGTTTTCATGGTGTTTGCCTTGTCTCTATCATTAACATGAAGATTCAGGTACCTTTTGTGTCTTTTCCCGTCCACTGGACTTACATAATCCAAATAGAGACAATAGCCTTTTTGAAGCTTTTTTCGACGAATATGGACAATTTCCATGTGTTTTTCCTCTTGTAAAACAGGGGGACAAAAAGGGGGACAAAATTGTCGGTATCGCCCATTCTTTTTCGACCCGTGATTATTTTCCCGCCACAAATTCGTCCCGCCACTCGCCCGATTTGCCGTTTTTTTCTAAATTTGCCCGCACCGCCAGATGTCGTATTTCTGGGGAACCGGGCGAGAACCGCCCTCAAAAAGGAAAATATTATGTCTCAAATCGAACTTACATTCCCTAATGGCGACCTACGTTCCGTCGAATTGGGGACTACTGGCCTTGATATTGCTAAGAGCATTTCTGAAGGTCTTGCTCGTAAAGCTATCGGCGTTAAATTGGGTGATAAAATTTTGGATTTAAATCGCCCGTTGACTGAAAGCGGCTCTATCAAGATTATTACTCCGAATAACGATGACCCAGATGCTTTGATGCTTTTGCGCCATTCTTGTAGCCACGTTCTTGCCGAAGCTGTTTGCGATTTATTCCCAGGCACAAAATTGGCTTATGGCCCAGCAATCGATAAAGGTTTCTATTACGATTTGATGACTCCAACTCCTATTAAGGAAGAGGATTTTGCAAAGATTGAAAAGCGAATGAAGGAAATCATTAAAGAGGATAGGCCTTTTACTCGCATTGAAGTTTCTGCCGAAGAGGGTTTGAAGCGTACCGAAGGCGATAAGTATAAAAGAGATAACGCTGAACGCGCTTTGGAACGCGAAGGTAATGATGGTACTCTCAGTTTTTATTGTTCCGGAAAACCAGGCGAAAACTGGGAAGATCTTTGCGCTGGCCCTCATGTTCCAAGTACAGGTAAATTGAAGGCTTTTAAGATTTTGTCTTTAGCTGGTGCATACTGGCATGGCGATCAGAATTCTGACCAGTTGACTCGCGTTTATGGCACTTGCTTTGCCGATAAGGAAGGTCTTGAAACTTATTTGCATTTGTTGGAAGAAGCTAAAAAGCGCGATCACAGAAAAATTGGTAAAGAAATGGACCTTTACCATATTGAAGACCACTCCCCTGGTATGGTGTTCTGGCACCCCAAGGGCACTACTATGGTGAATGCTCTTAAGGATTATATCCGCGGAAAAATTGACCGCCGTGGTTATAAAGAAGTGATTACGCCAGAACTTGTTGATAAATCCCTCTGGATTAAATCCGGCCACGCTGACAAGTATAACGAAAACATGTTCAGAACTTTTGCTGGCGAACAAGAAATGGCTGTGAAGCCTATGAACTGCCCTTGCCACATTCAGATTTTTAACACCGGGCTCCGTAGCTGGCGTGATTTGCCAATGCGTCTTGCTGAATTTGGTAAATGCCACCGTTATGAACCTGCCGGCACCATGCATGGTTTAATGCGTGTTCGCGGTTTTGTACAAGACGATGCTCATATTTTCTGTACAGAAGATCAAATCGCAAGCGAAGTGGCTGATTTCTGCCAACTCGTGAAAGATGTTTACGCAGATTTCGGCTTTAATGATATTCTCGTGAAGTTCTCTACTCGCCCAGAAAAACGCGTGGGTTCAGATGACTTGTGGGATAAGGCCGAAGAAGCTCTTGAAGAAGCTACAAAGCTTGCCGGGCTTGATTATGTTCTGAACCCAGGCGAAGGGGCTTTCTATGGGCCAAAACTTGAATTTGTTTTGAAGGATTGTCTTGGTCGCGACTGGCAATGCGGAACTATTCAAGTGGATTTCAATTTGCCACAACGCCTTGGCGCTGAATATGTGGGTAAAGACAACCAAAAACATATTCCTGTAATGCTCCACCGTGCTGCCGTGGGTTCTATTGAACGTTTCCTCGGTATTCTTATCGAAGAATTTATGGGCGATTTTCCTCTTTGGCTTTCACCAGTTCAAGCTCGCGTACTTCCTATTTCTGAAAAGTTTGTGGAATACGCAAGAACTGTAGAACGCGAACTTGTAAATGCTGGCATGCGTGTTGAAATTGATGATTCTAACGAAAAGTTGGGTTACAAGATTCGTCAATGCGAACTCCAGAAGGTGCCTTACTTGCTGATTGTTGGAGAGAAGGAAGTGGCTGATGGTGTTGTTTCTGTTCGCCGTAGAAAAGAAGGCGATAAAGGTAGCATGACTGTCGCTCAATTCCTCGAAATGACCGCTGACGATCGTAAGGTTGTGAGATAAGGCGACATTCGTCATTGCGAGCCCCCAAAGGGGCGACGCAATCCATAAGATTCAAAACGCAGACTCAACCTGAGTCTGCGTTTTGTTTTCTATTTCTTTATATATCGCATCAGCTTTGCGATTAGCACTTCATCAAAATTTCTTCGGCTATCAATAATTGTATGAATGACGACATCTTTTTCTCGAATTTCATACACAATACGATACAGACCCTGCATGATTTCTCTATACCGTTCAATACCTTGTCTGTATAATTCGGGAATGATTCTTCCGCTTTCAGGAAAATGCGACAAGGAGAGGATGTTGTCTTCAAATTGAGTAATGACAGTTTCAACATAAGATTTGTTTAACGACTCATAGTAAGCAATGATTTCGTTCAAATCTTCTTTTGCGAATTGTGAAACGACAACATTGTAAAAATCATTTTCCGACATTGTACTTCCGCCTTAATTCCTGAAAAACCATCGTCGCCGGTTCTGTCCGTCCTGCCTGGACATCCTTTTCCGAAAGTTGAATGATTTTTAGAAGGCTGAAGGCTTTCTTCATGTCTTGGTATGTCTCGACATCGACAAGAACCGCCCGAGATTTTCCATCCTGGGTTATTACCATCGGTTCCTTGCGTTCGTTCACGAATTTCATCACATCATCGATGTTGGAACTGACGTAAGAATCGGGCTTTATGCATTCGCACACATCAAGCATGTTTGACTCCTGTCGATAAACCTCTCTAAATATACCTTTTTCGCCCATTAAAGGCAAGTTTTAGGGGTGGGAGGCAAAAAAATCTGGGCTTTTATACGACTTCTTGTATCGAACAGGGTTGACTTCAGCAGCGATTTCTTCGTCGGTCATCATCGGGGTATTGGGACATGAATCGACAAATTTCTGGACAATGCTTCGCTTAGACCGCACAGTCCAGCCCATGCGAGTTGCCAGCGTTTCCATGATACCCAAATCTTGGGTTGGAATTGTCAGAACAAGATCTTCCATAGTAATCCTCGCCCTTAGAATACATTTTTTCTTCAAAAATGCCAACAATACCCCCCGCTGATTAATTATGAAACGCATAAAAAGCCTTTTTTTTCAATTAAAAGGGCTATCCAGCTACGGTATTTCGACAATTTTCAATGGTACTTGCAAAATAAGAATGATTCACACCCAACTAAAGAACGTTATCATTACGATTTTATATATATTTGAAGAGACATAATAAATGGAGTTTTTATAAGCACATAGAAAACGAAATAACATTTTAGTAGAGCAACGCTCTTGTTCTTGACGCAGAAACCTAGACAATTTCTTTTAGTTCATGAGAATAAGATGCAGATGCTCACGCCCCCACTGGGGCGTGGGTCGTTTGTAGATTCATGAACAGGCTTTGTCTAGGGTCTCTGCTTCGGATTCGACGACACCACGCCTTTTTTTATGCGCTGATTGTCGCCGCAAGTCCGCTTGAGGTTACCCTAAAGGACGAAAATTTTTCAAAAAAAGGCTAACACGCAAATGGGCTTTAGAGCATTAAAAATGACGCTTTTTCTTCTGTTTGGAATATCCTCTGCGGATTCCATTCAAGATGAACTATATCAGTGGGTTCATCAAAGTATAGAACCTGAACAAATTTTGAAATATTCGGTAGAGACCTTATGCGATGAACTCGACAACAATGAATTAGCCTTAAAAGAAAAAATATCAGGTCAGAAAATGATTGTACTTGGAGAAGTAAAATCTGTCGTCGAAGAAGTTGAATCTAATTTTTGGACTGGCCAAAGTCATCATTTATTGGTGACTCTTCGCAGCTCTGATTCAAAACCGTTTAGCTGTTATGTTAAGAGGGCATTTTCTCTTGATAATACAGACAAATTACGTTCTTTACAAAAGAGTGAAAAGGTTAAAATAAAATGCAACACGTTCAATATCGGAAGTTTTTCAACCATAAAAGGAGATGATTGTGAGTTGCTTTCTAAATAAATCCATTTCGAAAATTACTTTGTTGATTTTTGGAATGTCTGGAGCTGTATTTGGCACGATATGCCAAAATGTTCAAAAAGAAACCGATGGAGTCTATGTTTGCGATAAAATCACAGTTTCTGACGAGGAAACGAATATTCCCGAAGATGCTAAATATTTGAAAGTTTATTGGGGTGAACATCTTGCCATCGTGGCAGAATGCTCCAACGAGGAACTAAACGGAATTGTAAGACAAGAAAATCCCCCCAGTTCTGACAAATGCACTTATCAGAAAGTTTCTTATTATCGAGCCGACGTAGAGTATTCACGGGTCTTTAAAAATTGCTATTACGTGATTCCTCGCTACGGATATAGTTCTGCGCGTAACTACGGCCTTTTGGCCAGCGATATCGAAAAAGACGGAAACTTTTGGAAAGTAAAATCTTTAGAGAATGCTGACGGAGCGTTAAGCGAATGGAACGACAAGTGGTTTATACATCCAGAAGAATGTAAACATGAAGCAGACAAACTATGTTATGACGACATACTCCTGTCCATAGACGGAAAGAAGGCGCAGGGGACCTTTAGTGAGGTTTATAGGTTGCTGATGGGTGAAATTGGTTCTGTTGCCACCGTACAGGTTCGCAGACAAATAGACGGAAAAAACGAGACCAAGGAAATAAATGCAAAGAGAGCGGTAGCATGGGAAATGGATTCCCTCAAGAGATTTTACGACGATGGTTCAGTTCGTTCTCGGATGATTTATACATCGCCTACAAGTGACAGTTCCTTACAAGAATATTTCTACGATGAATCAGGAAATTTGAACGTTATTGCTCCATATACGCACAAATATGGAACAATGGCTGTAAAAGAGGGCATCGAAAAAGGATTTTACGATTCCGGGGAACTTGAATATACAGTGCCGTACATAAAAGGGAAAAGAGATGGCCTTTTTAAGGGGTTCTATCAAAGAGGCTCATTGAGTCTTGAAACGCCTTATAAAAACGACATGCGGGAAGGCATTCAAAAGCAATACTATGAAAACGGAGTCCTTAAATGGGAAATTCCATTAAGAAAAGACAAGGCTAGCGGAATAGAAAAAGGTTATTATCCATCGGGTAAATTATATAGAACAAACACTTACAAAGATGGCGTAATGGACGGAGTTTCCAAGGTCTATTTCGAGAATGGAAAGTTAGCCGGATCAGGAAAATTCCGCAAGGGAGAGCTTGTCGGATATTTCAAGTGTACTGATGGTCGGGTCGGAACAGAAAAAATTGACTGCACAGAAGGCTATTACTGGTAATTATCAAGGAGTAAAAAATGAATTTAGACAAAGTAATAAATAAGACTGTAGAACGATATGAAAAAATATTGGATAACTACTATCCATCGTTTGGTTCTACCGGATTTACAGAACGAAATCTAACTTTTAATTTTTGCAGCTGTTTCTATAATATTGCAAAAGAAAATGATTTAGTTGTATGGCAAGAAGTTCCAATAGACAATGGGGAGTCTAATAAGAAAGAACATTTTGACTCTCTAATTATAAGCAGAAAAGAGAAGAAGCTCTATCTAGTTGAAGCAAAAAGAATCAACAGCAAAAACAAAATTGATTCCGTTGAATCCGATTTGAAAAGAATAAAAAACAATTGGAAGAATATTAACATTGACGAAGAAACCAATGGATATTCCAAACATGCAGTCATTATTGCAGACATCTGGATTCCTCATAGTAATGAAAAGGCAAAAAAGTCCAAAGAATACTTATTAAAACAATTCAACAACAAATTCAAAAACGCAATAATAAAAGAAGTAAAGAAGAAAAACGGTCCGCTTACAGAAAAAGAGCGATACTATATTCTCTGTTATGTTGAAGAATTGTAAATTCAGAAAAATATTTCGGCATCTGCATTAGGGATAGTGACCCTTTGGGGCGAAGACTTGCGGACAATTTCGTCCTGATGTTCTCGGGAGCATGACTTCGTTTTATGAGGTTGGGCGGGAACGGAGTGAACCGGGCAACCCATAAAATATAGCCCGACCCACACGATAGTGTGGGGAACGCCCATAACAAGCAGCAGATTTCGCGGCTACCTCAAAGTGATTCGCCGGACAGCGATGCAAGGCGAGAACTGCGACCACGCTTGCGTGGGCATTGTGCAAGCACCAAACATGTTGCTCGAAAATAGAAAAGCAAGCATTTCTGCTTTACTCGCTTAAATGTTTGTGCCGAGCCGCTGCTTTTTGGACTCCGTAGGAGTCCAAAAAGGGTTCTATGAAGTTGCCGATGGCGTTGTATCTGTTCGCCGCCGCAAGGAAGGCGATAAGGGTCAAATGACTGTCGCTCAGTTCCTCAAAATGACCGCTGACGACCGCAAGGTTGTGCGCTAGTCGCTAAACCTTTCTTATTGCAAGGAGCTACTAGCCTAGGAAGCAATCCTTGAAAATTAACCCCCGCAGACTTATTCGAGTCTGCGGGGGTTATTGATGTATAGTACGACTATACCACCAAACACTTTTTTACTTTTTATCTTTTTATTTTGTTATTTTTTTAATATAAAGAAAATATCCCTTAACCAAATAAAAAGTATGAACAAACTAAAAATCATAATCGCCTCTTTTTTCGTTTTAACTTGTTTTTTGGTTGCTTGTTCATCTGATAGTAGTTCTTCGGCTTCTTCAGATAATGAAAATGCAGAAGATGAATTTTCAGTTTTTGATACTTTAGTCGTTGATAACCCACAGAAATTGCCAGAATGTAATTCCGATCGCGAAGGCGAAGCTTACTTTGTGAAAGGCGAAAATCTCCCTTATTTTTGTATAAAAGCCACTTGGCGCAGTGCAGCAGATTCTACAGACTTTAGCATTTCTTGTAAAGACGGATTTTTAATAGCAAAAGAAAAAATTGTCCAAAATCCCCCACTTGTAGATTCAAATAACACGATTCTCAACCCAAGTGATTCTAATTCTATAAGCACATACCCCATGCCGCACAATACTTGGGAACCTGAACTAGACTATGGACCAACACCAGAAATTACCATTACAGGAAACGCTTTTGCTGTTTCTGGGCCATTTATGTTTGGAACAAGTATTTCAGTCTACCCTGCTTATGGGAACCCGGTTCAAATCGCAGAAGGTTGTATCATCAGTAACGACGGTTCTTATATTCTCGAAAACATTCCGCTTGATACAGGTTGTGTAAAAATTACTGCTAAAGGTTTTTATAAAAACGCCGTTTCTGGTAAAGTTTCAAACGAACAAGTTTCTTTTTCGGCTCTTTCTTGTAAAGAACCAACAACTAACATCAATACCCTTACTCACCTTGAAATCCCGCGTATTGACCAATTGAGAATGAACCACGTTGAATTTAATGCAGCAAGAGCGCAAGCAGAACGCGAATTTTTTATTGCGTTTGGCATTGATACAACTAAACTTTATACACAACAGTTTTTTACTGATGGTAGAACAGATAAACCTATTGCAAGCGATTTAAGTATCATTGGTTACACAGAATACAGCGCTGCCCTTTTGGCAATTTCAGCCATGCTACAAGGCGATAGAAACGAAAATGAAATGATGAACCTTGTAACAAACCTTGCTGAAGATATTAAAGGCGACGGTCAATGGCATGACCCGAATTGGAAAATTAAAATTGCTGATTGGCTTGTTGGCGTTGATTCTTCTTATAGGTACAATGATATCAGAAATAATATTTCTGCATGGGGGTTAGGCTCTGTTCCCAATTTTGAAAACTACATGAAAAATTTTATCCCTATGATTTATAATTTTGAAACTTGTTCTGAATCAAATGCCGGCCAGGTGACTTACGTGAACCAAGGTCAGAGTATTTTCTTTGCAAATGATTACGAACATGCTGATCATTCTAAAGTGCGTTTTATTTGTGATAAAGATTCAAAGCAATGGCGCGTGGCTACAGAAATTGAAAAAGATACGCTTGGATTTGGCCCCGGTCAGTATGATAGAGAAATCAGAGAAGGTCGGGTCAATCACGATAAACCTTATATTTATGATAAAGACAAATGGCGAATAGCTACTCCAGAAGAAGCCGATGGCTTTACAAGTCTTGTGAGAGTTTATCAAGAATTGAAAGCCGATGAAAAGGTTGTGTTTATTATCCGCCATAGTAAACGCACCAATGATACCGGTCCGACCGGGCATTTAACAGATGATGGCAAAAAATTTGCTTTTGAACTTGGACAAAGCCTTGCCGCTATAAAATATGAAGATGTTTATTATGGGTATTCCGGTTATACTCGTACAAAAGAAACTTGTGAAAATATCGCAAAAGGCATGGGGCAAGAAAATTACACACTAGAAATCCTTCCGGGTTTAGATGGAGATTGGTATGTAAAAGATTCTGAAAAAGCTGACAAATACTCGGACTCTTATGGAGGCTGGGAAGTTTTTTCAAAATACGCTTTTGAAGGCGCTTTTGACGATGCGTTCTACGACCTTGAATCCCGAAGCGAACAACTGCTTGAAAATGAAATTTTAGCCAATCTTTCAAATATGAAACGTGTAAATATTCTTTGCACGCACGATTATTTGGTTGTGCCTTTACTTGCCTATATTACAGACGGTCACGCCAATGTTCGTTATTACGAAAAGCGTAAATGGGTCAACTATTTGGCTGGCGTTGCCATGATTATTTCTCCTGATGGTTCTGTTCGTTATGAACCTGTAAAAGGCCTTGAAACTGGCATTATGTAGTCGCAAACATAGTGCGAATTATCATCGCAAGTGCAGAACAACTTGTCATGGCGAGAGGCCTTGTGCCTCGTGGCCATCTAACAATAAGTTGTCATCGCGAACATAGTATAAATTGTCATCGCGAACGCAGTGTGGCGATCTACTAGCAATGAGATTGCTGGCAACTTGTAAGGAGATTGCTTCACTCTTTCAGAGTTCGCAATGACAAGGGGCTTGCGGCAAGTGTAGAAACAAGTTGTCATCGCGAACGTAGTGTGGCGATCTACTAGCAATGAGATTGCTGGCAACTTGTAAGGAGATTGCTTCACTCTTTCAGAGTTCGCAATGACAAGGGGCTTGCGGCAAGTGTAGAAACAAGTTGTCATCGCGAACGCAGTGTGGCGATCTACTAGCAATGAGATTGCTTCTGTCACTACGTTCCATCGCAATGACAAAAACCGCAAGACAAGTTGCGGACAAGTGTAGAACTAGCAAGTAGATTACCACGCCGTGCATTCAGCACGGCTCGTAATGACAAAAGTAGTTTGCAAGTGACAAGAAGCTCGTGACAAGAACCGTGGGCAAGTTTTCTTGCAATGACAAGAACCGGGGGCAAGTTGCGGACAAGTGTAGAACTAGCAAGTAGATTACCACGCCGTGCATTCAGCACGGCTCGTAATGACAAAAGTAGTTCGCAAGTGACAAGAAGCTCGTGACAAGAACCGCGGGCAAGTTATGAGCAAGAACTGCGAACAAGTTATGGGCAAGTTCCTTTACAAGTGAGAAGAAACTTACGATTCGCTGAATAAGTTGTTATGAAAATAAAAGCTTTTGATTGCCCCGCCGTAGGCGGGACCTTTCCGATAAAAAAACTTTCCTATAAAAATAACTCCTTGAAAAAATCAAGGAGTTATTACAGAAAGGTTTATTCCTGAATGAATTTTATTGTTTGATTAAATCGCTGAATTTAAAGTTTTCTACAGCATCAAATTCATCTGTGATTTCTTTTGAAGGAGCCTTTGTGCAAAGACTTACTGCAACAATTGTTACAAAGCTAAGAACAAAGCCTGGCAAGAGTTCGTAAATCCCGAATATGGCATAGGAACCAGCAAAACTTGAAAGGTAGAACTTCCAAACAAATGTAGTGACGCCACCAACTAACATACCGGCAACAGCTCCTGCAAAGTTGGTTCTTTTCCAGAAAAGTGCTAAAAGAACAAGTGGGCCAAATGTGGCACCAAAACCACCCCAGGCAAAACTTACAAGACTCATCACTACATCAAGGAAGCTTTTTCCTTTTTGTGCAGTTGCGGCTTCTGGGTTCCCCATCATTGCAAGAAGTGCCGCAAGGACTGCAATTACAATAACCACAATGCGGCTTATCCACATGAGTTCATTGTTAGAAGCTTTTTTACGGATTTTTTTGTAAATGTCGTTACTGAATGCAGATGCAGAAACCAATAACTGAGAGTCAGCTGTGCTCATAATAGCGGCAAGGACCGCTGCAAGTAATATAGCCGCAATTACTGTTGGGAACAAATGTTGGACAAGAACAATGAAAACTTTTTCTGGGTCATCGAGTGTAATGCCATTTTGCATTAAATAGTAACGGCCAAATATGGCGATTAAAACAGAAGCACCAAGAGAAAGGATTACCCAAGTCATAGCAATACGGCGAGAATGCACAATATCTTTTGGATCTTTAATTGACATGAAACGAACCAGAATATGTGGCATGCCAAAGTAGCCTAACCCCCAAGCCAATGAGGAGACGATAGAAATTACTGTGATTGCTTTTCCGGTAGATGCGTTTGTAAAGAGGTTCATCAAATATGGGTTTACACTATTCATTGCATCAATTGTCGGAGCAAAGCCGCCATTTAAAGAACAAATAATGGCAGGAACAAGCATTACAGCTATAAGCATCATGATTCCTTGAACAAAATCAGTCCAACTAACTGCCATAAAGCCACCCATAAAAGTGTAACCAACTACAACAACAACTCCTATCCATAAAGATGTGGAATAACTCCAATCAAAAATGGTGGAAAAGAGTTTTGCGCAAGAAACAAATCCTGATGTGGTATAGAAAAGGAAAAAGGCTAAAATAAAGAAAGCAGCTATAAAACGGAGAATTCCCTTTTCATCTCTAAAACGATTTGAAAAGAAATCAGGTAGAGTGATGGAATCTTTACAGAAATGGGTGTATTTGCGAAGGCGTTTTCCAACGATTTTCCAGTTTAAATAAGTACCAACGCCAAGACCAACGGCAATCCAAGCTTCTGAAAAACCACTTAAGTAAATAGCACCTGGGAGCCCCATCAAAAGCCAACCACTCATATCAGAAGCTTGGGCAGACATGGCGACTACCCACTTGTTCATACCGCGGTTACCTAAGTAATAGGAATTCAGACTATTTGCTTTTTTAGAAAAATAAAAGCCTATGCCAAGCATCATTAACAAATAAAGAATAAAAACTACTATAGTTGTCATTTTTGCTTCCTTCATTTAGTGAATTTGTTCTAAAAATAAAAAAAAATCGCCATTACATAAGAAGAGGCATAGAGAATCCAACTCAAGACAGCCTAAAATTCAGAGAATTTATCAGAATTTTCTATCAGAATCGCTGGATTTTAAAATTTTGGCTTGTGAGTATAAGGGATACGCCTATAATTTCTATAATAATCATATTCATCGCTTCCGTCACTTATCTGGACTCTTAAATTAGCATTTTCAGAAATTTGATAATCCAATGCGACAAATGGTATGGATAAACGAGGTTTTAAAGTTTCTTCTTGAAAGGGTTTAGGGTGTTTTTCTTGTAACGTTGAATGAAATAGCATAGAAAAACCAATAGCAGCACTGAGAGTTAAAGATGGCGATATATCATAACGTAAAAGACTTAAATAGGTGCCGCCACTGCGAGATGTTCCATCTGAAAAACCAATAATTCCCATAGAAAACAAATAATTGATTGAAAAATGTTCTGGCAAATACGCTTCTTTTTTGAGCAAAATAGCTGGGTCAAAACCATCTCGTTTCCAAGGAATTGATACTTGCTCCCCGGCATTTACTGAAACAGCGAATAAAAAAAGAAAAAGAATACACCATTTAAACATTTCAAATGAAATTTAAAAACTTAAACTCATTCAGAAAAAAGGATTTTGAAGTATTTCCAGAAATTATTCGTTTTATGCTATTTTCATTTTTTCACGTTTCAAAAAGAAACATATTTTTTGTTTTTTAGAATTTTTAGGGAAAAAATCCATTTTTAAACTCCAAATCCAAGAATTTTCCTACTTAAATTCATTTTTATCAATAAAAATATCCTTTTGTTCATTTTGGCACGGTTTTTGCTTTATTTTAGGCAAATTCACTTTTTATATAAGGTTTAAAAATGTCTGCAGAAGAAAAAGATCTTTCAGAAGAATTAATTCGCGAAGCTGAAAATATAGCTAATGCCACTTCAACAGAAGAATCTACACAAGAATCATCAGAAAAAGACTCTACACAAACAGCGCAAGAAACTTCAGAATTAGATTCTATTAAAGCAGAACTAATTGCAGCACAAGATAGAAATTTGCGTTTAATGGCTGAATTTGACAATTTCCGCCGTAGAACTGCTAAAGAACAGCTTGATATTATTGAAACAGCTAATGCGAAACTTTTAGAAAAGCTTTCTGAAGTCCTTGATAATTTTGAAAGAGCTTTTGCCGCTGAAAATAAAGCAAATGATTTAGAAGCATTTGAAAAAGGAATGCAACTTATTCATTCTCAATTTGCCAAAACGCTTACCGATGCAGGCCTTGAACAAATTGACCCAATCGGGCAAGAATTTGACCCAAATTGCCAAGAAGCTTTGATGCAACAACCTTCTGAAGATATTCCGGAAGGTCATGTCGTTACCGTTTTCCAAAAAGGTTACAGACTTAAAGGTAAAATTCTTAAAACGGCTAAAGTTATTGTTTCTTCTGGGAAATAAACGCTTTTCAAAATGAAACATTGTTTTAAGAATTGCCGTTTTTCGCTTATTTTTCAACATTTTACAGATTGGCACGGCTTTTGCTTAAAACAAATCGAGAAAATTAAAAAATAGGAGACTCTATTATGAGCAAGATTATAGGTATTGACCTTGGAACTACAAACAGCTGTGTATCCGTTATGGAAGGCGGAAAGCCAGTTGTTATTGCTAACGCTGAAGGTTTTCGCACTACCCCATCTATCGTAGCTTTCTCTAAAGATGGCGAACGTTTAGTAGGGCATGTTGCAAAACGTCAGGCTATTACTAACCCAGAAAAGACCATTTATTCTATTAAGCGCTTTATGGGCCGCACTGCTGGTGAATGCTCTGATGCAGAAAAGAATATGCCTTACAAACTCGTAGGTTCTGGTTCTGATTCTGTTCGCGTTCAGATTGATGATAAGCAATACGCTCCACCAGAAATTTCTGCAATGATTCTTCAGACCATGAAAAAAATTGCTGAAGAATATCTTGGACAAGAAGTAACTCAAGCTGTTATTACTGTTCCTGCTTACTTTAACGATTCCCAACGCCAGGCTACTAAAGACGCTGGTAAAATTGCCGGTCTTGAAGTGCTTCGTATTGTGAACGAACCGACTGCAGCTGCTCTCGCTTATGGTCTTGATTCCAAAAAGAGCGAAAAAGTGGCTGTTTATGACTTAGGAGGCGGTACTTTTGATATTTCTATTCTTGAAATTGACGAAGGTATGTTCACTGTTAAAGCAACAAACGGCGACACTATGCTTGGTGGTGACAACTTTGACGAAGTCATTATTGACTGGATTAACGAAGAATTCAAAAAAGAAAATCCTGGCATTGATTTGAAGAAAGACAAAATGGCTTTACAACGTTTAAAAGACGCTGCTGAAAAAGCTAAAATTGACCTTTCTGCAACAACAAGCACAAATATCAATCTGCCATTTATTACAGCAGATGCAAGTGGTCCAAAACACCTTGATTTAACACTTTCCCGTGCAAAATTTGAACAATTGACAGCAAGCCTTGTTGAACGTTCCATTGAACCTTGCCGCAAGTGTATCCAAGATTCTGGCTTGAAGCTCTCTGAAATTGATGAAGTGATTTTGGTTGGTGGTTCTACCCGTATCCCAGCCGTTCAAGAAGCGGTCAAGAACTTCTTTGGCAAAGAACCGCATAAAGGCGTAAACCCAGATGAAGTTGTTGCTATCGGTGCTGCAGTTCAGGGTGCTGTTCTTGCTGGTGATTCCGCAGTGAAAGACGTTCTTTTGCTTGATGTTACCCCACTTTCTCTTGGTATTGAAACCCTTGGTGGCGTAATGACAAAGCTCATTGAACGCAACACCACTGTTCCAACCAAAAAGAGCCAGGTATTCTCCACTGCAGAAGATAACCAACCAGCAGTAACTATTCACGTGCTTCAGGGTGAACGCGAATTTGCCCGCGATAACCGCACTCTTGGCCGCTTTGACTTGCAAGGTATTCCTGCAAAGCCACGCGGTGTTCCACAAATCGAAGTTACTTTCGATATTGACGCAAACGGCATTGTACACGTTTCTGCAAAGGACAAGGAAACTGGCAAGGAACAATCCATTAAGATTACTTCTTCTAGTGGTCTTTCTGAAGATGAAATCAACAAAATGGTTAAAGATGCCGAAGCAAACGCCCAGAAAGATAAGGAAGCTCGCGAACTTGTAGATATCAAGAACCAAGCAGAACAAATGGCTTACCAAGCAGAAAGCCAGCTCAAAGAAATCGGTGATAAAATCCCTGCCGATACCAAGAGCCAACTTGAAGCCGCTATCCAAGAAATTAAAGACAAAAAGGATAATGGTTCTAAAGAAGAAATCAAGGCTGCTATGGACAAGCTCCAAAATATGCTCAGTTCTATGGCTCAAGCCGCTGGTGCTGCTGGCGCCGGTGCGGCTTCTCCAGAACCAGAAGCTTCTAAGCCACAAGGCGACAATAAGAATGGTCCTATTGACGCTGAATATGAAGTTGTAGATGACGATAAAAAATAATCTATGACGAATTGAGCTAAACGGGATTTTTCCATAGGAAAAGTCCCGTTTGCCTTATCTGATTTAACAAATCATTTTTAAATTTTTGCCCAAAACGGTTTTTTATGGCAGAAAAAAGAGATTATTACGAAGTTTTAGGCGTATCTAAAGACGCAAGCGCTGAAGAATTAAAGCGTGCTTATAAGAAATTGGCTATTAAATATCACCCAGATAAAAACCCTGGTGATAAAGTTGCCGAAGAAAAATTCAAAGAAGCCGCGGAAGCTTATGAAGTTCTTTCTGACTCAAGTAAGCGCGCTCAATACGATCAATTCGGTCACAATATGCCTGGAGGTGGTGGCTTCGGCGGCGGCGCTGGATTCTCTAGCTTCGAAGATATTTTCAAACATTTCGGAGATATTTTCGGTGGCGGTTTTGGCGGCGGTTTCGGGTCTTCATCATCAAGAAGACGAAGTGGACCACCTCGTGGTAATGATTTACAGATAAAAGTGGCTCTTTCTTTAAAAGAAATTTTTGAAGGTTGCACTAAAAAAGTAAAAATCAAACGTTACACACCTTGCTCTCATTGTAATGGTAAAGGTGGTGAAAATACCAAAACTTGTTCTCAATGTAATGGAATTGGCCGTATTCGTCGAGCTTCTGGCGGCTTTTTCAACATGATTACAGAATCGACTTGTCCGCAATGTAATGGCATGGGAGAAGTTGTTTCTAACCCTTGTTCTCATTGTAATGGCGAAGGCCGTAAACATACTGAAGACACTATTCAGGTTAAAATACCTGAAGGCGTAGCCGAAGGCCAATACCTGACACTTCGTGGTGAAGGAAACTGCGGCCCAAGAGGCGGTGCTTCTGGCGATTTACTTGTTGTCATTACAGAAAAACAAGATGATTTCTATACTCGAGAAGAAAACGACTTGCATTGTGATGTAAAAGTTCCTGTTTACAAGTTAGTTCTTGGCGGTTCTCAACGAATTCCTGGTGTTGATGGCACAGAAATCAACATTAAACTTGCTGCAGGAACTCAATCGGGTTGCACTCTTCGTTTACGCGAACACGGTTTACCTCCTCTTCAGGGACGCGGCCCTCGTGGAAACCTTTTCGTGAATATTGTTGCTGATATTCCAAGAGATCTCTCTTCTCGTGAAAAAGAACTCTATAAAGAATTAGCCGAAATCCGAAAAGACAAAGACACTGCTGAAGAAGAATCTCTTTTTGATAAAATCAAAAATATTTTTTCTTAATCACAATTCTAGAAATTTAAAAATCCGGGTTTTTCACTCGGATTTTTTTATTTCCCTTTTGTTTAACCAAGCAAACTAAACTACCCGTTTAAAACCGCTTTTGTATTTTCAAGCAATTTCTTGGCTGCTTCTGCGGCATCGCTGAAATTGTACTCGTCAATCCATAACGAAATTTGTTGTAAAGTCGCCGTTGTATTTTTAGGGAACAAGAACTGTTCAACACTTTCTAAATTCTGACGACATTTAGTTGACGAACAATTTTCAATGTTCTGGATTAAATCCTCTAACATTTCAGCCAATTTTTGGTGAGCTTCTGGAGAAATCTTTTTAGACACATTTGATTGTTGTAATTTATTCTGAAGTTCTGTTACAACCGGAGAAAGTGCATCTAGTAACGCAGAAACATCATAGGCAAATTTCATCACTTCATCTTTTGGCAACTTGCCTTCATTTTCAAGTTGATTACCCATCTGATAAAGCGTTTCGGAACCAATTGTTCCTACAATACCTTTTACCGTATGAATACTACGCAATAATTTTTCACGATTATTGTTCTTTAACAAATCGTCAAAATCAACAACAATTGTAGAATATCCAGTAATAAATGATTTTAAGATTTTAAGGTAAATCCTTGGATTTTTACTTGCTCTAACAAAACCAGTAACCGCCTTGAAATTCGGAATAAAATCAAAGTTTTTCACGAAATCAATATCTTCTGGTGTTTCCACATCTATTTCTATTTCATTCTGCTGGATAATCGGTAAAAATTCTGCCAATTTTTCAAACATCTTCTGCGGTTCAATAGGCTTTGTGATATAAGCATTCATGCCGTTTTCAAGACATCTGTCAATTTCTTCTTTCATAGCAGAAGCACTCATAGCAACAATCGGTAATTTCTGGAAGTATTCGCCAGGCATTTCCCTGATTTTTCTTGTTGCAGAAATACCATCTAAAACAGGCATCTGAATATCCATTAGAACTAAATCATAATGATCTTTCTGTAAGGCTCGCAACGCTTCTTGCCCGTTTCCTGCAATAACAATGGTAAGGCCTGCATTAGTCAATAAATAATCTGCTAATTCTTGGTTAGCGGCATCATCTTCGACCAACAAGACAGATGCCTTTTTGAAGATAATCTTCTTTTGTTGCGCATGAGTAGAAATTTCATTACTTTCTTCGCCCCAGGCAACACGCAAAGCATGATTTAAACTAGCTAAATGAACTGGCTTAACTAAACATTCATGAAAACCATTTTCTAAAGCTGCAATTCTTTCTTCTTCTTTTATGTAGAATGGATGCATTAAAATTTTGAATTGCGGAAGAATCATGTCTTTTTCAGCTTCTTTTATCCAAGATATAACATCCATATCTCTAAAGTCATAAGAAACAAGCATCAAAAGGAACGGATTCCCATCTTTTTTCGCATTTCTACAAGCTGCTTTTGCTGTAGATAAAGAAGCAAATGTTCTTACTTCAAATCCTATGTACTCAAGATAAGTACGTAAAACGTGATGAATTTTTGGATTACTATCCAAAACTAAAGCCGTCGGATGGTTTCCGTAAATTTCTGAAGAAACAGGTATTGGTTCGCTATTTACAGGCATTTCAAAAGTCAAATCAAAATAGAATGTTGTGCCTTCATTCCACTTACTTTCTACTTGAATTTGGCCCCCCATAAGTTCAACAAAAGACTTTGCAATAGTCAAACCTAATCCAGAACCACCATACTTTCTTGTTGTAGAACCATCTGCTTGAGAGAATGTCTGGAATAATCTCCCCAACTGTTCTGGAGTCATACCAATTCCAGTATCAGAAACCGCAAAATGAATAGCAACTTTGTTTGTTTCCACTTTTTTGGTCCGGATAGTAAGGGTTATATCACCTTTCTCTGTAAATTTCGTGGCATTATTCACTAAATTCGTTAAAATCTGAGACAAACGCAACGGGTCACCGAGAATCATTTGTGGTAATTCTGGGTCTATATCTAAAACTAATTCGATAGGACGATTTTCTAAACGCACTACAGCAAGGGCTGTCACTTCATCGATAACAGAATAAATATTTAACGGAATAATTTCTAATTCTTGCTTTTTAGCTTCTATCTTAGACAAGTCCAAAATATCGTTAATCAAACGAATCAAATTCTTAGCAGCCGTATTTATACGGTTCACAAATTCACGCTGTCTATTAGAAAGTTCTGTTTCTGCGATTAAATGCGACATTCCTATAATAGCATTCATCGGTGTTCTGATTTCATGGCTCATATTTGCCAAGAATTCACTCTTTGATTTTGTCGCTCTTTCAGCTTCTTCCTGAGCAAGCACTACTTCAGAAATATCAACTAGAAGCAAAATGTAACCAACAACGCTATTTCTTGTTTTTTGAACAACAGCTTCGCCACGACACCAAAGGCCTTCAACTTCATCTTGTGGCGGTATATAGAAATTATCAGACCAGAAAGATGATGATAAAAATGCTTCAGAAACTTTCCCCACAACATCTTCTGGTAATTTGTATTTTGAAAGATCTTCTAACGTTAAATGTGTGTTTTCAGCCGGGATATTAAAGAAATCTTCTGCACATTTAGAAAGGTATTGCAAATTAAAACGCTTATCAAAAATAAAAATCATTGAATTTGAAGATGATAAAAGCGTATCCAAAATGGAAGTTTTCCAAACTTCAGAAGTTTCATCAAAAATACGGAATAAATACCTTAACTCACCCGATTCATCAACAAGGGATTGTACTGAAATAATCCACCAAAATGTATCGCCACGACCATTTTTAACCGGTAAAGAGATTTTACTTTCTTCTGTGGCAAGCTTTTGCCCCATAGTTTGGACTTTTAATATAAATTGCCGCAAATCAGGATTAGATATGAGTTCCCAAATTTTAGAATCCTTATAAAATTCTTCGGCATTAAAAAATTCAATTATAGAATCACTGGCATGTAAAATTTCAAAATCCAAATTCGTTAAAATCAAAGGAGAATCCGGAGATTTTAAAATAGCATCAAAAATGGAATTAGTCTGGATAGAATCATCTAATTCTTTACCTACAATACGATTAAAGAAAAAACGACTCAAAAGATAAATCAACGCCAATAAAATACCAAGACTTATAAGCGAAGCTGTTAATAACGCTGAAAAATCAGCCTGCCCTAAACCTTGAAGTTTGGAGTTTGGTAAAAAATGAATTAATTGAAAAGGATACTTTTGAATAGAAGAGATAAAAACGACAAACTCATTGCCTTCTGCATTAGAGAATTTTCCAATTTGTGTAGAAATGGTTTTTAAAGAATCTACACCAATTGTTTCTTTAGCAAATCGCAATAAAGTTGAAATACTATCAGCAGAAATAGTCCCCATATTCGTTTCATACGGGAAATAAGTCAAGACAATGTCATTACGGACAAGAGCCGTCATGCCACCAAATTCTCTTGAGACATTTGTAAAAATATGCCTGAAAGAATCTAAATCCAAATCTACAGCAAAAACGCCCTGAGGGTGTTTGTTATCATGAGACCATATTGGCTGCGATACCGTCAAAGCATTTTTACTATTCATTTTTAAAACGCGCTTTGGACCGGTATAAACCATATTTTTGTTTTTTATCGCTTCATTATACCATGGTAGTGTTTTAATATTGGGTTGGTGCAGTTGAGTTGATGTGTGCTTATTAATGCTCACATATTGGTTATTGATTGAACCATAATAAACGTTGAGGAAATTTTGCTTTAAAATAAAATCAGAGCGAATTAAAGCTTTCAAAGCCAGAGGATTCTTGGCTTGTTGTACCTTTCGTAACATTTCCTGAAAGGCAAAGATATTGTTATCAAAAGCACTTGTTATATCAAGAGAAGATTGTTCGATAACATTTTCACAATTATCATAAATACTGTTTATGATAAAAGATTTGCCAATTATAAGCATGGTGCCAAGAAAGGCCGCAGCAAAAATAATCAGCGGAAAGAAAAAAGCTAACGTAATTCTTCTACGTAGTGTTTCTCTTGAGCCTTTAGATGGCATATTCCTTTTCCGTATTTTCGAATTGCTTGTACATATCCGGCAAATCATTTGCAAATGTCAAGAAAGCTTCTACAACATCTGGGTCAAAATGAGAACCACTTTCTTTACAAATAATGCTTACAGCTTCTTCATGGCTTTGAGCCTTTTTATAAATTCTCGGAGAGACAAGTGCATCATAAACATCAGCAACAGCCATTAAGCGAGCTGAAACAGGTATTTCTTCTCCTTTCAAATGCTTAGGATACCCCGTTCCATCCCAGCGTTCATGGTGAGCAACTGCTAAATTCGCTGCGATTTCAACCATTTGCCGTGCATCAGTCATGTTATCATCGTCATTTAAATCAGCAGTTGTGTGCTGCAAAACTTCATAACCTAATAAAGTATGAGTTTGCATTAATGCCATTTCTTTTTCATTGAGTTTATCAGGTTTTCTTAAAATATCATCTTGAATGCCTACTTTACCAATATCATGTAAAGGAGCTGCTGTCGCATAAAAATCAATAATTTCTGGAGATGGGAAATCTTCTTTAAATTTTGGGTTTTTACTTAAAACTTCTGCAAGACGCTGAACAATCATCTGGGTTCTGCGGATATGACCGCCAGTTTCATTATCGCGATATTCTGCAAGAGCCGCAAGACTTGTAAGCATTACTTTCAGTGTTTGTCTGAGTGATTTTGTTTTGTTGACCACTTGACTATTTAAAGAATCTCGATGCTTTTTAAAGTAAAGTTGATTTTGAACCCGCAATAAAACTAATTTAGGAGAAAATGGTTTAGTGATATAGTCTACAGCCCCTAAAGAAAGACCTTCTTCTTCGCTACTTGAATCTGATTTTGCGGTAAGGAAAATTACGGGTAAATCTTCACTTTCCGGCATTTTTTTTATTTGACGCAATGTCTCATAACCATCCATTTCAGGCATCATTACATCAAGAAGAACTAAATCTGGTTTAATTTTTTGAACAAGTTCAATCGCTTTACGACCATTTAAAGCAACGAATATATCGTAATCTTTTGAAAGGATACCTTCTAAAACTTCAATGTTTGTTTTGGTATCATCTACAACTAAAATTTTAGGGCGTGTGTACAACATTCCATAAAACTAACCTATTCTTTTAAAAAAGGACAAAAAAAAATGATTTTACTCAAATTTTAAACATCCCGTTTACTTTTTTTTGAACTATTATTCAAGAAAATATCTTTCAAAAATAGGGCTATTTATACAGAATAATTTGCTTTCTGGCAAGTTAGTTTCTTTTAGATAGTTTTTCTCTTTTTAAATCAAGTTTTTTTGTAAAATTTTCTAAATTTTGGCCATAAAAATTAGCTTTTTTTTGCATTTTCAACTTAGGAAGTTCCTTTGGCTAGTGAAAACAAAAATATTCACAACGCTTTACGGCAAGTAAATCTCGATTTGCCGCATTTTTCACTTAATGGATTTTCAATAAGCGGACTTTCAACTTATTTACAGATTCCAGAACTAGATTTTATGGTGGATATTGGAGAGTGTCCACTTTCGGCAGTCCCTATAAACCATCTTTTTTTAACACACGCTCATGGTGACCACGCCCGCTGCTTAATGCGCCATCATAGTTTAAGAAAAATGACTGGTATTGCAAAAGATGCTATTTATTACATTCCAGAACCATTTGTTGAAAAAGCGAAAGCTTGGATAAAAGCAGAAGCTTTGTTTGAAAACGTGCCTGAATATAAATTCCGTTACCCTGAAATCCAGGCTGTGGTTCCTAATGAACGCGTTCATTTAGCCTATAGAAAAGATTTAGCTTTAGAAATTTTCCCCGTTGAACATTCTATTCCTTCAATGGGGTGCACTTTATTCCGCTATAAGAAGAAATTAAAACAAGAACTTCTGAACGCCACTCCAGAAGAACTTATTCAGAAAAGGCTTTCCGGAGAAAAAATCACAAATGATATTTACGAGCCTCTCATTTCATTTATGGGAGACTGTAAAACAGAAAGTCTGAAAAAAATGCCTTATCTTTTAGATTCTGAAATTATTGTTATGGAATGCACATTCCTTAATGATGAAGACGAAGAAATGGCTCACCTGAAATCGCATTCTCATTTAAATGAAATCGTGCGCATTTTAGAAGAAATTGGCGATTCAGCAAAATGTAAATGTTTGGTACTTAACCATTTTTCAATGAAATACCCTGAAAAGCACATTCTTTCTGTTATGGAAAAGAAAATTCCTGATTCTTGGAAAGAAAAGGTAAAGGTTCTTTTATGAATTCTGAAGTCATTGTCCCAGAATTTTATCGCGATTTAGCTGCTGACAAAAATTTAAAGGGCTTGTGGCATTTTACACACCGCCGTTCTCTAGAAGACCCTAAAAAGCCAGAACGCACCATTGATGGTTTAGCTCATAAAGAGCAATTTGACTGGAAAGAAATTTTTCCAAACCATAATGATTGTATAGAAATTGAAGTAGGCTCTGGTCGTGGTGCTTTTTTAGCCGAATACGGAAACCGCCACCCAGAAAAATTTATTCTAGGTAGTGAATGGGATTACACTTGGGCAGCTTTTGCCATGCGAAAAATTTTAAAAAATACGCTTGGCAATACGGCAATGTTACGCGGTGATATCTTTTACTTTTTACGTGACCGCGTTCCAGATAATTCTGTTGACACTTTCCACATGTATTTTCCTGACCCATGGCCTAAAGAACGCCACCATAAGAATCGTTTGCTTAAACCTGATTTTTTAAAAGAAGTGGCAAGAACTTTAAAACCTGGTAAACGAAATTTCTTCTGGGGCACAGACCATAAAGAATATAATGAATGGGCTTTAGAATATTTTGATGCTTTCCCTGGTTGCACCGTTACACAAAGAAACGAAGCTGAACCAACCGAAGGAATCATGACCGGATTTGAAGTAAAATACAGAAAAGAAGGTCGGCCAATATACCGTAGCGTCGTTGTTTTTGAAAAATAAATCATTTAAATTATCTGTATGCTTAAAGAACTTTCTATTCGTAATTTTACTTTGATTTCTGAAGCAACTATTGCTTTTTCAAATGGTTTTACCGCCATCACTGGTGAAACCGGAGCCGGCAAATCGGTTTTGTTAAAAGCTCTTCGGGCCGTTTGTGGTGAAAAAGTTTCAGCAACTGCTATCCGTTCTGGTTCAGACAAAGCAAGTATAGAAGCTTCTTTTGATATTTCCAAAAACAAGAAAGTTCAGGATTTACTGAAAAATTTTGAAATCGATTGTGACGAAGAATTGATTCTTCACAGAGAAATTTCTTCTACTGGAAAATCTAGAGCACGTATAAATGGAGTGCTTGTTCCTATTGCTAATTTACAAACCATTGGCGATGAACTTTTACAATTACATGGGCAAAGTGAACAGCTTTTATTAAGAGATACAAGAACACATACGCAGATATTAGATGCTTATTGTGCCTTACCTGATTTACTTTTAGAGTATAAAAATGCTTACGACTCTTTAGTTTTCATTTCAAAAAAAATAGATAGTGCAAAAGAACAGGCAGAACGCCTTGCTGCTGAAAAAGATTTTATAAAATTCCAATACGAAGAATTGAAGGAAGCGGCTTTACGACTTGGTGAAGAAAATGAACTAGATGAAAAAACTACAAATGCAGCGAAAGGTGAAACAGAACGACATTTTCTTGAAGAACTTTCTGAATTAACTGATGGCGAAAACGGGCTGTTAGATAAATTACGTGTTTTAGAATTTAAACTCAGGCATATTTCTTCTAAACTTCCTAAATACGTTTCTTGGCACGAACAAGTTATAGAAACCCTTTCACCTCTTGAAAACACCCTTCAAGATCTTTTGAGAATTTCTCCTGAAACCTCTATTTCAGAAAGTGAATTAAACCGCATTAATGCTAGACTTGCTAAAATACAACGCTTAAAACGAAAATATAAAACCGACGAAGCGGGCTTAATTGCTCTTTGTGAAAAGCGAAAAACAGAATTAGAAAGTCTTGAAAATTTTGATTCTGATTTAGAAGAACTCGAAAAAGAATTCAACAAAGCAAAAGCACAAGTGCTTTCTTTAGCTAAAGAATTATCTGATGCAAGAAAAGCAAAAGCCAAAGATTTAGACCAGGCGGTTGAAAGTGAATTACAAGTTTTAGGAATGGAAGGAGCTCGTTTTAAAACATCTTTTGCAGAAACAGAGCCAACTCCAACAGGAATTGATAAAATTGAATTTCTTTTAGCCCCCAACCGCGGTGAAGGTGAACAAAGCCTTCAAAAAGCTGTTTCTGGTGGTGAACTTTCAAGAGTCCTTTTGGCTTTTAAAACGGTAACAGCCCAAACAGACACTACACCGCTTTTAATTTTTGACGAAGTAGATTCCGGGATAAGCGGAGAAATAGGCAATAAAATTGGAGATGCCTTGCGTAAACTTGGGAAAACCCACCAAGTTTTAACTATTACGCATTTACACCAGGTTGCATGCAGAGCTGATTCCCAGTTAGCCGTAAAAAAACATGAAGAAAACGGCAGAACCTTTACAGAAATTTCTTTATTGTCCAAAGAAAATCGTATTTTTGAAATTGTGCGCATGTTAGGAGAACCGTCTTCGGAAACGGCAAAAGAACATGCCCAACGATTATTGGAGACTAAGTATGAATGAAAAAGAATCTAACAAAGCTCTTCGCCTACGGGGAAGAATTTGGAATTATGTTCAATTCACATTACTTATAGCTATCAGTTTTTTTATATGGAACGCCATGCTTCCAATGGCAACAGCCTGTACTCTATGCGTATTGATTATTGGTTGGGTCAAACTTTATAAACTTAGAACTCAAGAAGTTGAAAAACCTTATTACCGCCTTTGGCTTAATTTCGTTGACGGACTCCTTTCAGTATCTGTTCTTGGTAGTATTTTTATTTATGACAAAGTCAAAAACAATGATGTAGAACTTCTTTTAGGAATTGGTGCTATTGTTTTATTTTTACGCTTAATCGCTCATACTATTTTCTCTTTAGCTATTCTACGCGAAGGCAAAATGATTCGTCGCGGGAACTGGGCAAAACTTGCCAATTTGTCCATTATCATTACAATGGGCGTTTATTTGCTTGGGTTAGAACATTACAAGCAAGTTTGTATGGTTTCTTCTCTTTTGCTTATGAGTGCTGCTACTATAGCTTACCTTTATTGGTATTATCGGGATTCAGAACACAGAAAACCTCTTTCTATTGCAAGCCAAATCACAATGAGTCGCATTATTTTAACGCCTTTCTTTTTGTGGGTCTTTTTTTATGACGGCGACTTGGATTATTCAAACAATACTTTTGCCTTAAAACTTATTGCTTTACTAATGGTTTTAGGTTTTATGCTGACAGACTTTTTAGACGGCTATCTTGCTAGAAAAATGGGAGAAGTGAGTACTTTAGGAAAATACTTAGATCCATTTTCTGATAAAATTTCAAACATGACCATTTTCTTAAGTTTTATTGCTACAGGATATGCTCCTGTTTGGATGGTTGCTCTCATTTATTTCCGCGAAGCAAGTGTTGAAACATTAAGAACTCTTGCCGCTGCAGAAAACGTTATTATGCCAGCAAGGCGTTCAGGAAAATGGAAAACCGCTTTACAAGGCATTGGTATTGTTATCATATTAACCGGTGCTTTAGACCCTATTCAAAAATTAATCCCAGCTTTAACAGAATCGTGGAATATTATACCTCCAATTATTATGGGAGTTATTACTGCTATCACTTTAATCAGCGGTATTGATTACTTTGTTTCTTCAAAACATGTGTTGAAAAAATACGTTTAATTATGCTAAAAACAAAAATCTGGACGCCTGATTTTTTTCTTATTTGCGTTACTAACTTTTTATTATTCTTTGCGTTTTACGCTTTATTACCCATACTCCCTGAATATTTATTAAATAATTTCAAAGCAGGTAATACGGCTATTGGTGTTACGCTTGCTCTATATGCTGTCGGAGCTCTTCTCTGCCGACCATTTGCAGGCTTTTTAGTTGATTCCGTTCCTAGAAAAAAACTTTATTTTATCACTTATTTCATTTTTGCTTCAATGTTTTGCGGTTATATTTTTGCCGGAGCTATTGCTTTAATAGCTCTTGTACGTTTTTTGCATGGGCTCGCCTTCGGAATTGTAAGTACTTCTGGAAACACGGTTGCTATTGATATTTTACCAGCAGAACGCCGCGGCGAAGGCATTGGTTATTTTGGAGTAACAACGAATTTAGCTTTTGCTCTTGGTCCAATGTTTGGCGTATTTTTTAAAGAATTTTTTGGTGTAGAACTTTTGTTCCGCACATCTCTAGGGATAGGAATTCTAGGTTTAATCTTACTTGCTTTTTTAAAAGTTCCACTTAAAATACCAGCAAAGAAAAATACAGGGCTTTCTTTAGACAGATTCTTTTTAACAAACGCAATTCCTCAATTTATAAGTATTATTTTCGTTGGCTTAGCTTATGGCCCTGTTATCAATTATATGAACCTCTATGCCGAAGAAATCAATCTCCAAAGTGGCACTGGTTATTTTTATGCTTTAATTGCTGTCGGAATGATTGCAAGCCGCCTTCTTACAAGTCCTTATGTTGATAAAGGCTACCTTTTGATTTGCGTTAAAATCGGCTTTGCTATTCTGGTTTTAACCTATGGAGCATTTTCTTTCTTTCATACTCCTGTTGTCTTTTTTGGGTCGGCTCTTTTTGTAGGCATTGCTCATGGCTTTTTATGCCCAGGTTATCAAACCATGTTTGTCAATATGGCAAGACACAACCAACGCGGAACAGCTTCTAGCACTTATCTTTCTGGCTGGGATTTAGGCATTGGTTCAGGCGTTTTTATTGGCGGAATTATTGCAGATTATTTTAATTACGCCACAGTTTTTTTCAGCGCTTCTATCGCCGTTTTAGTTGGCTTTTTACTGTTCTTATTTGTAGGCGATTCTCATTATAAGAAAAATAAACTAGAAGGCAGCAATTAGTTTTTAGCTTGTAGCAATAAAGACTTTTTGTTTAACCATTTTACTTGCATAAAATGGTCATTTCATTTTTTATTTTCCCTGTTTAGGGGTAAAATTTCTATTCTAGATTTAAACTTTTAGGGCGAAATGTTTTTCTATGAACAGGAGAAAGTCCGTATTTTTGCAAAGCTTCTAAATGCTTTTTTGTCCCATAGCCAGCGTTATTTGAAAAATCATACATGGGAAAACTTTCACCTAATTTATCCATTAAACGATCTCTATACACTTTGGCTAAAATAGAAGCCGCTGATATAGACGCTATTTTGGCATCGCCTTTTACAACAGGAATCTGATATTCTTCATTAACTTTCCGGATTAATAAATTCCCATCAACAGCAATTAAAAATTTATCTGACGTTTTCAATACCCCATTAGATTCAATAGGTAATTCTGGCAAAGTATGTTCTAAATTCAAAATACCTATCGCAGAAAGAGCACGACGCATAGCCAAAAAATTAGCTTCGAGAATATTTAAAGAATCAATTTCTTCAACACTTGCACTAGCTATAGCATAACATGCACAAGATTCTTTCACTTGCTCAAAAATTGCCTCTCTTTTTTTTCTTGGTATTTTTTTAGAATCGTTTAAAGAATCGCAAATACAAGAATCTTTAAGAACTACAGCGCAAGCAACTACCGGACCGGCCAAAGGGCCTCTGCCGACTTCATCAACTCCAATAATGATTTTTCCATTTGCATACTCTTTTAGAAGTTTTTCTCCTTCAAATGGATTTTTTACATCTAGTAAAAATTCTAGAGTCTTTTTTTTCATTAGAGAAGTCCCAATGTTTTAGCGTAATTTAAAACCGTATTCCAATAAAGAGAATGTTCTTGCTTTAAAACTCTTGCAGCAAGTTCTTCTGGAGAATCCCCTTCTAAAACTGGTACCGAAGTCTGTGCTAAAATTTTACCTTTATCAATTTCAGAAGAAACAAGGTGGACCGTTGCTCCTGATTCTTTTTCTTGATTTTCAATAACAGCTCTGTGAACATTTAACCCCCAAAAACCCTTGCCACCGTATTTAGGCAAAAGTGAAGGGTGGATATTTAGAATTCTCTCCGGAAGCTTTTCAACAAGAGAATCCGGAATTTTTTTCATATAACCCGCTAACAATAGCAAATCTATCGGATTTTCTTCAAATACCTTAAGCAAAGCTTTTTCATATTCATGTTCATCCGGATGGGTTTTTGAAGAAATATGAAAACAAGGTATTCCATATTCTTTTGCTATTTGAACAGCTCCGCAATCCCCATTATTCACTATTAAAAAAAGACATTTTGCAGGCAACAATCCTTCTTTCACTTTAGAAAGCAAGGCTTTAAAATTACTTCCGCCACCAGAGGCCATAACACCAAATGAAAACATGAGACCAAATATAATAAACTCTGTTAAAAAATCTTTTTTCAGTAATATCAAAGTTTCTTTATCTTTTTTAAGGTATTTATTAAAAACCAGGTGCAAATCTTACCGAAAAATATCTAATTTTGGGACACGTTTCACTTTTATTTCGGGTTAGGATTCTATGAAATTTTCGGATTATCTCCAGAATGCCAAAATTGACAATTCAGTTAAGCACCTTATGACTCCAGGACTTGCTGTTGAATTTATACAACCTTGGTACACTCCTCTTTCAACGACTCCTTCCTCAACAGGTATTGCTGTTGGCGGTATTGGTTCTACATTTACTGTTACGCCTGCCGGAACAACCCCTGTAATGAATCTTGTTCCTGGCATTCAAGTTCGTTCAGAAAATCCAGCCGATATGCGTCTCAACAATTTCTTTTTCAGAGAAGCTGTTGTAGAAAAAGATACCAGACTTAAAATTTTTAATTTTGCTTCATTCCAACAAAAAGACGCCAAATATACTTTGCGTAACGCTAAAGGTGAATCTCTTTTTGCCGGCTTAGTTTTAAAAGAAGCCGAAGAAAAACTTGCAAAAATTGTCAATGACAAAAAATTCTTTGCTAATAACGCAGATGCTTTTGTCCGTTGGAATATTGAATGGAGCGACAGAACCCAAGCCTTGTTGAATAAAGGTGACAAATCTTCAGCACAATTGAATCGTTTTGTTTTAATTGATTTCTTTGATGGTTGCGTTGGTTTTCCAATATCTACCTCTTCTGCCCTTAGTGCGGCATGGGGTGAGGAAAATGAATTTTTAGGCGTGCCTGGTTTTGACCCTGCAAAAATGAATTATCGCGCTCTTTATCCTGTCAGTGAAACAAAATTCTCTTCAAAAAATATAAAGATTGAACGCGAACAATTCAGTTATGTTATCCCTAAAAACGAAAGACTTTCTAGTCTCCCTGTTTCTGCGACTGAATACACTTTAGAAAATACTTCAAAAGAAACTCGAGAAGTGACTATTGTTCAAATGCAGGAATCCTTATGCGGTTATCAGGTTCGTAAAGATCGCCAAGGTGTTCAAGATTCTTCTTTTGTCTTGGTTCCTGCTGCAAGAAATCCAAAAGCGGTTCGTTTTGACTTGAAAGCCGATGATGGCAGACTGGTTCGCGGCGTTGAATTCTACAACCAGGAACGTTTAGTGGAAAGCGATTTTGATGGTTGTATGGCAATAAGCGCTGCCTGGAACGAAAAAGACAACCTCAACGTTTCTGTGAAACCAATGTGCTACATTGATGACGAAGCGTCTGTTTTGAAAGAAGCTCTCCAAAGTGGTAGAATTTCAAAAACTTTTGTGAAAAATGTTTATAGCGGACGTGAAACTATTGCAACGGCTCTCGTAGTAACAGCTGTTTTAAAACCTAAAGCAAAAGTTTCTTTCCAATTTAACATGGTTTTAGACTTCCCTCAGATTAAGTTGAATGGCCTTGAAAGTCAAAAGAAATACACCACTTTCTTCCCGGAACCTTTTGGCCGTGTTCGTGCCATACTTCTTGAAGCCTTGAAAAACGACTCTCTCTTTAGAGATTCTTTAAAAGTTTATCAAAATTTAATCCCTGAAAATGCTTTAAAACGTATTTCTACTTCAAAAGCTGCTATCGATAAAACAAGAAGCTTGGCTTTAAATACCTTAAGTTTCTTAGCAGAAGCTACTGTCTGGGATAAAGAAGATCGTTTTCTTGTTCGTGAATGCGCAGACTACCCTTTCTTTAACTCTTTAGATGTTTATTTCTATGGTAGTTTTGCATTACTCCAGTTAATGCCTCGTCTTGATGGCGCTGTAATGCAACGCTTTGCAAAAGCAATTCTCGATGTAGATAACACAAGACGCCGCCATCATGAATATGTAAACCACCCATACGCCGATTTGCCAGATCCAAAATTAGAAGGCCCACGTGCTGTTTATGGTGCTGTTATTCATGACCTTGGCAGTCCATTTGATGCAAAACCAGATGCTTACGATTGGCACAATGTTAAAGAATGGAAAGATTTAGCTCCGAAATTTGTGCTGATGGTTTTACGCCATTATCGCGTTTCTGGAAACATTTCCATTTTACAAGAATGCAAAGAAGCTGTATATGCTTGCATGGAATACTTAGAACGCATGGTGGGCGAAGGCCAAACCTTCCCATTGACTCATGGCACTGATGATACTTTTGATAACCTTTCAAGCCATGGTATTTCAGTTTATTGCGGTTCTCTTTGGATTGCTGGTTTACGAGCAGCTGCCGCTATTGCCGACATTCTTGGTGATAAAGATAAAGCCGTTGATTGGGTCGCTAAATCTGAAATTGCAGCAGAAGATTTCCACAACGCTCTTTGGGATGAAAAAGAAGGTTATTTCCATTTCTTTGCCACCCCACTTGAAATGCAAGATGTGGATTTTGCTCATTTTGAAACATTACGCAAGAAAACAGCCGGAACACTTTCTTTATCAGAAGATTATGTTCTTGCCGTTTCTGAAATCAACCATTGGTTGAATACTGCAGAAATTCCAGAAGATTTGGATTTATCCCGTAAAGAATACCGCCGTTATAAAAAGGAATGGCTTACTTCTTGTTGTCCAAAAGCATTTAAAGATTCTTGGAAGAAAAAACTTGACCTTGATAATGATGACGTATTTGCAGACGCTATGCTTGCAGACACTTACCTTAGACTTTTAGATCTTTCTCCGATTACTGACGAAGATAAAGCTCGTAGAACATTGAAGAAAATCTTTGAAACAAATTACAAGAAAAACAGTTCCTTAATTGGTTGCGCTAACTTGGTTCATAAAGATGGTTCTCCTCTTGATGAATTTAATTTCCAGGCACACGATGTTTGGATTGGCATCCAATATAGCATTGCTTCTGCAATGACTCTTCATGGTATGAAATCAGAAGCAGAAGATTTATTGGATAGTATGGTTCGTAACCTTTATGACGAAGCCAGAATTCCATTTGCTGCTCCGGAAGGCTTTAACGGCAGTTGCAAACTCCACTCTGAAACATTGCAAAATGCTTTAAACCTTTCTTCTGCTAATGCAAAAAAATTACACAAAGCTTTGCTTGCTTCTAAAGCTATTCTTGCTGACTCAAGAATTTCTCCAGCTTTACCGCGCACGCTTGCTGTATTTAATAAAGTTTATGGAAAAGTGGCTAAAGCCAATAAAGTGGAAGCAGAAACTCTTTTCCATCTTTTGCATAGCACTGCTTTAAAATATACTGCCGGAAAGTATTTCCGTCCTGGTATGATTTTTGCAGTTCTCCAAGCAGCAGAAAAGCTTCATTAAAAATTATTGCATATTTTTCCATAAAATTTCCCGAAAGTTTTACTTTCGGGAAATTTTATTTGTCATTTTTCACACTCAAGAAATAGAACTCTACTTTTAAACAATTAAAAATATATCTTTGGGAAAGTTGTTGGTCTTTTTCCAACATAAACAATAGTGAAGGTTTATGGGACAAATTGATTTCGATTTATGGTGTAAATCACTCCAAGAAAAAGGTCTTGTCGGCTCTTTTTCTGTTAAAATCGGAGACTCTATTGAAGGGGCAGAAATCCTTTTTGATGGGAACGAAGCCGATAAGGGTTTACATTTGGCTATTTACGATATGGACCCAGAATACGAATGTGCCGCTATTTTGCAACAAGGCTACCCTTTTGAAAAATCAAGACTCCCCGTTATTTCAAGATTTGACAACCTTGATGACGCCATTTTATTTGAAGGCATTGGGCATATTAAAGCGTTTCGATTGCAAGAAACTGGTGATGTCGTTTGCTACGCTTATTCATTAAGTGAATTCTTGCAAACAGACCAAGATTAACAAAAAAAAAGGCGCTTTAAAAAAAGCGCCTTTTTTTTATTCTATAAAAATCAATAACCGATTTTTTCAGCAAGATAAGCTTCTAAATTTTCAATCGCTACTAATTCTTGTTTCATAGAATCGCGTTCGCGAACCGTTACAAAACCAAGTTTAGAAGCATCACTTTCGCCTTCGCCTACTGTATCAAAATCAACTGTAATACAGAATGGTGTGCCAAGTTCATCTTGACGGCGATAACGTTTACCAATAGACTGGGTTTCATCGTATTCCACATTCCAACGCTTAATAAGCTTCTGGAAAATTTCTTCGGCTTTTTCTTTTACCTTGCCTTTTTTAACAAGTGGCAAAACAGCAGCCTTGACAGGAGCTACGCTTGGGTGGAAATGCATAACCGTGCGTTCGTCATTTTCAAGTTGTTCTACATCGTAAGCATCGCAAAGAAGTACAAGCAACAAACGGTCAACGCCAAGAGATGGTTCAACAACAAACGGCACATAGCGTTTGTTATTTACGGCATCATAATATTCTTGTTTAACACGAGAATGTTCTTGGTGTTGTTTTAAATCAAAATCAGTACGGCTAGCAATACCCCAGAGTTCCCCCCAACCAAATGGAAATTCGTATTCAACATCACTTGTTCCATTAGAATAATGGGAAAGTTCTTCTTTAGCGTGTTCACGCAAGCGAAGTTTATTTTCTGTAATGCCTAGTTCTTCTACAAGCCATTTCATGCAGAATTCTTTCCAGTAGTTGTACCATTCAACTTCTGTTCCTGGTTCACAGAAAAATTCAAGTTCCATCTGTTCGAATTCACGAGTTCTGAAAATAAAGTTACCCGGAGTAATTTCGTTACGGAATGATTTACCGATTTGCCCTACACCAAAAGGAATTTTAGGACGAACATTATCCATGATATTTTTAAAGTTGATAAAAATACCTTGAGCCGTTTCTGGGCGTAAATAAACCTTGTTACCAGCACCTTCTACAACACCAATTTCTGTCTGGAACATTAAGTTAAATGCTCTTGGTTGAGTCCAATCTGATTTGCCACAGCTCGGGCATTCAATAGCATTTTCTTTCATCATGGCATCAATTTCTTCGAAATTTTTACCAGCAGCGGCTCCGTCACCCAATTTTTCTTCTAAAAGTTGGTCAGCGCGAAAACGTTCACGACAAGCTTTACAATCAACTAATGGATCAGAAAAATTACCGACATGACCAGAAGCAACCCAAACTTTAGGATTCAAAAGAATGGAACTATCGAGACCTAAAACATCAGGGCGAGAAGAAACAAATTTTTTCCACCAAAGGTTTTTGATGTTACGTTTTAATTCAATTCCGTACGGACCATAATCCCAAGTATTGGCCAAACCATCGTAAATTTCAGAACCTGGAAAAATAAAACCACGACGTTTGCAAAGAGAAACGAGGTCTTTTAGTGCGTCTTGAACTTTTTTTGCCATATAAAAATCCTTTAACCTAAAGTTTTACAGACCAAATATAAGTATTCTACTGGAATTTTTGCAAAAATTTTCTATCCTTTAGCCATGTTTTTGCGAATATTGATTTTACTCAATGTGCTTTGCATAGCTTTTTCTCTTACCTATGCACATACAGGGAAACGACAAAACGTTTCACAAAATGAAAATTATGCAGAAACTAAATCAGATAGTCCATTTTTATTCTTTCGCAATTTACTTTCTTTAGACAAAACTTCTAGTACTCCGACAAATTCAGACCAACCTAAAATTTTTATCCCTAAACACGAAGTTCTCTTGGAAAAAGAAGGCGAAGCCGTTATTGCAGATTCTTTAGAAAATGAAAGCAATCAAGAACTTTACGCCAATGAAACTTCTGATAGTGAACCAGAAAACGCTTTAGACTCTTCTTATTCAGAAAAATTCAACTCAACTTCTTCTCAGACTTTGTTCTTTGAAAACGCTACTCTACCAACAGGGCGAGCAGTTCGGATTACATCTCCTTATGGCGTTCGTAAATACAGAATGCATAAAGGTATAGATGTTAAAGTATTTAAAGGCGATTCTATTCTTGCCGCCTTTTCTGGTAAAGTGGTAAAAGCCGCTTATGAACGTCGCGGTTATGGGCATTATATCGTTTTAGAACACGATAATGGCACAAGAACTGTTTACGCTCACCTTTCAAAACGACTGGTTAAATATGGAGAAAAAGTCTTTTCTGGACAACTCATTGGTTTAGGTGGTAACACGGGGCGTTCTACGGGTTCTCACTTGCATTTTGAAATCACATACAAGAAAATGTCTATCGACCCTTCTTTGATTTTTGATTTTGCAGACGGAATTGTTTTAGCTAATGGCACTGAAATTGCGTTAAAAGATTTAGAAACCGATTATGATTTAATCCAGTCCGAACTTTCCAAATACAGAATTTACCGCGTTCGCAGGGGCGATACTCTTGGAAAAATTGCTCGGATGTATGGGATTTCTGTTCAGAAGCTTTGCAAATTGAATGGCCTTCGCCGTAATTCCATTATAAGAGTTGGCCAACGCTTGCGTTGTTCGTAAATCAACTGGCAAAAAGAGAAATTGCAAGTATTGCAAAAACAACTCCGGAAAGGCGTTGTAAATAAACTTCAAACCTTGGGTGTTTTTCTAGAAAGGGCCTTAAACTCCCTGCAAGAATAGCTACCCCACCAAAAACAATTAAAGTTGAAAGCAAGAACATAAAACCTAAACCTGCTATTTGTAAATGCACCGGTACAGAAAGAGATGGATTTACAGCAGGCGGCAAAAAGGAAAGTAAAAAAAGTACTGCTTTTGGGTTTGAAAGATTCATCAGCAAGCCACGGCGATAAAGAGCTAGAGAAGATAAGGCTTCTACCCCTTTAGATGATTTTTCCCCCGGAACATAGCGAAAAGAAAGAAAGGCTAAATAAAGAAGATAACAAGCACCAAGACATTGAAGAACAAAAAATGCCTTTGGCGAATGAACTACCAAAAGAGAAAGACCTGAAATTTGTAAAAGAGTCTGGATTAAAATTCCGGTAGAAATACCAGCTATAACTAAAAAACCGGCGCGCCTACCAAATGAAGCACTTTGCATTAAGACAAAAAAATTATCCGGCCCTGGAGCTAAAGCCACGACAAGAGACATAAAGAAAAAAGAAAGCATAGTCTAGTTCAAAAAATGTTTTTGTAAATTTTAGAAAATTCTCTCCTTTTATTGTTTTGATTTTAAATAATTTCTGAAGTTCTACGAATACAGACTTTTCCCTATTGAAGTTCTAAACCACAAATATCCTAACATAAAATTTTCTACTTTTATCCAATCTAGAACAGGTTGCATTCAGCATTATAACTCTCTGTGGATGTAATCGGTTCATAATATTTTTTGAGGATTATATGTCATTGCGTTCTGTATTTTTTTGGATGAATACAGCTATTCTTTTTGCTTTTGGAGCCCAGACTCCATTTATCGGTGTAGTGCTTGAAACTGAAACCGATATGCCTATTTCTGATGCTAAAATCACTTACCAATCCGGCAAAGAAATTGGAAAAACTAATGCTCAGGGCCGTTTCGAATTAGAACTTGATTCAAAAAATGCAAAACTTGTTTTTTACAAAGAAGGTTATGACACGCTTTCTATCGCAGCAAACGAATTTGCTGACTATCTAGATGTTGTTGTTCAATTGGTTCCAAATGTCCGCGATTTAGGACAAAGCACTATCATCAGCGGTGAAGAAACAAAACGTTTTGAAGCTAAACGTGAAGTTAAAGTCGAATCTTTAGAAGATGCAGCTGGTATGCGTTTTGACCTCACCGAGCACTTAAGCCAGATGCCTGGCATTTCAGGACAAAAAGATTTTTCAAGTGCTCTTTATTACGATGGTTCTAGAGCTGGTGATATAGCCTACCATTTAGGGAAATTACGTGTGCCTAATATGCGGCACTTAGATTTTGGATTTCCAGGAAACTTTTCCGTTATAAATCCTCATGTTCTTAGTGGACTTGAATTTCACGACGATTATGGTGAAGGCCCTGTAACAGAAGGGTTGGCAACCGCACTCCAATATATTCCTGATGTTGAGGAAAAAGGCCTTTCCGGAAGAGTTTCTGCTGCCACAACAATGTTTGAAGGAAACATAAGTACACCATTCTTTATATGGAATGAATTAAAAGCTTCTGTCCGCGTTTTAAACCCGGGTATGCTTCAAAATATGGGCGATAAATTTTTCTCTGAATTTTCAAAAAGTGAAGAAGATTGCAGCGACTGCCGTGTGTCTTCTTCGGACCCGTATAATATGACTGCCTATGATGGTTATGTGCAATTAACAGGTAACGATTCTACTGGTGACTCTTGGGCTTTACGTGCTCTTTATAGTAATGATGAATACACAGTCCGGCAAGATACCGCACAGCGTTTAGACGAAGTCAATAGCGTAAACATCATAAAAGGAAGTCAGGAATACATTGTTCTTGCTTTGGAATACAATGCTCCTCTAGGTACAAGCTGGCACATTGGTCTTGTTCATGAAAATCTTTCTGATACATTACGCGACACAACCGCTTTCCGAAAAAATGTTTCTGGAGTAGATGCTGCTTTGATTGATGCTTATAATTTTGAACATACCAAACTCACTCTAGGACTTGATAAGAATTTTAAAGGAAATATCCTTAACGCTAATTTAAGTTCTTCTCTTTTATTGGACTATCATTTTCTTGAACGGTCTTACCCGGATAATTTCAATACCTCTACCGATATGAATGCTCCTGTAATCCATTGGGTTTCTCGTTTAAACTGGAATGAAGATTCTTACACTGCTTCTCTTGCTGGTGGCGCTGTATTTGACTTTGATGGAAACGGCGCTCCACTTGCTTCTTTAGATGCTGAAAAACGTTTAGGAGAATCATTTAGATTATTTGGTAACGCCGCCTATCGTAGCGATTGGGAATATTCTGTTGAAGGCGGTGAAATGCATGGCTTAGTAGAATCTGGAACTTCTGCTAAAATTGGTGCAGGTTACCGCACGAAATATTTAGATTTTTCAGCCCATACTTTTGGCAGATATTATCACAACCCGGAACTCCCCACTCCAAAAGCTTTTGCTCATTACAAAGAATTGAGTGATGCCGATTTTGCATGGGTTTCCGGAGCTTCTGCAACGCTTGAATGGAAAACATCTCACCATTTTTCTCTTGGCACAAATCTGGGTTCAACCTATGGCGAATACGAGCTCAAAGACAATCGCTCTATCCCTTTTGAATCTAATGCTCGCTTAGATATGGTTACCCATTTCAGATATTACCCTCGTAAAGATTCTTTACTATCCTTTATTCTTTCTCACCATGCAGCTTGGCATCGCCCACTTTATTATTATGAAGTCAGCTTGCCACAAAAAGAAGGCGATATGGGAACTAGAAAAATCCGTGATTTCAAAGAATTCACTGACTTGTTCAGAACCGATTTCAGAGTAAACCTTGACATTACACGTGACATAAAGTTTATCAACCGCATTCGTTTCTTTGTGGAAGCGGACAATATTTTTGCAAATCTTGATGTGGCGGCACTTAGATTCTTAGGTGGCGAAAATGCAAGAGAACGCTCACAAGTTACCAGAAACGTTTCTAAAAATGGCGATATTGAACTTGTTCCACTTATGGCAAAAGGAATGGGGCTTTACTTGCAATTCGGTGTAGATATTTTATTTGGTAACTAATCCATGCCAAAAAAATTGACTCTGCTCGTAATTCTTTTTGTTTTTTTGCCGTTCAGTTTTGCACAAAATGTAAACACTCCTTTTGTGCCAACGCCGCCTAAAGAGCCTAAACGCTTTTGTAAAGAAGCTGAAAAATTTTATACCTTAATGGAAAAATCTAAAAGCTATGTTGAAATAACTTCTTTAGAAGGACTGGTTTTAGATTTACGCTATGGGACTTTTGAGAATTTTTCTGGACACGATTTATATTGTGGCGGTAAAAGGGCTTTTTTACACCGCGATGCAGAAAAAAAATTAAAGAAAGCTATCCAAATTTTAAAACAAGACTTTCCTGGTTTTACTTTTGTCATTTTTGATGCAGCACGGCCATTATACGCACAAGAAGCTTTGCGGAAAACAGTAAGAAACACTCCTTATTCGCATTTTGTTTCAAGCCCAAACCCTGGCGGCATGCATAATTTTGGACTTGCTTTGGATTTGACTTTAAAAGACTCTGATGGTGTTATTCTTGATATGGGCACTGATTTTGATTCTTTTGAAGCGGCAGCTGGTAAACAAGGTGAAAAAGAAGCTCTTAAAACGGGCCGTCTTTTACCAGAACAAGTTAAAAATCGTGAAATATTACGCCAGATTATGAAAAAGGCTGGCTTTATTGCTTTACCATCTGAATGGTGGCATTTTAATGCATACCCATCAAAATACGTCCGCGAAAATTACAGCAGACTTCCCTTTTAAAAACATTTTAATTTCTATCTTTTAAGCATAATATTGTGGTTTAAAAATAACCAAAATTCTTGAGGTTTTATTTATGAGTAATTCCAAAAAAATGTGGGATGGTCGTTTTGAAAGTGGCATGGCTCAAAGTATGATTGATTTGAGTTTTAGTTTGGCTTTTGACCAAGAACTTATTGAAGAAGATATTCAGGGTTCTATTGCTCACGGAAAAGGACTTGTTGAATCAGGCGTTTTAACAGAAGAAGAATACAGCCAGATTGTTTCTGGTTTGCAAGGGATTCTCGCTGATTATAAAAATGGTGTTGCTTTATGGAATGATGGCGATGAAGACGTTCACATGGCAGTTGAACGCGTTTTAACAGAAAGAATCGGGCAATTAGGCAAAAAAATCCATACCGGCAGAAGCAGAAACGACCAAGTCAGCACTGATTTTAAACTTTATATGCGCCATCGCGCCGAAGAAATTCTTGTTTTAGAAAAAAATCTAGCCAATACCCTTTTAGAACTTTCTAAAAAATATCTTGGAAAAATTATGCCGGGTTACACGCATTTGCAACAAGCCCAGCCTATTTATTTTAGCCATTATTTAATGAGTTTTTTCTTTGCTTTAAGTCGCGACATTTGCAGATTAAAAAACTTCCTTGCTTTACATAAAGAACTTCCTTTAGGTTCTGGTGCTATTGCAGGGAGTGCATTCCCTTACCGCAGAAAACAAGTTGCAAAAGCTCTTGGTTTTGAAGTCCCAAGCCCAAACAGCATTGATGCCGTTAGCCATCGCGACATGGCGTTAGAATTTTTAGCAGACCTTTCTATCGTAGCTTCTACTCTTAGCCGTTATGCCGAAGACTTTGTCAACTGGAGTTCTAGCGAATTTTCATTCCTTACATTACACGATGCTTTCAGTAGTGGTTCTTCTATGATGCCGCAAAAGAAAAATCCTGATAGTATGGAATTGATTCGTGGTAAATCTGGCAGAATGATAGGGAACTACACAGCCCTTTTCACATTGGTAAAAGGTGCTCCCCTTTCTTATAGCCGCGACCTTCAAGAAGATAAAGAACCTGTTATTGATTCTGTAAAAACAGTAAAAGTTATTCTTCAGGTTATGCAAGAAGCTCTTGAAACCGCAACATTCAATTTTGATAAAATGGAAAATCGTATGTTGCCTGCATTACTTGCAACTGATTTAGCTGATTTACTTGTCGAATCAGGAATTCCTTTCCGTGATGCACACCACATTGTAGGTTCTTTAGTTGGCGAAGCAGCTAAACAAAAGAAAGAATTTACAGAACTTTCTGATGAAGAATGGGAAAATGCCGGCGTAAAATCACCAAAAGAAATCAAAGAAAAATTAACCTTTATTTATTCCATTGAAAGACGTAATATTGAAGGTGGAACTGGTAAGAATTCTATTCTTCAACAATTTGAAAAAGCTGAAGCCTTTTTGAATTCTTTATAACTACCTCACACCGGAAAAAACTTGTCTGTAATCTAGTGTGATTTAACGTCAAGGTTATAAAAAAAATTCCCTTTGCCGGTAATAAGGCAAAGGGTTTTTATTCAAGATTAAAAAATAATGCAATTTTGAAGTATTACATTATTCTTCTTCAGAAACGTTTACTTCGTCTGGGTTCAATACTTTGATTTCAATACGACGATTGGCTTTTCTGCCAGATTCTGTTGCATTATCTGCTTTTGGACGCGTTGGACCATAGCCAACAGCCGTCACCCTATCTGCAGCAATTCCTTTTGAAATCATGTAATTGCGAACACTATTTGCTCTGTCTTCTGAAAGTTTTTGGTTCAATTCTTCTGAACCATCAGAACTTGTATGGCCCTCAATTTCAACTTTGGCTTTAGCGTTTCGCTTTAAGCCTTCAATTGAAGCATTCAATGTTTTCAAAGAACTTGGCACTAATTCAGCACTGCCAGCCTTAAATGTAACACCCACCAATTCTGCACGAGTATCGTCAAATTCTACTGTAATGCCACCAGAACTAGCCTTGAGAGAAACATAAGGCGTTTCACCGCATTCAAACGGGCCGGTTAAACTCTGGCAAAGAATTTTATAAGAATCTTCGCGCGGAATATGGAAAGTAGCTTCGCCATAATTATCGGTGCGCACCGTAATTTTGTTTTTTGGCTTTTTCACACCGACAAAAGTCAATTTTTTATTGCGCTGCGGGACTTCTTCAAAATTGGTGTAAGTCACACTTAAAACAGCGTGCGTTTTATTGGGCTGCAAATCAGCGGCAAATGCTAAAGTTCCTACAACAAAGCAAGAAACCATTATTTTCTTGATATCCATATATTCTCCAAACCGTAAAATGCAAAAAGTGTTACTTAATTGATTTTACTTTCTAAAGATAGTAAAGAGATTTTTTAAAATGTTTTAAAAATACTGAATAAAACTTACATTAGGTCAAAAAAATCCTTGCCAAATAAAGAGAGAATGCTAATTTTTCACAAACTTTTTTACCGGAGACATTATGAAACTCAAATTTCTTATTTCTTCTTTACTTGTTTTACTTGGAACAAGCTTTGCTAGTGACAATTATTCCTTGAATTTAAAAGGAAACGTACAAACTCAAGCCACAAAATCTATTGAAGACGAAGACAATAATCTTTCTTCCCTCTGGCTTCGTGCTAACCTTGGTGCTGAATATAAATCCGATGCTTTTGACGCTTTGGTTATGATGCGTATTTTTGCTCCTGAATTCGGTAACAATATCGACGGAAAAAATTACGATAAAATTTTAGCTGATTTATATTGGGTTAATTATAAATGGAAATTAGGCGAAAGCACTCTTTTGAATTTTAAACTTGGTCATTGGAAAACGGACTGGTCTCAATCAACACACTTTGGTACTTACATTGATAAAGACTTGTCTGCTCGCGGTCTCTGGATGCGTGACCAAGCCCACAATGCAATGGAACTCGGATTTAAGCATGGCTTGTCTCAATTAAATGTTATGCTTGCTACAAGTGACAACAAAGCTAATACTGGTTATGTCCGCGTAGAAGAATCTTTGAAGTTTACATTTCCACTTGAAATGAAATTTGCTTACAGAACAAATGCTATTGATGTTGTCCAAAATACTTCTTATATCACACACCGTGTAGCAACTTACGCTAGTTTTTCCATTATCCCTAATTTAAGACTTTATGGTGAATTAGCTTGTTTCTATACACAAGACGAAGACTTGGTTGAAACTGTTCCTAATTTTGTCAGAAAAGATCCAAGTTATTTAAAACCTGGCGAAGCCTGGCTTCCATTCTATGTTGGCCTTGAAATCCCGACATTTGGCGTTTTAGACAATTTCTTATTTGAAGTGGAATATATTAAAGACCGCGATGAAGTTTCTGCAAAACAACCTAATGCAAGTGAACTTGCTTGGACTGCAGCTTTAGTGAAAAAACTTGGTAAGTCCAAACTCCAATTCAGTGTTTATAGCGAAGAAGAATTAAACGATATCGGGCTTGCCTTCCGCTTGCCTTCTACTATCCGATAATTTTTCTTTTAAATTTTGTAGTTAAAAACGCTAGTTTTCTAGCGTTTTTTTTATTGTATACAGAAAACTACCGGCTACGCCGGTAGTTCCGTAAAAGCCTTCTGGCGGTCATGAAAAAATCCTTTGACTATTATTGAAATGCGGTCTGCCAACTGCGTAACAATAATCACAAAGGATTTAAAATGAATGATAGAAATACATCGACAGCACATACCACATGGAATTGCAAGAACCACATCGTGTTTGCACCAAAGTTCAGAAGGAAGATACTCTACAACCAGAAACGGGAAATCATAGGAAAAATTCTAAGGAAACTTTGTGAATGGAAGGATGTGGAGATAATTGCGGCGGAGGTTTGCCCTGACCATATACATATGCTTGTGGCGATACCGCCCAAATTCTCGGTATCAAGTTTCATGGGATATTTGAAGGGAAAGAGCAGTCTGGAATTGTTTGATACAATCCCAGAACTGAAAAACAAGTACAGGAACCGAGTGTTTTAGTGTCGTGGTTACTATGTTGACACTGCTGGTAAAAACGCAGACCGAATTAAGGCGTATATACGACAACAATTAGAGGAGGATGATAATGCAAGTATTTTTCTGTAAAACTTCACAAGCGAGTGTCGCGGCAGATGCAAACTTGTTTGCAATCTGACATGACCGAGCGAAGGAGGTTTCTGTAAAACTTCGCAAGCGAGTGCTGCGCCAACCGCACTTGTGCGAGTTGGCATAGCCGAGCGCAGAAAGTTTCTGTAAAATAAAAGAAAAAAACGGGAATTAATTTGTTTTAGTAGAAAGATAAGCATTTTCATTCATCCAATCTTCATTTTTTTCCATAAGGATAGCTCCTATGAGACGTTCTATAAGATTCAATTTTTGGAAAAACGCCTATTTATTTGTGTACGCCTTTTTATTTCACGATTTAATCTTTCTATGCAATTAGATGTTCTTATTTTTGACCACCAAAATTCATGAAAATCAAAATATGTTAATGAATCTTCCACGTTTTTTTTCTAGCCAATTTGCAACATCAACAACTAAACCATTAATTCTAACACGCTGGTATTCTGCATCAACAAACAATACAGAATCTTCACCCAGAGGCCTGTTTTTAAATAAATTAAGTTCCTCATCAATTCTTTTGGCTACATTAGATACTTGTGTAGAACTAACTTCTAATCCGCACATTTATTCTAAAATTTTTGTGACATTACGAGTAGAAACTCCGTGTAAATACATTTCCATCATCGCTATGGTTAAGGCTCTTTCAGAACGCAAGCCTTTGCTTAACGATTTAGGATAAAAATCAGAATTTCTAGTTTGTGGTATTGCAAATGTAATAGGTCCCACTCGCGTATTCAATGTTTTGGGTTTAAAACCATTAGCATAACCATTTCGCTTTTTTGTCCTTTCATAGGCATGAGCGTTCAGAAACTTTGCTCATTCCATTCTCATGGTTTCATTTAATCCAATCCGTAACGATTCCTGAATATAATCAGGTCCATTGTTGATAAGAACTTCTAAAAGTTCAGAGCTTATATTTATTTGCCCCAAAAATACAATTCATTAATTTACAGAAAAAAATTACACATTCGAGGAGGAAAAATTGGGCGAACAACAGTCTATGTTTGACAAGTAGTGCCCGTTTACGGGCGGCCTAGTAAGGACTCTTGCAGGTGGCAGATTGACGTGCGCGCCCTTGCACGCCGCTAGTATTGTAGGGCTACGCCCGTATATGAAGAACCGCCGGCTTCGCCGGCGGATCACGTTTTTATTGTATAACTACCCCTACAATGGACGAATCTTTATAAGATGAATTGGCGCAAAAAGTCCGAGTTTTTGAAATGTAAGGGTCTGAACAAGAAAAAGATATGTCGTCGGGTTCTTGATACCATTCAGCAAGTGTAAAGCAAGAATCTTGCAAATCAACATTAAGTAATATAGAATCATGCTGAGCGATAAAGGGTTCAGAATGATATTGTTCATCTATTATAAGACTGCCTCGTTGAATTCTCCATTTGATAAAAATGGAATCTGTTTTTAAAAGGAATTTATGCCATCTTTCGCCTTCAACTGGCCTTATATAATAAGAACCAGACATATATTCCATTGTATCCGCTATAATTTCTTTACTGTTTGAATCTGAAAAATGTTCCCATATTTGGGTATAAAAAAACGTTGAATCATCACGTAATTCCAGATTTTCTTTAAAAAAAACATGATGGTAAAAATACTCCATTTTGTTTTTGGATGTATTAAATCTTTCCTCTACGTATAAATGATATTCCCTAAACGAATAATACTTATTTATTCCAACTTCTTTCCCATAATTTCCTGTACTTCCAGCACAATTATCATAAGAATCAATCAAACTACATCCTAAAATTATTATTGAAAGGAAATAAATAATAATTAACTTCATCTCATACCCCCATCCAATTCATAATTTTTGTCCATACAATTTCAATCCATTTTACCACATAATAAATCGTATTAGATGAACCATTCATAATTATTTTTATTCCTTTATAAATAAAAATATTTTTCCATCCAATCCGTTTCCAAAGATATTAAGGAATAAAAATCTTGTCAATTTTGTGTGTAAGAATTTTGTGATATTATTTGTTGGGCTATAGGCTTGTTTTTTGTGTGGAGAATGCTTTTGCGTTAGAGATAAAAGCCCGAATGGGTTAGGACTCGCGGGATTTTTTTGTTGGCTTTTTAAAGGAGAGAGGCTGAACGGATAGGTGGCACGCGCCACCTAATAACGCTTTTAGCTCGGGGCCTTTAGGCCAACGCCCCAAAATGTTTCAAGAAAAAAGAACTTTTAAAAAAAATGGTAAGTCCAAACTCCAATTCAGTGTTTATAGCGAAGAAGAATTAAACGATATCGGGCTTGCCTTCCGCTTGACTTCTACTATCCGATAATTTTTCTTTTAAATTTTGTAGTTAAAAACGCTAGTTTTCTAGCGTTTTTTTATTGTATAACTACCCCTACAATTGACGAATCTTTATAAGATGAATTGGCGCAATATTGTTTTCCAGATGTGAATATATGCTTATCAGGACAATACATATCATCTAGTTCCATCGATCCTAAAGTAAAACAAGAGTCTTTCTTTTGAATATCAAATAGTAAAGTATCCACATTTCTTTCATGATTGACTATCGTAATTGCGGAATCTATTTTTTTATAATGAAAGTCATCATCTATAATCCATTTTCTCACGATAGAATCATTTTGTAAAACAAAACTATATGTAGAATCGTTTTTAACCCAACCATTTTCAGGAATATTCCGAATAAAAAAACGCCCTAGTTGTATATCCAACGTATCACCCAAAGCATCTACAACTATTTTTGAAAATGTTGAGTCTTCATAAAGAAAAAGAAACTCTTTAACATTTATTCTTTGAGTTAATGTAACGTGTTCATTTTCTTTTGTCCCATTAAAATGATAAACATCAAATGCATAATACTGTGTTAAATAAATTTCATTGCCAAAACTCCCTGTTTGGTAACAATAATCAGTATCAAATAATTCAACATCATTACAAGCTTGCAAAATAAATACTAGAGAAAACAATAAGTATATTCTGAACTTCATCTCATACCCCCATCCAATTCATAATTTTTGTCCATACAATTTCAATCCATTTTACAACATAATAAATCGTATTAGATGAACCATTCATAATTATTTTTATTCCTTTATACATAAAAATATTTTTCCATCCAATCCGTTTTCAAAGATATTAAGGAATAAAAATCTTGTCAATTTTGTTTGTAAGAATTTTGTGATGTTATTTGTTGGGCTATAGGCTTGTTTTTTTGTGTGGAGAATGCTTTTGCGTTAGAGATAAAAGCCCGAATGGGTTAGGACTCGCGGGATTTTTTTGTTGGCTTTTTAAGGGAGCGAGGCTGAACGGATAGGTGGCACGCGCCACCTAATAACGCTTTTAGCTCGGGGCCTTTAGGCCAACGCCCAAAAATGTTTCAAGAAAAAAGAACTTTTTTAATGAAGAATTTTACGAGCGACTAGAATAATTTTATTTTTGGAATATGACACAGAATATTTTTTATACCATCACTGACGAATCCCCTTTTCTTGCGACTCAATCCCTTTTGCCTATTGTTTCTGCTTTTGCAAAAACCGCTGGTATTGAAGTCCTTTCAAAAGATATTTCTCTTGCTGCTCGCATTTGCGCGGCCTTTTCAGATAAGCTTCCAGAAGAAAAACGCTTTTCTGATGACCTGGCTTTTTTAGGTGCTTTGACGCAAGACCCAACTGCAAACATTATTAAGTTGCCTAATATTTCTGCTTCTATTCCTCAATTAAAAGCGGCTATTCTTGAATTGCAACAAAAAGGTTTTGCTGTTCCTGATTACCCAGAAAATCCAAGCAATGAACTAGAAAAAGAAATTAAAGCCCGCTATGATAAAGTAAAAGGTTCTGCGGTGAACCCTGTTTTACGCGAAGGTAATTCTGATAGACGTGCTCCAAGAGCTGTTAAAGAATACGCGAAAAAACACCCACATAAAATGGGTGCATGGTCTAGTAATTCTAAAACCCATGTTGCAAGTATGTCTTGTGGCGATTTTTACGAAACCGAAAAATCTATTACTTTAAATGATAACGATTCTTTCCAAATTGAATGGGTTAAAGAATCGGGCGAAATAGTTGTTCTTAGAAAACAAGCTCCTCTTTTAAAAGGTGAAATTTTAGATGCTGCGGTTTTACGCCGTGATGAACTTGAAAAATTCCTTTCTGAAGAAAAGAAAAAAGCAAAAGCGGAAGGGACTCTTTTCTCTGTTCACTTAAAAGCAACTATGATGAAAGTTTCTGACCCGGTTTTATTTGGTGCTGTGGTTAAAGTTTTCTTCAGAGATATTTTTGAAAAATACGATAGCCTTTTTAAAGAATTAGGGGTTGACCCAAATAATGGTCTTGGGGATCTTTACAAGCGAATTGCAGGTCATGAAAAAGAAGCCGAAATTAAAGCCGCTATACAACAAGTGCTTGACGAAGGACCAGACCTTGCTATGGTTGATTCCGACAAAGGAATTACCAATTTGAACGTTCCTAGTGATGTGATTATTGATGCTTCAATGCCTGCTATGATAAGAAATTCTGGAAAAATGTGGAACAAAAATGGCGATTTGCAAGAAACAAAAGCCGTTATTCCTGACCGTTCTTATGCTTGTATTTACGATGAAGCAATTCTGTTCTGTAAAGAAAACGGAGCTTTTGACCCTGTCACTATGGGAAGCGTTTCTAATGTGGGCTTAATGGCGAAACAAGCAGAAGAATACGGCTCTCACGATAAGACTTTTATTGCTGAAGGTTCTGGCGAAATTCGTGCAGTGAATGAAAAAGGCGAAGTGCTTCTTTCTCAGAAAGTTTCTAAGGGCGATATTTTCCGCATGTGTCAGGCAAAAGACGCTTCGATTAAAGATTGGGTTAAACTCGCCGTCAATCGTTCAAGACTTTCTAATACGCCAGCCTTTTTCTGGCTAGACCCAAATAGAGCCCACGATAGAGAAGTGGAGAAAAAAGTTCGTGAATATTTAAAAGACCACGATTTGAATGGTTTGGATATTCGTATTCTTTCTCCAAGAGAAGCTATCAAAGAATCTATGGTTCGTGCTAAAAATGGCCTTGATACGATTTCTGTTACAGGGAACGTTTTGCGCGATTACTTGACCGATTTATTCCCCATTCTTGAAGTCGGTACTTCGGCTAAAATGCTTTCTATTGTTCCTTTAATGAATGGCGGTGGCATGTTTGAAACGGGTGCTGGTGGCAGCGCTCCAAAACAAGTCCAACAACTTTTGGCAGAAAACTATTTGCGCTGGGATTCACTTGGTGAATATTTTGCTTTAGCGGTTTCTTTTGAACACCTTTCTTTAGTTTCTGGAAATACAAAAGCAAAAGTTCTTGCTGATACTCTTGATAAAGCTAATGGCATGATTCTTGAAAATAATAAGACGCCTGCTCGTAAAATCGGAGAAATTGATAATCGTGGTTCTCATTTCTATTTAGCGCTTTACTGGGCAAAATGTTTAGCAGAACAAACAGATGACAAAGAATTGCAAGAACGTTTTACTCCTATCGCTCAAAAGCTTTCCGAAAATGAAAGTGCTATTAATAGTGATTTGTTGGGTGTCCAGGGGAATCCAGTTTCTATTGGTGGTTACTATTTGCCAGAAAAAGAACTTCTTGCAAAATGTATGCGCCCGTCAAAAATATTCAACGAAATCATTGATAGTATTTAATGGCGATAGACCAGACAAAGCTCCCGGAACGAGCCATTCTCGTTGGCATTTCAACCCCAAAACTCCGGGGGCGTTTGGCTTTGGAACATTTAGAAGAGTTGCGGCGTTTAGCTGAAACGGCTGGGGCTGAAGTTGTTGAAACTTTTATGCAAAATCTTCAGGCGTTTAACCCTTCTACTTTAATTGGTGAAGGTAAAATTGAAGAAATAAGACAAGCACTTGAAAATCAAAAAGTCAAAATGCTCGTTTTTGACGAAGACCTTTCTGGTTCTCAAGTCAGGAACTTGGAAAATCGTTTGCCCGGTATAAAAGTTTTAGACAGAACAGGCCTTATTCTTGATATTTTTGCCAAACACGCTATTACTGCCGAAAGCCGTTTAATGGTTGAAATTGCGCAATTACAATACATTATGCCGCGCCTTACAAGAGCATGGACGCATTTATGTAGGCAACATAATGGCGGTATTGGCACAAAAGGCCCTGGCGAAACCCAACTTGAAACGGATAGACGCCTTATCCGCAATAGGATTCGCGATTTAAAAAAGAAATTGCAAAAAATAGAATCCGCACGCGATAGAGCTGCAGAAAAACGTTACGATATTTTTCATGTGGGAATTGTTGGCTATACAAACGCCGGCAAAAGCACTCTTACCAATCGCTTGACTGGTGCTGATGTTTATGTCGAAAATAAACTTTTTGCAACACTTGATTCTACAACTAGAAAACTTTATCTCGGAAACGGAAATTCTATTATCCTTTCTGATACGGTTGGATTTATCCGAAAACTTCCTCACCATTTAGTTGAAACATTCAGAAGCACCCTTGGAATCGCGGCTCACGCTGACTGCCTTTTAGAAGTCGTTGATGCTTCTGCATTAGATTATAAAGAGCATTTAGAAGTCACACAAAAAGTGCTCTCTTCTATTGTTGACGAAACTATTCCAAGAATTCTCGTTTTTAACAAAGCGGAAAGTGCTTCAAAAGAACGCCGTGAAGAATTACTCGCTAACTACCCCGACGCTTTACAAATAAGTGCACTTGAAAACATTGGCACAGAAGCGCTACGTTTAAAATTTATTGACCTTTGGAATGGTTGGGCAAAAAAACGCAATTTAAAACAACAAGAAGAATTAAAAATTGCCGAAGGATGGACTCATGAATAAACCATGGAAAAAAACGGATAAATTTACGTTTTTAGTCACCACCTTTTTAGGCTCAGGAACTCTCCCCAAAATGCCTGGAACTTATGGGAGTTTAGCGGCTGCTCTTTTAGCATACCCATTAGCCCAAGTGTCTTTTATGGGGTGCTTTGCGTTCCTTGCTATCTGCGTTTTTTTCTTAGGGATTCCTTTTGCCAAAAAGGCAATGAAAGACACAAATTCAGAAGACCCCGGTTGGATTGTTATCGATGAAGTTTCTGGACAATGGATGGCATTTGCATTTATTTCTCCAGAAATTATTTTGCAATACCCTTGGCTTATTTTAATCGGATTTGCTTTGTTCCGTTTCTTTGATATTTTAAAACCACTTGGTATCAAAAAATTAGAAGCCTTGCCTGGCGCTTTAGGCGTTATGGCCGATGATTTACTTGGCGGAATTTATGCTGGGCTAATTCTTTTGGCAGGTGTTTATTTTATTTTCTAAGAATTTCTAAAAATTTTTCGTGTAAAGTACCATTTGAAAAAAGAGCTTGTTCGCCATCAATAAATTGAAGAGGGGTTCCATCTAGACGACTCGCTTTTCCCCCCGCTTCTTCAACAAGTAAAGCAATGCCTGCAATATCCCAAGGATAACTCATAGTCATCACAAAAGCGTCTAAATGCCCTGCTGCTAAAAAACTCCCTTCTGTAACCGCCGAGCCCAAGCATTTAACTCGCATACAATTTTTCGCTTCTGCTGAAAAATTCTTTAAATTTTCATTATGAATTTTTTCGACATCGCCAACATTAAAATCGCCATTTGAAACAATCGCTTGTTCCATTACGGAAGTTTCACTCACAAAAATTCGTTTGCCATTCAAAAAGCAACCACCGCCTTGATACGCAATAAACATTTCAGAAAGTTTTGGCAAGTAACAAAGAGCAAGTATTGGTTTTGAATCATAAAGCAAAGCAACCGAAACGCCCCACAAAGGAAGCCCTCGACTAAAATTAACCGTACCATCCAAAGGATCAATTACCCATGTCCACAAAGAAGGATTTTCTTTTTCAATACGCCCCGCTTCTTCTGTCCGAATTGAATGCTCTGGAAATAATTTTGAAATTCCTTCCACAATTATTTTTTCACTTGAAATATCAGCAGAAGTCACGACGTCTTTTGCACTTTTATAGCGCACATCGGTTAAATTGTCCTGGAGACTTAAAGCAGAAAGCCCTGCTTCTCTAACAATAGGTTCTACAGATAAAAGCATTTCTTTTAATGTTGCTTTGTCCATAATATTCCTTTTTTAAACTTAAACTCTGCTAAAAAAGCCTTCCCGAAAGAAGGCTTTAAAAAGCTGATGAAAATTTATTCTTCTGCAGTAGTTTCAGAATCTTCTTGAGCTACTATTTCACTTGAAGAAGAATCTACTGTTTCTTGAAATGATTCTTGTGAAGCAACTGCATCTTGTTCTAAATCTTCAACACTTGGCAAAGCTGTCGCATCTTGAACAGAATCACCTTCTCTTAATGTAATCACTTTTACACCTTGAGAAACACGACCTGTTACACGAACGCCATCGGCTGCAGTTCTAATAACTTGACCTTCGCGGCTGGTAATAATCAAATCGTAATCATCAGCAACGCTTTCTACAAAAACAGCTTCACCTGTTTTTTCTGTGATATTTAAGTTTTTAACACCTTTACCACCACGTCTTGTGATTCGATATTCACCAGGTTCCGTACGTTTGCCATAACCATTTTCTGTAAGGGTCAAAACTTTATTTTCTGATTTCAACCAAAGAAGCGAAATCACTTCGTCGCCAGCAGAAAGTTTAATACCACGAACACCATGAGTGCCTCTGCCCATAGCACGACAAGCTTTTATTGAGAATGTTATTGCCTGACCTTTTTTAGTAGCAAGCATTAACAAATCGTTTCCGATAGGTTGTTTTTCCTTTACAGAATCGTCATTGTCTGAAGAATCATCATCAAGTTCTTCTTCAGAAAGATTATCATCTTCTGGTTCAGAAACATTCTGCTGTGCTTCGTATTCTTCTTGTGTGAAACCAACCAATTGGACTTTTACCAATTCATCATCTTCATCAAGAGAAATGGCATTCACACCACCTTTTCTTGGATTTGAGAAAAGTTTGAGATCCATTTTATTGATAACGCCTTTCTTTGTTGCAAATACAAGACAGAAATAGCCTTCGAATTTACGAACAGGAACAATAGCAGAAACCTTTTCACCTTCTGTAAGCTCAATGAAGTTTACAATCGGACGACCTTTTCCGTTACGTGTTCCTTCTGGCAAGCGATAAACTTTTGTCCAATAAGCGCGACCTTTGTTAGAGAATATCAAAAGGTAACTATGTGTACTTGCCGTAAAGATTTGTTCTACGTTATCTTCTTCTTTAAGTTTTGCGCCGATAATTCCTTTACCGCCACGATTTTGTGCTTTGAATGTATCAATCGGCAAACGACGAATATAGCCTTCTTTACTTAAAGTTATAACTTGTTCTTCTTCTGTCAAAAGGTCTTCATAATCAAAATCTTCTACATTGTCTTCAATAGAAGTGCGGCGTTCATCGCCATATTTTTGAGTCACTTCATCAAGGCGTTGCAACAGAATTTCAATTTGACGTTCACGTCTTGCAAGAATATCTTCTAATTCTTCAATATAAGCCTGAAGTGTTTTGTATTCATTCTGCAATTTTTCACGTTCCATGCCAGTGAGGGCACCAAGAGTCATATTCACAATAGCTTGAGCCTGAACATCATCTAAGTTAAAACGTTCAATCAAAGCAAGCTTTGCGGCATCTCTTGATTCTGCAGCCCTGATAAGAGAGACAACTTCATCGATATTATCTTGAGCAATAAGCAAGCCTTCAATAATATGCTGGCGGTCTTTTGACTTTTTAAGTTCAAACTGAGATTTTCTAATAATGACTTCTACACGGTGTTCAATGTAATGAGAAATCAAATCTTTTAAAGGAAGAACTTTTGGTGTTTTATTTACCAATACAAGGTTATTAATGCTAAATGTATCTTGTAATTGAGTGTACTTGTAAAGGTTATTCAAAACAACTTCAGAATCATAACCTTTTTTAAGTTCAATAACTACGCGAATATCCTTTTTAGATTCATCGCGTAAATCGCTTATCCCTTCTAACTTTTTATCGCGAACAAGTTCTGCTATTTTTTTGACAAGCATCGCTTTGTTCACCATGTAAGGGATTTCTGTAACAATCAAACGGACTCTGCCATTTTTATCTTCTTCAGTAGAAACTTTTGCACGAACACGAACTTTACCAGAACCTGTTAAGTAAGCATCGCGAATACCGGCACGGCCACAAATTGTTGCACCGGTCGGGAAATCCGGGCCACTTACATATTGAAGCAATTCTTCACCAGAAATTTCTGGATTTTCACACACAGCATGAATTGCTTTAGTAATTTCTATCAAGTTGTGTGGAGCCATGGAAGTAGCCATACCCACAGCAATACCTGTAGAACCATTTATCAACAAGTTCGGAAGAACAGACGGCAAGACTTCTGGTTCTTCTAACGAGGCATCGTAGTTAGGAACCATATTGACCGTATCTTTATCCAAATCTTCAAGCATCAACTCACCAAGAGTCGCAAGCTTTGCTTCGGTGTAACGCATTGCCGCAGCACTATCGCCATCAATAGAACCAAAGTTCCCTTGCCCGCGAACAATCGGATAACGCAAGGAGAAATCTTGTGTCATACGCACAAGCGTATCATAAATAGCAGCATCACCATGTGGGTGGTACTTACCCATCACTTCACCGACAATGCGCGCAGACTTCATTGTTTTTGCGCTAGAATGAGCACCGACCTTATGCATGCCAAACAAAACGCGGCGGTGAACGGGCTTAAAGCCATCACGAACATCTGGGAGTGCTCTTGCAACAATAACACTCATAGAGTAACGCAAGTAAGCATCTTGCATATCCACTTCAATATTTGAAGTATATTGAGAACCGGGTAAATAAGTTTGTTCTGACATTGCTATCCTTCTATTGATAAATTAAAATCGATTTGTTGCAAACGCTCTAATTCTTTAAGAGACGTCTGGTCCACCTGGTGTGGTGTAACTACAATAAAGCCTTTTGAAAGTTTATAATCATCGGAATCTGTTTTTGCGTTTAAGTAATCCTTTTCACCTTCCAAAAAATATTTCCCATATCGAATTTCATAATGGTCTGAAAACATTCCACAACCCATTGTTGTGACAGACACACCAGCAAAAGAAACACTATCCAAAGGGAAATTCACATTCCAGAAAGTTCCTAATGGCATATTTTCAAAAAGTTTTTCTTCAATAACTTTCTTTACAAAAGAAACGACAAGTGGCATACGATTTTCATTTCTTTCAGAAAGCGAAAGAGCTATCGCAGGAACGCCCCAAAGACAAGCTTCTCTTGCCCCTGCCACTGTTCCAGAATAAAGCGAAGAAACACCTGCATTTTCACCTAAATTCACGCCCGAAAGAACTAGCGTTGGCATAGTAGAACATAAATTTTCAGTAATCGCTAATTTAACACAATCTGCCGGTGTGCCAGAAACCGAATACATTACAAAAGGTTCTCTCTGAATGGTGTTAAGTGAAAGCCCTTCGCCACAAGTAAAAGCCTGAGAAATCCCACTGCGTTCTCTATCCGGAGCTACTACAACAACCTCAGCAATAGAGGATATTTCTTTTGCAAGAGAACACAACGGAGCACTATGAACGCCGTCGTCATTTGTAATTAAAATCCGAATTTTTTGGGAATTTTCCATTACTTGAAAAGATAGAAAAATCACAGATTTTTTTCTAAACAAATCCCAGTTTTTTACGTATCAATTCTACATTTTTAGCATGTATCCAGAACACAAATTCAATGCTATGTCAAAGACAGCAAAAGCTAAAAGAATGGCAGAACTTTTGCGTGTAATTATTTTACAACTCGGCTCTGATATAGCAAGAGCAAAACGCGAATACGAAACATACGCCACCTACATGAATTACTCTCAAGAAAGGCTTCTTGAAGGCAAAAATCAGGCTCAATTGATTGATTTATACAAGACTTTCCGTTCAGAAGCAGGGCTTTCTTTTGAACGAGATGTTTATCTAGAACAAGAACCTGGAGACAGATCAGAAGCAAAAGAAAATTCTATTCCTTTTGCAGTCCTTGCTCACAATTTAAGAAGCGCTTTTAATGTCGGTTCTATAATACGGAGCACAGATTGTTTTGGTTTAGAAGCAGTTCACCTGAGTGGTTACAGCGCATCAACAGAACATGTAACCGTAAAAAGTGCGGCAAGAGGTTGTCAGGAATGGATTTCTATAAAACGCTGGGAAAGTCCTATAGACTGCATTCGGTTTCATAAAGAAAACGGCTATGCCATAATCGCCTTAGAAACAGGCGAAGATATTCCTGACATTTCTCATGTAACATGGCCTAAAAAAGGATTGATTATTCTTGGAAACGAAGAACTAGGAATTTCTCCTGAACTTATGGCAGAAGCAGACTTTAAAGTCACTATTCCTATGTGCGGAAGAAAAGCCAGTATGAATGTGGCCGGTGCTTTTGCCATAACTGCATTTTGCATTAGAAGTTGTCAAAAATAAATTCAATAAAATTGATTTAAACAACCCATCTTATAAAAATTTGATGCGTTTTTTTAAAGTTTTTATAGATTCAAAAGAAGGACTCCTTTCGAAAAATTATGGACTTGATTTCGGGAGATTATTTTGAATTTGCCACAGTCTTTACCTGCTTTGTTTTATAGTGTTTGTAAATCTCCAGACACTTTTTCTTGGCATTATAAAAAAAATGGTGCGTGGCTAACTTTTTCAAATCAAGAGCTCCTTTTTCGCTTAAAAAACATTTATTTTGCTTTTAAAAATTCAGGCATTTCAAAAGGCATGAATATTGCCTTAATGCTTAAAAATTCTCCGGACTGGATTCTGTGTGATTTAGCTATACAATTATGCGGTGCGATTACCGTTCCTTTTTTCCCAAATTTAGCCGAAGAAAATTTTCTCTACCAGAAACAGGATTCTAATATTGATTTTCTCATTTTAGAATCAGAAGAATTTATTGATTTCGATTTAAGAGAAAAACTTTCATTATTTGCCCGGATAATTCAACTTGAAAAAACAGATTTGGTTCGACAGAACACACTTTTTTTAGAAGATTTGATTTCTTTGAATACAAATGTGAATTCAAATGAAAAAACTTTAGAATTCGAACAAGCTATTGAATCTATTTTAACAAATTCTCTTTTTTCAATTATTTATACAAGTGGCTCAACAGGCTTTCCTAAAGGCGTAGAACTGACGCATGAAAACATGCTTTCTCAATTTGAGTCTCTTCAAGAAGTCATTTCTCTTTCTCAAAAAGATAAGGCCTTATCCATTTTACCATTGGCTCATATTTTTGAACGAATGACTATTTACTTTTTACTTTCTTGCAAAACATCAATTTATTTTGGAGACGACCCAAAACAATTAGCCATTCTTCTCAAAGAATCAGCACCTTCTTTAATAACCGTTGTTCCAAGATTATTAGAACGGGTTTACGAAAAAATTCAAAAATTAACCATTACAACCAAATACCCCAAAAAATTCTTATTAAAAAAAGCTATCCGCTGGGCACAAACACACGACCCACAAAAGCCAACAAATTTTTTAGGGAAAATTTACGACTCTTTAATTTTTAGTAAAATCAGGACTCTTTTTGGCAATAACCTTTCTTATGTAATTTCTGGGAGTTCCGCTTTAAATAAAAATGTTTGTCGCTTTTTCTTAAATGCCGGCATTCCTATTTACGAAGGTTATGGTATGACAGAATGCTCCCCTGTCATCACATTAAATACCGAAGAAAAAGGCCGTCCTGGCTCTGTCGGGCTACCTTTAAAACATTTAGAATTAAAACTTTCTCCAGAAAATGAAATTCTCGTTAAAGGAAAAAGCGTTTTTAAAGGTTATCACAATCTGCATGATAAAAACAACCTATTCTTTACCGAAGATGGTTTCTTTCATACTGGCGACCAAGGATTTTTGGGCGAAAATGGACAACTTTATTTAACAGGCCGCATTAAAGAAATGCTAAAAACAAGTACCGGTAAATACGTTTCTCCAACACCTATTGAAGAAGAACTCTGCAAAAGTTCCTTAATTACTTCCGCATGCATTATAGCCAATAATCGTAAATACGTTTCTGCGTTGCTTTTTTTAAACCCAGAATCTGCGATGGACTTTTTAAAAATGCCAAAAGAAGAATTCCGCATAGAAAAAGCTTTAAAATCAAAACGCATTAATGAAAGTCTAAAAAAACTCATTCAAAAAACAAACCATCACCTGAACCATTGGGAACAAATCAGGCGTTGGAAAATTCTACCGGATACTCTTTCGGCTGAAAGCGGTTTACTCACACCTACTTTAAAAGTAAGGCACCGTGAAATTGAAAAACAATTTATTGAAGAAATCAATTTCCTTTATTCAGAATAAATTTTTAAAAGCGAACAGAAAAATCTATTCCGTGTTCGCCTTCTAATCCAATACGCGGAGAAACATTTAAAGATGAAAAACCAGAAGAAGATGTTGCTCGATAAATACGCATTGTATTTAAAACAGAAGCTATTCTATTAACGACAAGAGCTCCAACAGCTATTTGAAAAACCATCCGAGAAATGCGATAATTTCCTAAAAGATCTTTATAATGCTCTTTGCGATTTGTGGTTTCCGGATTATCACTTGAACCCCAATCCCAATCAATAGAAGCTTTAAATTCAGAATCTATGGCTTTACCAGCGCGTAACATCGCTTGATTATAATTTTCTGAATCATCCGGAGAAGAATTTTGTCCTTTTACACCAGAACGACTTCGATAATCCCCCACCGCATTCAATAAAGACATTTTTTTAGAAGAAGTATTTAAGCCGGCATAACGAGAGGCATAATTATGAGCACTTGTAATATAGCGTTCACCAACAATATAAGACACAATGGTTGTCATCCAAAGAGAAGCGTCAACCCACACAAATGGGCGCGTATAAGAAGATTCTCCAAGATAAAGTTCTCCCATACCAGGTAAAATCGCTGAAGCCCCTAAAGCTAACGGCATACTTTTACCGCTATTTCTCGTTATATCAGAATCAACAGAAACAACAGTTTGTGCACTAAGCAAAACTGGCAACAAGAAAATAAATAGCAATGCCCTACAGGACATTAAAAACTCCAATACGCATTTAAAACGGTTGCTCTTTCTCCACGGAATGGAACAATATAACCTTCAAGGTGCATTTTATCCCACCAGGATAATTTTTCTTCGTAAAGCGTTTTATTGTGAGCGTTTGCTGTTAAAGCCGCATCCAATGCAGAAACAAGATGATTTAAAATAATTCCACCAAAGAACCAAGCTTGCAAATCGGCATAATCATTTGCTTTTGAACGCATTGAGCGGTATTTTTTCTGAGCAGAAGATTCACCAAGTTTTACAAATTCTGCATTCGGGTCATCTAAATCCAAATCAGATGGTAAGGTTTCATTTTCAACATCTATCCAACCAAGAACATATTGCTCTCTAGAAATCTGTTGGTAAAAATCGCCTGCATCATAAAGTTTGATTTTTTTCAAATCTTCTCCAAGTGTTTTGCCAGAAGTAAAGCGATTTGTGTGGTTTGCATCGTTATAAAACGCTTTATCACTTGTATAACAACCATTAGAAGCCGCTTTTCCATAAATAGATTCACAATAAACTTCTCTTGAATTCAAATAACGCAAGCGGAATGCATCTTCTTCTTCAGCCCCATCAAGTGCATAAAAAATATCATGCATTTTTTGTTCATAAGTTCCTATTGAGAAATTTTTCTTTGCAAATTTCTTGTACTTAGAAACTTGATCATTATACTTATGCACGGAATAATAGTACCAACCACCCCAAAGTGCGGCTTCTAAGGCGAGATAAACGCCACCACGTACATTGGTAAATGTTGCACCACCTACATAAAGTTGCCCTGTTCCTGGAACAACAAGAGACATAAACAACGCTTTACGCGGGCTCTTATAACGCCCTTTGATTTCATCCATACCATAAACTTTTGAAACTTTTACTGGACCTAAAATATCTCGACGAGAAACTGAAGACGAACTAGCAACACTAGAACTACTCAAAGTAGCTACTTGAACGGCAGAATCTAAACTTGCTGAAGACGTTTCTAGAGAACTACTTGAAAGCGAATCAAGAACACTAGAAGAAGAAATCTGGCTACTTGAAGAAACTACTTCTGAAGAACTAGATACCAAAACAGAGGAACTTGATTCAAGAACACTAAAAGAAGAAACCTGGCTACTTGAAGAAGCTACTTCTGAAGAACTAGATACTAAAACAGAGAAACTCGATTCAAGAACACTAGAAGAAGAAACCTGGCTACTTGAAGAAACTTCTGCCGCATTTGCTTCAGCTTCAAATTCTGCAAATAAATCACGAACTTGAGCAAAGGAAACTACCGCAAATAAAAAACTAAAAAACGCAATATTTCGCAACATGCCTTAAATTTAGCAAAAACAAACTTTCTAAAAAACCACAAAAAGAAAAAAGAAGAGACTTAAACAGCCTCTTCCTTTTTTAGTCCGTTTCAGAAAAAATTAATTTTCAGCAACAACCCAGACTTTTACAGTAGCGGTAATGTCACTAAAAACATTTACTGTTACAGAATAAACACCAAGTTGCTTAATAGGTTCTTCTAATTGAACCTGGCCGCGGGAAATCTTGATGCCCTGTAAAGTAATAGCTTCTGCAATATCAGCAGCGGAAACCGAACCATAAAGGCGTTCACCTTCTACAACGCGACGAGTCATATTAACTGTTACGAGAGAAAGTTTAGCAGCCATATCGCCAGCAGCAGCAAGTTCTTTTTGGAACTGAGCTTCCATAGCAGCACGGTTGCGTTCGATTTCTTTCTTTGCTTCCGGAGTTGCACGAATAGCAAGTTTTTTCGGGAAAAGGTAATTGCGAGCATAGCCATCTTTTACTTTGACTACGTCCAACATTTTACCTAAATACGGAACGTTCGCTTTAAGAATAATTTCCATCGTAATACTCCTTAGCGTAAGCTATCTGCAACAAACGGAAGAATAGCCATTTGACGAGCGCGCTTAATAGCTTCGTTCAACATACGTTGATACTTTGCACTCGTGCCGGAAATACGGCGAGGAATGATTTTACCGCGTTCATTGATAAAACGACGAAGAGTCTTTTCATCTTTGTAATCAATAAAAGCGATTTTATTTTCAGTAAACCAGCAAGTTTTCTTGCGGCGAACGCGCGGTCCTTGTTTCTTTTCTTCGAAAGACATTATTCAACCTCCGCATCTTCTGCATCAATCGGAGTGATTTCTTCCGAAGTCTGCACTTGATTTTGGTCATAAACGATTTCAGACATTGGATAGTCAACAAGAGTCATCCAACGGAGAACGTTATCGTTTAACTTAAATGCTGCTTCCAAGGTAGAAACCACAGAGGAATCTGCCTTATAGTAGAAAATAACATAGAAGCCGTGAGTTTTTTTATTGATCTGGTAAGCCATTTTACGCTTGCCCCAATCGTCGCGACGGAGAATTTCGCCAGAAGCAACAATGGTGTCGTTGATCTTTTGGATTTCTGCTTGAATAGCGTCATCCGAGATCATAGCGTCGATGATTACCATCGTTTCGTATTGTCTCATTTTTAGTCCCTTTGGTCTATCGCCCGATAGCACCACGCTACCGGGAGGGGCTTAAGGAGTCCTTAAGCGTTGCTAAATTTAGCAAAACAAAAAATAATCGTCAATATAAGAGACCGAGATTAAAGTGCAAGATTTATACCAAAAAGGAAGTTTCTTGCCGTTCTATCCCATTCTTTTTGCAAATACCGCCTAAAAGAACCTTCAAAAGAAAGCCAAACCGCATTAAAATTTTCTTGTAAAAAAGAAAAATGAGCCCGAATATCATAAGCAAAACCAAAAGACGAATTCACAAGCACAGACGTAGAAAATGATTTTTCAAAAGTCACATTACCTATCAGACCTAAATTTCCGATAAATTTCCAGCCAAATCCTAATTCTCCTCCTAGAGCAAAACCATTTTGTTCAGGAGCATTTTCATAAACACCTGTTACTGAAGAAGCTGGTTTCTTTTCTACCCATTCCGATTTTTCACCTTCTTCGTGAACAATATCATCATGAATACTTTCAATATCTGTATTTTCAAACCATAACAATGGAGCTATGTAAAAAGAAAACTTGTCATGAAGTTTACAGTGAATACGCCCATGCACACGATACCTAGCAAACAAAATCATGGTATGCGAATCAATATTACCGCCATAAATCCACACATTTCCGCCTGCACTAAAATGAGTCCCATAAAAATATTCAAAGACACCATTCCAGGCAGCTAAAACGTCATCTTCTCCTGAAAGAGGGTGAATCATGCCAAGACCTAACCCCAAAGAAATACCTTTTCCGACATAAGACAATTGTCCAGGAAGAGGTATCGACTCCATTTGCAAAACAGAAGTCTTTGCAAAAGAAAGACTTGCACAAATCAGCAAAAGTATAAAAGTCCTGTAAATCATAGAATTTCTCTAAATCTATAAAATTGACAAACTCACTACGATAGGAATTATTATTTTTTTACGCATGTTGCAAAAAATTTATATCAAACACCTCAATGATTTTATTGACCAGTCTGTTACTTTAGCTGGTTGGGTTTTACGCGTAAGAGATAATGGGAAAATATGTTTCTTACAATTTAGAGATGGCACTGGTTTTATTCAGGTAATAGCCTCAAAAGAAGACGTTTCTTCAGAAACTTTTGAAATCATGCGCCACCTTGAAAGAGAATCTTCTGTAAAAATTCAAGGAAAAGTCGTTAAAAATCCAAAATCACCTTCTGGACTTGAAATTATCGCAGAAAATGTAATTCCAGTTTCAGAAAGCAAATCCTACCCCATTACCCCAAAAGAACATGGCACCGTTTTTTTGATGGATTTAAGACACTTATGGATAAGAGCCCCAAGACAAAATGCCATTTTAAAAATCCGCCACCAAATCGTTAGCGCTATTAGACAATATTTTGATGATTTAGATTTTACTCTTATTGACGCTCCTCTTTTTACAGCCAATGAATGTGAAGGATCTAGCACTCTTTTTAAAACCCCATATTTTGGTGAAGAAGCCTATTTATCACAAAGCGGACAGCTTTACATGGAAGCAGCCTGTGAAGCTTTTGGCAGGGCTTATTGTTTTGGCCCTACTTTCAGAGCTGAAAATTCAAACACTAGGCGTCACCTGACAGAATTCTGGATGGTTGAACCAGAAGTCGCTTATATGGATTTAGAAGGCGATATGGAACTTGCCGAAGGTTTAGTGCAAGCCATAGTCAGAAGAGTTCTTGAAAAATGCAAATTGGAATTACAAATTCTTGAACGTGATTGTGCGCCTTTAGAAAATGTTATTAGTGGAAGTTTCCCAAAAATCAGTTATACAGAAGCCGTAGAAATCATTCAAAAATCAGGAGTCAATTTTAATTGGGGTGATGATTTTGGTGGTGCAGATGAAACCATTATTGGTAGCGCTTTTAACCGACCTGTGATTGTTTATGGTTACCCAAAAGAAATCAAACCATTCTATATGAAAACCGATCCGGAAAATCCAAAAATTGTCCGCAATATGGATATTCTTGCGCCGGAAGGTTATGGCGAAATTATCGGGGGCGGTCAACGCGAAGAAGATTACGATACTTTGATTGAAGCCATTAAAGCACAAGGCCTGACAGAAAGTAGTTACCAATGGTACACCGATTTAAGAAAATATGGTTCTGTACCTCATGCCGGTTTTGGTCTTGGTATAGAACGCTCAGTTGCCTGGATTTGTGGTTTACCGCACGTTCGTGAAACTGGGGCTTTCCCAAGACTCCCTAGAAGATTAAAGCCTTAATCTTTTAACATTGCTTCTATTTCTGGAACAATCCAATCCGCCTCTTCGTCAAGAAATTGGCATTGGCGTTCAATAGCTTTGTCTCTTAAATCTTCTGCATAAAGACGAATCCATTCAGAAACCGCCGCCTGGCGCTCTTCGGGCGTCAAAGATTTTTCTCCTAGCCGAGAGCATATAAATTCTCTTTGTGCCATCATATAATGGCGCATATCAAAAGGCATTTTACGTTCACGCAAAAACATTTTTAAAAGAGAAAGTGTAGAAATCGGGTCGGCTGAAGAAGCCCGGCGTTCAAAAAAGAATTGTTTAACTTCTCCGATATGTCGCTGAAAAAAAGGAATAGCATGCTCTGCTAAACCAGCAAAGACAGTAGCAGGAATATGACTTGTTGTTTCTATTTTCGTTTTTTTTCCCACGCTCGAGTCTCCCGCACAAGTGCGAATTCCCAAACATCTACATCTAGAAATATAATAATTATCAAAAAAGAAAATTATTGTAGGTAAAAAAGAATATTTATGGGATTCAAAGTTTTTTCAATTTCTTTTCGGGAACTAATGTTTCTGCATAACGGAAAAGTTCTGAATACAATTCCAAAAAGTCTTCGACCCAAATAGGGTCACGTTCACCAACAAGAGCAAAAACATTTTCCAATGTCTGGTGAGAATTGTATAAACCAACCATTGCCGATGGCGATAAAACAAAGGCTTGTGTTTCTGTCCCAATTCTTGGTAAAATTGCAGAACGAGCCCGATAAGACCTTTTAAGGCGAGCCACAAGACCACTTCGCAATGAAAGGATTTCTTCGTGCAACCTGTAAAGATCTCCTTCAAGAAGTCGCTTACGTAAGCGTTCAATATGACGTTCTGTTGACTCCCTTTCTGGAGCAGGAATTAACATTCGTTTACGCGAAACCTGTTCAGAGATAAAATTCAAAAGCTTGTCAAGATATTCTTTATCAAAAGCCTGAATCGGCGGTAATTTCTTTTGAAATTTTTTGACTTTGGGAAGCTGGCGTTCCATCCATTTTTCCAAACGCTTCATACAAAGTTCGGCTTCTTGCAAAAGACCTACTTGCAAATATTCTCCAGAACGAGTCCACAAACTCTCTCCATAAGAAAGATTCCAATAGCCAATCTTCCCCGATTTGCGAAGATTGTCCAAAGCGACTCTCAATTCTGACAAATGAACTTGCATTAACGAACTTTCTCCATTTTTCGTATTGGAGTAACGCCAATTTCTACACGACGATTTAACTTGCGGTTTTCTTCTGATGTATTTGGAACTTTTGGGTGAAATTCTCCAAAACCAGCAGCAAAAAGTCTTTCTGGTGGAAACCCTAAACTAATCAATGTCTTGACCACATTCACAGCACGTTCGGCAGACAAATTCCAGTTGGTATAAATTTCTGATTTAATAGGAGTGTCATCTGTAAATCCAGAAACCATAATTACATCACCAGAATCTAAAACATCTAACAAACCTTTAGAAATAGCTTTTATAACCGTTTTACCTTCTGGTGTAAGTTCTGCTCCATTCAATGGAAAAAGAAGAGCTGCCTGAATATGGATATTTCCATTATCAAGAGCAATTAAACCTTTTTCAATAGAGGTTTTCAACGATTGAGAAAGAAGAGCGTTTCTTTCTGAAGCAATCTTTCGCATTTCTTCTTGACAACTTAAAACTTCTTCTTCGGTGCGTGTTAAATCTTCGGCTTTTTGTTCTTTTAATGTAGCCATAGCTACAAAAGCAAGAATAAACAAAGACAACAAAGCAACAGTCAAGTCCGTAAAAGCGTGCCAAGGAGAATTTTCTTCGCGATTTTTACGAAAAAGCATCAGGCCTCCGTTTTCTTTTCATTCTTTTCAGAGAAATGAACGGCTCGTTGTGATTGTTCTAAAATTTCTAAAAGTATTTCTTGTGTTTTTACAGCATTTTCTACAAGAATTTCACTGGCTCTTTCATGGAAAATCTCCAAAGAACGACGAATCTGGTCAAGGAACCCTTCTTCTTCTTTTTCTTCTGTTTCGCCAGAGAGTTTTTCAAATAAAGCTTCAAGACCTTTATTAAACATTTCTAAGCCCGCTGCAAATTCAGACTGATTAACCCGCATGAGAGTTGCCGCTTCAGAAATACCTTCTGCAAGAGAAGAAGAAGCTTCATTTTCACGAACCACACGATTTTCTATTTCTTCAATCAAGCGTTTCTGTGTTTCAACCAACGAAGAAGAAGCTTCGGCAAGGCTTGCAAAAGATGTTTGCACTTTTGAAGAGAGTTCTTCTATCTGGAGAGACACGGTTGAAGAAAGTTCACGAGAACCGGCTTGTGCTTTTTCAGCCACTTGAGAAGCCACATCTGCAAGTGTTCTGATACTTTCACGCTGGACATTTTCTGTTTCTTCCGTTTTTTGTGAAAGCTTTTGCATAAATTCATTCCACTGCGAAATGCTTGATTCCAAAAGCGTTTTAATTTGAGAATCTAAATTTTTTGAAAGCGTCATGAATGTTTCATTTAAAGAAACACCAACACCTTGTAATTCTTTTCCAAGAGTTTCTGAAAGGCTTTCAGAAGATTCTTGCAACGCTTTTAATTTGGCATCTTGTAATGTTAAACCGGCATCTGCTATATCAGAGAAACGCTTTAACATAGCATTCCATTCAACACTTGCGTTATCTGCTTGCTCTTTAAGAGAAGAGGAAATATTTCCCGTTAAAGTGACTATTGATTCTTGCATTTTTTGTGCTTGAGAATCAATTACAGAAGAAAAACGATTTTCTAAAAGAGAAATACTCTTTTCAAAAGATTCTGTTAAACGAGTTCCAGTTTTTTCAATGGCACTACCCACTTGATTCCAGAGTTTATCTTCATCTGATAAAGTTCCTTCTTTTTCAGAAGCAAACATTGGAAACAATTTTGAAATAGTCCAAAGGTCTAAATCAGAAGCAAAAATTTCTGCTCGGCGTTCTAATCGAGAATGGATAAAAGCAAGAATCAATGATGCAAAAATACCACAAAGACTTGTCCCGAAAATACCTTTCATGTTAGAAAAGATTGCCTGTATGGAATTCATTGTCGCTACACTTGAAGAATTATCAATTGTACTACCAGCAGTTGAAACAGAAAGCATTAAACCAAAAAAGGTACCCATAAGGCCAAGTAAAATCACAACGCCACTTGCACTTTTTCCGCAATGCAAAGAAAGTCTAGCATTCAACAATTCAAGAGAAACCTGAGAAGAAAGAGTTTGTAAAGATTTTCCAAGAGCCTTGACTGCCTTAAAGCGCTCTGCTACAAAACCGGCAGAAAGTGAACTGTAATTTTCTGACTTTTCACATTCTTCAAGAATGTTCGATTCAACTTCCAGAGAACGCAAAAGGCGATAATCCCGAACAGCCGTTCCTATGAAAATGGCAAAAATACAAGCAATAATCAGCCAGCCAAATAAAGGGGCTCCAAAATACAATGACGCAAGAGCCAACAAAATGACGCTAGCAACAATCAATAAAAGAACTAAACCGGAATCTTTTTTCATGCTTCTGTTCCTGTTTTTTGAAGTGAACCAAATAAATCCAATTGACCGCGAGAAAAGCCACGTAAAAAGAGAGACCATTTATCACGATACCATTCTGCCATTAAGAGACAAAGCCCTACAGCATAATCACAAAAATCTTCTAAATAAGCTAAAAATGCATTTTCGTATGCAAAGTTTGGGTCCCATAAACGCCCAACCGAACGCACACAAGCATAAGATGTTGAATACCCACGCGTTTTTTGTCTTATTGAAAAAGCAGAAGAAAAACGTTCTTTTGCAACACTTGCCAGAGTAGCTCGCAAATCAGTCATAAGAATTTCTTCACGTTTTCTAAAAGAGGCTTCAAGACAAGGTAAAATTTTTGACACAGCATCAAGAGCACTTTCTTCGTGCCAATATTTACTGAAACGTTCTTGCAAGTGTAATACGCGAGAAGAAAGCATCACAAATAATTTTTCTGCATCACCAACCATCAAATGCACAGTGGATAAATAAAAATTGTTTATTTCTGTTTTATTGCTTTTTACAGCTAACGACCAACCATTTTCATTTTCAACAACCCAGTTCCCTTGCAAAAGCATGCGATGCAATTCATCTGTTGAAAAACGCTGTTTCCATTTTAAACGGAATTCGTCAAATTTTTCTCTTGTTTCTTCGAGTAGTTTTGGAAAATCTCTTTCAATTAACTTCCAGGCCGACGGACTATAAGAAATCATTTCCGGCCCACTCATTGCACTTTCTGGTTCAGAAGATACAGCATCTAAATGTTCAAAAAGTGCAATAGACCAATTCGCCGACATGGACTGCGCAAGAGTCGCTTCCAGCTTGCTCCTGTTTGGACGCACACCAAGTCGCAGCAAACTACGACCTGTCATTTTCCGGATAGCTCGACGAAAAGACTCTTCCACCATTCCTCCTAAAAAGCAGTTTCCACTCGTTGCCAAACAGAAAGAGGAACTCGTTCTTTACCACTTGCAACAGAGCCATAGCGGACATCGTCTTCTAAATTATCAATAATCCCTTCTTTAGAACCGCGAAAATCAACCTGCCCTTCAATGTAAAGACCAAAAACATTTTTGCGGATAGAAAGGTTTTTAGCTTCTATTGTTGAAGACGCAACCGAAAGAGCAAAACGATTTCTTTCAAAAGAACAATCACGCAATAAAGTCAGTGGCGAAGACTGGATACGGACTCCGTAATAATTATCAATGAATGTTGTATTTTCAAAAACACCTTCTGCATTTGACACGGTATTTCTAAAAGCTTTTTCCAATACAAGATGCTTTACAGAAAAAGGCGATGAAGAGGCAATAAAATGAATTCCATTCCAACTTTCTGTTGAATCAACAGGAACAAAACGCACTGGGAAATCCTCTGTCCCAGCAATTTCCGTTGTGCCATTCAGAAGTAACTTGGCTAAACTTCCCATTTTTACGGTGACACCTGCTTCAATTTTAAGAGTATCAGAAGCACCAAGAACAAAGTTATCTTCAAGAACATAAGGACTTTTTGATTTTTGCAATACCACATTCCCTTTTGATTTTAACGGAAACGGAGTGCTAGCAAAAGCTATCAATGCAAAGCACAAAATCCAAGCCAAACTTCTACCCATGGTCCCCCCTGCGTTCTAGCTTAAGAACCTGGCGCATTTTTAATTTTGGAACATTTGCATTATTCAATTTATCGGCAACGTTCAAATTACCCGTAAATTCTAAATGTATTGAATAGACTTGGCCATTCACCAAATCAAAAAGCATCGTGCCTTTGCCTACAAGAAAATCAGTACTTTCAAGTTTTATAGACGCATCTTCTTCAAGTTGTTTATAACGGACCCCGAGATTCAGTTTGGCTAGTTTTAAACCATCATGATAAAAAATATCTTCTACACGGAATGTTTTATAAACTGTTGTCAGAGAACCTTTGTTATTAAAAGAATGATGGCGTTCCCAGGAATCGCCAACACCCACTTTATGATCTGGAAGTACTGGCTGGATTTTAGCAAATAACCGAGGAATTTCCAATTCATTTATTCCATCAACTGCGACAAAATTCTCCATTGGGAAAATGGTATCCATTGTTCCGTTTGAGGCTATTTTATACTGGAAAGTCTGCGTTTGCAGGTATTTTTCCATATAAGCGAGTTCTTCTACAGAACGCTTGTTCGAAGAATAATCAACAGAATCCACTTGCATTTCATAGCGAGCAGAACCATCATCATAAACTTCAAGCTGAGTCAATGTCGAAAGAACTTTCAATTTTGTCTGCATACTTTCAGGTTCTAAAGAATCTTCTTTCGCCAAAGCCAAAACATCAAGATTGGCTTCTAATAGATATTCCTGATTGTTAAGAACTGTTCCAAACGCCAGTTCCACCTTGTCTGAATTACAAGCGGTGAAAACAAGAAATAAAATGCAGACTAAAAACTTCATTTTGTAAAAATAACTTTCGAATTCTTTTTCGGCTTGATGTTAATTATTTAAAGGGACAGAATCGGGCTTTTTACCAGAATCTCCCTTTTTAGCACGCATTTCTTGGAAAAAATGCTGGATTAAACCAAGAGATTCTTCGGCTAGAATGCCTCCTTCTATTAAAACAGGCCTAGAAAGTGCATTGCCCGTCAAAACATCGCTTCTTGTGCCACAAGCTCCAAAACGAGAATCTTTTGAACCATAAACTACTCTAGAAATTCTAGAATTAAGAATTGCACCCGCACACATTGGACAAGGTTCTAAAGTGACATAAAGTGTGCAACCATCTAAACGCCAGTTTTCAAGTTTAGAAGCAGCCGCCCCTATTGCCAAAATTTCTGCATGAGCCGTTGCATCTTTTAAAGATTCTACCTGGTTATAACCTTTTCCTAAAACATGTCCATCTTTAACAATCACACAACCAATAGGAACTTCGCCAAGTTCATAAGCGTCCATCGCTGATTGCAAAGCCATTTCCATCCATTTTTCATCTTCGTTCATAAAAACAAAAATAAAAAATTTACACCTATTTTTTCAAACTCTGCATCAGTTCATTAGCCATATTTTTCAATCTTGTATAATCCCATTTACCGCTACCAAGTTTAGGCAAAGCATCTACTGCAAAAACACTACCAGGAAGCATAAGTGGTGGGATTCCGGAATGGCGAAGTGCTTTAGCCACTTCATCGGGATTTTTATCGCCGACAAATAATAAAACGATACGTTCGCCTTTTACTAAATCAGCAACAGAAACAGTCAAGTATTCCATACCAGCCAAAATTCCTGTTTCATTTATTCTCTGTTCAACTGCACCAAGTGAAATCATTTCACCACCTAGTTTTGCAAAGCGACTATAACGGTCTAATAAAATCAAAAATCCATCTTGATCTATTTTGCCTTTATCCCCTGTTCTGTACCAACGTTTACCTTCACGAATCACAATAGAAGAAGCCGTTCTTGCTTCATCGTTTAAATAACCTTTCATTACTTGTGGGCCGCCAACAAGCACCATACCTTCTGAACCAATCGGTAAGAATTCATTTGTTTCAGGGTCTGCAATGCAAATTCTTGTACCGGGAACAGGGAGTCCGACACTTTCACGGTTAGAACATTTTTCCATTGTCAAAAAGTCATCTAACAAGACATTTGGAGAATTCATAGTAGCCATTGGCGCAGTTTCAGTGCAGCCATAGACTTCAAAAATTTCTTTTCCAAATTTCATTCTAAATGATTCTCGCATTTCCGGCCGTAATTTTTCAGCTCCAGCCCCTACAAAGCGAATGTAATCCAAACACATCGGGTGAACCCAACGATTCACAGAAAATGCACGCAAAAATGTCGGAGTCCCAAACAAAATAGTCGCTTTATATTCAGCACACGCACGAGCCATTGTTTTAATATCTGTAGGGTCCGGGCAAAGAACCATTGGAATTCCATCAAGTAAAGAAAGCAAAATGTTTCCTGTAACGCCAAATGAATGGAACATCGGGAGTTCGGCTAGCATCACATCATTATTTCTCAAACGAACCACTGAATCTATTTGCTGGGTATTAGCTATCAAATTTTTATGAGAAAGCATAATCCCTTTCGGAACACCTTCAGAACCTGAACTAAACAAAATAACAGCCGTATCAGATAATTTTTTTGTAGCTGAAAAACAGAATTCTATTAAAAATTTGGGCGATAAAATTGTAAAAAGGCTTACTAAAAAATGAGTCAATCTAGTAACATTATTTTCTTCTTTATCAATAAAAAAGAATTTTACTTTTTCTTTCAAGTCTAAAAACTTCGGATTTTTCTGACAGAGTTTTTCATAAAAAGCTTCACTTGTCACTATTGTTTTTACTTTGGCATTTTTAATACAACTCATTACTACATCTGCAGGAGATGTATAATTCAAATTCACACTGGTTTTGCCCTGCGAAAGAATGCTCAAAAATCCTAAAACACCTTCACGACTTGAAGGCAAAAGAAACCCTAAATTAGACTCTTGTTGGGTAATCCTACTCAAACGTCTTGAAAGCAATAAAACCAATCGTATCATTTTATACGCGCTAACGTGACGCCCATTTTTCGGGTCAATCAGAATTGTTTTAAACTTTCTACGACGCATTACCCGAAGCCACATCGGGACTATCGTATGGTAATAAGAAATAGCGGTTTCCCAAGTATCAATTGCTAAATCCCGTAACTGAATTCTAATATTTTCTTCAGAAGATTGTGCCGGAATAAGGGAACCAAAGCCAACGCTTACAATTCTTGTGGAAGCAGGCCCAAACATGATACTATCTTCAGCATGGCTATAGGGACCACCAAAAAGTCCTTGAATATAAAAAGGCAAAATCTTTGTTTCTGTATCTTTTATTGCAGAAGAATAATCTATAGAAAAACGCGATATATGTGGCGTTTTGGAAACTTCTCCTTCTGGAAAAATGACAACAGCCTCGCCTTGCATTAAAGCTTCGCGAATCGCTTGCATAGCTGGTTCTGGGTTTCTACGATCAATTTGAATAAGGAATTTTGAATAACGTAACCAACGCTGATACCATGCATTAGATTTATTGCGGTTACTAGCCATTTTTAACGGGCGTGGACTAGCCATTTGTAAAACAGCCCAATCAATAAAACTATAATGAGAACCCACTAATAAAACAGGTCCGGTTTCTGGAATATTTTCTCCTCCAAAAATTTTCAATCGATAACGGAAAACAAAGGCAAATAAAAAACGTAAAACCGTTCTCAAAAGAGCTTGTGGCGTTTGTCTTAATGTCAAAGCAAAGCAGATTGTAAGAACAACGGCCAAAATCAAGAAAAAATCTTTGACTTCAATTGATGTAAAGATAAGCAAAAGGCTTTGTACACCAAGAAATAAAAACAAAACGCTCATCTGAATCATATTGGCCACTGCCAAAACACGCCCCGAAGAATCCGGTCTGCTATAATGCTGAATAACCGTTTTCAATACAATAAAATTGGCTCCAGCAAAAATTCCAAGCAAAGCATAAAAAATAGCTGTCAATACAATAGAATCTACAAAGAATAAACAAACCATTGAAACTGCTGCCCCTACGGCAGCAACTGGCACAAGGCCGATTTCTACAAATTGTTCAGATGCTTTTGCGGCAATAAAAGAGCCAACCACAATCCCAATCGCTGCAAAAATCAAAGACCCTTGAAAAACGCTAACCAATTGTTCACCAGAAATATCTTGCGAAAGAACGACAAACATTTGGGCTATACCCCAGAAAATAGCAAGGCCTAAAATAGACATCCTGATTAAAGGAACAGACCAAGTCGCCTGCAAATTCCTTTTCGGAGAACGCATTTTTATGGATGGTCTGATTTTACCGCCATGAATAAAAAACGAAAAAATAGTGCCTAAAAAACTCACTCCAAGAAAAATGTAAGGTAAAATTTCATAATGCAACAAAGAATCTTCGCCTGGGTTAATGCTAATTGTTAAAAAAGAGACTAAAACCATTCCAAGAATGGCAAAAAATGACTGCCAGGCATTTGCCTTCGCTAAATTTTCATCGCCAAAAAGTTCTTTTAAAATCCCAAGTTTTGCCGGACTATGAATGGAAAGAAATATTCCAAATAAAAGCATTAAACCAAACGCCACCCAACCAATATCTAAACCAAATAAAACAGCTATTGCAACAAGTGTTAATGTCATTCCAAAAGAAGACCATGCCATTACTCTCCCTTTAGGGAATCGGCAAGAAAAGAAACTTGCTGGAGCAACCATAAAAATACAAGGGACAAACAAAGAGAATTGCAAAAGCATACTTCTCCAAAAAAAACTAGCTCCCGTAAACGAAAAAGAAAGCCAGCGCTGGAAAAGAATAAAAAGTCCCATTTGTACAAAGCTAGAGAGAAACACCGCAATAAAATACGGCACGGCGCCTCGGGCAAACCAACATTGCATACAATAAAATCCTCAAAATTTTATGAAATTTTAGCTTTTGAAAAAAAAGAATTGCCTAAAAAAGCAATTTCTCTTAAAAAGCAAAGATTTTTTTTGAAATAATTGAAACACATTTCACTAACTGAAGAAGAAATGAGCAAAACACCGCTAAGCCTTTAATTTATTGAATTTTCATTCAACTATAAAAGTATTTATTCAAGACTTGTTCACGACTTTTCATTGCAAGCGAACTACCCCACACCTCTTATCCTTGCAAACGAACTAGCCCACAACTCTTGTCATTGCGATGGAACGTAGTGACTGACGCAATCTGCTTGCAAGCAACACCTGTTTTTGGATTACTTCGCTACGCTCGTAATGACAAAAGCCAAGATCGCCACGAGGCACAAAAGCCATTCACGATGACAACCCTGAACTTGTCATTGCGAAGAAACGTAGTGACTGACGCAATCTGCTTGCCAGCAACACTTGTTTTTTTGATTACTTCGCTACGATCGTAATGACAAAAACCAAGATGGCCACGAGGCTCAAGGCCTCTCGCCATGACAAGTTGTTTGTACACTTGCCATGACAATTCGAACTGCATTTACCATTAACAAATTCTTTATACAAAAAAAAGTTTGACACAAGCCAAACTTTTTAGTGGAGGTGAGGAGAGTCGAACTCCTGTCCAAAACCGCATCCCTGCGGGCTACTACATGCTTTCCCTTCATTTTAAAACTCAAACTTTTCTCGCCTGCGAAGGTCGGCTAGAAAAAGCCCAAAGCCTAGTAAAATTTCAGAACTCTGCCCTAGGCATACAAAATTCCAAGTCCGGTTTATCGAGCGGACTTTTCACCCTCCGGACAAGAGTTCAAGCCCGCCGCAGCTCAAAGATTAGGCTGCGAGTGCGTATTCTTCGTTAGCACTTATGTTTTTCCGGTTTTTTTACGAGGCCAACCAGACCCTCGGCATGCAACCAACACTTCAACAGCCCTGTCGAAACCAGAGCACCCCCAAAGTATTTTGCGTTACAAATATAACTTAAGAATAAAAATAAAACAAGAGAATTTTCAGACATTTCAAAAGCCGAAAACTAGCATTAGATATACGCGAAGAAATCTTTTGTGATACATTTTCTAAAAAAAAGTATTTTTAGACAAATTAAAGGAATCTCCAATGCAAAAAAACAGAACCCAGTTAAAAGACGAAGTCTACACCGCGATGATGCTTGCGCAAGCAAAACTTTCTAAAGACGAAAACACCCAAATGGGTGCCATACTTGTTTCTAAAGAAGGTCGTGTTATCAGTACTGGTTATAATGGTGCTCCAGCTAGTTTTGATGATTCTACTATTCCATACACAAGACACAAACAAATGCTTGCCTATGATTTACTTGATGCTGACACCGATGAATTCATTTCGCACCACGAATTTGAAGCCAATAAATATCCATTTATGGTTCATGCAGAAATAAATGCTTTGCATTACGCACGTGGCAAAGTCCCAGAAGGTTCAAAGCTTTATGTTATTGGGTTTCCTTGTGAACGTTGCGCTTTAGATATTTCTCTTGCCGGCGTTTCTGAAGTTTTTGTCACAAAAGACGATTATGATGCTAAATCTTCGCTGAACAATAGCCGAGACACCGCTTATTACATGTTTGCTGAAGCAGGCATTGTAGTTACATTGTGCGACAAGCGCCTTCGCCCAATCATTTCAAGGCCAAAAAATAATGATTAAAAGGATTCAAAAAAAGGAAATAAAAAAACTGGACCCTTTACGGAATCCAGTCTTTTCTGAACTAAGAAGGACTCGAACCTTCGACCCACGCCTTAAAAGGGCGTTGCTCTACCAACTGAGCTATTAGTCCAACGCACCCAATATTAGTAAATCTTTTTTATTTTGTAAATTGTAATTATGAAAAATTTTCACTTTTTTTCAAAAATATTCATTTTTTTAGTGCTATTCAGTAGCATTTCTTACTCTTATTTCAAACAAAATGACGCTGGACAAGAAGTTTTTTCATTTGTTTCCCTTTTTCAAAGCCCACGAAACATCGCTTTAGAAAATGCAAACGCTGCAGAACCATCTACCGATCCTGGAATAAGTTTTTTAAATCCAGCCGCACTACGGGTGCCAGAAGGGCAAAAAAACAACCTTGCTTTTTACTGGAACACAGGTGAATTATCAGAAAACCAAGGCCTTATTACTTATGTTCGGGCATTAAACCCACTTATTCTCCAGGCAAGTTATGGCTGGATTTCTTATGGAGACATAGAAGAAATCAATGAAAATGCCGAAGAAACAGGAAAAACACATTCACCTTTAAGCCAATTATTTGCCGTTTCTGCATTTATTCCTTTGAAACACATACAAGTTGGCGTTACAAGTAAATTAATTACCGACAAATTAACAGATGATTCAGATGATAGAACGGCTTTAGGCCTTGCTTTTGATTGGGGTATTTCTTGGATTTCTTCTTCTGCACGTTATGGATTCTCTTTAAGTGCAAGAGATTTCGGAGCTATGCTTCGAGACTATTCTGACAACGATGAAAACTCAAGTTACGCCATGAGCGAAACATTTGCTCTTTCTGCATTTTTAAAACCAAGGCCAATTCCTCGCCTTACTTTATATGGTGAAACCACATTCCCCCGCTATAGCGAAAGCACTTTACGCCTCGGGGCCGAATACACACTTAGCCAATATTTCTTTTTAAGGGCTGGTTTTTCAAGAACCTGGTTAGATATCAGCCGTGATTTCAAAGAGCTGTTTTCTTCAGCAAGTAGGCCTGGCGAATCAAACGAAGTCCGACTTTTCAGTTTAGGCCTTGGCTACGCTTACTCCAATTTTGCTTTGGACTATGCATTTTCTTACTTAACTCAAGGCATTGGACTTGAACACCGCGTAGGAATCCGCTTTGCATTTTGATTTTATTTTACACTTTCTAAAAGATATCTCTTATTCTTTTGGTATATAATATTGTATATTTTGAAAGTATTTTATGGAGTTATTTATATGAAAAAGATTATTTCTTTAGCATTGCTTTTAATTTTAGCTGGTTTATTTGCTTGTTCAAAAGACTCAAACAACTTTTTTGGCAAATGGTCTGGCGAATCCCTTAACTTTTCTGTAGAACCTAACGGTGAAAACAAAGTAAAAATTGTTAACGAAAACGGTACTCTCCTTGGCGAAATCAAAGACGGGAAAATCGTTGGCAAAAACGAGCTCGGCATGAGTTTTGAAATGACCGTAAAAGGCGACTCCGCTTATTATACTTTTGCAGAAATCACAACTGGCTACAAAAGAGTCAAATAATTTCTGTTCTAATCTTTTTAAAAGTCTACTCTTTTGGGTAGACTTTTCTTTATACAAAAAAAATGGTATTGCACCTCCTTTATTTAATGATTTGGGCGTAAATAGCGAATAACAAGCACAAAATAGTGGTATTATACCACCTTTTACACCATTTTATCATATTAATGGTATGAAATTAAAGAACCTTGAAGAAGTCCTGGATTTATGGAATTCGATGCAGCCTTTGAGCGAGCATGACAAGCAACGCCTGAACAGGCGGTTTACGGTTGATTTCAACTATAACAGCAACCATATTGAGGGCAATACTCTCACCTATGGGCAAACCGAACTTTTACTCTTTTTCGGTAAGGTAAACGGCGTTGCTAAATTAAAGGATTGCGAAGAGATGAAAGCAAGCGACGTCTGCCTTAAGTTGTCTCTAGGAGAATCCCAAGAAAAAAATTCCCTCACCCAGAACTTTATTCGACAACTACATAGAACGCTTCTTCGAGAGGACTACCAAGTTCACTACATTCCTCCCGATGGCACAGCATCATCCTACACGATACACGCAGGCCAATATAAAACAAGACCGAATAGCGTTGTCACCCGATATGGAGAAATTTTCACCTATGCATCCCCCGAGGAAACCCCATCATTAATGAACGATTTGGTGGATTGGTACAATGAAGTTGAACAAGATGGAACGCTTTCACCCGTTGATTTAGCAGCTCTGTTCCATTATAGGTATATTCGAATTCATCCATTTGAAGAGGGCAACGGAAGAATCGCACGACTCATGGTCAATTACATACTCGCAAAACACGGGTATCCGCGGCTCGTTTTCCGCAGTCGTAAAAAGGACGATTATCTTGAAGCGCTTCACGAAACAGATTTAAACGTGGGGTCTGCTCCGTCCGATGGCGCAAAGGCAACCCTAAAGCAAATTCGCCCCTTTCGGAATTACTTCCGCAAAATGTACACCAGCGAAATTTTGTACAACATACAGTTTATCACGGAGCAAGGCAAATGGTGGTTTGACGGAGAATGTGTTCAATTCCGCAGCGAGAATTCCAGCAGAATTCTTGAACTTCTCTTAGACAATCCAAGCATAACATACGCCGCAATCAAAGAAAAAATCGGCATAAATATGTCCGCCATACAAAAACAGCTAAAATCCATGATGGATAAAGGCTACATTATCCGAACCGAAAATGGGGAATGGCGCGTGATTATCACCCAGTGATTGAGAGAAGGACCACAGCCCCAGCTTGAGACCTTGATTGTCATCTTTATTGGCGAGTTCTAGAATATACTTTTTATTCCCCCTCTAACCGATCCAGAGCATTCCCGAAATAATTCTCTGCCGAATTCTGATAATGTAGCTGCATAGCAAAACCTCTTGTTTCTACTACGCAATATAAAAGAAGCGCACGACAATTAATGTCGTTCACTTTTTATTCACAAAAATGTTGATAGTTGCAAACTATAGGCGACATTTTATGATGTAAAATTTTTTCAGTTGATAGCTGCAATCAGTTGTTTGCAAAATGAAGGGGTATTTCGTTTTTCAAGATTTTATTAGATAAATTACTTCTCCTAAATTTGATGGAGACTGAAATTATGACAGAAAACTTTCCTCACGATTCCTATGTCCGTTCGGTGTTTAAGGATCCGGCTCGGACTGCGGAATTATTGCGACTTGCCGCACGCAAGAACAGCAATCTAGCACAATTTCTTGCGACAGTAAATCTCGACACCCTAAAAGAAATTCCAGGAGCATTTAGCGATGTGGTTTCATTCGGTTACAACGATCTTGCGTTCACCGTAAAGATTGACAGTAACGAGCCCAAGAAGGCCGAACTTTTTGTCGGAATTATTGAAGAGCACAAAAGCTACTCCGAATCGGCAATTATTCCCCTGCTTGTAAAGTACTGGTACGAAATCATGGTTCGCGACCAGAAGAATATCCCGACTGTAGCCATAGTCCTTTACAACGGCAAGGATTCTTGGAAGATTGGCAAAACGACCATGTTCCCGAACTATCCTGAATATTACCACAAGATCGGTCTTCCGTTCATCCTTGAAGTAGTAGACGTCAGTTACATTTTCATCGATGAGGAAATCCCGCACATTTCGCCAAAGATTGCTTTGGCTTTGGTTGCTTTGAAGTATGTTTTTTCGGAAGAAAAACTCAAAAAATTTCTGAAACCGGCAATCGCCGGACTTAAGTCTCTCCCACGTGAAGAAGCGGAAGACCTTTTGTCAAAAACTTATGTATATTTGAAAAAGTGGTTCAAGGGCGAAGCCAAGGAGCAGTTCAAAATGGATTTCAAAAAATGCAGCGAAGTTTATGGCTACAAGTCCATTGCCGAAGTTGAAGAGGAAGAACAGGCCGAAAAACTTCAAGGAATTGCTAAAGCGATGTTTGATGCGGGGAAAATAACTCGTGAAGATGCAATTCAATTTTTCAACATACCTAAAGAGAAAACAGATTCCTGGAGCGTCTAAATTAGCACCCTATTTTCTCAATCGCGGTTCAGCAAAACTCTGATAGCGAGAGTCGCAGAAACCAAGCTTGCTTGAGTTTATATGACCGAGCATGCCGAGCTTCTGCAAAGCTCAAACTTATGTCAAAAACGCGATAACCTTATAAAAACCTCATTTATCAAAGTACGCCGGAATAATCCGTCTGCAAAATTCTCGCAATCAATGTAAGCCTTGAGCATCAACCGGCACATTGTCTAAACTATGCAAAAAATAGTCGAAAAATTACCTTTTAATTATTTTTAATAAAGCTACCAAATCCGTGATTACCATCTGAATGATTTTTTCATACAAACACTCCAAGAAAATGCCTGATATGGCAAAAAAATAAAGTATCTTATCCCAGGCATCTAAATTGCCCCAATAAATAGGAATACAAACAATTCCTATCAATAATTCTAATGGCAGCATTAGCACCAAAAGAAATCCCAAGGGATCCTTTTTTATTCTCAGCATCCTATTTTCGGAGTCACTTGTTTTCATAATCATCTCCTTTTTTTCTTGAAGATAGATTATATTCGCGACAATTAGTGTCGTTTGACCCTACAAAAAAAAGGTAGTCGAAAGACTACCTTTTTAACATTTATTTCCACAGGGAGCAAATCTTCTGAATAATTTCTTCCTGTGTTTTTCCTTGCGGATGAGGCACGACAATGCAACGATGCGTTCTTCCGGATTCGCCAACTAGAATAAATTCGCCCGTAGATTCATTTTTAGATTTAAGTTGCCCGCGAGGCTCCCAACGTTCAAAGAATCGACCGACACCTTTTTTCTCACCCTCGTAAACGCCGGTCAAGAAAACAGAAACGCAGGGATCCAGGTCATCCATTTCAGCAAGCAACAACTGGGCGCATTCATTAATCTGTTCGCTTCTTAAGCCCTGCGTGGTCCCCTGTTTTGCACGAAAATTGATTTTATACAAATCACTCCAATAAAAATCATGGTAAATATTCTCACCAAAAGTTTCTTTTCGTTTTCGTTCAAGAACATGACCAACAACTCTCCAAAATGGAGATTTATTATAATAATAACCTTCTTCTTTTTCTTTTAACCAATTTAATTCATCATATTCATAATCTTCCACCAATGGAATTCTCACTTGATTAAGACTATTTGCATCTCTGCCAATAAACATCGGAAGTCCCTTCTTAAAACGACTTCGTAGGCCAACGAAATGTGTCGGCAAAATACCCAAAGCATCGCTATTAGACAGAGTCTTCGCCTTATCGTAAAGGGACTTGTATAATTGTTGTACTTGTGGAGTCATAGTAAGATTCCCTTATATAGCGGAAGCAATAAGATTCTATTCGTATTTTTTTACAATACGAATAGTATTCAATTTTATCATTAGGAGTCTTTATTTTCATCAGCCTCCATAAAAAGTTTTTTGTGTTCATGCAGGAAGATTAAAAATCGATTAGAATCTTTTCCAAATAAGAAACAAGATAGGCCTCCAGAAATCAAGCCACCAAAAATCGGAATAACCTTTCCAGCAGCCTTCCCTATTTCTTTTTTGCTAATATCTTGACCTCCCTTTATTCCCAGCCATTTTGCGATTTCTTTTATGGCACGAAATAAAGCAGTATTTCCCCACTTCAGATGGGCAATACGTTCTGGAGCACCTTTAGCAACAGCTTTTATAAATTGTTCAACACCTTCCCTAGCTCCGTGACCAATGGCTTCTCGCATTCCAAAAAACATTACAACAAGGGCTTGAGTAGTTTGCTCAGTAGCATTTCCATTTTCATCATAAAATTCTGGCATTCCATATAAATAAGCTAGTTCCTGGGCTAACACCAAAAGATGGTATTGATATTGTACAACATCCGCAGGAACGGAAGCAAACATCCCAAAGCCCCCGGGAAGTCCAGCCAAAAAACTAGTTGTAGTTACAATCTTTTTTCTATAGGAAATACGTTCTTTCGCAATCAGATCCAACGACCCATGCGATACTAGCGACCATGGCCTTATATTATCAACATTTTTTAGTTTATCTTTATCACTAACATATGGAAGAAGAACTTCTTGAAGAAATTCCTGACGATGAATTTTAGCTCCAGGAATACTTAAGAGCCCATTCATCAATTTAATCGGTAAGTTACCTGCATTCATTTCATCATCTCCTTATTGTTTTTTATTACATCAACCACAAAAAGACCAAACAACATTATAGGCTTTCCGACAAACAATAATCCTTACATAGGGGACACCATTGCGGCACACCTATTTCACGCAAACGATCATATATAAATCTTTGATAGACCAAGCCTATGATTTCTTGATCATTTTTCACACAAACGGCTTTTCTATAATGCATATCTTCTGCAAACCAATCTCCCGGAAATATTTCATAATCAACACTGCAGTATTTACATTCTACACATAAATCTGGCATTATTAAACCTCATTAGATTTTTTCTAGACAAAACACAACTGTTTCGTCCACGTTTCAGGGTTCAGAACAATCCTTCATCGCCTTCAAAGCTATCAGAATTTTTGATATTACATCTTCATCCGTAGCATTTGATGCAATCGTACACAATTCAAAAAGACCGTCACAATTCAAGCTCCTTTTCCTTTCAAAAATATCAAAAGAAGGATTTTTTACAATTTTAATTGTTTCTGAATCCAATTCTTTTCTCGTTGAAAGCGTCAGAACCGTTTCTCCATTTTCACTCATTGTCACAAGCAAAACTATTGCATTTGAATCACCCGATTTTGAGTTCATCCTATAGCCAATAGAGCGTTCTCCATACCATTTACTAAATGGTCCAATAAATTTTTTCAATTTATCATCAAAAAATATTGTCTCAACCCGCTTATAAATAGGATTATGTTGTGCAAAGCCTTCGTCAATATTTCGCTGTCGTACAAGTTCATTCCATTTTTCAATATATTTGCGACGTATATTATACGACGGATGGTTAATAGGGAAGAAAATTGAATTTGGGTAAAGCTGCTCCTTATTAGCCGGTAACCAATTTTTATACAAATCCTTTTTGCCCCATACTATGACAACATGAGGATTTAATTTATCCATAACCTCACTAAAGGCCAACCTAGCTTGGCTTACATAATTATCATAATCAGCCATAAGCCAATCATGGCGCCCTGGTCGACAAGCAACTGGTCTTTGGAAAAAATTATAGAAAGCCAAATTTTTCCAAACATAGTCTGAGCCTTGTTTCGTATAATTGTTTTTTGAATAAACATTTTGCACCAGCATCTTCGCTGTATTTCTATATCCCTTGAGATATGAATCTTTCGGCAAAGAGATCCATTTAGGAAAATCGTCAAAAGAACTAAAATTTTGGCTATAGCCCTGATCCAAATAAGCCCAAATAACAACTTCGTTGGTCCATCCAGAATAATTCTCCATCTCCTTAATTCTACTCGGATCCGTTAAATAATGAGATTCCCCTAAAACAAGAATTTTTGTTTTACACTTGAAATAACCCTTTCCGATATAAGGCCAATATTTTACATTCTTCGAGTTTTGGAAAAGACGCTCAGTCTCTTTCGTCATTTCGTTATAAACTATACCCATAATGCACAAACCTCATTTAACAATTGACAAGAGAATAAATCACTTGAATCAAGCGTCCTTTAGGAATATAAACAAAAAATTTACTTCTGTGGACAAAAAATCTTGATTTCCCAAAATCACTAGACCAATTAGCGAATTTAGGCAAAAAGTAGCATTTTCAATCGATTTCACTCCATTCTGTTCGTTCTGACAACGTGAACGGACTTCTTAAGCAATGGATCCTGTACTACGGTTCAATCGCCGAAGTGCAGAAGCCCCCCAAGCTTCGCCAAATGGTACTTGACAGTGCGAAAGAACTAGTAGGGATGTACGAACAGCGGTAGTTTCTCCGTATGGATTTCTCTACCACCCAAAAAATTTCTTGATTTCAGCAAAACATGCCCGATGGGCATCAATGTTTATACCCATAGACGGATGGTGCATACACCAAATGGGAACAGGCAGAAACCCATTTAATGTGAATAAGTGTAAATTTATGCCCGCACAATTCTTGCTAATCTCAACTTGATCACGAGCCTGCGGGAGATACTTCCATTCAAGATTATCCCACCCCCAACCGACAATCAAATCAGGACGCAGAATTTCCATAACCTCGGCAAGGGCCTTGGCAGACAAAACCTTTAACTCAGCTGTCAAATAACGCTTGTCCGCATGGTCGCCTTCACCAATACTTTTTTGAAAGAAATTATAGAACGCAATCTTGTCATAAACCTCATGCGGGTTTGCATCACGAACAGAGGTGAGAACATTCGCTGTATTGCGGTGGCACTGCGCCCATTTGGGGAGAGTAGCTCCCTTGTCGTAGTTTTCCAGAAAATCATTCTCAACAACCTCACGAGTCCACTCGTGATAGCCGTTGTTAGATTGAGGACCGTAATGCGACTCGCCTAACACTAGGATTTTGTGCCATGCATTCGCATAATTCTTACCCACGTATGGGTAGAAGTTGATGTATTGAGATGACCTAATTTGATTCTCAAAAGATGTGTTAGACATAAAACAAACTACCTACATTTCATAATTGAAGAATTCCATTTCTAAACTCACTATTTGCGTTTTTAGAATTTTTTGAGTTCTTTCCAAATCTAATCCATTTGGAATAAGCGAGGAAGCAGGAGAGGGAATTTTCAATACGCTCGCTAATGGTCCTAAATTAATTGACAAATTAAATTTTGACTCATATTGGGACAGATACGTATATTTAGTCGTTCTTTTGCGCAACATTCCGGAACCTGGTTCTCTTGCCCGCAAAAGATTCTGAACATCATTCGCATAAAAAAGTTGATGATCCTTTGCATATGTTTCCGCTTGGTGATAAACATCTATATACCTGTCTTTTGTCATCCCAGAAATCGGGTCATATTCCTCCGACTCAAAAAAACTTTCTGCATCCAAATTCGCTGTTTTTAAATCTGCTTCTAGTTCTAAGCCACCTGTAGACTTCAACTTTGTGTCTGTTGTTATTTTTTCCGTTTTGACTTGCTTAAGTTCAAACTTTTTCAAACCGAGTAAATGGGCAACTCTTTTATAGTGGTTAAATCTTTGTAACTCAATCTGTCTTACCGCTTCTGAATCAGCAATGAAAAATTTATTTTTTTCAAACGGATCTCGAATATAGGTAACATTTTCCCGAGGAGAAATATTTCTTCCATTACTTTCTGTAAAAATAAGATCATCAGGAATATTTTCTAGAGCGGCAATGCAAATGGATTCTAAATTGGCATTTTTACTCGCATTGGCCCACTGATAGTTTATTGACTTTTCGGGAGTTACAATGCAAAGCATCTCTGCTTGATCTAAAGTTGTTGTATTCATTTAAACGCTCCTTAATGAAATAAGACAATAAGAAAAAAAATCAAAAATGCTGTTATAGCAACCCATGCTCTAGGATTCTTTTTTAACACCGATAAAATTTTTTCAATTGAATAAACTCTGTATTCGGAATCTTTCTGTTGTGCAATCACACACACATCTTCAAGTTTTTTAATATTGAAAAACGTTTCATCAATGCCTGCAGATTTGAAGATATCATTCATCTCATTTGGCAATCTATTAATGTATTTTTTATAATCATCATTTGGACTAAATTCTTTCAATAATGAGAATGGGATATTTCGTCCAGCCTCATCCTTTTCAGAAATCACCCCTTTTAATAAGATGCAAATGCGATTTGACTTACCTAGAAATTTGTTCAGCGAAAATAACTGATTTTTCGCTAAAGATATTTCTTTTAAAGATGCTACTTCATGTAATTTTGAGGCTACCGTAGTTGCGGATATCTTAATTCGATTCTCCAACGCAATGGTGTTCCCATCATCATCATTTTTCTGAATCCAAAAATATTCAGCCATTTCAAGTTTCTCCACAGATGTTTTTTATTTGTTCCAAGACTTCATTTGAAGTCAAATTTATAGATATGCAATTTTGACAAAGCTCTGCATAAGGCTTATCTTTCAAAGACTGTCTAAAGGCATTGAGAATGGAAACCTCGTCTGGAAATAGGCTTTGATCCAGCAAATCTTTATGAGTCGCCATCAAGACAATTTTACCATTGGATGCCAGTGTTTCTCGACGATCGTAAATAAAATCAAACAAGGCTTGGGCTTCCCGCTTTCCTCCATCTTTTGAATCCCAATCAGAATTAAAATAGAGAGAAATATCAAACAATAAAAAAAGTTTGTCCTTTCCTGCTATATAATCTTCATAAGTTTGCCTAAAACTCTCATCTCCAGGCACATCAGTACCTGTACGTCCTATAAAAGAAGGCAATCCTGCTGATTGAGCAACTTTTGAAAGAGCCTTTTTAAAAAAGCCTGTTTTTTTCTCATTGATCAATATTTTAGTTTTCTCTAGTTTATTACTTTTTGTCCATTCAGCATCAACTTCGTCCACCTTTTCTTCAAAACTTGTTGCTTGGGAAGGGGTATTCACTCTACCCGTTTGTAGAACGTTTATCAGCGTCGTTTTGCCGGCGGCTTTGGTTCCCAAAACAGCTATATTCAAATTCGTTGTAAAAAAAACGGACTTGATACCTCCCAAAGCAAGTGGTGCTGCTGGTATTAACAATAATGGTAAAGGCATTTTATCTCCTTACATAGCTTCGCACTTTCCGTTGCCGGAATTGCAGGTTGAATTGACTAGTGAAAACATATCACTTAGTGAGCGTCCGCATTTTTTACAGACCCAGGGGCCTTTTGATTGTCTGCCTTCATAAGGTTCGCATTTGTTGCCATCCCGCTGGCAAGTTCTGCCAACAAGGGAAAATAAATCGCGGAGTGGAATTCCACATTTTTTACAATGATAGGGTCCTGTTTCTAAACCCTGGTATGGTTCGCACTTGCCGCCATGCTGACACGAACAAGTTTTCATAAACATAATAGCGTTTGAACCATCATAAGATAAACCGCACTTCTTGCAATAGTATTTCATTTTACTCCACCTATTGTTTATTTCAAGCATTGCTTGCAAGAGACTGCTTAACACTTTCAGTGTTTGCTATGACTGGCTGGGTACAAGCCAGTTAACTTACATTTTTCCACAAAAAAAAGCGTGGAGTTAGTGCAAGTTACTCAATCGCGGTTCGGCAAAACCTTTCTAGGAATAAATGCAAAAACCCACGCCGCAAGGCGCGAGTCAATGCTGCTTAGTCTTCCTAGAATATGAAATTTTGCCGATTTCGATTGAAAGCCAAGAGCAACGCTCAAAATTATTTTACTCAAGTAATTTAAATAAAATTTAAAAGGATAGAACAAAAAAAATCTCTTTTTTGTTAAAACAATCATAATTGAATTGACGATTTTAAAATTCCAATACAATACTCTATTTATCTAATGCGTATTCAACACCAAGTCCCCAGTAAGTGCATTTATAAACTTTTTTCAAAACAATAAAGCCTAAGCTCTTTGTTTCTTCTATTTCTTGTTTGTGAATGTCTAAAATATTGTCTATAAAAAGCCCAATATTAGGCATTCCTGCATAAGATTTCAAAAACACTACTTCAGAGCAAGGAACAGTTGATTCATAGTAGTAATCAAGTTTTTTGAATTTGGCTATTTTAATTGATTTGTAAGTGACAGGCTCTGTTGGTGAAGATGACTCTACCAATTGTATTTTTGTACACCCTAAAAGAGTAACAACAAAAGAAAAAAGAAATATTGTCAAAAAATTTTTTCTCATAATCAAATCCTTATTTATCTTTTGCAAAAATAAAGATTACAGGCGACAAATAGTGTCGTGCGTTTTATGTATATTAAAAAAGTATTTCAATATAAAACGGAGTATTTATGATAAAGAATGAAGAAGAAACCCGTGGAGCACGCTTGTTGCGGATTTTTGTTTTTTTAATGAGTCACTACAACAATCGTTATACCATTCCAGAAATCATGCATTTTCTTTCTTTAGAACCTGAACATTTGCGGAATGTGCAGCGCGATTTACAAGCTCTTGTTTCTATTGAAGGCGAATATGTTAAACGCACCCAAGAATTCGGGAAAGTTTATTACCAAGCGGTTTTAGAGAAAGCGCGTAAAATTATTTTTAATGAATTTAATGATTCTTTTTTACATTTTGTTTTTTTGAAACGCATTGCAAATATTTACCCAGCAACAGCTTCTCTTATTGAGAATCTTACTGAAAAAATTCAAAACGATTTACCTAAAAAAGAACAGGATTTTCTAAAGAAATATTTTAATGATTTGAATAATCGCATTCTCTTTATGGGAACACAACCTGATTTTGATGAAAATGTCGGGAAAATTCTGCCAGTTATTCTTATGGCAATTTGTAAAAAGCAAAAGTTGCAGATTACCTACACAGATAATTTTGGGAATCGTTCTGAAAAGAAGCGTGTGCCTCTAATGGTTGTTATTCATCAAGGTGAAATTTACATTGCCTGCGTTTCTGAGAATCACCCTGACAGAACTTATGCTTTAAAACTACGTCGTGTGGAATCGGCCAAACTTTTACGAGAATCTTTTACTGAAAATCCAAAGGTTCTTGAAGCCCTCAGAAAGAGAATCCGATTGGGGTCTTTTCTTTTAGGCGAGCAGAATCCAAAGGCTGAAAAAGTGGTGCTTTATTTTCCGAATTATCTTAAAAATATTTTGAAAGAAAAACCTTATCACCCGAGTATGAAAATAACAAGCGCTCCTGGTGATGAGATTTGCGTTTCAATGAAGGTTGAAATTAACGAACAACTTAAGCAATGGATTTTATCTTATGGGAACAACGCTACTGTTGAAAAACCTAAAATTTTAAGAGAAATGCTTCTTGATACGGCTAAAGAATTGGTGAAGAAGTATGAACGGTGAAATATTTTTGAGTTAGGGGCTTACGCCCGAAGGGTTAGTTGTCATCGCGAACGTAGTGTGGCGATCTTGGTTTTTGTCATTACGAGCGTAGCGAAGTAATCTAAAAACAAGTGTTGCTTGCAAGGAGATTGCTTCCGCTTTTCAAGCTTCGCAATGACAAGAAACGTGGGCAAGTTTCTTCGCAATGACAAAAAGCTTGAGAGCAAGAACCGCGGGCAATTTTCTTCTCGTGTGACAAAACTGACTTTGCGATAAAAAAGTGGATTCGCAAGTAAAATAAAATGTGCCGACACAAGATAACGCAAAGGCCCGACCTGCGAATGCAGGGAACTCCCGATAAAAATCTAACCATAAGATGCTTTTGAGCTGAATAAAAACTTTCTTTTTTCTTGCATTTTTGCGTGACTTGGAATAGCCTTTTTGAGAATGGGTTTTCTATAACTTCTTTTTACATATTCTTTAATTTTAGTACTTAAAAATCTTTTTATTTTTTGTCTGGGAATTGTTTGGATTCCTTTCACCTTTTTTACGGAGATTGGATTTTTATGGGTTCAATATCAAATGTTTTTAAAATAGCTTCTTTAGGAGCTTTTCTGGCCTCTACGGCTTTTGCTCTCCCGAAAGCTTCTGATTTGGTCGCCGATATGGGTATGGGTATCAATATCGGTAATACTATGGAAGTGCCAGCTTCTGCTGGCGGACCTACTGGCTGGGGTAATTTATTTCCAACAGCTGAATATGTTAAAAGCCTTAAAGATGCTGGTTTTGGTACAGTCCGTATTCCTTGTGCCTGGGATTCTCACGCAAGTAATGGGACAATTAATAGCGGTTGGCTCGATTCTGTGAAAGCCGTTGTGGATATGGTTATTGATAATGGTATGTATGCCGTTTTGAATAGCCACTGGGATAATGGTTGGTTAGAAGATAAGGTTTTTAGTGGTTCTCATATCGACAGAGATGGTAAGCAAACTACTACTGATTCCTCTGCTGTCCGTAAACTTCAAGAAGGTTATTGGACTCAAATCGCAAATAAGTTTAAAGATTACGATGAAAAATTGATTTTTGCTAGCGCAAACGAACCTGGCGTGAATGACCATAGAGGTGGTAGTGCGGCTGATGGCTATACCGATAACGGACAGCTTGCTTTTAATGCTGACCGTATGGTTATTTTAAAAAGACTTCACGAAGCTTGCTTAAGAGCTGTTCGTAATACTGGTGGTAATAACGCTACAAGAACTGTAATTGTGCAAATGCCACGTACTGAAATTGATAAAATGACTTTGCTCCAAAATGACTACCCTACTGACCCAGCCGGCACGGGTTATACAATGGCTGAAGCTCATTTTTACCCATACCAGCTTACTCTCATGACTCAAGATGAATCTTGGGGAAAAGTGTTCTACTATTGGGAAGATTTGACTCCTGGTAATGACGCGGCTCATACTTGTTCTGGTTCTTTGCTTGGTTCTAAAGCTTCTGTTGATGAACAGTTCAATAAGTTGCAAACAGCTTTTGTGAATAATGGCATTCCTGTTGTTATTGGCGAAATGGGTTCTATCAAGCGCCTTAGTGATCTTGAAGGAAACAACCTGAAATTGCATTTACAATCACGTGCCGCTTGGTATGGCTATACTCTTGCTGCAGCAAAAGCTAGAGGCATTGTTCCTATCGTTTGGGATACTGGTGACGAAGGCAATGGTAATATGACTATTATTCGCCGTCAAACTCACAAATTTGGTGGTAAAGTTGGTGAAATTACTGACTACGAAACCTTGAATGCAATGCGTGAAGCTTATGGTATGTCTGCTCTTGAAGGGAATTCTATTGACCAATTTGTCGCCGCTAGCCAAGATACTTCTAATAAATCTGCAGTGATTACCTATACTAGCGCTACTACTGATTCTGTTGAAACTGGTACTGTAAGAATTGATCTTGGTGGTAAAAACTGGTCTCAATATACTGCGATTTCTTTCAAAGCAAAAATTGAAGGTGAAGCTAAAGAAATTCCTTCTGACCCGTATGCATGGGCTGGCCTTGATTTCTTTGCTATGTCTGGCTCTTCTTGGGGGTGGAGCGATTATCATGTGGTTCAAGAAATTCCAAAATCTGGAACTTGGGAAGAATACAAAATTCCTTTTGGTGCTTCTGGTATTGAATTGACTGACCAGTCTAATGTAATGGCTATTGGTTGGAATGTTTATGGTACTAATTTCAATGGAACTATGGCTATTGATAACGTAGTTCTTTGGAAGGCTGATGGTACAACAGATACTTTGGAAAACTTTAATAAAAAAGTTCCTAGTGTTGATGGTATTGCTTCTGCTACACTTAAACCAACAGAAAGTCTTGGTGGTAACATAAATGCTATTTCAAATGTTCCTACTCTTTCGAATAAAATTCGTTTGAATGTCCAGAATAATGTGATTAACGTTTCTTTTGAAACTTCTAATGCTGGTAAAGCTAGCGTTCTTCTTTTGAATAGCCTTGGACAAGTAGTAAAGAGCGTTTCTCTCAATGCTATTAAAGGCGTTAATAATATTTCTATTGAAAGTTCTTACCAAGGTGCCGCTTACCTTTCTGTTAAGCAAGGTAATAAGCATTTTGTGAAATCTCTCATTTTGAAATAATTTGATTCCGCTTTAAAAGTTTTTGATAAAAATCAAGTTGTTTAATCTCCCGAGGCAAATGCCTCGGGAGATTTTTTATAACCTTTTTATTCTTTGTGAAACAAGAAGCAAGAACTAGGACAACAGCACTTGTGCACATGGCCTTGCCAAGCGCCGAGAGTTTCTCTCAAACTCAAGAAAGCAAATGTTGCGGAAAAACAAGTTGTCATCGCAAGCAGATTGCTTCCACCACGCCACAAATGTGGCTCGTGGCAGGCTCACATTTAGGCTTCGCGGAAAAATCTTTTCACTCCATCGCAATGACAAGAGGCGTGTGGCAAGTTTAGAGTTGTCATCGCGAACGTAGTGTGGCGATCACTGACAAGGAGATTGCCGCACCGTGCATTCTGCACGGCTCGCAATGACAAGAACCGTGAGCAAGTCGTGGACGAGTTTCTTCGCAATGACAAGGTTCTCAGACAAGAACCGCGGGCAAGTCGCAGGCAAGTCGTGGGCAATTTGTTTTTTCGCGATACTTGCTTGTAGATGGGTGTGGATATTTCTTTATGGCGTTTCGCAGGAATCGTCGTTTTTTTGTTCTTTTTCGCTTGTGTCTTCGTTTATTTGGTTTAATTTTAAAAACCAATAATCTTCATTATTGATGGAACTTTCTTTAGCGAATGCATCTAAGTCAATGTCGGTCATATCTTTAAAATTGCGGTTCTACGTAGATGTTTTGCCCGGCGCGGATTCTTGTGCCTTCTAGTTCATTCCATTTAACTAAGTCATCAATAGAGACTTTGTATTTTTTAGAAATATCCCACAAGGATTCGCCTTTTTGAACAACATGAATTCTTGAATTTTTGCCGTTAGATGTTGATTTCTTTTCAACTTTGTTGGCCGTTTTATTAGGAGGAGCTACTGTTGTGGCCGCTTTTTTGGAAGAGCCTTCTAGTTTTAATTTTTGGCCAGGGTAAATAGTTTCAGATGTTCCCATATCATTCCATTTTTGGAGATTTTCAACACTTACACCTGTTTTTTGCGAAATGAATGAAAGGTTATCGCCACTTTTTACAGTGTAATATTTGGCATTTGATTTACTTGAATTGGATTTTTTCGTTTCAGCCTTTGCCGTTTTTTCATTTTTGGAAGATTTAGCTGGAGAATCCTTTTTTTCAACCTTTTTTTCTGGTGGAGGTATTACAAGCATTTGCCCTACGCGTAAAGGGGTTCGATTGCCGTTATTTTTTTCAATCAACGCTATCGGAGAAACGCCAAAAGCTTGTGCAATGCTTAAATATGTGTCGCCAGATTGAACGCGGTATTTACCTTGTTCTAAAGCCGGTTTTTTGGGTGGTAAAACAGAATCCTCTGCTGGTTCTGAAACAAAAAGTACTTGCCCTTCTTCTAAAGCAGATTCGGCATTTAATTTGTTCCATTTTTGCAAGTTTGAAAGAGATATGCCATAACGCCTTGCCACAGAAGCTTGATTTTCACCTTGTTTTACGGTATAAGTTTTTACTTTTTTAGAAGCAGTAACTTGTTTATATGGCCCACCTTTGTTTCCTTTTTGCGCCGGCAAAGGAATCAATAATTTTTGTCCAGCCCGCAAGCGTGTTGTTTTCATATTGTTTGCCGCTTGAATATCTGAAATAGAAACGCCATATTTTTTAGAAATGCTACCAAAGTATTCTCCGCGTTTGACTTGGTGGTAATGCCAGCGAGGGAATTTATTTTTATCCATTTTGTCGTAAGCGGCTAAGAACAAAGCGCGTTTTCCTTCAGGAATGCGTAGTGTGTATGAAGCCATATCCGGAGGTGTGCTCCATTTTATGAGTTCCATATTTAAAGAACGAACGGAATCTTCTGAAATGGAAAGAGCTTTTGCAATTTCAGAAATAGGGAGACAATCTGTTATAGTTACGGTGTCGTATTTAGGTAATTCCTGCTTTTTGATTTCTATTTCATAATGTTCTGGGAAATGCCCTATAATCATAGCCGCTAAAATTCTTGGCACATAATGCATGGTTTCTTTTGGTAAATCTAATTCCCAATAAGAAATCGCTTTGGTGCTATCTCTAGTAGAATCTGCCTTCATTTCTTTGATTAAGCGACGCACTCTGCCTTCACCACAGTTGTAAGCCGCCATAGCTAAAAGCCAATCATCGAATTCTTTATGGAGATAACTTAAATAAGCTGCAGCTGCACGAGTCGCTTTTTCCGGGTGGCGTCGCATGTCAACCCAGAAATTAGAAGCTAAACCAAAACGTTCTCCTGTTGCCGGAATAAATTGCCAAAGTCCTGAAGCTTTGGCTCGGCTATAGGCTTTTACTTTAAAACCAGATTCAACTAAAGACAAATAAATTAAATCTTCTGGCATTTCGTATTCGCGTAAAATGCTGTAAATTAAAGAATCATAAGCGGTTTTTCTAGACAAAGAAGATTTTATAAAACTAGGAACACGCTCTGTGAAATAATGAATTTCCTGTAAAACGCGTTCGTTCAATTCTACCGGTAAAGAAAATTGCGTTAAATCAAGAGTATCAAGGAAATTTTCAATAATTTGCAATGAGGCACTGTCGGCTTTTTCGCCATCGTCTTCTAAACCTTCAAGTGAAATTTCATAAGGGCTCCAAGTTTCTGCATTTTCACCTAAATCAGAAAGTTGAGGGTAAACTTCGTCAGAAGCTTTTAAAATGCGTGCCAAAAAAGAAGAATTATAAAGAGAATCTGCAGGGGAGCGTAACGTAGAATCTTTTCTTTCGTTGACTAAATGTTTTAAAGCTAAATCTAAATAATGAGCAGATAATAACCATTCCCCGTTATCCATAGCTTCAAGAGCATATCGGTAATTAATCCAAGATTCTCTTAACGAAAGTGGTTCGGGTAAAGTGTCTTTTAATGCGTTTGAAGCAAATGTTTCCGGGATCTCTTCTGCAGGCGAAGACGCCAAACTAGCCTCTTGACGCGGGCCAGCACAAGCCAAGAGTAAACTAACAATTCCTCCGACTAGAAAAATTAGTGGGAGAGAAGGGAACGATAAAGATTTACGCATTAAGTTTATTGGTCGTAATCAAGATCTTCGGCATAGTCAGTCCAAATTTCTTCACGACCGCTACCAAAAGAGGAATTTTCAAAATCGACTTCTTCTTCAATTTCTTCTTCTTCAAGAAGTTCTTCATCCAAATCATCTTCTGGAAAAGAAGATGTTTCTTCAAAGCCGTCGCTTTTTGGACGTCTGGCACATAAAACTTCTCGATAATATTGGATTTTACTCATATATGCTCTCCTTAATGAATAACCCTTTCTACACCTAACCAAATGACGCAACCTAATATTAATGCCGCAATCATTTGTAAAAACACTAACACTCTATTCAAGCGGTTTGAACGGCTTGATTTTCTTGTGCTGTGTCTAGCAGAAATTTTAGAATGTCTGTATTGCATTACATTCGCAAACATACACTTCTAAAGGCGTTTGTCAATAGGGTAAATTGAAAAAAATGAAAAAAATCTCTGGTAAGCAGAGATTTTTTTTGAAAAATTTGAAAAACAGAGGGCTTTTACCAATTTTTTATGTCATCTTTAGCCACTTTGGCGTTATGAATAGACAAAGCCGTGTAGTAGAATGTCTGGGCTGTCGGGAGAATCTGAGAAATAACTCTGTTCCAGCGAGCAAGTCCTGTTGCATCTACAAAGACAACATCATGTGGTTTTAATTCAAATTTTTCACCAAATACTAAAGCTAAAGGGTTTTTGGCATTTAAGTGGTAAACATTTATCCGATCAAGACCACCGCGAATAACATAAATGCCTTTACTTTCTGCAGAAAGTGTCTGTAAACCACCAACTTCGGCTAAAGCCTGAGAAAGAGACATACGACCATTTTCAATGGTCAATGCTTGTTGACGAGTGACTTCACCTAAAACATAAACTTGAGATTCATTTAAGCTAGCTACTCGAATAACATCGCCATTTTTCAGGACAATATCTGAAGGCCCTTTACCAGCGGGATAGGCCGCTTGTAAGTTAATGGGGTATGCTTTTCCTTCGCGAACCAGTTCTACTTGTGTCGGGTCACCTGTACGAGGGTCAACGCCACCGCAAAGGTTGATTGCTTCTAAAAGAGTTGTCGGGATATTCGTTAAAGGAATAACGCCTGCTTTCATAACGCCACCCTGAACGTAGATTTTTTTGCTCTGGCTGCGTAAAAGTCGGACATCAAGTTGGGGTTTGTTTAAAACAGAAGAAAGCCCTTGTACAATCATTTCTCGCAATTCTGTGATTGTCTTGCCTTCAACTTTTAACTGGCCGGCGTAAGGGTAAAACATTTCGCCATTTTCATCGACCATTTGCCCGACAGAATTGTCATTACGATAAGGGCCAAGCGGCAAAGAAAGTTCCTGGTGTTCCCAGACCGTTACTTGAACTAAATCAAATTTTCCGAGTTTATAAAGTTCTGGTTGGTATGAAAGAAGTTCTTCTGGAATAGCATTTAATGCACTTTCTTCTTTTTGAGCGTCAACTAAAGCTTTTGGTGTTATACTCTGAAGGTGGACTTCTGCTCCTTGGAATGTGGCAAGGGTATCAACAGTACCTTCTTCGTTAGCCTTTTCGCCTAAATGCATCCCCGGGGCCCAGAAACAAGCTGAAAAAGATAGAATCAAAGGTAGACAAAAAAGCAAAAGAAAAATTCGTTTCATTTTGTTCTCTTTTTTTGATTAACTTGTTAAAAAGTAAAAAAAACTTACTTTTTGGCAATTCAATTTCAGGATATTTCTATAGGATTTTTAGTGTTTTAAAGGAATTTTTGAAAAAACAATGCATTCTTCTGTTTTATGCTTAAAAGTCATTTCAAGTATTTTTAAACAGCATACAATAAAAAATAAAGCAAGTTTTTAGGAAATACGATTTTTAAAATCAATGTTTTACGCAGCGAACAGAATAAGCGTAATTTTTACTATTTACATAGGTTCCGATAAATTTATCGTTTTCGGAATACAAGTTCCAATAAGAAGCCTGGGTTCCTGAATGAGATTCTTCAGCAATCCAGAAAGATTGATCGTCTCCAAGCGAATTAAATTGTCCACTTGGAGCTCGTTGGCCTGCAGGTAAGGCCGAGAACCCAAAACGATTCGTACCAATGGCAATATTTTCAACTTGGTTCCAGACTTCTGTTGTTTTTAAACTGGTCCCAATCCCTTCGTCTTCGTTTGCTTTATCAACAAAATCTGCCAGAATCTGAAAATCTTCAAAAGATGGAACATGATAACCTTCAGGACAAACGCCTTGTAATGGCTTATTTAATAAATTTCCGGCAAGTTCATTGTTGTAATTAGTAGGCAATGCCATAGCGACAGCCCAAGTATAAAGTCTGCCAAATTTAGTGCAATTTTCAGCTTTATTTTCATAACAATAACTGTCAGGAGCGTTAAAGTTCAAATTTTTAGCAAACCAAACCTGGTGACCAATTTTTACAAGAGGGTAAAGAGTTCCATCTCTTTTGTCGCACACCATTCCTGCCGGGACTTCTGCACAAAGTGTATCAGAAAGTGAATCTGCTAAAGTAGAATCCTGAATTGTAGAATCTGTAACGACAGAGTCTAGAGAAGAACTAGAAACAAAGGAAGAAGAACTTTTAATAGAAGAACTAGAGAATTTTTGAATAGAGCTAGAGGAACTTTTCAAAGAATCTTTTTTGGTGGTTTCGGCTTCTTCTAAATAAGCAGATATGGTTTCTAAAGTAATTTTTGAACCCTGAGTTGCTGAACTTGATAAAGTTTCTTGTAAAATCCAATGCCCGTCAATGCAATGGTATTCTTGTTTGTTTTCTAAAACGAGCCAAATTTCGCCATTGCGTTTTTTATCGCAAGAAATAAGTTTATCTTTTGATGGAACTGTGTGAGAAGAATAATTATCATTAGAAGAACAAGAAGTTATACTCAAAAGAAGCCATAAACTGGCAATAGAAGCACAAAAAATTTTAGAAATATTGATTCTCATCACGACCTAATATAAACTTTTGTTTTCAAAAGAGTTTATGAAAAAGAAAGTTTTTTTTTCTTACAATGTATTGTTGTATGTAAGTTCAATGATTTAAGAAATTGTTCTTAGATACGTAAGGAATTTTTCTGCAAAAGATTCTGGAGAAAATCTGTTTAAAAGAGTGTTTTTTTGTTCTTGATTGATAAGAATTTTCCCAGAAAGAATTAAATCTAAAGTATCAATATATTCTTTAACATTGTCTGGTGGAGTTATTAGCGGAACAATTCCATTTAAATTTTCTTCTAAAGCACTTGTTTTAGATGAAATAACAGGAATTTTTGAGGCTAATGCTTCTAATGGCGGGAGCCCAAAACCTTCAAGAAATGATGGGTAGATAAAAACAGATGCATTTCGGTAAAAATCGCGTAAAGTTGAAAAGTCAAGATTTTCAAAATGGAAAAGATTCTTCAAATTCATGGCTTGGATTAGGTCATGAGTTTCTTTTCGTAAACGCCCTACTCTTACAAAAGCTAATTCGGGTTTTTCTTTGGCGAGCTGAAAGAATGTTTTTAAGTTTTTTCTAGGCTCATCTAAACTGATATTGAGACAAACGGCGTTAAAATTTTTAATTCCAAAACGTTCCCAGAAAAGTTTTTTAGAATCTGGTGAAATACCTTCAAATGGTTCTAGAAATCCTTTTGAAATAGGGCAACCAACAATTGTTCCTGGAATTTTAGGCGCACCAAAAAATGCGTTTGATTCTTGTTCTGTATAGTGGGAATTATAAATATAAGTGTCGGCAGTTTTTGTCGGGTTTATAAAGAATTTGTTAAGAAGTCTGAATTTTAAACTATTGGGGTAAAGGGTTTCTGCAAAAGTATCGTGAACCATTACGATGGTTTTACTATCTGGAAGCGTTTTTTTGGCAACAGGGCATAAAAAACCAAGTTCTGGCCTGATGAATAAAACAATATCAGGTGTTTTTTGTTTTAAGTAAAGCCTAAATGGTTTTTTGTAAGTAAAAAAGCCAATGGAAAGAGATTTCGCTTTTAAAGAATCTTCGCCGTCAGAAACTCCGTTAGGGAAATACTCCGGCGTTTCTAGCCATAAAATGTTTGAAGAAAATTCTGAAGATTTTAATGCTTCTTTAAAATCCAAAGAAAGGCGCCCAAAGCTAGTGCATGGGTTTTTATCGCAGACAATTAAAATCTTTTTTTTCATTTGGTGAGAATATACAAAAGAAGCATCTCAAAGAGATGCTTCTTTTGATAACTAATTGTAGAAATTAGCGTTGGGCACCTTTAGCCTTATCGCCATATTTCTTGATGAGTTCTTCTTGGATATTGCGTGGTACTGGGAGGTACTTTGCAAATTCCATTGTGAATTCAGCTTTACCTTGAGTCATAGAACGAAGGTCTGTTGCATAACCGAACATTTCAGAAAGAGGAACTTCTGCAATGATTGTTGTCATGCCGAGTTCTTCTGTTGTTCCAGCAATGCTACCACGGCGCTGTGAAAGGTTACCAACAACTGCACCCTGGAATTCTGTTGGAGTCTGAACTTCAACCTTCATAATTGGTTCAAGGATTTGTGCACCAGCTTTTTCGAAAGCCTGGCGGAATGCCATACGAGCACAAATCTGGAAAGCCATATCAGAAGAGTCCACATCGTGGTATTGACCATCGGTAACTTCCATTTCAATACCAACAACTGGGAAGCCAATCAAAGAACCTGCTTCCATACAGCTTTGGAAACCCTTGTCGCAAGAAGGAATGTATTCTTTTGGAATACGACCACCAACAACAGAGTTGATAAAGTTGTAAACCTTTTCAGAATCGCCTTCAACCGGCATTGGGCGCATAACACCAACAACCTTAGCGAACTGACCGGAACCACCAGTCTGTTTCTTGTGGGTGTAATCGTAGTTAGCTTCGCGGGTAATAGTTTCGCGATAAGCAACCTGAGGAGCACCAGTCTGAACATCTACTTTATATTCACGGCGCATACGTTCGATGTAAACGTCAAGGTGAAGTTCGCCCATACCTTTGATAATGGTCTGTCCGCTTTCTTTATCCACTTCAACCTGGAATGTTGGGTCTTCTTTAGTAAAGCGGTTGAGAGCCTTAGAAAGGTTGTTCAAATCGTCGCGGTTCTTTGCTTCAATAACAAGTTCGATAACTGGGTTAGGAACGTGCATAGAAGTCATGTTGTAGTGTAAAGAACCATCGGTAAAGGTTGTACCAGAAGCACAATCAATACCAAAGAGAGCAACGATATCACCAGCACCGGCTTCGTTAATATCTTGCATTTCGTCGGCGTGCATACGAACCAAGCGGCCAACGCTTACTTTTTTACCGGTTGCCATGTTGTAGATAGAATCACCTTTCTTGATGGAACCCTGGTAAACGCGAATGTAAGTCAACTGGCCATAGCGGTCGTTGGTGAGTTTAAAGGCGTAACAAACGAGCTTTGCATCGTCTTCGGACTTGAGGATAACTTCAGCTTCGTTGTCATCAATATTCAAAGCCTTGTTTTCAACTTCAGTCGGGTTCGGGAGGTAATCAGCAACACCGTCAAGGAGTTTCTGAACACCAATGTTTTTGTGAGCAGAACCCATGAACACTGGAGTGATTTCTAAGCTGATAGTTGCTTTGCGGATGGTTTCCTTGATAAGAGCCTTATCGATATCAAGGTATTCACCTTCCATAGCTTTTTCCATAATTTCATCGCTATAGTCAGCACAACAGTCGATAAGCTTTTCGCGGTATTCCATAGCGAGATCCATCAATTCAGCTGGAATTTCAGCTTCGCGGACTTCGTCGCCATTATTACCTTCAAAGTAGTAACCTTTCATTTCAACAAGGTCAACCACACCTTTTAGCTGGTCTTCAAGACCGATTGGAACTTGCATAACGCAAGGCTTGTGGTTGAGCTTTTCTTTGAGCATTACTGCTACGCGGAGTGGGTTTGCACCAGAACGGTCGCACTTGTTAACGAAAGCTACGCGAGGTACGCGGTAGCGACGCATTTGGCGGTCAACAGTGATGGACTGGGATTGCACACCTTCAACGCTTGTTAAAACAAGAATTGCACCGTCCAACACGCGGAGAGAACGTTCAACTTCAACAGTAAAGTCAACGTGGCCCGGGGTATCAATAATGTTAATGGTGGTGTCTTTCCAGTTTGCGTATGTTGCAGCGGACTGGATGGTGATACCACGTTCGCGTTCAAGTTCCATGCTATCCATTGTAGCACCGACGCCATCTTTACCGCGAACGTCGTGAATAGCGTGAATACGCTTTGTAAAATAGAGAATGCGTTCGGTAAGGGTGGTCTTACCCGAGTCAATGTGGGCAGAGATACCGATATTTCTGTGTTTTTCGATGTTTTTCATGATTTTTCCACAAATGGAGTTGATGTTTATTGTTTTGTTGCGCCAAATCTAGAAAAAAAATTCACACTCTCAAGGGAAAGGTTTAAAACGAAAGCTAAAATAAAGAAAAGTTCTCTCGCCAAAGGCGAGAGAACCGTTTTTAGGGTATGTAGGGTAAATGTGTTAAAAAGGTTTACTTTGAACCAGGTTCTTTTACTTCTTGTTCCCGTTTAAATTTTTTATTCCGGTAATTCTTGTGAAATTCTTGCATTTTTACCTTTTGTTCGGCAGTAAGAATTTTTGAAAGTCCGGATTTTCCTTGGATTCTGTGATTTAGAGCTTTTTCCTGAAGGTCAAGAAGGTTCTTTTTTGCTTGAGAAAGAGCTAAAGAATCAGGGGTTTCTGCTTCAAGAACTTTGCGCAATTCTTTTTCAGCATTTCTTGTTTCTTTCTTTATTAAGGTAGAAACGCTGTCCTGATAAGCCCTTAAAGAATCAAGAGAATTTTTTTGTTCAATAGAAACTTCTAAAAATTCATCTAGTTTTTTGAGGTATTCTTTTCGTTTTTTCGCAAAGAATTCTTTATTAGGTTTTTGTTTTTTAGGCTTTTCTGCCATGTCTTTATTTTTAAACGGACATTCCTTTGGTGGAAAAACCCCTTTGTCATTTGATTTTAATGGACAAGATGGAGTGACGTAGAGAGCACCGCAGAAAAAGCCTATGGCACAAGCAAGAACAACAAGACTTGCAAAAAAGAATTTTTTCATTTATTGATCCTCCATTGAAAGGTAAAAAATGGGAATTGTAGAGTCTAATTCAGGAAGTTCAGACACTATACTCTCTTCAAAAAAATCATCTAAAGAATCTAGTTCAATCATCGAAATGAATGATTTTGATTCATTTGCAAAAAAGAATGGAACTAAAAGTCCGCTTAAGAAAAAAAGCAAACTAGCAGCCAAAGTGAGTTTAGAAAACCTAAAAAGAAAAAGCTGTCTTGTTTTTTTTGCTTCAATACGTTGGAATACTTTATCGAGAGAATCACTTTTAGGGTAAATCCTTTCAATGCAGGAAAAATCAATAGGTTCAGTCATTTTTGTTTCTCCTTTCTATAAAGTCTCTGACAAAAGTTCTTGCTCTTGAAAGTCTAGCTTTAATTGTTCCGGAAGGGCTTTTATAAATGGTGGCTAATTCATTTACAGAAACGCCTTCGGCGTCTTTTAACCAAAGAATGCTCCTGTTTATTGCCGGAAGAGCATTCAAAGCTTCGGTCAAAGCATTCGATTCGAAATGAGACAGTTCTTTTTTAAAGCCAATTGTTTTTTCTAAAATAAAGTCTGAATTTTCTGTTTCTAGCTCAAAATGGCGTTTTTCTTTTCGTATTTGCATAAGACTTGCATTTAAAGTCATTTTAAAAAGCCATGTAGAGAGAGTTGATTCGTTTCTGAAAGATTTTATGTTTTCAGGAATAGAAGAAAATACGTCCATTAGAACGTCTTCGGCTTTGTCTCGATCTTTCAGAATTCGATATGCCAGGTTTAACATACGGGTACTTTCTTCTTTCCAGAGTTTTTCAAGCATTTCTCTGTTGTAAAAATCCGGAATTTCTGAATTGTTAAAGGTCATTTTGAAATTAGATGCCTGAAGTCAAAAAAGGTTGCGAAAAAAAAGTTAATTTTTATTTGAGATAATATTTTCACTTAAAAAAGAGTATGGTGATTCTTGTAATGCAGAGCTATATTCATAAAAAAGGTAAAAATATGAAAAACAAATTGGGTTTTACGTTAATAGAAATAGTTGTAGTTGTGGTTATTGTCGGGGTATTAGCGGCGGTTTCTTTACCTAAATTGTTTGGACAAATTGCTAAAGCAAAAGCAAGCGAAATTCCTGTTGCAGGGGCCGTTTATACTCGTTTACAAGATGCTTTTTTAGGCGAAAAAGCTTCTGTAGGGAGTTGGAAACAAATAGGGTATGTTGCCCCAGGGAATGGTTTGACTGAAAATTTCAGATATACAGAGGGTTGTATTGTTGACTCTTTGAACATTTCTTCTTTAAAAAATAGCGAAACAGGGTGGCGTGCCTCAAATCTTGTAAAATTAAATAGTTGTCTTGTTGGCAGTTCTTGGGGAATTGTTATCAAAGCAAGTTCAGATAAAGAAGTCTTGTATGAGCATAATTTATCGTATGAAGGGTGTGAACCATTGACATTGAATTGGGTTGTTAAAGCAATCCCTAATTGTAATGAGCCTTTAGAAAGTCCAACAGAAAACCCAACCGAAACCCCGACTGAAAGTCCAACGGAAAACCCAACTGAAGGTAAAACGGAATCAACAGATTATGATTGTGATGCTCTAAAAAAGAAATATCCAGCAGGGAATGGAAATAAAAATGGTTGGGAAATGTTTTCTCCCTGTGGGATAATGCTCCCACCAGGAGTAATCAAAAAACTGACTAAGTAAAGGCGATTATATATTTTCGCCCTTTAAAATTGAGTCAATTTTTGCCAATTCTTCTGAAGTAAAGTCAAGATTCTTTAGAGAATTCAAAGCATCTTCTATCTGAGAAATTCTACTTGCTCCGATAAGAACAGAAGTGATTTCTGGTAATCGTAAATTCCAAGCAAGAGCCATTTCGGTAAGCGTCTGGCCGCGTTTTTGAGCTAAATCGTTCAATGCTTTTATTTTAGGGAGACTTTCTTCAACTTGAGCCCTAGTTAAAAATGGACTTTTGGTAGCTCTTGAACCTTCTGGAATGCCATTCAAGTAACGAGAAGTTAAAAGCCCCTGAGCTAATGGAGAGAATACAATACACCCCATACCAGTTTCTCTGATGGCAGATTGTAAATCGCCTTCAAGTTCGCGACGGAACATATTATAGGGTGGTTGGTGTATTAAGCAAGGAGTGCCCATTTCTTTTAAAATTTTGGCGGCTCGCCGCGTTTCGTCGGCGTTATAGCTTGAAATCCCTACATAAAGAGCGCGGCCACTTTTTACTATATAATCAAGAGCCCCCATTGTTTCTTCAAGAGGCGTTTCTGGGTCTGGACGGTGGTGATAGAAAATATCAACATAGTCAAGTCCCATGCGTTTTAAACTTTGGTCTAAGCTGGCGACTAAATATTTACGGCTGCCGAAATTGCCATAAGGGCCTTTCCACATTTCCCAGCCGGCTTTGGTGGAAATTACAAGTTCATCACGATGACTTTTGAAATCATCGTTAAAAATTTTACCGAAATTTGTTTCTGCAGAACCTGGAGGTGGGCCGTAATTATTGGCTAAATCAAAATGCGTCACTCCATTGTCAAAGGCGAATCGCAACATATCGCGGCAATTTTCAAAATTATCATTATCGCCAAAATTATGCCATAGCCCAAGAGAAATGGCCGGGAGTTTCAAACCGCTTTTTCCTGAGCGATTGTAAATCATAGAATCGTAACGTTTTTCATTTGCAGTGTATTTCATACAAGGGAATATAGATTTAATTGCCTTTCAGGGAACATATTTTTATAACAATGTGTTTACAGCATGGAACGAAAAAACTGATAGATAAAATAAATCTATATTTACGGCGTGAAAACTTATATCCTCCGTCGTTTGCTTTTAATGATTCCGACCCTTGTGGGGATTTCTTTGGTTTGCTTTATTCTTATCCAGTTGATTCCGGGAGGACCTGTTGAAGAACTGGTTTCTAGAGCACAAAGTGCGGCGGCAATGCGGGGTGGTGCCGATGCTTCTAAAGCCCTTTCTCCAGAACAAATTGCTCAAATTCAGGCGTATTTTGGTTTTGATAAACCGGCCTGGCAACGTTATTTGCAATGGCTTTGGAATGTTTTGCATTTGGATTTTGGAACGTCTTATACTTATGGAGCTCCTGTTTTTGAAGTGATAGCTTCAAGATTTCCTGTTTCGTTGTTTTTTGGCTTAACTTCATTTTTTATTTCTTATTTGGTTTGTATTCCTTTGGGGCTTTGGAAAGCGGTTCGGCATGGTAGTCGTTTAGATTCTCTTTCTTCTGGCATTATTTTTTCTGGTTACGTAATGCCTGGTTATGCTTTAGGTATTTTACTTATCATTTTTTTAGCAGGCGGTTCTTATTTGGATTTGTTCCCAATGGGGGGCTTGACTTCAGATGAATTTGAAGATTTGTCTTTTACGGGTAAAATTTTTGATTTGTTACACCATCTTGCTTTACCTATGTTCTGTTATATTATCAGTGAATTTGCTTTTTTAACCTTTTTAATGAAAAATAGCGTATTGGAAGAACTTGGAAAAGATTACATGAGAACAGCGCTTGCCAAAGGTCTTTCTTTTAAAGAAGCTCTTTTTCGCCATGCTTTACGCAATGCATTGATTCCTGTGGCAACTAGACTTTCTGAAATTTTTACGCTTATGTTTGCAGGGGCTCTTTTGATTGAAAAAGTTTTTGATATTGATGGTATGGGCTTACTTTATTACAATTCTATGGTCAATAGAGATTACAATGTAGTGTTAGGTATTATTTTCCTTTCTTCTTTGATGGCATTACTTGGGCGATTGTTCAGTGATATTTTATACACATTTGTTGACCCAAGGATTCGGTTTAGGTAAGGTATGCTTGTGTTGAATAAGTTCAAAAAATTTAAAGTCTATGCGTTGCGTTTCTGCAAAACGCGCAGGGCTTTTTATTCTTTTGTTCTTTTAGCTCTTGCCTATTTGCTTTCTCTTACAAGCCCCTGGACTGTAAATGACGAGCCTTTTATTTTGCGTTACCAGGGAAAATTTTATTTTCCTGCTTTTGTTCATTATCCGGAAACAGAATTTGGAGGGATTTATAACACAGAGCCAGATTATAAAAAGTTATTAGAAGAAGCAGAACTTGCCGGAGAAAATATCTTTGCTATAATGCCGCCGATTCCGCATGATCCGCTTAAAGCTGATCTTTCTTTAGATGGCGCACCGCCGTTTCCGCCGTCTTCAAAACACTGGCTTGGCACAGATGCTAATGGCAGAGATGTTTTAGCACGCTTGATTCATGGCTTTAGAATTTGCTTGTCGTTCAGTTTGCTTCTAACAGTTCTTGGAACGTTTCTTGGAATTTTGATTGGCGGAATTCAAGGTTATCTAGGCTTTTTCTGGGATTTAGCTATTCAGAGATTTGTAGAAATTTGGGCGTCTTTACCGTTTCTTTATGTTGTGATTCTTATTGGTGGAATCTATGGGCGTAGTTTTATTCTGCTGATTTGTATTATGGCTCTTTTCCAATGGATTTCGCTTAGCTATTATATGCGTGCTGAATTTTTAAAATTGCGTTCTGTGCCTTATGTCCGTGCCGCTAAAATGTTAGGAATGCCTCATCGGCATATTTTCTTCAAAGAAATTTTACCCAACGCACTTACGCCTGTTGTAACACTTTTCCCATTTACTTTAATTGGTGGTATAGGGAGTTTAACTTCTCTTGATTTTTTGGGTTTTGGCTTACAACCGCCAACGCCTAGTTGGGGCGAACTCATGAGTCAAGGGCTTAATAATCTTTATGCTCCCTGGATTGCAGTTTCGACCCTTGTAGCCCTTTTTATAACGCTTTTGCTTGCCACATTTGTTGGTGAAGGTGTTCGTGATGCAATGGACCCAAAATCAGGAGATCGTTATGGATGAAAAGCAAACATTGGTTTCTCTTGAAAATGTTTCAGTCGCTTTTGGAAAAGAACGCTCTGTGGCTGTTACGGATAAAGTTTCTTTTGATATAAAAAAAGGTGAATTTTTTGCATTGGTCGGGGAATCTGGTTGCGGGAAAAGTGTGACCGCGATGAGTATTCTTAAACTTTTACCAGAACCTGGTGCTAAGATTTCTTCGGGGAAAGTTTTTTTTGAAGGGAAAAATATTTTAGAACTTTCATCTAAAGAATTGAAATTAATCAGAGGAAAAAAAATAGCCTGCATTTTCCAAGAAGCAATGGCGGCGCTTAATCCGGTACTTTCTATTCGTAAACAACTAGAAGAAGCGAAACTTAAAGAAGATTCTCCTGAACGAATTCTGGAATTGATGCGTTTTGCTGGATTTTCTGACCCAGAGCGAGTGTTGGATTCTTACCCGCATGAACTTTCTGGCGGAATGTTACAACGCATTTGTATTGTGATGGCTCTTTTGCCAAGGCCTTCGCTTTTAATTGCTGATGAACCAACAACGGCTCTTGATGTAACAGTACAAGCGCAAGTTATGGAACTTCTGAAAAAACTTTCAAAAGAGTTCGGGACTGCGGTTCTTTTAATTACCCATAACATGGGACTTGTAGCCCAATATGCCTCTCGGGTTGCTGTTATGTATGCCGGGCGTATTGTGGAATGTGGCTTTGCCGAAGAAGTCATTAAAAATCCAATGCACCCTTATACCAAAGGTCTTTTAGCTGCTTTACCTGACGGAAAAAAATCGTTAGAAGATTTACAATCTATTCCCGGGAATGTTCCTGCTCCAATTGATTTTGTGGAAGGTTGTCGTTTTTGTGATAGGTGTTTTAATGCCAAACCTTGTTGTAAAGATTTTCCACCATTGTATGAAAAGGAAAATCATTGGACAAGGTGCTTTTTTCCAGTTGATTTGTTAGAAAATTCTTAAACTAAAAGCCATGATTTTTTATAAGTTGTTTTCAGAGACTTACGAATGGATTTGAATTATCTGCCTGGGCTTGGTCCAAAGCGCGTTTCTGCACTAAAGAAATCAGGACTTTCAACAGTTGCTGATTTGCTTTATAATATTCCTAGAACTTGGTTAGATCAAACACAAGTAGCTTCAATAGGAACATCACGAGTTGGCGATAAAGTTGTTTTGGTGGGGCGAGTTCTTAGGTGTGGTTTAGTGCGCTCTCGGACAACGCGATTTATAGCGTATTTTTCTGATGGGACAGGAGAAATTCAAATTCTCTTTTTTAAAGCGACATCCTATTGGTCAAAAAAAATTTCTGCAGGTTCTCGTTATGTACTTGTTGGTACTCTTGGAGAATTTGGTAGAACATTACAAATGGTGCATCCAGAAATCCAAGCTATAGAAGAAAACGATGAATACCATGGTGGGATAGTTCCTGTCTATTCTATTTCAGAAGCTTGTCATGAAGCGAAAATGGAACAGAAATTTTTCCGTTTGCTTTATGCGAATCTTTTTAAAAGTCAAAATCTTTCTATTCCAAGAATTTGCCCAAGAGAATTGACTGATTTTTTGGAAATGCCTTCGGTGATTGAAATTTTACGCCGTTTACATTGTCCGCGTTCAATGGGAGATGTTTACCAGGGCAGAAAATGTTTGAAAGTTCTTGAACTTTTGCCGTTTTGTTTGCGAATGATTAAGCGGCGTCGTGCTTTGCTTTATCGCGGTTCAGAAAGAAAACTTATTAAACAGAATGTTTTTAAAGCTATTCAAGATTTGCCTTATTCGCTTACAGATGGACAAGGCAAAGCGTTGAATGAAATTTTAGAAGGCCTTTCTGGAAAAAGGCAATTTCATGCGTTGTTGCAAGGAGATGTGGGGAGTGGAAAAACAGTTGTCGCGATGCTTTCTATGCTTGCTATTTGCGGTACAGGTGAACAATGTGCGTTAATGGTTCCGACTGATATTTTAGCAAGGCAACATTTTCAGACGATGCAAGGCGTTTTTGAAAAATTGGGCTTACATGTTTCGCTTTTACTTGGTGCGATGACAACGCAAGAACGCCGTTCTGTTTTGTATGATTTAGAAACTGGGCATATTGATGCTGTAATTGGAACACATGCGTTATTTTCTAAAGATGTGGTTTTTAATAATCTAGGTTTTGTGATTATTGATGAACAACATCGTTTTGGCGTGAACCAGCGAGAGGCTCTTTTGGCAAAAGGGCGCTATCCAGATTTGTTAGTGATGAGTGCGACGCCTATCCCACGTAGTTTGGCTATGACTCTTTATGGAGATTTGCGGACTATTGTGATTAGTGAAAAACCTGCCGGCAGAAAACCAGTTAAAACGCGAATGACTCCACTTTTTAAGCGAGAAGCAATGAAAGAATTTTTGAAAAAAGAAATTGCTTTAGGGAACCGTTGTTATTGGGTGGTGAGCCGTGTGGAATCAGATGCTGAAGGTATGGTGGGTGTTTCTGATGTGGTTGAAGAATTGAAAGCTTTTTCTTCTGAATGGAATGTTCAAGGCGTGCATGGTCAGATGGATGAAAAAAAGAGAAGCGCTATTTTAGACGATTTTGCAAGCGGTCAAGTTCAAGTTCTTGTGGCAACAACTGTGATTGAAGTTGGGGTGAATGTGCCTGAAGCAAATTTGATGGTAATAGAACACCCTGAGCGTTTTGGACTTGCTCAACTTCATCAGCTCCGCGGCCGTGTAGGCGGGCGGAGCTAGTGAAGCTTGGTGCTTTTTACTTTCTTCTCCTGAAGATTCGGCTTATGAAAGACTTTCTCAATTTGCCAAAACAGAAGATGGGTTTAAAATTGCAGAAATGGATTTAGAAACTCGTGGCGCCGGAAATTTAGAAGGTGGCGAACAAAGCGGTTCTTGGGTTTTTCGTTGGTTTGATTGGATTAAAGACAAAGAATTAATTGCAAAAACATTAGAACAAGCAGAAAGAATTTTAGATTCTAGTGAAAGTTTTTCTCCAGAAGTTCGTGAAAAAATACAAATGTGGTATGAAGAATTGCCACCTGGTTTTCAAGATGGGATTCATTAAAGTAAAAGGATTTTTTTATGCAGCAAAAAGAATTTGGAAAATGGCTTGAAAATTTGCTTACACCAAGTGCGTTTAGAGATTTTTGTCCTAATGCTATTTGTGTAGAAGCTTCAACAGAAGTAAAACGCGTGGTAACAGGCGTCTCTTTTAGAAGTCTTCTTGTTGATAGAGCAATAGAACTTGAAGCCGATACGATTATCGTGCACCACCCACACGGATTTTGGAATAATGAATCGCGCTTGCCTGTTGGTATTTTAGGTAAACAAGTGGGCAAACTTTTTAAGCATGGGATTTCTCTTTATGGTTTTCACCTGCCACTAGATGGGCACCTTGAAATTGGTAACAATGCTTTGATTGCAAAGGCTCTTGGCGCAAAAGTGACTTCTACTTTTATGCGAGAAGGTGAAAAAGACATTGCTTGTGTAGCTACTTTTGAAAATTCTCTTTCTAAAACAGAATTTATGGAAAAATTGGAAAGTGTTTTTTCAAATGGTGTGAAAGATTCGTTTCTTTATGGTAAAGATGAAATTAAAACGCTTGCGATTTGTTCGGGTGGCGGTTCTTCTGGCTTGAGTGAAGCTCTTTCTTTGGGAGTTGATGGGTTTTTGACTGGAGAAATTAAAGAAACTTCTCCGATTTTTGCTTGCGAAAATGCGTTTAATTTGGTGGCTTGTGGGCACCATAGAACAGAAGTTTTTGGCGTGAAAGCATTGGCTGAAAAGATTTCTACAGAACTTGGAATTTTTGCTGAGTTTGTTGATATTGATAACCCGATTTGAAAAATGCGTTAGTGACCGTAGCCCAAACGGGTAAGGACCGCTTTTGAGCGGGCTTTACGGACGCCGGACTCTAGAGTCCGGCGATAACGCAAGGGCACGGGCGTGGAATCACGCAACGCTATGAAATACTTTTTGAATGAACTTTTTGTTAAGAAAAATTATCTAAATTTGTTTTGATGTTTTTGAAACGCTTGTCTGCACTTTTGTTTTTGCTTGTTGGCTTTTCCTTTGCCTACAAGGGTGTGGGCTGTTCTGATGGCGTAAATATTGGTAATGTCGAATTGAAGGGGTTGCGCTTTACAAAAGAACAAGTGGTGTTACGCGAATTGCAATTAAAAAGCGGGGCACTTTATTCGGATTCTTTGTTTGAAGCAGATGCCAGGCGTTTGGAGAGTCTGGATATTTTTTCAAATATTGAACTTTCCTGTGAAAAAAATGGGAATCTCCAGAATCTGACATTTCAGTTTACAGAAATTTTCCCGTTGATTCCTGCTCCTGCTGGTAAGAAAACAGATCAAGATGGCTGGATGCTTGGTGCGGCTCTTGCTTATTTGAATTTGGCTGGCGAAGATATTCGTGTGGAAACGCAGTATAGAACTTCTGTTTCGCCTTGGTTTGATGCGAATGAATATGCGGTTTATCTTTCTTCGCCATGGCTTTTTGGACTTCCTTTTTCCTGGAATCTTGAATTTTTGAGAACAGATAGCTATGATGAACTCAGAAATTATCAAGCAGAATCGTGGCTCTCGGATCTTGATTTAGAATGGCATTTTCAGAAACCTTATGCTTTGTTGCTTGCCCTTGCGTATCGTTATGTTGAACCTTTTGGGCATGTTCCTGAAATCGGGGCTGGTTTTGCTATTGATACTCGTGATTCGCCACTAGATTCTCGTAAGGGAATTTATGAAGAAATGCTTATTACTAAAGTAGGTGGTTGGCTTGATTCTCCAGATGATTATGTGGAATATTTAATTGATTTGCGCGGCTATTTTACAATCAATCGTTTTATAAGTGGTGCGTCGATTTTGTTTAGGTATCGCCCCGGGGAAGTGGCTTTTTTTGATAGATTCCATCATGGTGGTGCAAATTCTTTTCGTGGTTATGAAGCGGATTCTTTGCGGCATGGTGAAAGTGAAGTTATCTTGAATTTTGAAGAAAGGTTTGTATTGCTTGAAAGAAGACCTGTTAATTTAGGTGGTTTTCATTTCTTTTATGGCGTGCAATTAGTCGCTGGGCTTGATGGTTCTATTTTGTGGAACGATGGCTCGCCCGAAAAAGAAAATTTTGCTGGCGCAATTTATGGCGGAATTCACTTGCTGATTCCTGCTTTAGAACGCTTACGCATAGAAGTTGGGTATAGTCCCGATACCAAAGAGGCAAAATTTTTTGTAGGTTTGTATGAAAAGAATGTGTCACAGCGTTGGCGTTCTCGTTAGTGGCATAAAGGAGATGTTATGGCTATCAATTATTTAAACCTTCCGATTGGTCCAAAGTACCCGTATGAAGTGGATTGTGTGGTTGAAATCGGGAAGGATACAAATGTTAAGTATGAATACGATGAACACCTTCACGTTTTTCGCTTGGATCGTTGTTTGCTTTCGTCAATGAATTATCCTTGCAGTTATGGTTTTGTGCCAAGTACGCTTGCCGATGACGGCGATGCTATCGATATGCTGATTTATGATTCAGCGACTTTGAACACTGGTACGGTTGTGACTTGCCGGGTGGTTGGCGTTTTAGATATGAGCGATGGCGGTAAAAAAGATTATAAACTTTTAGGCGTTCCTGCTTACACGCCTCGTCCGATTCGCGATATTCAAGATGTGGACCCGATGTTCTTGAAAATTACAAGAAACTTTTTCCAGTATTATAAAGAATTAGAAGGGAAAAATGTGGAAATTGGCGATTGGCAAGATGCTGAATCTGCAAGAGAAAAAGTAATTGCTGCCCATAAAGCATTTTTCCAGCGTCAGGTCCAGATTCCGGAAACTTGTTACCAAGAACCTGAAACCTATGAAAATTCATCGAACGGCGCTTGCTCGCTTTTGATGTAAGGTTGAAAAAATTAAAACTTTAATTCAACCATTAAAAATATTGTAGATTCCATTTCAATAGAAGTAGAAAAATCATCACCCAGATTTTGTTCTCGGTCATAAGCGGCAACGCTGTTTTTGGCTAAAGAAAGGGAATGAAATCGAGGTTCTTGAAAACTTTCTTCTGAAATTTGAATGGGCTCTTTGATTCCTGCATTTACTGATTGCGCTAGAAATTCCGCTTTTTCCATAGCCTTAGCGAGAGCCTTTGCTGATATTTCATTTTTTGTTTTTTCTGGATTAGAAAGCAATGGTTCAATGTAGCGCAATTCAATATCGTTTAATGAAGCAGAGTTTTTCACAAAATCAGATGTTTTTTGTTTTTCTGGTATTGATATTACAAAAGACTGTTCTGCAATAAATCCAATATCTTGAGATACGCCGTTTTCCCATTTTTGTTGTTTTCTTACAGAAATGGAATTGGCTTTAATTAAAGAATCGGGGAGATTGGCTTTTTTTACAATTTGGTAAAGTTCGGCTCTTGTTTGTTCAAGTGCTTTTATAGCGGATTCTTTTTCAACAGCATTTTGTTTAATAAAAAGGTGACATTTGTATAAATCAGGTGTAATAGTTTCTTTGTGCGAACCAGAAACTTTTATTGAACGAATGGGGGCATTTTCTGATTGACTGCAGCCGGCAAAAAGAAATGTTATGGCAAATAATATGCTTAATTTTTTCATAATAACCTCAACAATAAGAATAGTAAAAGATGACTTGTATAAAAAGAGAAAAAGAAAATTCTCTTTGGAAAATAGGTGCGTCTTTTCTCTATTGTGTTTTAAAATATGAAACTCTGAAGTTAATAAATGAATGTTCATTTAATAGTTGTGTTGTAATCTAAGAATATCACTATTAAAAGACTAGGAAAATTGACTAGCCTTTCTAAATTTGTGGGTAAATTTTTAGAAACGAGGAATTTATGCGTAAATTCGTTAAGCAAGGAGCTTTACTCCTTTCTTTGGCTTCAGCCTCTTTTGCAGGTGGTTTGATGCACAATACAAACCAATCTGTTGATTTTGTTCGCAATTTTGCACAAGATGCGGCAACCGGTGCTCATGCGGCTTATTACAACCCAGCCGGTTTGGCTTTTGGTTCACAAGGTTTTCATATTGCTTTGCATAACCAGACCATTTTGCAAACAAGAACTGTGACTGCAAAAGGCCTTGGTGAATACGAAGGAGAATCATTTGTTCCTGCTATGCCAAGTTTTTTCATTGATTGGCATCATGGTGATTGGAATGTTTATGGTGGCTTTATGATTGTTGGCGGTGGCGGTAGTGCAAAATTTGATGACGGCCTCCCAATGATTGATGCTATGCTTAGCCAGATTCTTGGTGCAAGTCTTAGTCAAAATGAACAACTTGGCGCTCTTATGAAAGCAGCAGATCTTTCTGCAATGGATTTGTATAATGCGTCTTTTGAAGGAACTCAGTATATCTTTGGTTTTACTCTTGGTGGAGCTTATAAAATCAATGATATGTTCTCTGTTTCTCTTGGTGCTCGTTTCAATTATGCAACTAACAATTATAAAGGTGAAATGGAATCTACCGAAGCTTTAGAAGGCGCGGTTTCTAAAACACCTTTAGCCGATGAAGTAAAAGCTGGCATTAAAAAGACTCTTTCAGCAACGCTTAACCAAGAACTTCTTGATGTAGACCAGAGTGGCTTTGGCATTACTCCTATTGTTGGTGTGCATTTCCGCTATAAAAATCTTGATGCTTCTGTTAAGTATGAACACAACACTTATCTTGAAGTTGAAAATGATACAAAGAAAATTGCTGATGCAGTCGGAAAAGCTTTGCCACAGTTCCTTGATGGTAAGAAAAGTGATAACGATATGCCTGGCTTCCTTTCTGTTGGTGTAAACTACGCTTGGTTCCCATGGCTTCGTACTTCTGCAGGTTACCACCATTACTTTGATAAATTGGCCAATTACTCTGGCGATAAAGATGACAAACTCGACCATAATGAACATGAAGCTGTTTTTGGTGTAGAAGTTGACCCTTTAACCTGGCTCACTGTTTCTGCTGGTGTTCAAAAAACATTCTATGGTCTTACTGATGAATACATTGAAGATATGAGTTTCAATCTTGATTCCTGGAGCTTTGGTGGTGGTTTTGCTTTCAAGTGCACCAACTGGCTCAGTGTTCAACTTGGTTATATGATTACAATTTATGACGAATGGAATAAGGTTGATGCTTTGACAAAACTTCCTACCGAATATGATCGTACAAGTCAGAACATTGCTGTTGGCTTGAATTTCGAATTCTAGAATTCCTTCCTTAAAAATCCCCAAAACTTGTGGCTAGATGGTCACAAGTTTTTTTTGTAAGTATTTAAAAGTCTAAAAAAAACGCTGCACGGAGTGCAGCGTTTAACAATTAAAGTTTAAGAATTAACCAAGAACTTTCTTTTCAAAGGCGTCCATCGCAGAAACAAGAGCTTCAACACCTGCCAAAGGCATTGCGTTGTAGATACTTGCACGGAAACCACCAACAGAACGATGGCCTTTGAGTTGTTCTAAACCGCGTTCTTTAGTAAAGGCAAGGAATTCTTTTTGGAGTTCATCAGCTTTTTCCTGAGCCACAACGTCTTTATTGAAAATAAATGGAACGTTCATTGTGGAACGGTCTTCTTTTGCTGCTGTACCAACAAAGAGTTTAGAATTGTCAATAGCGTCATAAAGGATTCCGCTCTTTTTATTGTTGAGAGCTTCCATAGCTTCAACACCACCATTTTCTTTCAACCAAGAAAGCGTGCGGTTCATAACATAAATTGGGAACACAGGAGGTGTGTTGAACATGCTGTGTTCAGGAATATGAGTAGCATAATCCAACATAGTCGGAATAGAGCGTTCCACTTTACCCAAAATATCTTTACGGATAATAGCCAAAGTAACACCAGCACAGCTCATATTCTTTTGAGCGCCAGCGTAGATAAGACCAAATTTAGAAACGTCAATTTTTCTGCTGAGAATATCAGAACTCATGTCAGCTACAAGGTAAGTTGCTGCTTCTGGGAAATTTTTCCATTGAGTCCCGTAAATAGTGTTGTTACTGGTTACATGCAAGTAAGCAGCACCTTCAGTTTGTTTGAAATCTTTTGGAATGTGGTTGTAAACATCAGCTTTAGAAGAAGAAACAACATTTACTGTACCAAAACGTTTTGCTTCTTTAATTGCTTTTGCAGCCCAAACACCTGTATCTGTGTAGTCAGCATGAGCTTTTTCATCTAAAATGTTCATTGGAACCATGCAGAACTGGAGAGATGCACCGCCACCAAGGAATACGATATCGTAATTATCTGAAATGCCCATGAGTTCACGCAACATAGATTCTGTTTCTGCAACCATGTTTTCAATCGGTTTGGAACGATGGCTCATTTCTAAAATGCCAATACCTGTGCCGGCAAAGTCCATAATGGCTGCAGCAGCTTCTTGTGTGGCCTTTTTAGGGAGAACCGAAGGGCCTGCGCTGAAATTGTATACGGTTTGTGTCATAATTTTTCCTTAATTTTAAGACTTTATGGATGGCGTTTTCGGGCGTCTTCCGATGATTTTTAAATATGGGTTAAAATTAGCAATTATTCTAAAAAGAAAAAGTCCCGATAGTGGGACTTTTTGCTTAATTTTTTAATGCTTCTATAGCTGATTGGTATTTATGCAACCTGAATTTGGTTTTTAGTTCCCGCCGTTCGTTTCTTAAGATGTATTTTTCTTCCATAAGAAGCGAAAGAAGGGCCGCCTTTACCTTAACAGCGATAGGATTAGCTTTTAATGTATCAATAAAGAGCAAAAATTCTTTTTCTCGTGCTTCGTAGGTGGCTTCTTCAGCAGGAATACCTTCAGCCATTAATTTGCAGCTGTATTCGTCAATGTAAGGTTGGTTCTTGTGGTGGGTTAAAAGCACTATTAGGTCTACAATTTCCGGAGAAACGCCTAAATTTAAAAGGTCATCTTTGGTTTTGCCAGTAGAATCGGTAATAGTATCTTGCAAGAGAGCAACAACCTGAACCTCTTCTGGCTCCCCGGCCTCTTTTAATTTAGAAGCAACATGTTTCATAAATTCAATATATGGACCACCAGCTTTATCTTGTTGACCAGCATGGATTTCTGTTGCTATTTGGAGCGCTTCTGCGAAAGTTGTCATAATAACCTTTTTGATGTTTTAACACCGTTGAAGTTGGATTTTTAAAATTTACTTTCAAATCAATATATATAATATGTTGCTTTTAGAAACCTATTTTTTATTTTTTTTTGGTTTTCTGTATTTAAAAGAGTCTTTTTGATTTTTAATAAAATTTTGGAAATCTTTAAATTAAGGCGAAAAAAGGCATTTTAAGGTTTCTCAAATAAAATCTTTTCCTTTTTCTCTTGCCATGCTTTATGCGTTTTTCTAAATTTGCGCATAAATTAAAACGAGGTTTTATGGCTCACTATCTTTTTAGTTCAGAATCTGTTTCCAAAGGTCATCCGGATAAGGTTGCTGACCAAATTTCTGATTCCATTCTTGACGCCTGCTTAGCTAAGGATCCTTCTAGCCGAGTTGCTTGTGAAACGCTTGTGACCACAGGTCTTGTTGTGCTTTCTGGTGAAATTACAACAAAAGCTAATTTAGACTATTCAGCAATAGCACGTGAAACTATAAAAAACATTGGGTATACTGATTCTGAAATGGGATTTGATTACAAAAGTTGTGCAGTTCTCGTTTCAATCGATAAACAATCCCCAGACATAGCTCAAGGTGTAGATGCTAAAGCCGCCGAAGGTAAAACAGGAGCAGAACAAGGTGCTGGTGACCAGGGGATGATGTTTGGTTATGCTTGTGACGAAACCGAAGAATTAATGCCGTTGCCTATTTCTTTAGCACATCGCTTAATGGAAAAAATTCAAGAGCTTCGTGAAAGTGGTAAAATTGCTTGGCTTCGCCCAGATGCTAAAAGCCAGGTAACTGTTGAATACGATGAAAATGACAAGCCAGTCTGTGTGGATACTGTTGTTATCAGTACACAACATGCAGAAACCTTTAAAGGTAAAAAGTTGACACATGCCTTTATTCAAAAGGAAATGATTGAAAAACTTGTTAAAAAAGTTATTCCGGCAAAATTTTTAACAAAAAAGACAAAGTATTATATCAATCCAACTGGTAAGTTTGTTGTTGGTGGCCCACATGGTGATTGTGGTTTAACTGGTCGTAAAATTATCGTAGATACTTATGGTGGTATGGGCCGTCATGGTGGTGGTGCTTTTAGTGGAAAAGACCCTTCTAAAGTAGATCGTTCCGGTGCTTATGCGGCTCGTTATGTAGCTAAAAATATTGTAGCTGCAGGCATTGCCAGTCGTTGTGAAGTGCAATTAGCTTATGCTATCGGCGAACCTAAACCGGTTTCTGTTCTGGTTAATACTTTTGGAACTGGTAAAATTACGGACAGAGAAATTGAAGCTCTTTTGCCTAAATTCTTTGACCTTTCTTCAGCAGGCCTTTCAAAAATGCTTGATTTGAAAAAGCCAGGTTATATTGCAACTGCTGCTCTTGGGCATTTTGGTCGTTCAGGTAAACGTTTTACCTGGGAAAAAACTGATAAAGCACAAGCTTTGAAAAAAGCGGCCTTTGCTCTTAAAAAATAATTGAAACTTGTTAATGAAAAATCCTGTTAAAGTTTTCCGCTTTAGCAGGATTTTTCTTTTTGTACACATTAAAAATCTTCTAAAAGCTATATTTTGATTGAGGTATTTATGGCAAACAAAAAAGTCCTCCCTCCGGGAGAAACTCTTAAAGAAAGTATTCGTTTTTTGAAAATGACAGAAGAAGATTTTGCAAGGCGTCTTGGTAAATCTAAAGAATACCTTGAACGTTTTATTGGTGGTGAAGAACCATTGACAGAAGAATTGGCCGCTTCATTAGAAGCATTAACTGGGAGCCCGGCTAATTTTTGGAAAATGCTTGAACGTAAATACAGGAGAAGTTTATAATGAGTTTGTGGGAAAAAGCTTGCACTCTTTTGCCTGGTGGAGTAAACTCTCCAGTGCGTGCTTTTGGTTCTGTGGGTGGAAATCCTGTCTTTATGGAAAAAGCGAAAGGCCCTTATCTTTATGATAGCGAAGGAAATGAACTTGTTGATTTGGTTCTTTCATTTGGCCCTATGATTCTTGGACACTCTCAAAAAGATGTTATTGCCTCTCTTAAAAAACAGTTGGAATATGGTCTGAGTTTTGGAGCTTGCACTTCTAAAGAAGTGGAATTAGCTCAGGTTATACTTTCTTGTATCCCTTCTATGGATATGCTTCGCCTTGTGAATTCAGGAACAGAAGCTACTATGTCTGCAGTAAGAGTGGCAAGAGGTTTTACAAAAAGAGAAAAGATTTTGAAATTCCGTGGCTGTTACCATGGGCATGGAGATTCTTTTTTAATTCAAGCAGGTTCTGGTGCTTTAACGCATGGTGTTCCAAGTTCTTTAGGTGTGACAGTTGGAACGGCAAAAGATACACTTGTTGCCGATTATAACCATTTAGAAGAAGTAAAAGCAATTTTTGAACAATCGGGTAAAGAAATTGCGGCCGTTATTGTAGAACCAGTCGCTGGTAATATGGGCGTTGTTCCCCCAGAAAAAGGCTTTTTAGAAGGTTTGCGTGAACTTTGTGATGATTATGGTTCTCTACTTATTTTTGATGAAGTGATGACTGGCTTTAGAGTTTCTCGTGGGGGAGCGGCAGAACTTTTCGGAATTAAACCGGACATGATGACTCTTGGTAAAATTGTCGGTGGCGGTATGCCTCTTGCAGCTTATGCAGGGCGTAAAGAAATTATGGAAATGGTAAGTCCACTTGGTGGTGTGTATCAGGCCGGCACTCTTTCAGGTAACCCGATGGCCGTTACGGCTGGGCTTGCTCAAATGCAGGTTTTACTCAGTCAAAATCCGTGGGCTTTACTAGAAGAAAAAGGGAAGTGGCTTGAAAATGCTATAAAAGAAGCGGCTGAATCTTGTGGGTTAAAAATTCAGATAAATCGTGTCGGTTCTATGCTTACAGTGTTCTTTTCAGAAGTCCCTGTGGTGGACACAGCAACAGCACTAGCTTCTGATGCAAAGCAGTTTTCAAAATTTTTCCATGGGATGCTTAAGCGAGGTGTTTACTTACCACCATCTCAATACGAAGCAGCGTTCTTATCTACCGAACATTCTGAAAGTGTTTTAGAAAAAATAGCTAGTGCCGCAAAAGAAGTTTTTCAAGAAATGTCTAGGAGTTAAAAATGAATATTGAAAAAGCATTAGATTTTCTTTCAAAAAATGCGTTAGCACAATGTGATGCGTTTGATGTAGTGGCAGGTGTTAATTCTTCTAGTGGTATTTCTGTATTTCAAGGCAAATTAAAAGAAACGGAAATTTCTAATTCTTCAGGAATCGGAATACGAGTTTTTTGTGATGGCAAGCCAGGTTATGCTTTTACCGAAAGCTTAGAAGAAAGGGCTTTAAACCAGGTGCTTTCAGACGCTATAGCTCATACTGAATTTACAGAACCTTTGCCAGTAGAATTGCCAACTCCCAAATTAGATGGTAACGAAACTGAATTGTATTTCCCAGAAGTAGAAGCGTATTCTTTTGAAGAAATGAAAGAACTCTGTCTTGATATTGAAGAACGCTCTTTAAAAAATCCAGAAATAGAAAATGTCCCTTATTTAGGGGCTTCAAAAAGTGTTTCTGATTTTTATTTTTTGAATTCAAATGGAATTCGTTATTCTAGAAAATCAAGTCATTTAGCCGCAAGTGTTGGGGTTGTTGCAGAAAGAGATTCTGTAAAAAAACTAGGCGTTTATTCTCAAGTTGTTTTTAACGGAAAAGATTTTGATGCAGAAAAAATTTCTTTTAATGCGGTTGATAGAGCAAGAAGTTTACTTGGTTCAAAACCAATTACATCAGGAATTTATCCGATAGTTTTTTCTGAAAGGATTTCTGGTAACATTGTAAGCATGTATGCTTCTGCCTTTAGTGCTGAAGCGGTTCAAAAAGGAAATTCTCGGTTAAAAGGTTTAATGGGCAAGCAAATAGCCGCTCCTTGTTTTTCAATGAAAAATGACCCGACCCGAAAAGATTTGCCGAGTTTTGCCACATTTGATGGTGAAGGTGTTCCAACAGAACTTCTTGAAATGGTTGTTGATGGCAAATTAAATTCTTACTTGTATAATTTAGAAACGGCTGCTAAAGATGGCTTGAAATCAAATGGTTGTGCTTCTCGTTCTTATGGTGGGCCTGCAACATGCGGGTTCCATAATTTAATTGTAGAACAAGGCAAACTTTCAACAGAAGAATTGCTTTCTCTTTTCCCACAGACATTGCTTATTGTCAAGTTAGATGGTAGCTCTGGTTGTAATGCTGTTAGTGGTGAACTAAGTATTGGCGCACAAGGATTTTTGTGTGAAAATGGTAAAATTATCCACCCAGTAGATGGTTTAACTTTGTCTACTAATTATTTTGATCTTTTACAGAACATTCAAGCTGTTGGCTCTGAATACAATGACCATTACAGTTCTCTTCGCGTTCCGGCTTTGGCTGTTTCGAATATATCTGTTTCGAATTAAGGTTATTGGTAATTTGGAAAATCGTCTATAGGTTCGTATTTTCCAAGTTCTGATAACGCAAAAATTTTTGTCTGGTTTCCAAGGGCAAGTAAAATATATTTAGGCGTCAAAACGCGTAAATAGCGGTTCAGTTGGGCTTCTAAAAGTTCAAAAGTATATTGTTCTGGGGCTTTACATTCTACCAAAAGCCAAGGGTGGTCCAAACCATTTTTTAAGTCAGTTACGATTAAATCAACGCGATCTTTATTTTGAGGAGAAATTAAACTTAAAGAAAATTCCACTTCAATTAAATGGGGTGGAACGTTTTTTATTTGCGTTAAAACAGAAATCACATGCTGGCGGACAAGTTCTTCTCTTGTCGCAGGGACATTTTTTTTTCTGATAGGGTCAAAAATAAAAGACATAGAAGAGAATGTAGCATTATTTTTTATATATTTCCTTACACTCAAGGAGTTTTTAAATGCGCAGAAGATTATTGAGCGAAGGTGCGAAAGAACTTTCTTATGAAATTCGTGAAATTGTAAAAAAGGCTAACCAGTTAAAAGCCTTAGGTTTGCCTATTCATTGGGAAAATATTGGTGACCCGATTGAAAAAAAATGCCAGGTTCCTGAATGGATAAAAGACATTGTTGTTTCATTAGCCAAAGAAAATAAAAGCTATGGCTATTGTCCTTCTCAAGGTGTTTTGGCTACAAGAGAATTTTTAGCCAATGAAACCAATAAGCTTGGTGGTGTTCAGATTACACCTAATGATATTCTTTTCTTTAATGGTCTTGGTGATGCTATTGCAACTATTTATGGCTTGCTTGCAATGACAACGCGAATCATAGGACCTTCTCCTGCTTATAGTACGCATAGTTCAGCAGAAGCTTCACACGCCCATACTGTTCCTATTACTTATAGTTTGATGCCTGAAAATCATTGGTATCCGGATTTAGAAGAATTGGAAAACAAGGTAAAGTATAATCCTTCTATTTCTGGTATTCTTATTTTAAACCCGGACAATCCAACGGGAATGGTTTATCCGTTAGAAATTTTAAAGAAGATTGTAGACATTGCAAAACGTTATAATCTTTTTATTATTTGTGATGAAATCTACAACAAAATTACTTACAATGGTGCTAGAGCTTATGCACTTGCCGAATACATCGGAGACGTTCCGGGCATTGCCCTGAAAGGGATTTCAAAAGAATACCCATGGCCGGGTTCTCGTTGTGGTTGGGCTGAGTATTATAACCGTGATAAAGACGAACAATTTGATGCGTTCTGTCGTGCTATTGATAATGCAAAAATGATAGAAGTCTGTTCTACAACTTTGCCACAGCTTACTATTCCAAAAGTTTTAGGCGACCCGCGTTTTATGGAACACCGTAAAGCATTGAACGAAAAAATCGGGCGTAGAAGCGCAATCATCAATGAAATTCTCGGAGATATTCCGGAGCTTTATTTCAACCCGACTTATGGTGCGTTCTACAATACGATTATTTTCCGAGAAGGCGCTTTAAATGACCGCCAGTTCTTGCCAATAGAAAATCCAGAAATCAAAGCAAAAGTAGAAGAATGGTGCGCAAGCACAACCAATTTGGATTATCGTTTTGTCTATTATTTGCTTGGTGCTAAAGGTATTTGTGTTGTGCCAAGTACAAGTTTCTGTACAGATTTGAAAGGGTTCCGTGTAACGCTTCTTGAAGAAGACGAAGACGAACTCCGCCATGTCTTTACTGAAATTCATGACGCCATCATTTCTTATTTGGCAAGTGCTAAATAAGTTTAAAAATTCAACATTTGTATGGTGATAAAATTCCCGAAAGTCCAAAAGACTTTCGGGAATTTTTACGCTTAAAAAAGAAAAAACTTCTTTGCTTTACTCCAATCTTGAAATTTGTTGAGCTATAAATTTAGGTTAGCTTCTCGTTTTATACTCTTTGGTAAGGAGCCCCAAAAACAAAACAAAAAAACGGCCCCAAGGACCGTTTATTCACTAAAGAAAAATTTTATTTAGAAGCGTTTTTCAGAGAAAGCACTCTCTCGTATTCAGAACAGGCAATTTGTTCAATATTTGATCCCATAGCAACACTACGCGTTCTTGCGTTCCCACTCTTTTCAGGAATCCGGAAACAGAAATTATGGGTTCTGCCTGCTTCTGTTGGAATACCAAGTTTAAACACTCTTTGGCGAGGTTGGCCTTTTGGGAAAAATTCCACATAATCGTAAGTATTCTTGATTTTTTCAAGTCTCTTTTCTTGACTGAATTCAAGATCTTGAGCAATAACACCAGAAAGTTCAATAGGCAAAGAATTATTAAAGCGAAGTTCTAAACGATTTTTCTCTTTAACAATAGAAGCATCAGCAGGCTTAATCAAATAACGTTGCTGAGGAATGTTGATATAAGCTTTATAGCGAACGCGACGCACACCGCACAAATCTCGCATATCAGGTTCGGCAACAAAATCAATGCCCTGACAAATAGGCGGTAAATTGGTTGGAACTTCTAAATCATCACCGTTAGAGGAGCCAGCGCACCCAGCAAGCAGTGCCAAAGAACACAAAGTAAAGAATTTCAAAAACTTCATGCCCTAAATATACTTTCATAACTAAAGAAAAAATCAATCAAGTGCAAAAAACTAAAAAAAAGCTTCTGAATGGGAAAATATTGGGTGTTCCGGCTAAAGCCGTCGCGCCTTTGGCGTTATCTCGTGCCAGTATATCTTGTTTTTTTATGACTTGTTCTGGCACTCGTCCGTTCAGCCTCGCCATAATAGGCGAGTCCGAACCCATTTGGGCCAAAGTTGCTAACACACGTGTGATGGAACTTGCCAAATGGTTCTTGTTACTTGTACGCTACTTGTTATCACTATGAAATGCGCAAGCCCTTTGTCATTGCCAGTGTCATTACGAGCCGTGCTGAATGCACGGCGTGGTAATCCCATCACACGCAACTTGTCCGCAGTTCTTGCTCGCGACTTGCCGCAAGCCCTTTGTCATTGCGAAGAAACGTAGTGACTGACGCAATCTGTTTGCAAGCAGCACTTGTTTTTGGATTACTTCGCTACGCTCGTAATGACAAAAAACAAGATGGCCGCGTCGTCTCAAAAGACTCCTCGCCATGACAACTTGTTTTTACACTTGCCCGCAAGCCCTTTGTCATTGCGAAGAAACGTAGTGACTGACGCAATCTGTTTGCAAGCAGCACTTGTTTTTGGATTACTTCG
>JAZQSE010000010.1:0-2846 GCA_045629945.1 Fibrobacteraceae bacterium
AATCGGGCTTAATTTTCGCTAAATCGGCTTTAATTTTTTCTAAAGCACGTTTAGAAATTTCTAAATCAGGGATAGAATTTTCTATCTCAGAGATAGAAAAAATTAAATCAAGGTTTTTTAGCTCCAAAATCAAGGAAAAAACGCACGAAAACACTGCTTTTTTTAGCAAAATCAGGGCTTTAAAAAGTTAAGTCTTTGATTTTGTGGTTTTTAGTTAAAGGCTTATATTCTTAAAATTTGCGATTGGAAATCTTTTGTTTGAAAATATCGCACGCATTTGGGCTTAACTCTTGGAGAAAGTTTTTTATTTTGCTTTTGAAGGCTGTTTTCAAAAATAAAAAGCCGAATGTTTTTATTTGACATTCGGCTTTTTGTTTTGAAATTTGAAATCTACTACCAAGCAAATAATGGTCTGTTTTCCATCATTGCGTTTACTTTCTTACGAGTTTCAGCTATTAATTCTTCGTTATTAACGTCAGAAAGAACTGCATCTATCATTTCAACGATTGCTTCCATTTCGTCTTCTTTCAAACCTCTTGTAGTGATTGCAGGAGTACCTACACGGATACCAGAAGTTTGGAATGGAGAACGTGAATCAAATGGAACCATATTTTTGTTGATTGTGATGTCTGCTTTAACCAATGTGTTTTCAGCAACCTTACCTGTTAATTCAGGGAATTTTGTTCTAAGATCTATCAACATTAAGTGGTTATCTGTACCGTTAGAGATAACTTTGTAACCTCTTTTTACGAATGCTTCTGCCATTGCAGCAGCGTTTTTCTTGACTTGTTTGATGTATTGTGCGTAATCTTCTGTTAAAGCTTCACCAAAGGCAACAGCCTTAGCAGCGATAACGTGTTCCAATGGACCACCTTGGCAACCTGGGAAAACAGCTGAGTCTAAAACAGCACTCATCATTTTGATTTCTCCCTTTGGAGTTGTTTTTCCCATTGGGTTTTCAAAGTCTTTACCCATTAAAATCAAACCACCTCTTGGTCCTCTTAAAGTTTTGTGAGTAGTTGTTGTAACAATGTGGCAATATTCAACAGCATTGTTCAATTCTCCCTTAGCTATAAGACCACTTGGGTGAGAAATATCTCCCATTAAGATAGCACCAATTTCGTCAGCCAAAGCTCTCATTCTTTTCCAGTCGAAATCTCTTGAATAAGCAGAAGCTCCACCGATGATTAACTTTGGTTTGTGTTCTCTTGCTACTTGTTCCATCATATCATAGTCGATAGTACCAGTTTCTTCCTTTACACCGTAAGAAACTTGGTTGAAATAAGTACCAGAAATGTTTACAGGAGAACCGTGAGAAAGGTGTCCACCGTGGTTAAGGTCTAATCCCATGAAAGTATCGCCAGGATTCAAGCAAGCAAAGAAAACTGCCATGTTTGCTTGTGCACCAGAGTGAGGTTGAACGTTAGCCCACTCAGCACCGAACAATTGTTTTGCTCTATCAATAGCAAGTTGTTCAGATTGGTCCACGATTTGGCAACCACCATAGTATCTTTTTCCTGGATAGCCTTCAGCATATTTATTTGTCATTACGCTACCCATTGCTTCCATAACTTGATCTGAAACAAAGTTTTCAGAAGCAATCAATTCTATTCCTTTTGTTTGTCTTTCTCTTTCCTTTTGAATAAGGTCAAAGATTTGTGTATCTCTTGTCATAATTATATAAAAATTTGATTTTACAAAATTAGACTGCAAAGATATGAAATAATTTCGGATTCTTTCTTTGTTTTAATAAATTCTTTCTTTGAATTAAAAAAATTATTCTTTGAAAAAATTTATTTTTTCTTAGAAATAATTCTATCTTTGTGGCGTTAATCAGTAAAACAACTTAATTATGGAAAAAGAAAACAAACAAAAAAGATGTTCAACTTGGGTTACGTCTTTGTCAGTTGTTGTTGCAGCCGCTTTAATCGGCTTATTTGTCTATCAAGGCTTGAAGGCAGTGTCTATGGGCCAAAGAGTAGTAACGGTAAAAGGTGCAGCAGAGCTTGAAGTCAAAGCAGACGTAGCTTCAATGTCTATTAGATTTGCTATTCTTCAAAATACGCTTCAAGATGCTTTGAAAGTGTCAAAGGAAAAAGAAAAGATAGTAGTTGATTTCTTGAAAGAAATTGGCTTTAATGATGATGAAATTTTCGTGGGCAAAGTTAGTTATGATGAATATGAAAATAGTAAAACAAAATACGTTAGAGGTAGCGTAAGACTTTTTGTAAAGAGTAAAGCAATTGAAAAAGTGCAAACTTTGGAAAAAAGAGTTACCGAGTTATATGAAAGAGGCGTAGTGATAGACCAAGACTATTGGGACGATGGTGCAAGTTATGAAATATCAGATGTTAATGTCTTTAAGCCAAAACTAATAACTGAAAGTCTGGCTAATGCGAAAAAAGCAGGAGAGCAGTTTGCTAAAGATGCGGAAAGCAAACTTGGAAAAATGAAAACTGCATGGCAAGGACAGATTTCAATAGAGGATTTAGACGAAACAACCCCACATATTAAGAAATGCAGGGTTGTTAGTACAATAACTTATTATTTGGAAGATTAAGGTTAAGATTTAGAAATTTCTTCTTTAATCTTACTCCAACGTTCTGGGCACATCTTTGTGCCCATTATTTCTATTACGTTTCCAGCAAGCACACTTCCCATTTTTCCACATTGATTTAGTGGTAGGTCTTGACATAAGCCTGCAAGGAATCCGCTTGCGTAAAGATCGCCAGCGCCTGTTGTGTCAATCTTTTCGCGTTTTACTTCTTGTATTGAGGTGATTTCACCGTTGTGTTTTATGATTGAGCCTTTTGCTCCAAGTTTTACAACTGCGATGTTGGCATATT
>JAZQSE010000011.1:0-71502 GCA_045629945.1 Fibrobacteraceae bacterium
ACTACCGGCTACTTTTATTGTTGAACTCTGTTTTATGATTGTATTTGCTGTTTCTAAATTACCATGGACGAAAGCCCTATCTCGCAAAAGAACGGGCTTCGCAGAAAAAACGTTACCGACTTCTGCTTTTACTCCAAGTCCAACACCAAAAGCTCCGCTAAAATCACTATTATAAGAAACTATGGGACAATAAGTTCCATTTAACAAAACACAAGAAGCTCTATCATTTAAAAGCAATAATTCTTTTGCGAGTAATGCAACCGTATAATCTTTACAACCAGGAATTACATTTGGAAAATAAATTATAAGTGTGGCATTCAGAGAATCGTCAAAAGACCAATTCGCCATTCCCCCAGGAAGATAATACAAATCCGGTTCGGCAATGAGGGAAGTGTCTTGAACAGCATGATAGCGGAGTTCAATACCGTTCAAGGTGTCGCTAGAATTATTTTCTATTTTAAACCTTAAAACAGTCTGATCTGTTTGAGAGAATTGCTCGTCTAGCGTATAAACCGTAATGGCATTGGCCAAACATGCCAAAGTAAGAAGAATAATAGAAAGAGAAGATATTTTTCCTTTCATAATATTTTGCCTTATATTTTTCAGACAACTTATATTCAATATATACCGCTTGATGTAAGAAAAATAAAAGTTTGTTTTTTTTTACAAATTTGTTTTTACCGTTCATCTTTTCAATTTTTAGCGTATCCAAGCCAGGGCGTTGCGGGTGCGGCGTCTGAACACCCGCTAGAAGGGGTGGAGAGCAACGAAGTGCGAACCAAGGGGAGGCTTCCCCCTCCATACGCAAAAAGGACTGCATCGCTGCAGCCCTTTGAATGTTTAACACGCTAGTCGGAGATTGCCTCGGCTCCTTGCGGAGCCTCGTAATGACAAACACAAGTCTGAATCCTTTGCGCTTACGCACTCAGGATGACGTTAGAATTACACTTCTTCAATACTTGCGTGATACTCTTGCAAGCTCTTCACTACACCATGTCCGTTTCTTGCAGCGGCAATGCCCTTAACGGTGTTATAAGCGCCAGCGAGAGTTGTAATGTAAGGCACCTTGTACTTAATAGCAGCCTTGCGAATTGCAGATTCGTCGGCAACAGCATCCCGGCGAGGCCATGGAGTGTTGATAATCAATGCCACCTGATTGTTCAAGATAATATCTAAAACATTTGGGCGACCTTCATTGATTTTGTTTACCTCTTCGCATTTTACGCCGGCCTTCTCGTAGAACTTGGCGGTACCTTCTGTCGCATAAATCTTAAAGCCGAGCTTCTGGAATTCTTCACCTATTGCTATAGCTTGATCAGCTAAGTTTACTTTGTCTGAAAGGCTTATAAGAACAGCACCTTCAGATGGCAAATTAGAACCAGCCGCTTCCTGACTCTTGTAGTAAGCAAGAGCGTAGTCATCAGAAAGACCAAGTACCTCACCAGTGGAGCGCATTTCAGGGCCAAGAACCGGGTCCACTTTTGGGAACTTATCAAACGGGAACACAGCTTCTTTAGCTCCGAAATGTTTGAACTTTTTGTCTTTCAAATTCAAACTTTCAAGTTTTTCACCAAGCATCAAGCGTGTAGCGAGGCGAGCCATTTGGGTGTTACAAACCTTAGAAACAAGAGGAACAGTACGGCTTGCACGTGGGTTTGCTTCTAATACAAACACTTTGCCATTTTCAATAGCATACTGCATATTCATTAAGCCGCACACATGTAATGCTTCTGCAATTTTACGTGTATAATCCTTAATGGTTTCCAAGTTTTCTTTTGTAATCGTTACAGGAGGAATAATGCAAGCAGAATCACCAGAGTGAACGCCAGCAAGTTCCACGTGTTCCATCACAGATGGAATGTAAACGTGTTCGCCGTCAGAAAGAGCATCTGCTTCACATTCAAGAGCATTGTGCAGGAAACGATCCACGAGAAGCGGGCGATCTGGAGTTACGCCAACAGCCTTAGCAACGTATTCACGGAGCATGTTTTCGTCGTAAATCACTTCCATACCACGGCCACCGAGAACGAAACTCGGGCGAATCATAATTGGGTAACCACCAATCTGGTTCACTACAGAAATAGCTTCATCAATATTGGTAACCATTCCGGCTTCTGGCATTGGAATCCCAAGATTATCCATCATTTTGCGGAATAAATCCCGGTCTTCTGCAATATCAATAGAATCAATGCTGGTGCCAAGAATCTTAACACCTTCGTCAGAAAGTTCCCGAGCAATATTCAACGGTGTCTGGCCACCGAACTGCACAATAACGCCAGCTGGTTTTTCTTTGTGGTAAATCTGTAAAACATCTTCCAAAGAAACTGGTTCAAAATAGAGCTTGTCGCTGGTATCGTAGTCGGTAGAAACGGTTTCTGGGTTGCAGTTCACCATAATGGTTTCGTAACCCATTTCGCGGAGGGCCATTGCAGCGTGGCAGCAGCAATAGTCAAATTCGATACCTTGACCAATACGGTTCGGGCCACCACCTAAAATCATGATTTTCTTAGGATTGTCAGTGGCTGTGCTTTCATCTTTTGCATTATAAGTGCTATAATAGTAGAACTGATTTTCTACGCCACTCACAGGCACTGCGCACCAGCCTTCAACAACGCCAAGTTCAGTACGTTTCTTACGAACATCCTTTTCACGCAACCCAAGAATTTTTGCAATGTACTTGTCGCTAAAGCCATCCTTTTTAGCCTGAATAAGAAGTTCGTCAGAAGGCATCATGCCAGGAGTCTTGAGCATTTCTTCTTCAAGTTCCACAAGTTCACGCATCTGATCAATGAAGTAAGCTTTTTCAAAAGTAACGGCGTGAATTTCTTCTGTGGTTGCTCCTTTGCGAATAGCTTCATACATCAAGAAGTGGCGTTCAGAACTTGCCGTTTTCATCATTTCAAGAAGTTCTTCTTTGCTCTTCTTGTTGAAATCCTTAGCAAAACCAAGACCTGCACGGCCATTTTCAAGACCACGAATAGCCTTTTGCAAAGTTTCCTTATAGGTTTTACCAATAGCCATTACCTCGCCAACAGCCTTCATCTGAGTGCCAAGGCAATCATCCACACCGCGGAATTTTTCGAAAGCCCAACGAGCAAACTTCAAAACTACATAATCGCCACTTGGAGTGTATTTTTCAAGGCTGCCATCACGCCAATATGGAATTTGGTCGAGAGTTAAACCAGCAGCAAGTTTTGCAGAAACAAAAGCAATTGGGAACCCTGTTGCCTTTGAAGCAAGAGCTGAAGAACGGCTTGTGCGTGGGTTAATTTCAATAATAACAATGCGATCTGTTTTTGGGTCGTGAGCAAACTGAACGTTCGTTCCTCCAATCACACCAATAGATTCTACAATTTTAAAAGCTTGTTCTTTTAAGCGATTTTCAAGATCTTTGCTAATAGTAAGGAATGGAGCCGCACAGAAAGAGTCTCCTGTATGCACGCCCACTGGGTCAATGTTTTCGATAAAGCAAATCGCAATCATTTGGTTCTTTGCATCACGAACCACTTCCACTTCAAGTTCTTCCCAACCAAGAATAGATTCTTCAATCAAGCATTGGTGAGTCATGGAAAGTTCAAGACCATTCGAACAAATTGTACGGAGTTCTTCTACGTTGTAGCAGAAACCACCACCAGCACCGCCCATGGTGTAAGCCGGGCGAACTACAACTGGATAACCAATTTCAGAAACAATTTTTTCTGCTTCTTCTACAGTATGGCAAATACCAGAACGCGGAGTATCAATGCCGAGCTTTTGCATTGTGGCCTTAAAGATTTCGCGGTCTTCGCCACGTTCAATCGCATCAAGATTTACACCAATAACTTTCACGCCATATTTATCAAGTACGCCAGCCTTATTCAATTCACAAGCAAGGTTCAAACCAGTTTGTCCACCAAGGTTTGGCAACAGAGCATCAGGGCGTTCTTTTTCAATAATTTCTTCAAGGCGTTTTACATTCAATGGTTCAATGTATGTAGCATCAGCCATGACAGGGTCTGTCATAATTGTTGCTGGATTGGAGTTCACAAGAACAATCTTGTAGCCTTGTTCCCGCAAAGCTTTACAAGCTTGGGTTCCAGAATAGTCAAATTCACAAGCCTGACCAATTACAATAGGGCCAGAACCAATAATCAAAACCTTGTCAATACCTTCGATTTTCATTGTTTTCTCCATTTAGTTAAAAACCTTTTGTGGGTAAAAAAAATGCCGAATCAAAACGATTCGACACCTTAAAAAAATCAAAAAACAAAAATGCAAACTTTTTACGGGAAATAGAAGAAAAAATATTTTGAAAGCCATGAGAGGCAATTGTATCAACCGTAATCGCGATTTTCGCTAAAGGTTGTGGCATTCCAAAAATCTCCTATTTTTCACAAATGCACTTCGTTCAAACTTCGGCAAATATAGCTATAAATTCATAGAATTCCCATGCATCTTCTACAAATAATTTCCAAAATCGCCTTTTCTAAAAAAATCCTGTTTTTTAGAGATTTTTCAACCGATTCCACACTGAATCTGGAATAGAAGCTCCTTGTACTTGCACCACCTCAGCGGCAACCTCACTAGCTAGTTTACCACACTTAGGAATATCTGAACCAGAAAGGAAACCATACAAAAAGCCCGAAGCCCACAAATCACCTGCACCTGTGGTATCTATCGCTTGCACTTTATTCGCTTTGATTTCAAAAACCTTTCCTTGGTGTGAAACTAAAGCCCCTTCTGCTCCTAATTTAACAACCGCCAAAGAAGTGTATTTTGCAAGTTCTTCAAGAGCCTCTCGAGGTTCCTTCCCTGTGTAAGCCTTCGCCTCTTCTTCATTTGCAAAAATCATATCAATCAGGCCTTCGGCAAAAAGACTTTCAAAAAGAGAATGACAAACATTCACCACTCCAAAAGAACCAAAGTCTAGAGCCGTTGGCACACCAGCTGCTTTAGAACGTTCTAATACACCACGAAATGTTTTAGCATCAAAAGCTCTATAGCCTTCTATATAAGTTAACGCCGCTCCATCAAAAACATTTTCCGGAAAATCATCCAACGCCAAAGTATCTGATGCCCCAAGGTAAGAAAACATCGTGCGTTCAGCATCTGGAGTGACTACCGAAAGAACCCGACCTGTAGGTTCATTTGCAGGTTTAATCAAAGACTGAACATTTGAATTTTTCAAATGCAACGCAAAAAGTTCCCCTAATTCATCTTCACCTGTTTTGGACACAAATGCGGCTTCGCCACCGAGTTTTGCATAACCTACAAGCGTATTGCAAGCAGAACCACCAGGGACTTTTTCATAAGCTGGGAGTGTTGAAAGCAAACTTTCTATACGAGAAAAATCCACAAGCTGCATATCACCTTTCACAGCTTTATTTTCCTGAATCCAAGAATCTTTCACATTAACAAGTAAATCTACAAGAGCAGCACCTACTCCAACAATCCGTTTCATAAAAACTCCTTTTAACCCCGCCTGCGATTTATACGATCACTCATTTTCAAAATATAAGCTCGTTCAGAATCGGTCAAAGATTGCAAACCTTCTTCTTTAACTTTCTTCAATATTTCATCTAACTGTTTATCCGGGTCAATGTAAGAAACTTCGCCTTCTAAAACATCGTCCCCCATAAAGGTTTTCTTTTTAGAAGAACGCCTAAAAGAAAAACGTTTCCGGCTTTTTTCAAATAAAGCCATAATAATAAACCCAGCAACCACGCCGCCTAAATGCGTGAAGTGAGCTACAGAATCATTTGTTCTGGAAAGCAAAATATCCATTAAAATCAAAATCCAAATAGCATGTTTAATTTTCATTGGTATCACAAAAAACATTAAAAGCATTCTTTCTGGAAATAACTTATAATAAGCCACAAAAACCCCCATTAAGGCCCCAGAAGCCCCTATAATCAACGCATAAGGGTTAAGGGCTCCAAATAAATAGAATGGGATACTGAATAAGCCAGCAAAAACTGCAGAACCTAAATACAAAATAAGGAATTTACGCTCTCCAATATTTTCAGCGACTTCGTCACCAAACATCCAAAGCATCATCATGTTAAATAGAAAATGCCAAAAACCGCCATGAATAAAAGCGTATGTTACAAAACGCCAAACTTCAGCAAAGCCTAACGGAATCAAGCCCCCATAAGCAAGAATTTTATTTTCAATAGTTGGGCCAAAAAGCATCCCAGCTAAAAACACCACTAGATTTATAATGAGCAATACTCGTATAGGCTTACATAAATAACGAAATGGTTTCATTCCAAACATAAAATTTCTTTTCCTTTTCTTTCTACACTTTCGCGAATTGATTCAGGCACAAAACCTTTTAACGAAGCAGAAAACCGTAACAATTCCCGGACTAAGCTACTTGAAATTGTAGAGTGTTCCATAGCACAAGGTAACAATATCGTTTCTGAAAGTCCATACATTTTTTTGTTATTATGCGCGACCGAACGTTCATATTCAAAATCTAAAGCACTTCGAACCCCACGAATAAGATAAGTGGCATTTACTTGTTTCATAAAATCAACAGTTAAACCTGAATAGGTTTCTACACGAACATTTGGAATTTCTGCAACCGCTTTTTTAACCCATTCCAAGCGATTTTCTAAAGAGAACAAATATTTTTTTTGCGTATTTTCTGCTAATAGAATAATGAGTTCTTGAAACAACGGGGCGGCTCTTTGCACTAAATCTAAATGCCCTTCTGTAAATGGATCAAAAGACCCTGCAAAAACAGCTTTTTTCATTCAGGAATCCTTCCAAAAAAATGCTAAAGATGATTCTCCGTAACGACGAACTTTACCTTCTAAAGCCCACTCAGGAATTGCTCTGCTCGGGCATTCAAAAATAGCAACTCCATCAGGAGAAAGAAATTCCAGAAATTTTCTCAAATCCGGATATTCTTTTACAAATGGCGGGTCTGCATAAATCAGATCAAATTGATAACTGGCTAAAACAGAATCCAATGTTAAAGCATCTTTTTCTAAAAGAGTCAAAGACTTTTCTATTTGCAAATGGCGGTAATTATTTTTTATGGCTAAAGCTTGTGTGCGATTATTTTCTACTGCTACAACAGATGAAGCACCGCGGCTTAACGCTTCAATGCCCATAATTCCACTTCCGGCAAACAAATCTAAAACAGAAAAACCAGAGACATCTTGCAAAATATTAAAAACAGCTTCTCTTGTTCTTGCGCCCGTCGGGCGCACTAAAAGACCTTCGGGCGAGTTTATCACTCGCCCACGAAAAAGTCCTCCAGTAACACGAATCCCCATAATTAGGGTTTTACAAATGCATCAAGAATAAATGTGATAGCAATATCTTTGCCACGGCGTTCAAGAACTGCACGACGGACACCTAAACGAAGTGGTGATTCTTTCCATGCAAGAATAAATGCATGAACCTGAGCAAAATCAGAAACCGCCTTCACTGTGTAAGTCAATCGCTTGTAAGTTCCAAAGTTTTCTGTTTCAGGTTTTGCAAGTCCAGAAATTTTCATTTTCCCTGAAGCGTCCAATGCTTTGAACTTAGCAAGTTCAGCATCTACACTATCAGCAGCAAGGAATTCATTTACAGGCATTGAGACATTTACATGTTCCAATTTTATTGAACCAAATGCTGTAATGTCTGTTGCTGGAGCATTTTCTGGAATTGGTGGTGTGCGGTAATCAACACTTACTGATTTTAAACGTTCAAGGAAGGAACGTTGTACAAGTGGAGCATCAGCCACGCCACGAACATAATAGAAATTAGGAGCTTCAAACACTAAATTTGAAAAACCAATATTATCAGGTGTTGCCGTTTGAATAAAGGAAATGAACTGACCAAGAGAAGCTTTCTGGTATTGAATTTTTTCTAATGGTAAGTAATCCTTATAAGCAGAGCGTTTTCCTTTTTCAAATATGGTCGGCTGTACTTCTGCAACAAAAGAAGATACAGAAGGTTTTACATTTGCTTGTGTTCTTTCAGCACCAGATGCACGTTGTTCAGCCATTGAACCAGCACCACCAGTCTTAGTCACTGCAGCCATATCAACAACTAATGTATCGGCTGAATGTTCTATTCCTAAAACATCTAAGACAATAGTAGGGATAAAGCCTTCTAATGCTTTTGGTACTCCAAAAACCACCATGCTTGAAAGGCCCACAACAATCACTGTTGCAGCAGCAACAACAATAGTCAATAAGTTTTTCTTTTTGCCACCTTCCTGAGTCTTCTGGGAAGCAACATTTATCGGCTGCACTACAGCAGAGGAATCTAAGCCATCGGCGGCTTCTATCAAATTCAGGCGAATCATGCTTTAACCTCCGCCGCTTGAACCGCAGCCCCTAGAGCGCCTACACACAAAGGCAACAAAGCTTCTTCAGCTTCGTCTGCAGATACTTTGATTTTTGGGAAAGAAGAAAGAAGTTCTACTTGTGTTTCTGGAAGTTTTGCTTTAAGAATATCCATAAACAACGCATCTGTAGAAATATCGCCACAGACAAATATCGTTTCTGTATTCACGCTATTTTCTGTCTTTGCGAGTTCTATTTGCTTAACAATACCTTCAGAAAGAATCTTGTAGGCATCTTCTTGTTCACGACCTACAAGTTCAAGTGTAGAGACTCCACGTAAAACACGCAAGTGATTTTTAGACAACCACATCAAAGAAACACCAGCAATATCTGCTTTTAAAATGCAACGCAACTTTGTTGGCTGATCATCACCTACTTCAATAAGGTTCAGTAAAGCTGTCGCGTCTACATTCATAATTTGCGGTGAAAGCTTCTTATTGCGGAAACCTTTACGCACACCATTCACCCATTCTTCGCGAAGAGCAATAAACAAAACAGTCCAACCGCTTTCCTTAGAACCACCAATTATCTGATAATCCATGTAATATTGCTTTGGAGAATCATTGATAATTGTTGAAAGGTACCAATTAAGGTATTCAGCAATATCTTCCACTTCAGCAGGGACAAAAATTTGTCGCACTATTGACCTGAAAGAAGAAACCGTAAGAGAAACAGAAGCCCAATCCTCTATAGAATTTTCGGTGAGCCAAACCTGCAATGCGGTTTCAAATGTTGGAATATCGTTCAATGGTGGAACAGGAACGTCTAGCACGCCCACTCGAACAACCGACTTTTCTTTTGCATCATAGAGCACCACTTTCAAAGAAAGTTCACCGGCGTCTAAACCAAGATGTAAATGCGTATCACTCATAATATCAACGACTTAAGATGTTATTCCTCTTAAAACTAATCAAATTTTATGCTTTTCAAAATGATTTTTGATTTTTTCTTGCCAATTCCTGATATTTTTAGCAAATCTGCCTCTTTTTTTAGCGGTCCATGCGTTTTTCTGTAAGTAATTATCTTTTCTGCCATTTTCGGACCAACCCCAGGAATTGCGCATAAAACCTCCGAAGAAGCTGTATTTATGGCTATCGGAAACAAAATTTCAGTTTTTTTCTTTGTTTTTTGCTTTGTTTTTCGCTCTATTTTTTCGTTTTCAGTGATAATTTCTGCTTTTTCTATGAATTTTTCGGATTTCTTCTGCAAAAATATTTCTTGTTCCGGAGATTCTCTGAATTCCACAGGAACACTTCCTATTTCAGGCAAATCCCATGGACTAAAACGCACCAAAGAACCAACACAAAACAATGACAGTACTAGCATCAACACTCTTTTTTCTGCTGTATTCATTAAAAAATCCCAACAAGATTTCAGGAATATATCAAAAGAGTTAGTTTAAAGCTAAACCGGCTTAACCAACTGCTAGCCAAAGCTAGAACGCATCATATTCGCTAGAAGAGCGAATTAATGTTTCAACCTTTTCTGCATCTGATAAAACATCAACTGAAAAAGATGGCGTTAATGTTTTTACCATGCGAATAGGTGTTTTTCCAAGAATACGTAACTGTTCTAATGATTCAGCTACTTCTCGGGAACTTTGCGGTAAACTACTAAATTCTTCGCGACATTTCAAAGAGTAAGCGTAAATACCTCTGTGTTCTTGCCATTTCGAAACTTCTAATGCAGAAATATTTCGCCGAAAATCAAGAGCAAAACCTTCTTCAGAAACCAAGACTTTAACAACTGTTTCTAACGAAGCATCTTCTGAATTCAAAGGAGAACAAGCACTGACCCAAGCTTCTGGGTATTGTGCCAATGTTTTAGAAACATTACGGAGTAAATCTAAATCGACAACAGGCTCATCACCTTGTAAATTCACCACTAAATCCAAGCCCAATTGTTTGGCTGCAAAAGCAACCCTATCTGACCCCGTTGCGGCTGGCCCTGTTTTAAAAGCTTCATAGCCAGCTTGTTTTACTAAATCTGCAATAGAATCGTCGTCTGTAGCACAAACAATAGAAGCAAAGCAATCTGCCTTTTTAGCTCTGTCCATTGTTCTAAGAATCATTTCTCGCCCGCAAAGCTTGAATAAAGGTTTTCCAGGAAAGCGTGAAGACCCTATCCGCGCAGGGATAACACAATGAACAGCTTGCACTACTTAACCACCAATAACTTTTGGAATTACAAAATGGTCTGATTCCATTTCTGGCGCATTGCGGAAAGCGTCTTGTGAAGAAAGGCCTTCCAATGGAACATCATCACGAAGTTCCATAGCACCATCTTCTACTCCAGTCATTGGTTCGACTTGAGAAAGGTCTAATGAACGAAGGGATTCCATGTGTGAAAGCATTCCATCTAAATGCTTGGCTAAGCCAGGAATATCTTCTTCAGTAACGCTTAAGCGAGAAAGCTTAGCTAATTTTAATACATCTTCGCGTTCTAACATAAAATACCTCAAAAAGAAAGATAAAAAAATAAACCTACTTATACAAGAAAGGCTAGCCGATTATCTCAAGACTTGCAAATTTCAGAACAAGTGTTCTGACAGTTCCATCGGCAAAACGGACTTCTGCCCTTGTATTTTCTCCACTTCCATAAACTTTAAGCAAAACACCCTTACCAAAACGAACATGTCTAACATGAACTCCCGGACGTAAAGGATTTTCAGAATATTCATCATAAACGATTTTCGGGCCAGAACTTGTTTTGGCTTGCGTTGTGCCTAATTTAAAACTTGTTTTCTTTAAAATGGGAGAAACAGGGCGCTTTGCTGGTTTGTCATAAGTAAAAGAACGACGGATTGTTCCAGTTGATGTAAAAGATTTACCATAACTCATGCCACTTTCATCAAAAAGCCGGACACTTTGTATGCTAGAAAAACGTTCTTGTAATTCAACGACATCTATGTCAATTTCTGACAAAAATTTTGATGGCGAAAATTGTTGGATACTCCCCATCATAAAACGTTGCTTGGTATGATACAAATAAAGCTTTTTCATTGCTCGCGTACAGCCCACATAAAAAAGCCTACGCTCTTCTTCTGTGTGTTCTTTTTGTTCTGATGGTGACATTAACAAAGAAGAACGGGTTAAAGGGAATACTCCTTCATCACAACCTGCAATATGAACGTTTTTAAATTCAAGACCTTTTGCCATGTGAATAGTCATAAGGGTTACACGCGTTTTGCTTTCTTCTTTTTTATCAGCATCTGTTAAAAGAGAAATATCCTGTAAAAAAGAATCCATGGTAGCCGAAGGATTTTCTTCATCAAATTCCCGGATAGCATTGATTAATTCATCAATATTTGCTTTACGTTCATCGGCACTACTTTCATCATCTTTTTCAAGGAAATCCTTGTAATGGATATAGCTGATAACATGTTCTACTAAAATCGGCAAAGGTATTTCGCCCGATTCCAATTCTTGACGCAATTTTAAAATCAAATTATAAAATGCTTCAACACTTGCTAAACTACGACCTAAAGCAGAACGTTGTGTTTCTATCACATCCCAGGCCGATAAATCATTTATCTTGCCACATTCCTGGATTTTTTCAACTGTTGTTTTCCCTATTTGTCTTGGCGGTTGGTTTATCACACGGAAAAAAGCAGCATCATCTTTTGGATTGACTATCAGACGCAAATAAGCCAAAATATCTTTTACTTCTTTTCTATCCCAGAAACGCGTTCCACCAAAAATCACATTTGGAATTCTTTTATCATTCAAAGCTTTTTCTAAAACACGTGACTGGGCATTTGTTCTATAAAAAATTGCCGTTTCAGCGTATTCTTCTAAACCAGCTTTAAAAATTCTTTTCGCTATTTCTTCTGCTTCTGCTCTGTCATCGTCTAAATAGGTAATGCGTATCGGATCCCCAGGTTCTTCATTAGAAAAAACTTCTTTCTGCATTTCTTTAGGGCGTTCATTATGGCTTATAACAGCCCCCGCACCTTTTACGATATTAGAAGTTGAGCGGTAATTTTGTTCTAATTTGACAATTTGAACTGGTGTAAAATCTTTATGAAAATTTCGGATAATTTCAATATTTGCTCCGCGCCAGCCATAAATACTTTGGTCATCATCGCCAACAACCGTAATATTTCTATTTGAGCCCATAAGTAACTTTAAAAGTTCATACTGGACATCGTTTGTGTCTTGGTATTCATCGACAAAAACATATTCAAACCGATTCGCAAACTGAGCCGCAATCATGGGCAATTTCTGAAGCAAATCAACAGTCTTTAAAAGCAAATCATCAAAATCCATTGCATTGGCGTCCATCAACTTATTTTGATAAGCCTCATAATACAATGCATAACGTTCTTCGTCTTTAAAATTAGCCAATGATTTTACTTGTTCCGGTGTTTGTAAAACAAGCCTTGTCGTGCCATCTGAAAGTTGTCTTTTATAAACTGAATTTTTATACTTAGAAATAATACCACGAACTTTTTTTATTTCAGACGCTTCAAAAGATTCTCCTAAATCATCTTTTAAAATTTCTTTAATCACACGTTTCTGGTCATCGTCATCATAAATAACAAAATGATTATTTAACTTCCAGCCAAGAGCAGAAACAATCTGTGATTTCGAAAGGCATAAACGCAATATTTTCACACAAACAGAATGAAAGGTTCCCATCCATTCTAATTGCACTTTGGCATCTAGAATTTTTTGAATACGTTCTTTCATTTCTCTAGCTGCTTTATTAGTGAATGTCACCGCTAAAATGCGTCGCGGGTCTATTCCACAACCAGAAACCAAATGAGCTATTTTATAAGTAATTGTTCTTGTTTTTCCAGAGCCTGCACCTGCAAGAATCAGCATTGCTCCCTCTGTGTTTTTGGCCGCTTCTGCTTGTTTTGAATTTAATTCTCTTTCTAAAATTTCATTATCTACAATGTTTGCCATAAGCTCTCAAAAAACCTTTTTTATATATAATTTTAAAGCAAAAAATATGCCGACTAAGTCGGACATAAGCGTTTCTAGAAAATCAATATTTTCTAGAAACGTCTCAAAAAATTAATCGTCTCTTGTAGAAGCGCTAAGAGCTTGTTCCAAAGTAGTCAAGCCAGCAAGAGCTTTTTGAATACCATCCATACGAAGTGTAATCAAACCACATTCCTTGATAGCAGTGCGTTTGATTTCATCACCAGATGCACGTTTCAGAATCAAGTTACGAACACCTTCGTTTGGCACAAGGAATTCATAAATACCGCAACGGCCTTTATAACCAGATCCATCGCACTTAGAACACCCCTTACCATGATAGAATTGCATATCTGGAGTAAGGTTCAAATCTGCACGTAATTCTTCTGAAATTTCAACAGGTTCTTTACAGTGCTTACAAATGCGACGAACAAGGCGCTGTGCAAGAACTCCTTTAATAGCAGTAGAAACAAGGAACGGTTCAAGTCCCATTTCAAGCAAACGTGGGAAAGAACCAGCAGCATCATTCGTATGGAGCGTACTGAAAACCAAGTGACCTGTCAAAGCAGCTTCAATAGCCATTGAAGAGGTTTCAGTATCACGCATTTCACCAATCATGATAACATCAGGGTCCTGACGAAGCAAAGCACGAATACCAGCCGCAAAAGTAAAGCCAGCCGCGTTATTGATTTGCCCTTGGTTCACGCCGTCAATATTCAATTCCACAGGGTCTTCCATAGTAGAAATATTTGTTGTGGAATCAATAATTTCACGAATAGATGCATAAAGCGTTGTAGACTTACCAGAACCCGTAGGACCAGTTACCAGAATAATCCCGTTTGGCAAGTTAATAGCTTCTAAGAATTGCTTTAATACACGAGGGTCAAAACCCATTTCACGTAGCGGGAACTGACCCGAATTCGGGTCCAAAATACGCATAACGATTTTTTCACAAACGCCACGTTTACGCAAAGAAACTGGGAATGAGCTCACACGAAGGTCTACTTCGGAGCCTTTATAACGCACCGTAAAACGACCATCGAGAGGTTTACGTTTTTCTGCGATATCCATTTTGGAAAGCAATTTGATACGAGAAAGAATCTGCGGCATCAAACGAGCTGGGATAGGTGGTTGCAGTTGCAAATCACCATCAATACGATAGCGCAATTTAAGATGTGTTTCTTGAGGTTCCAAGTGAATATCAGATGCACCTCGAGCAATCGCTTCATGGATAAGCGTGGTTACGATTTTTACAACCTGCTGACCTTCTTCGTCAGTGAGTTCTGGTTCGTTTACAGAAGCATCAGCACCGCGTTCTACCGTTTCTAGTTCATCGTCACCATCGCGGATAAGATCTGCCAATGATTCTTGTTCACCAGACGTTGCATACATTTTGTCAACTGCTGCCTGGATTTCTTTTTTAGAAGCCATGACAATGTCAACATCCATCCGAGACTTGAACTTAACAATATCTACCACGCGGATATTTGTTGGATCAGCCATCGCAATGGTTAAAGTTTTATTTGCAACGAACAATGGGACCACATCGTAACGCCTACAAATTTCATCTGACAAATGCGTACTTGCATCTTCATCAAAAGTAAAGGATTCTAGCTTAATAAAAGGAACATCTAATTGAGCTGAAAGAATTTCAATCAATCTTTCTTCAGGCAAAAAACCTAGCATCACAAGAGTTCTACCAAGACGCTGGCCAGTCTTTTTTTGTTCTTCTAAGGCTTTTTCTAATTGAGCTTCTGTGATATAACCTTGTTGCAAAAGCATTTCACCCAAACGCATTTTCATAGTGGACTGCATCTGGGTACCAAGAATCTGGGTCAAAGCATCTTCACTAACCATTCCTAGACGTACAAGAATTTTACTTAACATAATTCCTGTTCGCTGGTGTTCGTTCATGGCATGTTCAAGCTGGTCTTCATCAATCAAGCCAAGACGTAATAGTAAGGCCCCCAGATTAGTCTTTGTATTCTTGTTTAACATCATAGGTGTGTAAAAGCTCCTGCCTCTAAAATCCGATTTCCTTTTTCGTTTTGAATCAGGACTGCATTCCCTTCAATGACAGAACCAATACAAGTTACCGAAAAAGATCCGTTCTTATTAAATATAACTTCATCAAGTGAAGAAGTAAAAAGCAATTGGTATTCTTCTCCGCCATTTAAGGCAAAATTTAACGGATTTAAACCAAAAAAGGCTGACATTTCTAAAACTTCTGGATCAATGGGAAGTTTGTTTTCAAAAATTTGCATTCCAACCTGAGAAGATTTGGCTAAATGAGTGAGTTCAGAACTTAATCCATCACTAATATCTATACAAGCACCACGGACTCCAACCCGCACCAAATCAGCACCCGCATTTTCAATAATCCCGGGAGAAAGGTGGTAATCTACAAGTCGTTTAAATCTCGCTTTTTCTTCAGGACAATTTTCTAATACCCAAAGGCCAGCGGCTGATTTTCCAAGTGAACCTACTACAAAAATATTTTCACCAACAGAAGCCCCATTACGGCGTAAAACATGTTCTTGAGGAGTTCCAAGTAATGTTAAAGAAAATACTCCTGTTGAGCCAACAACTGTATCACCACCAATTAAAGCAATTCCTCGTTTTGCCAATCCTTTTTTAAAAGCTTCTGCCACACGATTTTTTTCGCTTTCAGTCCAGTTTTTATTTAAACAAAGGCCTAGCAGAGCAATTTGGGGCTTGCCCCCCATCGCAGAAATATCAGACACATTGGAGACAATATTTTTTTCAACGGCTTCTTCTGGCGAAGACCAATCTAAACGGAAATGCGTCCCTTCTACAGAAAGGTCTTTGGTTACAAGCCAACCATCAAATTGTGCGGCATCATCGCCTGCATGTAACCAGGTGCGTTTTGATGGAATGTCACAAGGTAATTCTATTGAATTTTCCAACAATCCAGAGACAAAACGGAATTCACCTAAATCAGGAAAAGAAGTAAAAGATTTCACATAAGAAATTTATAAAATTTTAAAAAGAAATTTCACCATAAAACTTGACGGAAGTTTGTCATTGCTATGGAACTTGCGCACGATTCTTACCCGAGAACCTTATCACTCGCGAGACGTGTAGAATACACGGCGTGGCAATCTCATCGCCAACAGATCGCCACACTGCGTTCGCGATGACAATTTATACTACGTTCGCCATGACAACCCTACACTTGCCCGCGATTTTTGTCATTGCGAACCCCAAACAAGATTTTTTTGCGAAGCCTAAATGTGAGCCTGCCACGAGCCACACTTGTGGCGTGGTGGAAGCAATCTCCTCACAAGCAGCACTTGTTTTTGGATTACTTCGCTACGCTCGTAATGACAAAAGCCTAGATCGCCGCGTCGTCTTAAAAGACTCCTCGCGATGACAAACTATTTCTACACTTGCTGCGCGGTGCTTGTTATATGGTTCTTGTCACACGGTTCTAGTCCGCAACTTGTCGCTTACGAATTCCAAAGGAGCGAAACAATATGTGCACGAGTTGCTCTTGCAATGACATTTCAAACTTATAACATTCAATTTTTAAGTAAAAAAAGACTCCTTAAAGGAGCCTTTTTCAAATTGAAATTTTGATTTTAAATTGAAGCTAAATACTTTTGAACTTTTGCTGCAACTTCTGGTTTATCGCCATAAACCTTCAAAAGTTTTTCTGCAACAACTTTTGCTTTATCTTTGTTACCAACTTCATTGTAGCAAAGAGTAAGTTTCCACATAGCATCGCTAACCGTTGAAACTAAATCAATACCTTCTTCTTGGCTATAACGAGCTTTTAAATTGCCATCACGCTTGCCGAACTTAGCGATAAATGCTTCTAATTGAGAAATAGCTTTTGTATAATCTTTCTTTTCAATAGAAACAGCAGCTTGACCATGCATGGCAGCAGCCATAATTAAAGTAGCCGAACCAGCATCTGAGACTGCTTTATCAAATAAAACACTTGCTCCATCAAAATCACCATTCTGGAATTTGATGTTTGCAGCAAGAAGAGATGCTTTTGCCAAAGAAAGCCCAGACAATGAATTAGACTGTATTAAAGTTTCTAATTCTACAAGAGCTTTTGAATTTTCACCGGCATAAACAAGAGTCATAGCCTTGCCTAATGCGGCGGCTTCTGCTACGACTTTTGCTTTAGTCATTTCATTGTATTTAGTTACACCAACAACGATTAAAACAATAACCGCAAGGGCTGCTATAAGCTTAGAGCCATTTTCTTTTAAAAAATCCTGCAAATCATTTTGTCCAGCCATAAAAATACCTGCTTTGAAAGATTGTTCCCAAATATAGTAAAAGAATCAAATAAAAAGACCACGAATCAAAGACTCGTGGTCAAATTTCGCTTAATTTTTCTGCTAACGACCTTTTTTCAAGATTTGTTTTAGCATAGAATTAACTTTTCCTATTTGAACTTGAGGTTTTTTCTGCTGAGATTGTGATTTTCCAGAAAGTTTTGCCTTCAAATCAGCAATAGTCGCATGCCCTTGGAGTGCTTTTTCATTACTGCGTTGAGCATTTCTAGGGTTATGTTTAGCATTTACCCCTGCACCAGCAACACCTTCAGCAGTTTCTTGCTTCATAGAAAGGCTGATTCGTTTTTGCCCTGCATCTACTGCAAGAACACGAACTTTAACCACATCACCAACAGTTAAAACCGTTTTTGCATCTTGAACAAATTTTTCGCTAAGTTCTGAAACGTGAACCAAGCCATCTTGATGCACGCCGATATCCACAAATGCACCAAAATTAGCCACATTGGTTACAACACCTTCCATCCAGCTGCCGGTAATCAAATCGTTTATGCTTTGGACTTTATCATCAAATTTTGCATAGCGGAATTCTTTTCGCGGGTCACGAGATGGTTTAGCGAGTTCGTTCATGATGTCTTCCAAAGTATTTTTTCCAACTTCATCAGAAAGGAATTCTGAGACATCTATACCACGGACAACATTAACATTGCCTACAAGTTCAGACAAAGGAAGACCAGCTTTTTCAGCAATTTTTTCAACTAATGCATAATTTTCCGGGTGGACCGCACTATTATCAAGTGGGTTTTCAGCGCCAGAAACACGCATAAAGCCTGCAGCCTGTTCAAATGCTTTAGGGCCAAGGCCTTTAACATTTTTCAAATCATCGCGGCTTTTGAATGCACCATTTTCATCACGGTGTTTAACAATGCTTTCTGAAATATTTTTAGAAAGCCCTGCTACATAACCAAGCAAAGGAGCACTAGCACTATTGACATCAACACCAACCATATTCACGCAACTTTCAACAACTTCATCAAGGCGTTTCTGGAGTTCACGCTGATTGACATCGTGCTGGTATTGCCCGACACCAATAGATTTCGGGTCAATTTTTACAAGTTCTGCAAGTGGATCCTGTAATCGACGACCTATAGAAATAGCACCTCTTGTCGTAACATCTTCATTTGGGAATTCCTGAATAGCAAGCATACTTGCTGAATAAATAGAAGCCCCAGATTCATTGACAATCACGCGAGGCGGAACTTTGCCTTTAAATTTCAAAGCCATTTTTGTACAGAATGCGTCTGTTTCACGGCTTGCCGTTCCGTTTCCGATAGCAATTAATTCAATCTTATATTTATCAATGAGTTCCATAAGATAAACAGCTGCTTCGGCATCTTTTTTCTGCGGTTCATGTGGGTAAATAACGCCATGATCCATGAACTTTCCATTTTCATCAAGAACGGCTACTTTACAACCTGTACGGAAACCCGGGTCAAGAGCAAGAACTGCTTTATGTGCTGGAGGCGCAAGCAATACATCTTGAAGGTTTTTGCTAAAGACTTTGAAGGCTTCTAATTCAGCAGCGTCTTTTAAAAGCAAACGGACTTCACTTTCCATGCTTGGTTTCAATAAACGTTCCCAGGCGTCTTTACACATTTCAAGCAAATAAGGTTTCCAAACTGAATCGCCGATAATGACATTTTTTTGAAGGTAACCAATCATTTCTTCGTCAGGAACTTCTAAAGAAAGGCGTAAAACTTTTTCTTTTTCACCACGACGGAGAGCGAGCATTCTGTGACTTGGAATTTTGGAAACTGGTTCTGAGAAATCGTAGTAATTTTTGAATTTGGTTTCTTGCTTTTCAAATTCTTTGCGGACTTTAGATACCATAACGCCAGAACGTTCTACAGCCAAGCGTAAATACTGACGGTATTCTGCATTATCAGCCACCATTTCTGCCAAGATGTCACAAGCGCCTTTTAATGCTGCCTTTGGATCAAGCAATCCTTTTTCTTCAGAACAGAATGCAAGTGCTAAAGTTTCTGCCGGGTTTCCATCATCTTCTTGTTTAGCCATCAAAAGAGCTAAAGGTTCTAGACCTTGTTCTTTGGCTATTGTAGCACGAGTGCGTTTTTTAGGTTTGTATGGAGCATAAAGGTCTTCTAACTTTGTCTTGTCTAAGCATTCATCAATAGACTTTTTAAGTTCTGGAGTTAACTTACCTTGTTCTTCGATACTCTTTAGAACCGTTTCTTTACGGTCTGAAAGTTCTTGTAAATATTCTCGACGGTGTTGTATGTCACGTAGTTCTATTTCATTTAATGTGCCGGTCTGGTCTTTACGGTAACGGGCAATAAACGGGACAGTCCCACCTTGTGCCATTAATTCTAGCGCTTTGGCTACACGCCAGACTTCCAATTTTAGTTCTTCGGCGATAATTGCTGAAAAATCCATAATAAGTTATCCATTTACATTTTTAAGAACCGCCCTGTGCGATTCCGATTTAAGGTTTAAATGTCCCAAAACTTTTGGGAGTTTCGGGAATATAACAAATAATCCAAGCCAAAAAGGAACTTTTTTTGCCATCTTTAGTGAATTTTTGAGTTTCTCGTGAGGATTTTGGCAAAGTTTGCCAAAATCCCCATTCCTCTATAAAGGAATACCTTTCATAAAAAGGGAGGTTTGCTTTGGAAAAATCTTTCTAAATTTGAGGCATGAAAAAAATAGAATCTCCTGCCGAACTTTTTAAGAAATTGCAATCCGTGAAACCGGGTAGTGTTCTTTGTAATTACTCTATGGAACAGTGCGAAAAAATGTTTCCTGTTGTAGAAGAAATTAATGCTCTTAAAAAAGAACGGAATGCGGTTATTCTTGCTCATAGCTATGTGGCTCCTGAAATTATTTTGACCGTGGCCGACTATGATGGAGATAGTTTTAAGCTCAGCCAAGATGCAACAAAAGTGAAAGAAGATACTATCATTTTTGCTGCGGTCCGATTTATGGGAGAAACTGCTAAAATTCTGAATCCATCTAAGAATGTTTTGATTCCTGGACCACTTACTGGGTGCAGCCTTGCTGATTCTATTACAAGTGATGAAGTTAAAGCGCTTCGGAAAAAATTCCCGGAACATTCATTTGTCTGCTATATAAACACAACTGCCGATGTGAAGGCTGAATGTGATGTGTGCGTGACTAGTTCCAATGTTATGAAGATTGTGGCAAACCTTGAAAATGATAAGATTTTGTTTTTGCCAGATCGTTTGATGGGGGCTAATTTAAAGAATGAATTGAAGGAAAAGAATATTGATAAAGAAATTGTTTTGACTTCTGGTTGTTGTTATGTTCATGAACAATATGACCCAGATTTGATTCAGTTTTTCAGAGAACAAAACCCTGGACTTTTAGTGGTGAGCCATCCGGAATGTCACCCTGGTATTGCGTTACAAAGTGATTTTGTCGGTAGCACTGGACAAATGGTTGAATTTTTGCAAAAGACTGATAAAAAAGCCCCTGTTCTTTTGCTTACTGAATGCGGTTTAAATGCTAGAATGCAATACGAAATGCCTGACAGACAGTTTATTGGCAGTTGCAGTATGTGCAAATATATGAAGTCGAATTCTCTTGAAAATATTTTAGAAACTTTACGGAACCCAGAAAAAGCACATTCTATTGAACTTGATGAATGTGTGGCACAAAAAGCGAAAAAGTGTATTGATGCTATGTTTGAATACGCGGCTCGTTAGGAGAATCTATGAAATCGGCTAAACTTTTTTTACTGGCGTTTTGTGTTTGTGCAATTTCTAGCTTTGCTAACGAAAACTGGACAAGAACGCATTTTATTTCTGCTGGTTTTGGAGCTGCTATTACACAAGGTGATTTAGAAGGCGAAAAATCATTACTTGCTAAAGACGCTGGTACAGAAGAGACTATTTTCTTGCCAAATTTAGGTTCCTTTTTAATGCCTGAATTTGAAATCGGAGCTAATTTAAACCAACATACGGTTTCTCTTGATTTTTCTTTTAGTTCTCCTAAAACTAATTTTGCAAAAGGGACTGATCTTGTCGAAGAAACTGAAACCGATATTTTAAGGCTTGGGCTTGGCTATCGTTATAACTTTTTATGGCCGGAACCTTTCCAGATTTTTGTTGGTTTGAATTATTCCTTTATGCATTTAAAAACTTCAGCCAATGCTTTTTTTATTGATGAAAACGATAACACGAAACGCTCTGACGCTACTTTAATGGGAAACGGCTTTTCTATCAATTCTGGTTTACTTTATTTTATCCATAAAAATATTTCTATGGAACTCCATGCTCGTTTTAAAACCATGTTTTTTTCAAATGTTTCATCTGATGAAAACGGAACCTGTGAAATGGATGAAGCACAAATTCAATTTATGGAAGAAGTGTTTTTACGTTTTTCCTTTCATTTCTAAAACAACCTAAAATAAAATCATTATGAAAAAAATTCTTTTCTTTGCTTTGAGTTTGTCAATTTCTGCATTTTCTGCAGAATGGGCTTCTATCTATCACTCTTTAATCGCTTTCGATGAAAGAGCCGGGCTCCCTGATGGTAATCGCCCCGGCTACGTTAAACCTCTTGCTACCAATTTAGGAACGGTTTTAAATAGCAACTGGATTAGTAGTGCAAGAATTCCTCAAGTTTTTACTATTGAAGCCGGGATGCCTCTGATGATTGTCGGCATAGGTGATGATGATAGAACTTATGCAAATGGCGCTCCCACTATTTTTGGCGATAAAGAATACGAATGGGGTGCTGTAAGCGATAAAATTTCTTGCTCTACTGCGCCAAATTGCCGTGTAGTGAATGGTAATGAAACATTGAATAAACTAGGTGTATTTACTTACCCTTATTTACAACTTGCAGGTAGTTTCTACCATGCGCGCGTTGCATTACGCGGTATGTGGTTGCCTGCCATTAGTGAACTCCAGTCTTTTAATTTGTTTGGCTTTGGTTTGCAATATAGTTTTGGCCATTTATTTTTACATGAACTTCCAAAAGCATTGCACCCATTTGATGTCAGTTTAGCTTTTGGTATGAATTTTTCTGGCATAGGCTACACTCCTGACAATTACAACGGAACTCTTGATTTAGATATTACAACCACTCATTTTATGTTGGTTCTTGGCTACCAGCCTTTTAAATTTTTTGAAGTGATGCTTTCGCTTGGTTATGAAACGTCTACCATGGAATCTTCAGGGCATTTAGTCTCTGAAGACCCTGATTCTTACGGGGCTGAAATTTTTCCGTCTCTTTCTGTAGATGGCAATAATGGATTCCGTATGGGACTTGCCGTTTCATTCTCGTTAGGCGCTTCTTACCACCCTGTTGTAGGTGTTGACTTTGGTACAAAAACAAGTTACACAACAAATGTATTGTACTTCAAGCAAAGTTTTGGTAAAGAACCTGAAATTAAAGAGAAAAAAGCTAAAGTTTCTGATTCTGAAACAGAAGAAAATGAAGCTACCGATGAAGTTACCGAATAACGTTTTCGTTTATTCCTAATTCATTTAAAGCATTTAAAGTTGTCTCTCCAAAAGCCATTATCTGATCTTCTTTTGATAAAAGGGGAACTATGGCTTTTGCGGCTTTTCCACTGCGAAGTAAAAAACATTTTTTGCCTGAATAGTTCTTTAAGTTTTCAGCGAATTCTTTGGCATAAAAAGTTCTATAAACTGGTATATGCGTAATATCTATTTCAAATTTTTTGGCTAAATCGTTTAAGTTTAAAGCCGTTTCTTCCGCTGAAAGCCAGCACCATTTCAAATAAGGGATTTTCCCTTGATTTTTAAGGGCTAATGTTTCTAAAAAATATTCACCGCCTTCATAATTTTCAGCAAATGTTTCTGAATAAATTCCAAATTCCGCCAACGCTTTTTGCGTTCCTTTCCCGACTGTAAAAATTTTCCCATTATAATTTTTTAAATAACTATACGAATATTGTGCGGCTCGCGGACTTGCGACAAAAATAACCTCGTAAAGAGATGTATCTATTTCAAATGGAATTTCTTCAACCGCAAGAATGGGTAAATGAATAAGAGTTGCTCCTATTGATTCTGCTTTTTGAAACAGATTTTCAGAAGGCTTTTTTAATCCTGTTTCAATCCACCACATCATTTTCTACAACTTTCCCCAGAAATTCAACAAAGCATGTTCTTCAACATTTTTTGGTAATGGAATTCCTTTAACATCACAATCTGCAATAAATTTTTCTGCAAATTGTTCAAATTCTATTTCCAGAGAATTATCTCGTTTTAATAAAATATTCTTGCAGAAGGAATTGCCTTTTACCGGGTCTGCTAAATACGCATAAAATTTTATTTCTGTCTCTGAAACATCGGCGAAAGCCGCCATTGGTACACGACACCCTCCGCCTAAAAAATTCATCCAACTACGTTCTATTGATGCCGCAAGCGATGCTTTTGAATCAGAAATTTTTGAAAGAACATTTAAAACCAATTCGTTGTCTTTACGACATTGCAAACCAACAATTCCTTGTCCTACTGCAGGCACTAAAACATCTGGTGAAAATTTTTCTGTAATAACGTGAGAAAGATTTAAACGTTCAAGCCCGGCAGCACCTAAAATAATTCCATCCAATTCCCCAGATTCAACTTTTTGAAGCCGAGATTCTAAATTACCACGAACATCTACAAAACACAAATCAGAACGAGAGGCTTTTAGCTGCAAAACTCTTCGAGGCGAACCTGTTCCTATTTTTGCACCTTGTGGCAACTGATGGAGTAACTTGTCAGAAGAAACTAAAACATCCAATGGACAAGCTCTTGGCAAAAAACCACCAAGAACAAGCTCTGAAGCCATTGCTTCAGGGACATCTTTTAATGAGTGAACCGCAAAATCTATTTTCTTTTCTAAAAGGGCTTCTTCTAATTCTTTGACAAAAACACCTGTTCCACCAAATTGAACCAACGATCGGACCCTATCTTTATCACCAGAAGTACGTACCGGACAAATATTCACTTCGTATTCAGGAAAAAAAGAACGAATGGCATTGGCCGCTAAATTCGCTTGAGCCATTGCAAGTGGGCTAGAACGCGTTCCTAAATTCAGAACTTTTTTTTCAAGCATCTGTTTCCCCTGTTGAAAAATGTTTTTCAATATCTTGTGCCGGGTATAATTTTTCTAAAATCAACTGGCTTTCAAGTCCCATTCCAGCAGTGCTCAAATGTTTCAATTCAGAAAAAGGAACATGCAAAATTTTTTTACGAAGTTCTTCTTCAAAACGTTTCATATTATTGAATTCTTCTAATGAGACACGTGTTTCCCATTTTTTTAAAACCATTTCTCCGACAAGTTTGTGATATTCTTGCATTTGGAGCAAAAGTGGATTTAAGTCTCTTGAAACGAACCATTCTCTGAAATCAAGTGTAGCATGTTCAATAAAAGTCCGAGCTTTTTCTGCAGCCAGACGGCGCATTTCTCTATTTTTTTCAACGACTTTGTTTAAATCATCAATACTGAATAAGCTAATCCCAGGGAAAGAAGCAATTAATGGATCTACATTTCTGGGAGATGCAATATCTACAATTAAAAGCTCTGTGCGCATTGCATTAGGAACTTCTGATGCTTTGATCAAAAAAGTTTCTGCTTTAGCACAAGTTATCAAAATATCTAATCGTGGCAATTCCTGGACTAATTGAGTTAAAGGAAAAGCTTCTCCGCCAAAGCAATTTGAAAACTCTTTTGCCTTTTGTTCACTTCTATTAAAGAAAGCAAAATGTTCCACTTTTTCTGCCGCAAAAGTAGTTGCTGCTAAATGTCCCATTTCTCCAAGGCCTAAAATGCCAACTCGACATTTTGAAATATCTCCGACTTCTTGCTTACAAAGTTCCATAGCGGCATGGGCAACAGAAACAGTTCCCATACCTATCCCTGTTTCTTCGCGCACTTGTTTACCTAACGAAAGCGCACTTTGAAAGAGATGATTCAACAAGACACCAACGGTTTTCGTTTCTTGCGCTACGCGAAAAGCTTCTCGAACTTGACCTAAAATCTGATTTTCTCCAAGAACAAGACTATCAATCGAAGAAACAACTGTATAAAGGTGTGAAACCGCTTCTCCATGAATCAAATAGAAGCAATAGGGAACGATAGAATCTAAGTCTAACTTAGCGTATTCAGCCCACCAATTCACCAAAGTATCCGACAACGCTTCTGGGTAAGGTGTTGCAATATAAATTTCGGCCCGATTACAAGTAGAAAGAACCGCAACTTCTGAAACTCCAGGCAATGCAAGAATACTTTTCATTGTCATGGGATTCTGTAAAGTTCTTGTCAAAGAATCACGAATCGCAACAGGACACGTTTTATGACTAACGCCTAAGACGGCACAATGATATTTTTCACACTTTTTCATCATTTTCACGGCTGAAAATTAGAATTTTTCTGAATCATCTGGCAAAACCTTATTTATATTTGATTTTGATATGGATTTTATCCATTTGGAGAAACTTATGAAAAAATTTTTGTTTTCTGTTCTTTGTCCGCTAGCTATGGTTGCTTTTGCTGGCCCATATGATGTTGAAGAATTTACTGCTCAGGATGTAGGTACTCCTGATAATTACATTGCTGCAGAATTTGGCGGAGAACTTACCACAGCCGATCCGACTGCCGTTGCTGATATTCAGGAAGGTCGCTTATTTGTCCGTCAAAAATTTGAAGACCCATTTGGCGAAGAAGCCACCACATACCAACTTTATCAAGGTCAAGCAGGTGAACAATTCAGTTCACTTACAGCACTTTCTGCAGAAGGTGTTGATTACACCAAATTGGTAAAAGCAAAATTCTACGAACGCCGTGGCATGAAACCAGAAGAAGATGTAGGCAAAGTTTATTTTGACGGTAAATCTGTTTTTGCTGAAGGTTTAACCACATTGATAGCTTTCGTTGATGGTTCTCCAGTCACTCTCAAAGGTGATGCTCCTGTAGCAGAACCAACAGAACCAGCAGAAGTAGATCCATTTGCTACTCCTGCTGCTGATTCCAGCGTAGCTAGTGCAAGTTCTGAAGAAGATGAATATTGTGATGACACTGATCCAGACTGCGAAGAAGAAGACGAAAACCTTTATTCTTATGACGTTTCTGGAAATGTAGATGAAACTAATGCAGCAGCCGACAATTATGAATATTCAACCACCGACGCTACAGATGCAGCAACAGCTCGCTTTGGTATTGGCGATGAAGTTCGTTTTTGGACTGCAGTTGGTCTTTCTGCTCTTGCAGCAACAACCGCTGTGTTAGGTGTTGTCCAGCACATGAAGTCTAACGAAGCAAAAGATGCTTACGACGACCAGAAATCTTTGATTAACAAAATCAAAGACGCTGTGTCTGACGCTTGTACCGATAAGGGTTCTGCCGATTGTGAAGCTGCTGTAGATTGGTATCTCAAACAAAATTCTGTAGACCTTTCTCAGGGTGCAGAAGGCGAAATTCTCACATTGGAAACTCTTGAAAATCGCCGTGATACAAACAAAGACACAATGGATTCTTATGGCATGGCTCGCAACATTTGGTTTGGTGTGACTGCTGCTTCCATTACAGCTGCTATTGTTCTCTTTGTATGGTAGTCCAATTAGGTAAAATTGAAATTAAAGATTTGGGTTTCGAGTGTATTCTCGGGACCCTTCCTTTTGAACGGATAAAGCCACAACCTATCGTTTTAAATATTTCTATTGAATTTGATTTTTATCAAGCTGCTATTTCTGAAAACATTGAATGTACAGTAGATTATGCAAAGCTTGCCTCAGAAATCAGAGAATATATTTGCGAATCAAAATTTCAATTACTAGAAACTCTTACGTTTAATACAGGCAAATTTATTTTAGAAAAATACCCTCGCGTAAAAATCGTCAGTGTTCGTGTCGAAAAGCCTTTAGCCATTCCTGGAGCAAAATCAGCTTCTGCAGAGATTCTTTTAAAACGGTAATTCATTCATTTCTACGCAGCATTCTATACTGTAGTGCTTCGGCTAAATCAGGTATTTCAACTACCTCACTTCCACGTAAATCAGCAATAGTTCTTGCCACTTTCAAAAGCCTATAATAACCTCTTGCACTTAATACCATACGATCTGCAGCATTAACAGCAAAACGTTCTGTATAGGAATTCATTTTTGAAAATTCAACTACTGCTTTAGAAGTTAAATCGGCATTACAACGAAATTCCTTTGTTCGATTTGTTTGAATATTTCTTGCAGCAACAACTCTTTTTCGAATTTTTGCAGAAGTCTCTGTTGACTTTTTTTGTAAAAAATTTCCCGGTTCTACTGGTGGAACACTTACTTGCAAATCAATTCTATCTAAAAGTGGTCCAGAGACTCTTTCCCTATAACGTTTTTTCGCTTCCGGAAGGCAACGACAACCTTTTTTAGCATCCATTGCATACCCGCAAGGGCAAGGATTCATTGCCGCTCCCATCATAAAACGTGCAGGCCATTCTACCCGGCCAGAAGCTCTACTTATGGTTATCACCCCCGCTTCCATAGGTTCTCGTAAAGATTCTAAAGCCATGCGATTAAATTCAGGTAATTCATCTAAAAAAAGAACTCCATTGTGAGCAAGGCTTGCTTCTCCTGGGAGTAATCTTGATCCACCACCAATTAAAGCAACCATTGATGCAGAATGGTGCGGGGCTCTGAATGGACGTGTTGCAATATAACGGAATTCTTCTGCTTTTAAAAACCTTGCACAAGAATGAATCCGAGTGCTTTCTAAAATTTCTTCATCCGACATTTCGGGTAAAATTCCAGGCAAGCAACGCGCACATAATGTTTTTCCAGCTCCTGGAGAACCAATCAATAAAAAATTATGCCCTCCAGCAGCTGCAATTTCTAACGCACGTTTCACGCCATCCATTCCAACAACATCAGAAAAATCCGGAGAATCATAATTTAATTCTAATGATTTTCTATGCAATCCGGGAGCGCTCAAAGCGCAACCGGAAAAAGAATCGTCAATCAAAGCATTCACACATTCAGCAAGCGAAGATACTCCTAGTACTTTTAAATTTTCGACTAGAGAAGCTTCTTTTACATTTTCTTTAGGGATAACCAACACCGTTTCTCTCTCATTTTTAAGAGTCATCGCAACAGATAAGACTCCATGAATTGGTTTCAATAATCCATCCAAAGAAAGCTCACCTAAGAAAACAAATCTTGACGGTTCTCGCACAGAAATTTCACCACTTGCCAATAGGAGACCTATTGCTAGTGGCAAATCCAAAGAAGCTCCTTCCTTACGCAAATCCGCAGGCGATAAATTAACCGTTGTTCTGAAGCCTGTAACTACTTTACCAATAGAACGAACCGCAGAAACAACTCTTTCTCTAGATTCTCGGACAGCACTATCAGGCAAACCAACTAAAGTAAACCCTGGTAATCCCGGAGAAGAATCTACTTCCACACTAACTGGTATCGCTTGTATTCCAGAAAGACAATAAGTTCGGATTCTTTGGAACATAACTATTCTGCTATAACTTCTTGGTATTTTTCTAGAACACAATTTTCAACATGTTCTCGAAATTGCCTGGCTATTGGCTGATAAATAGTTTGAAAATCTTCTCCTTTATAAAAAGGATCCAATGGATAACTCACAAATAATCCATGAGCCCCATCAACTATACGAAGGCCTCGTAACAACAACTGATCATTTAAAACCACTGTCGCAACGCCCTTCATTTTTCCAGTTAATGCTGGGTCTCTAAAGGGAAACACCCTGACTTCAGTAACTGCTAAACAATCAAATTGCAAATTTTCATTTGCTTCTACAACTTCTTTTTTCTTGGCCATATAAACTCCTTATTTTAATGGTCAAGCAGAAGTAAGCAATAACTATGCCAAAAGAAATTCTGGCTTTTTTAGCCAAATTTCAAAAGATTTTTTTATAAAATTTTAAATTCCAGCTACTTAATCAATCATTAATCAGTGATTAATCACTTTTATTTCGACTGAATCCATTCTGCTGCTAAAATACGCGCTTCTTTATCTGCTTCCAAGGCGTCATCTAGAGAAAGCCTTGTATTAATAATTGGCGCTTTAGCGACAATATTTTCCAAACATAGCGGAATATCTACAAAACGAATTTTTTCTTCTAGGAATGCCGCTACTAAAACTTCATTTGCCGCATTCAACATTGCTGGCACAACACCACCCTTCTTTCCGGCTTCAAAGGCTAATGCAAGACAACGGAATTTTTCAAAATCAGGAGCAAAAAATGTAAGCTTTGCTAAAGTCGGCAAATCCAGTCTTTCTGTCTGTAAGTTTAAGCGTTCCGGCCATGTCATTGCCACCTGAATAGGAATACGCATATCAGGCGCTCCTAATTGAGCCATTAAACTCCCATCTCTAAATTGAACAAGAGAATGCACCATGCTCTGCGGATGAACAACAACTTTAATTTGTTCGTAAGGAATGCCAAATAAGAAATGAGCTTCTATTACTTCAAGACCTTTATTCATCATAGAAGCAGAGTCTATTGTAATTTTTTTACCCATACTCCAGACTGGGTGATTCAAAGCATCTTTTACTGTTATCGTTTCAAATTTTTCTTTTGGCCATTCTCTGAATGGGCCACCAGAAGCTGTTATTTGTAAACATTCTACTTCTTCTGAAGAACGGCCTGCAAGGCATTGGAATATTGCATTGTGTTCTGAATCAATTGGTGTAATATAAGCTTTAGGATTTTCTTTTAAAGCATCCTGAATTACAGGACCAGCCATAACCATTGTTTCTTTATTCGCTAAAGCGACGTGTTTACCCGCTGCAATAGCTGCAAGAGTCGGTAAACAACCTACAGAGCCCATAACAGCATTTACAATTAAATCAGTATTAGGGTCAAGCGCTAATTCTTTTAATCCTTCTATCCCCGATAACACAGGACGATTCAAAGCGTTTGACAATTCTTTTGCCGCATTTTCATCAAACATGCATAGTTGTTTTACTTTAAATTTCTGAGCAATTTCTGCTACCTTTTTCCAATTAGAATGAGCGGCAACCGCATAAAGTGAAAATCTATCTGGGTGCTGACGAATCACATCAACAGTAGAATCCCCAATAGAACCTGTAGCACCTAATAAACAAACCTGACGCATATAAAACTTCCGATAAATTAATTCGATCTTATTTTAAAGTAAAAAAACTTTATCTGGCATTTTTTGATTTTTTCAAAAAAAGCCAGATTCTTTTGATTATTGTGATATTGTTTCTGCAACTTGCACAAGATGTTCCTTAATTTTACGATACGAAGAAAGCATATCTGTATAAGTCGTAGAAATTAAAGGTTCATATTGCTCTTCTGCTAACTGACTCCAGTGCATACTTCTCAGACTACGAACCAACTGAGTTATGTCTAACCCTATCTCACGGATTTTTTCCAATTGTTCAAAATTATTCGGAGTATTAATTTGCTGTAAAACAAGTTCTGTCAATTGCTTGTTCTTTTCATGCAAATTACGCAACCCATTTAAATGTTCTTCGTTGTATTTTAAGTTATTGTCTTGCAAACGCAAATGCAGCTTTAATATCTGGACTATATAATCAGAAGCCGTTTCTAGGTCATCACTCATTCGAAGTTGACGTTCTGCATCATTTGCAATACTCTGAGACGCTCTACCAGCAAGAAGTCTTGTCAAGAAATTAGTGACTTCTTCTTGAGCAGAATCTAAATGAGCTTCTCCTGAGAAAACGGCATCACGGCGCTTTTTCGCTTCAGGACCATCACTTAAGCATTCAAGCAAGTCGTCCATCATGTTATTCAACGATTCACCCATTCCATAAATTTCTCTGCCCGAATGCGTAATAGCTAAAAATGGTGAGGACAATAAATGGTATTCAAGCTTTGTAGCAACCAATTTCTTTTCTGGAACTTTACTATTAAAGAATTTTTCAAGAATTTTTGCAATGTAACTTGTGAATGGTAAAAACACAAAGAGATTCACTACATTAAATGCGGTGTGGAATGTAGCGATAGCTGTTGTCATATTTTCTTTTGAATATTCTATACGAGGTTCCATAGCCATTGCCGGCACATGCAATACATGTTCTAAAACAAACTGAATCCCATGCAAATAAGGTCTAAAGAGTAAAACGACCCATGCCACACCTATAACATTGAATATAATATGGAATAAAGCTACACGACGAGCCGCTTTTGATGTTCCAATTGATGCAATAAAAGCTGTAATCGTTGAACCAATATTTTGACCAAGAATTAAAGCTGCTGAAGTTTCAAAACAAATCAACCCTTGATAAGCAAGAGCAATAGTCACCCCTAAAGTTGCTGAAGAAGATTGGACAAGAGCAGTTAGTAAGCAGCCAATTACAACGCATTTTAAAATTCCAGCAAATGAATCAGCAGAGAACATCGCAAATACGCTACGGAATTTTTCTGACATAGCTAATGGTTCTAAAGCATTTTTCATTTCTTCTAAACCAATAAAAACTAAGCCAACACCTAGAATAGCATACATTGTGTAGCGGAGTCGTTCATTTTTAGCGAAACAGAAAAAGAGGGCACAGATTCCGGCTAATGGTAAACCATATTTTCCAATATTTAAAACCAGAACCCAACCAGTAATAGTTGTCCCGACATTTGCTCCCATAATAACGCCAAGCGATTGCTTTAATAGCATCATTTCGGCATTAACAAAGCCTATTGTCATAACGGTTGTAATAGCACTAGATTGCACAAGACATGTGACAACCACTCCAACCAAGACTCCTAGAAACCTATTATTGGTAACAGCTCCAATCAATCTTTTTAAGGAAGGCCCGGCTACAGTTTGTAGACCATCAGACATAAAACGCATTCCTAGAAGGAACACACCAAGCCCACCTAAAAGGAAGGCAAACGATTCTATAATCAATGACACAAAAAATCCTTTGCTTGATAAATTATAAACAAGCTGATTTTTCCAGATGCTCTAAATTTAGAAATAGAAGTTTAATTTGTTAAAAAAGTTTCTTTTTTATAGCAATCTTTCGCATTTTCTCTTAAATCGTGGTTTCAAAAAGAAACACTTTTAACTATAAAGGTTATAAAATTCTGTTTTTTTAAAGCTAGTTTAGAGACAACTTCTTTCAAAAGGGTTTTTATGAAAATCGCCAGACTATTTTTTGTTGCCTCGGCCATTTCCTCTGTTGCTTTGGCGGCAACTGCTTATCATAACCAGGTTGGGTACCCAACAAAAGCACCAAAATACATTGCCGTAGTTGGGGCAGAAGGTAAAGACATTGTTTTTAAAGATTCTGAAAAACAAACTGTCTTGACTGTAAAAGCTCCAGAAGCAGCTTATTGGAAACCAGCTAATGAAAATGCTTCTTTGGTTGATTTTTCAGAAATACAGACTCCAGGAACTTACTTTGCTTATCTTGGGGATTCTGCCATAAGCCACCCTATTATTATTTCAAACAACGCTCTTGAAGATGCAACTATTGCTTCTCTTCGTTGGTTTTATTACCAAAGAGCATCTTTAGAATTAACTGAAGAATTTGCTGGCAAATACGCTCGTCCGATGGGACATCCAGATACCGCTGCTAAATACCATACATTATTAGGTAAAGAATTAAATGCTACTTTTGCTAGCCCCAAAGGTTGGTATGATGCAGGTGATTATGGTAAATACATTGTAAACTCTGGTATTTCTACATACACCCTTTTACAACTCTACCAACATAACAAAGAATATTTTAAAAAGCTTTCTTTGAATATTCCTGAAAGCAATAATGATGTCCCAGACATTCTTGACGAAATCCGTTGGAACCTTGAATGGATGCTCACTATGCAAGATGAAGATGGTGGCGTTTTCCATAAATTAACTACGAAACAATTCTGTGGAACTGTTATGCCAGATAGAGACACCAAACCTCGTTTTGCTATTGGTAAAAGCATTACCGCTACTTGGGATTTTGTCGGCGTTTTAGCACTTGCTGCAGATATTTACAAAACATACGATGCTGAATTTTCTGAAAAAATGGCAAAAGCCGCAGGAAAAGCCTATTGGTGGGCTAAAGAACACCCTTATGATTTCTTTGAACAACCTTCCGATATCGGAACAGGTTCTTATGAAGATGGTAATGCTGTAGACGAACAAATTTGGGCAACTGCAGAAATGTACAGAATTACCCAAAATGACAGTATTTTAAAAGATATGCGCCAATTTCCCTTGAACAAAGCACGTTGGAAACTGCATGGTTGGCAAACCGTTTATGCCATGGCAGCATTTACTATTGCAACCAATCCTGATATTTTTGAAAAAGCCGATGTTGATTCGGCAAAAAACTTGATTTTCGCTCTCGCCGATGATTATGTAGGTTCTTTAGAAGAAAATGGTTATGGTGTTGCTATGACTGAAGGTGATTTCTATTGGGGCTCTAATAGTGTCGCCGCTAATAAAGGTATTGTTCTTTTACATGCTTACATTTTAACTAAAGAAAATAAATACCTTAACGCTGCCATAGGCATTTTAGATTATCTCTTAGGAAGAAACCCTCTTGACGTTTCTTATTTAACAGGGTTTGGAACCAATCAAGTTTATCACCCGCACCATCGCCCAAGCCAAGCAGATACTGTGGAAGCACCAGTGCCGGGAATGCTTGTCGGCGGACCAAATAAATCCGCTAATGATTGCGCTAAATCTCACATTGATAAAGATGCTGTAGCAAGATCTTTCTATGACAATTCTTGTAGCTATGCTACAAATGAAGTGGCAATTAACTGGAATGCACCTTTTGCTTACCTCGCCGGTTCATTGCATGCTATTCTTTCAGAAGGAACCGTTTATGACATTCACTCAAAAGCAGAAAAATTTGACATCAACAGCATTCCTTCTGGAAAGCCTAATTTAAACAAAATGCCTGCTGAAGGTGCTCGCATGATTTTCCGTGATGGAATGGTTCAATTAGAAAAAACAACTCGTTCTGGTGAAAAGTTATACTTCAACTTAAATGGTAATAGAATTAAATAACTTTTAAAACACCCTATTCATCGAAAACATCTCCAACTAAAAAAATCGCTGTCACCTTTGGTGACAGCGATTTTTCGTCTACTATTCCATTATTTTTTAGAAAAACTCTCTGCACTAGGTTATGTCAGATTGCAAATGATTCTTGTCACTCGCGATGGAACATAGTGACAGAAGCAATCCCATTGCCAGTAGATCGCCACACTGAGTTCGCGATGACAATCCTGAACTTGTCATTGCGAACCCTGCAAGGGTGAAGCAATCTACTTGCTAGCAAAACTTATTTTTGGATTACTTCGCTACGCTCGTAATGACAAAAACCAAGATGGCCGCGAGGCACAAGGTCTCTCGCCATGACAACCCTACACTTGCCACAAGCTTCTTGTCATTGCGAGACGTGCTGAATGCACGGCGCGGCAATCTACTCACGATGACAAGTTGCTAACAGATGGCCTCTCGCCATGACAAGTTGTTTTTCCGCACCTTTTGCTTTTCGGGGGGTTATAGAAACTCTCTGCGCTCGGTCATAGAACTACAACAAAAAGTCACAAGCAAGTTCAAGAACTATGCTTTCTAAAAAAACATAAGAGTTCCTGTTTTAAACAAGAACTCTTATAGGAATCAAATTCAAAGAATCTTTAATATTTAAGGATTAGTGCATCCAAAACTTTTTAACCATTGCATTTTTTCCAGACTGTTTCAACAAATAAATGCCTGAAACAAATCCTTGTGAATTCTGGCGAGCCATATTCAAAGCTTCTGTGAAATCACGAGCCGTAAAGCGACGCAATTCTTTACCTTGCATATCATACAACGTATAAGAAGTTTCTTTTTGCACATTACCTAGAACTAAAGATTTCCCAATACTTGTTTCTCCATTTTCATCAAGGAATTTCAACCAATCCACATTCACATAACTTCCTGTAATAGCCAGTTTCAAAACATGTTCACCTTCTGTAAGTGTTGCCTTACCCAGACTTACTTCTTCATAAACATCCCAAGAATCTTCAGCAGTCTGTGGGCAAGTAAATTCAGCGGTAATAGCTTCTTCATCTATAAAAAGTTGAATCCCAGATGTTGTACTCCCTGACGCAACACGAGCTAAAATATCATATTCTCCAGACTTTGTTACATTCACTGTATATTCCAACCATTCTCCGGCTTCTGTGTACCCAATGGCCATGCCGCCATTATCGTTAAGAACAATATCAACACCTTCATCTGTGCGGAAACTTGCATTACCCTGATTTTCAGATTCAGCGTCATTATAAACTTTACGAGCACCACCCATATCAAAATGTTCTGCTTCTATAAGATTAGGCAAAACAATTGCTTGTTCTCCATAAGGTTTCTGTGGTTCGCTTGGTTTTCCAGAGAATTCCCATTCCAAAACCCCCATTGTAGAGTCTGCTGCACCTTTAAAGACAATGAACAATTCATCTACAACGCCAGAAAGCCCTGTTACTTCACATTCTGTCTGTTCGTAAGAAAGCCAGCCAGAAGTCTTTGGCAATTCACATGTTCCGGCAAGAGTACCGCTAGAACTGCCTTTGCGGATTTCGATTTTATTGCCATCAGCAACACTTGCTGCTGTTACTAAGAAATTCATCGCACCGCCGCCAAAATCTACTCCAGAAACACGGATCCAGGAATCTTTACTTGCATAAGGAGTGAGCACATGAGAAACTGGCTTTCCACGTGTCCAGTCTGTACGACTACGCACATTACGTTGCTTAGAACTTGTCAAAGCAGGATAAGTTCTGTAAGGATCAAAATTGGCTATTTGCTTTGGACCTTCATTGGTATAAACCAATTTATTCAAAGCGGTTCCGTTATAAGTAAATTCATCAATACTTACACTACGATGATAAGCAGGTTCTGGATTGGCAACGCCCAAAGATGCTGGGTGTTCAGAAGCTTGTACCAAACGTCTGTCATGGTAAACTGCATACCATTTGCCTTTAAATTCTGCGATACCATGGTGGTTGTTATTGTGAGCGTTTATGTTTTGCCCATTAATATTTGGGTTATCCATAAAAATGCCCTGGTAAGTATAAGGACCTGTTACGCGGTCTGATGTGCCATAAGCAATTCTCAAATCAGCAGTACTATAGCTCAAGTAGTAAGTGCTACCTTTTTTGTGAATATAAGAGGCTTCCATCGCTTTAGGGCCACCAATTTTAAGTTGGATTTTTGTATTAACATCAAATCCATCAAGCGAAGAATTGAGTCTGTAAATGTTAAAGATGTTGTTGTTGTTCTCTGCTGCCGGACGGCTATCAGAATTACCACCACCAAATGTAAAATAACCTGTTCCATCATCATCAAAATAAATAGCAGGGTCAAAGCACCAACCGATACCATCACAATCAGATATACCACCACCCCAGTTGTGAATTAACTTTTTATTACCTGGAATAGGGTTTTCGTATGGGCCATTGATGTTTTCTGATGCTACCATACCGACACCACCGCCACCACCATCTGGGTAAACGATATAAAACTTACCATCTGGACCAATATCTATACCAGATGCCCAAATATCATTGATGTTGTCATACTCACGTTTTGCTTCAAAAATTATACCATAGTCAGTCCAGTTTTTCATATCGCGACTAGAAAACGCATAAAGCGATTTAATGGTATAACCATCAGCACCAGCAGGATCATCAGAATCTGTTAAAATAAAGAACTCGTCTTCACTTGCTGTTGCGGCAGGGTCTGCCAAATAGTGATAATTTGATATCGGGTTATCAGCGAAACTAATAGAGGCTATCCCAAACACAAGCCCTAACGCCATTTTTTTATTTAGAAATGCGGCTAGACTAGCTGCTTTTTCCATAATCACTCCTTTACGTGAGAATACAAAATCCATTGAAAAAAATAGGTCTTGTAAGTAAGCTTTTTTTTGAAATACTAAAGTTTATATGGATATATTGTCAACACTAAAAAACGGTCGCAACGCGACCGTTTTTATAAAGAATAGCATCAACTTATTCAAATTCTTTTATACCATAAATACTGATATCATCAATCCACATTTCATACGGACCACCTTTACCGCCGCCAAAGAAATTTAGGTTGGTCACATTCGCTTTTACAGCATCAAATCCAATATTTCCTCCGGTATAGTTAGAATCTACTTCCACTAATGAATCTGGATAAACTACATAACGTTTCCAAACAGAGTCTAACGGGAAATGAATCCAGGCTTTACCATTCTGAAGACCAGATGTTGAATCACGCCACACATCAAATGAGAAACTGACCCACTGAGAATCTGGTGAAGTACCTTTTCTTGCATAGAATACAACTGAATCCACTTCACTAAAGTCAACTGGTTCAAAGGCTTTTCCCATAAGAACCCAGTTATTGTACTCTTCGTTAGTGTAAGTAAAGTAAGCCGCTAAACCTTCTCGACCTAAACCAGCTACAGATGTCATCAATTTAGCTTCTGCTTCTTCTGAAACAGAAGAATACCACCCATAAGTACTATCTTCAAATGTTTCAAAGACAAACCAAGGGTATTGTTCAACAGTATCTTCTACAACTGTATCCTGAGGGATAGTATCTACTGGTGGTGGTAAAGGCACTGGGCCTCCGATCACGACATTTTCTAAATGTTCTCCGGCTAACACACCAACAGAACTTGCACCGACTGAAAGGAAACGTCCCATATTTGTCGGCTGACCATTTGCTCCTAACATTTCATAAACTGAATAAACAAAACTCACTACATCAAGCATACCTGTAGGTAAAGATGAAAATTCAAAATTACCTTCAGCATCAGTCTGTACAAAGTAATCTAGCCCGCGAATACCAACAGTTAAAGAAGATACGCCTTCTGGCAAATAAACTTTCCCGGAAAGTTTTCCAGACTTCTCTAGCTTAAGAGGAATAGAATCTTCTACCGTTTCAATAATCCTCGTTTTAAGCATACCACGTTCAGATGCGTTTCTCGCTTCAAGAACATAAGAACCTGACGGCAACTTCGGCAAAGTCAAACGGCCAAGAGAATCTGTTTGCATATTGAGAATCCCAGCCACTTCATCTGATTCAACAACGGGCGAATCAGATGAATCACCATAAATAGTTTCTGCAAAAGCCCTGAAACTTGCATTGGCTAAGAAATCTTCTGGTCGAACAAGAACGCTAGCTCTAGCCACAGGTTGATTTTGTTCAGAAACAACAGTAACAACAACAGCATTGGCTATGGAATTTTCTGTTTCCAAAGAAGAACCTGAAAGGTCCTCGTTTTCTGTAGAACACGAGAGTAATAGAATGCCAAGCATTAGCAACATTAATGTTTTATGCTTTCTAGTCATTTTCGCGTTCTTCCTGTTTCTGTAACACTCCATTTTTAGCTCCGACCCTAGCAACAGGATAAAAAGCCATAGATAAATGCATCACTTTATTTGGATTTTTAGACGCATCTACCCTTTTTTGGACTAGCCGTCTAAATTCTTTAAGCATTTCACCTAAATCATCAAAACAAGCCTGATCTACGGATAACGTAAGAGTAGAAATATTTCTTTCATCCACAGGAACGTTATCCAAAGAATCGCTTGCTAATGCGAGTACTTGCTTCTGGAATTTACGAACAGCCATCTTTTTTTCTGGCCCACCGACCGTCAGATGCGTTTCAGTCAACGCCAATTTTCCAGAAGCAACCTTTTTAACAAAACCAACTTCTAATAAAATATCAATTGCTTCCTGAGCTTGGGCTTCTGTAATTGGCGGGCATAAATCTTTTGCGATTTGTTTAACATTTACCATTCCCCCGTTTAATTCTAAATAAGCTCTAACAGCAGGAATCCACCAGTTTTCAAGTAATTTAAGTTCAGCTTCTTGTAGAGTATGACGCCTTACATCGCGCAGAGCCAAAGCTTTGGCAACTAATTCTTCACGTTTGTTTTTGTCTTTTGTCATTGTGGCAGAGAAAAGCAAATCAAAGAATTCTGCTTCCCGGCCAGTTAAAGCCATCATTTCTTTAGCAACAGGCAATGCATGAACAGGCAAATGCTGTTTTTTCTGTAAGATTCTATATAAGTAGCTAGAGTCCAAGCCTAAACGATCTCCCATCATTCGATAGGAATAAAAAGGCATTTCAGCCTTTCTCTTTTCATAAAAGGCTTTCAAAAAATCTCTATAATCAACAATATCTGAAAAAGCTAACATAAAATCTATCCATATTTAATAAATATTAAGATAGACTTTTACTCCTTTAAGTAGTTATGCGCCTAAAAAACAGCATGGACAGATTGTCCATACCAAGTGTGATGGTCGTCACATTTCTACGCAATTGTTCTCATTTTTATTTTTAAATAACTTACAAAAAACTTTCGTCTTCCGTCCCCAGTCCGTTTTAAAATTTGTTTTCCATTTTCTGAAGAAAAAACAACCCTTTTGAGTATTTGTCAAAATTTGTCATTTTCAATAATCTATATTGCAAATATGGCGCTTACACTTCGTTTTGCATTAAATCTTGAAAATCTTGCAGATGAAATGATTGAAAAAATCTCATCTGTATGGAAATCTCCTTTCGACGCTCCTGTTGTTATTTTTCCTGATGCGAAACTTGAACAATGGTTTCGTTTACGTTGGTTAGAAAAAAAAGGTACTCTAGCTAATTTTAACAAAACAAGCGTAGATCGCTTTTTATTTGACATACTTGTTGGTGAAAATGACAAGCTAAAAAAATTGTCTTCTGATATGTTGAGAAATGTCATTATATCTTACCTATCTACTCAAAATACCGAAGGCCAATACAACTACGAAACCTTAACCCAGAATGGTGATTTAAAAAAGTACCTTGAAACTGATGGTAAAATCAACACTAATCGTTTGTTTGATTTAGCAAATACCCTTTCAGCTCTTTTTCTTGAATACGAAATCAGCCGGCCAAGTGGTTTTATTACCAATGAAAAAGGCATTTTAGATTGTTGGCAAGAAAATAATCTCTCCGATTTTTTTGTCAAAAAAAATAAATCAGGCCAATTCGAATCCGTAAAAAATGAAGATTGGGAACGCGAACTTTATTCTAAGATTTTCCACAACATTAATGGCAAATCTCTTTTAACATCTGTTTTTGAAAAAGCCGCTGAAAACAACGAAATACCTGAAGGCACAAGGTTTTTAACGCTTCCTTTTCTTTACAAAGAATGCCTTGATTCAGAAAACAAGCCTGCATTTAAATACAAGAAACAAGTCCCTGTTTTTATTTTTGGACTTTCCGGCTTAGGACAATTTTATCGGATTGTCTTACGAGAATTCGCTAGTCAATACGACATTTATGCCTACATACAAAATCCTTGTATGCAATTCTGGGAAGATCATAATTTTTCAAAATCAGTTAAAATACCGCTAACTATTGACGGAGAAGATTTTCAAGAAGAAATTTATCCATTTCAGAATCCTTTGTTACAAGCTTGGGGTAAAGCAGGTTGTGACAACATCAAACTTTGGTGCCTTTCAGATGACTATAGTTCTTGCGACTTTCCTGAAAAAGAAACAGAGACAAGCGAAAAACCCGTTTCTAATAAATTACTGCACTTAATACAATATTCTATTGCCAACCGTTTTTCAAAAAAAGAATTACAAAATTCAATCGAGCAACATAAAATTTCCATCCAAGAAAATGACGACTCACTAACTATTGATGGAGCTCCTAGTAAAATCCGCGAAATTGAAAATCTGCATTCACGACTTTGTCAATTGCTTTTAAACGGAGCGAATTTAAACGAAATTTTAATAGTATCTCCCAATTTAGAAGAATACCGTAGTGCTATTTATCAGATTTTCAACCAAGCTAAAATCAAAGCGGAAAAAGAAATTTCTTCTTCACAAAAAACAACTTTACACATTCCTTACAACATTATTGATTCAGCGCAAAAAGATTCTCATATAAACAACGCTCTAACCATTCTTTTCAACATAAAAAAATCAAAAAATATTTCTCGCCCGGACTTTTTCAATTTACTTAAAAACCCTGTTATTCAAGCCGTTTGGAAATTAGATGATTACGCTATTTCTTGTTTTGAATCTTGGGTAAAAAACATAAACATTTATCGCAATAAACCTGAAAAAGAATCCGATTGGTCTTTGGGCGTCAAACGTTTATTACTGGCCAAATTGACAAATGATTCTTTTTCCTTAAACGAAAATGTTTTTTTCCCGTATTCTAATCTTGATACAAGCAACAATTCTTTGCTTTTGAATTTTATCACTTTGATAGAATCTTTAGAAACTTGGATAAAGGACTTTGATGATGAATTAAAAGAAAGTGATTTAAATTCATTACAGGATTTTTTGAATTCTTGGTTAGCTATTCCTTATTTTAACGAAGACTTAGCAGAAGAAATTTTTATTTATCAAGAAGTTTTAAAAACTTTTGCCGACTTGAAATACTTCTTTTTTGCTGGCAATGAAAAACTGTCTCTAGATATTATTTTCAAATGTCTCAGCAACTCTGCTATTTCTTCTGAATATAGTTTTGGAAGTTTATTTGTCAACGGCGTTACATTTATGAAATTTGCCCCGAACCGCACTATTCCTGTTAAACATTTATTCTTTATCGGAGCTGATTCTAATAACTTCCCTGGTGTTTCTGTTTCAAATACTCTTGATTTAAGAAAATCTCTTTACCCTTGGCCCGGTGATGACTCTAAACAAGAACGCAATCGTTACGCTTTCTTGTGCCAACTCACCAGCACTTCAGAAAGTTTCCACATCAGTTATCAAAACGCCAACTTAACAAAAGATAGTGAAATTTTTCCGACCCCGCTGATAAATGATTTAATCCATTTTGTAAAGGATTTTTCTTCAAAAGAAGTTTTAAAAATAAATTCTGTTCCTCTTGATGAAACAAGAAATATAGATTCCATTTTTACAAGACGCGCCTTGCGTTATAGACAATCCTTTAATAAAATCAATTCGCCACAATCTTTTGAAAAAGCATTCTCTCCTAAAGAAACCGCTAAAACTAAAAAAAGCCTACCATCTAAAATCAAATTAAAAGATTTTTCAAAATTTTTAAAAGATCCTTTTAAATTCTTTGCTGAGAATAAAATGAATTTTAAAGAGAGTGATATATCTTCTTCAGAAATATCTTTTGAACCTATTGAATTAAATAATCTAGACCAATCTATTTTCTTGAACCAATCTATTGCTATTTCTCTTGGGTTAAATTGTGATTATAAAAATTTAGATACTTTCCTCAAGAATTCTCAACAAATGGGAAACATCCCTCACGATGAATTTGGTGAAAGGGTAATAAAAAATTTAAAGGAAAATGTTGAAAATTTTTGCAAGACCATTCAAGACAAATTCCCACAAGATAAATATGAATACTCTTCTTTCCCTTTAAATTTACCTTTAGAAATAGATTTTAAAAAAGAAAAACATCTTGTGCATTTATATGCTGATATTTCTCTATTGATTAAAAACCTAAACGATAAAACAGACAATTTCATCGTTATTTTCAAAGACAAAGATTACAAGAATCTAAAAAACAAATCTGATATTTCAAAAGTACAACAAGACATTCTTGATGCTTACATTTATGCTTTAGCTTTGTTAGCTTCTAGAGAAGTAGAAAAAATTGATATTTGTCTTATAAATCAAAACGAACCTATTCGTTGTCCCATTACACAAGATTCTAATTCGGCTAGAAACATTTTGCAAAAGATTTTTGAAAAAGCTTTTATCGAAGAATACAAGAAAATATTACCCTTTTCTCTATTCAATGAAAACATTGAATCTTTTGAAGGGCTAAAAGAGAAACTTAGTGGAAATCATGGTCCATGGTCTTATTTCTCTGGACAAACATTCTTTGATATAACAGATGAAAAAATTTCTGGTTTTTCTGATAACGATAATCTTTTCAAAGAATCCTGGAATAGAGAAATTCAAAAACAAAAAGAGCTGATTGAAGATCTTGAAGGAGTAACAAAATGGAATTAGAAGAATTTAAAATAGAAAACTTCAAGACCAATAAAAATTTATTTATTGAAGCTTCGGCTGGCACAGGAAAAACTTACACCATCCGGAAAATTTCTGCCAAACTCGTGCGAGCAGGTATTCCGCTTTCTAAAGTATTGTTTTTAACTTATACTGAAAAAGCTGCTGGCGAAATGAAAGACCGTGTTCGTGCAGAAATGCAAGAATGTTATGATAATACCACGGATATTTATGAAAAAAAACTTTTTGCCAATGCTCTTCAAAACGTGGATAATACAGTTATTGGAACCATTCACTCTTTTTGTCAAAAAACGCTTCATGATTTTGCTTACGAAGCCAATGTTGCATTCAATTTAGAAAACGCAAATGATAAACTTAAAGATGATTTAATTGATAAAATGATCCGCGATAATTGGCGAGATTCTATTTCTGATTTAGACTTAAAAAAAATAAAATCTATTCTAAAGGATTCTTTAGAATCTTGGAATCCAGAAATTCTCTTTACTCCATTAATAGAAGAAAATTCAAAAAAAGAGAATGATATAAAAAAACTCCTTATTGCAGATTTTTGCGCGAAAAACATTCCTAATTTGTATAAAGAATGGGAAAAGAAAAAAACAGAATCAAACACCCAGACTTTTAATGATATGATTTTTGCGGTACGAGAAGCCGTTTGTCCACATGGTAAATCTCTAGAAGAACCAACTCTTCTCTGCAAAAAACTCCGCGAAAATTATAAAATCGCTATTATTGATGAATTCCAAGACACAAACCAATACCAATGGGATATTTTCAAAACCGTTTTTTTAGAAAGTAAAGAGAATAATATCATTGTTGTCGGAGACCCAAAGCAATCTATTTATAGTTTTCAAGGAGCCGACTTAAACGTTTACCGAAAAGCCATTGAACAAATTGGCAAAGAAAATGGAAAAAAACTTTCTACAAACCATCGTTCAAGCATTGCTACTATTAATGCTTGCAATGAGCTTTTCAAAACAAAAGACTTTTTACCTGAGGGCGATTTCTTTGACTCTAACGTTCCTAATGAAGAAAAAGAACAAAGAAAAAATGCGCTTTTTAACAATCAAGAAACAAAACCTATATGGATTGCACCTATTTTACCCGAAAAAGGTTACGCTCATTTTGCTATTCAAAAAATCATTGAATGTTGTAAAATTACAAATGGTAAAACCGCTTTGCAAATTTTTGAAAAAGGTGCTTCTGAGCCAAGAAACGTCAAATTTTCTGATTTTGTTATTTTAGGCAGGACTCGCACAGAATTACCAGAAATAAAAAAATGCCTTGCAAAAGTAGGTATTCCTTTTCTTTTATACAAAGACAATTCACTCTTTAATTCGAGAGAATGCGAAGAATGGCTTTCTATTCTCAAACTGCTTGCTATTAATGATTTTTCTGCTTACAATCAAAAAATTTTAAACTCAGCTCTTGCAACCGATTTTTTCCGAGTTAGTTTAGATGATTTAGAAAATATAAACATTGAAGAACGTTCTAATAAAAACCACCAGATAATTGAAAACTGGCATTGGTTAGCATCAAAACAATACTGGGCAGAACTCCACGAACAAATTTACGAAGATTCTCAAATTGAATTGTTTTTAAGCAAGCCTGCCAAGCTACAAGAACTTTCAAAAATACGCCAAATTGGCAACTATATTTTTAATTATTTGTACGAAAAAAAAGCATCACTAAAAGAAGTGATAAAACACTTGAATGATTTAGCTTCTAAAAACAAAAACGCCGAAGACATGGATGGCGACATTGTTGCTAAAGCTACTGATTTAGATGCCGTTAATTTAATGACTATTCACGCATCTAAAGGTTTAGAGTTTCCTGTTGTTATTTCTTTTGCAGGTTTAAAAGGAAAAATTAAACAAGCAGAAGGCCCATTTTTATACGAAGAAAATTCCGTTAAAAAAATTGGTTTTGATTCAGACGCTAAAAAATTACGACAAGCTGAAGAATTACAGGAATGGCGCCGTTTACTTTATGTTGCTTACACAAGAGCCTCTTCATTATTGATTTTACCTCAATATGAAAACTGGTTTAATTATGAAAGAGAGCATAGGAGCACTAAAACTGAAATAAAAGACGGCTTAATTTGTAAAGTAATTAAAAGAACAGACAAAGGAGAACCAGAAATTAAATCAAACGGTGAATTTTCTTTTTTAGCTCACGCTAACAATGCATTAATCGCTACGAACCGTTCTGAACTATTTAATGATTGGTCTAATAAGGAATGGAATATTGAAAGTTTCAAAAAAGAAGTTGTTGAAATATTGAACGATTCTAATCTGGAACACCATACAAAAAATGTTTCTGTCATTGATGAAGAAACTATTTACTTTGAAAATGTTCAAAAATTACAATCTCAGATTGCTGACAAAACACTGACTTCGCATTCAGCATCTTCACTTTCTCATGCCGATTCTAGCAAAGAAATTTTCACCATTGAAGGAAGACCACAAAATCTTTCTGAAGAATCTGACGAAGAAAATGATGAACATTCTATTTTTGCCATGAACTACCCAAAAGGCAATAAATTAGGGGAAGCCATTCATCAAATATTTGAACACATTGATTTTAATGAAATTGGAAACACTGATTTTGAAAATGTAGAATCCAACCAAGATTTTTCGCATTTAATAGAAACTGCTTTTACGGGACAATTTTTACCTATTCATAAAAACGTTTCTTGGACAAAAAAAACAAAAGAAATGGTTTGGCATACTTTAAACGCAAAACTCCTAGAAATACAAGGTTCAAAAGAAACACAGCGTTCTTTTCAACTCAAAGATTTGCCAAAAGAAAATCGCAAACCCGAAATGGAATTTCATTTTAATGCAAAAACCGATGAAAATATTTTGAAAAAATTTTGCAAAGGGTTTATGGATTTGGTTTTTATCCGTGAAATTAATGGCAAACCAGTCTATTCTATTTTAGATTGGAAATCAAATTTACTACCAGATTACCACAAAACAACTATTGAAAAAACGGTTACCGAAGTTTATTCCATACAACTTGTTTTATATGCTTACTGCCTTATCCAATGGTTACGTCAATTTTACTCTGAATTGTCCGAAGAAGAAATTTTTGAAAATCATTTTGGTGGATTCTATTATGTTTTTGTTCGTGGCTGTAAAGAAAATACAAGTAATGGTATTTATGCTCACACTTGGAACAATTATAGCGAACTCAAAAAAGATTATGAAAGCATAAAAAAGTCTTTTGCTGTGTAATTATGAGGAATTAAAATTATGAAAGAAGAAATGTTAAAATACCTTTTAGGATCAGCCGAAAATTTTTATTCTGTTTTACAAGAAATGAAAGCAAGCACCGCTTTAAACAAAAAATTGCTTGACTTTGTAGAAATTTTGCACCCTGATATAGAATATTCTCATTCTATCAAAAAACTTTTACTCATTTTCTTTTCTCTTTCAAATGATGGAAACACTTGCATTTCTTTAAACCCAGACAATCTTTTGAAAAAATGGGAAACAAAATGGAATGGACTTATTTTACAACAATTAAGTTATTCTGAACTTAAAGAAAGTGATTTTCCCTCTATTGAAGATTTCAGGGAAATCATAAATTGCGGCTGTCGAGAACTTTTAAGTTTGGATGCGAAAAATTTAGAGCCATTAGTTATTGAAAAAATCCACAATGAACCTTTTTTATTTGCAAAAAAATATTTTGACGCTAAAAAAAATATTGAAGATTGTTTTAGCAACCCAGACATTTTCTGTGATGGCTGTGATTCTACCCCAAAAGAATTAGAAAATACCGCCAATAAAATAGAATCTCTTATAACCCAACAGGCAAAATCTTTCTTTAAATTGAAACCAGCACAAATTGAAGCCATAACTCGCGGAGAAAAACAAAATCTAATTATTACTGGTGGGCCAGGCACTGGTAAAACAACGGTTGTATTCTTTTTACTTTGGAACTTACTGCAGAAACAACCTGAATTACAACAATGGGATATTTACTTTACGTCTCCTAGCGGGAAAGCCGCCGATCGTTTGCGAGAAAGTTTAGAAGAATGCAAAAATCTGCTTTCTGAAGAATCTCTCAAAGAGCCAGCTACACAAAAACTAAGTCAAATTGAAAAAAGCACTCTACATGGTCTTTTAAAATTCCAACCTAGAGAAAATACTTTCACTTATAGAAAAAACAATCCGTTCCCAGAGAAATCTATTTTTGTTATTGATGAAGCAAGCATGATAGACATTGCTTTGTTTTCCTCATTCTTAGAAGCACTCCCTAAAAAAGATTTCCGCCTATTTATTTTAGGCGATAAAGACCAACTCCCATCTGTTGATGCCGGCGCTGTACTTGGAGAACTTCTTGATCTTGAAAAAAAATGTGTTGTGCGCCTGACTGAATCTAATCGCTTTAACGACAATTCTGAAATAGGGCGACTAGCAAAATCTATTCAAAATTTAAACGCTCCTTTACCTAATTTTTCTACATGGGAAAGCTCTACAAATTTATGGCCTAAAGAAAATGACGTTATTAATTTTATCCGTTTAGCCGAAAAAGAATCCTATTTAAAAAAGAAAGATGAAGAAGAAAAATTACAAGAAATCCTTGAACTATGGGTAAAAAAATTCTACCCCAATTTAACTTCGACCGCTGAACAAATCCACCCGTCCATTAATGAAAACAATTTCAGCGAAAATGGTTTTTCAGAAAATGATTGGAAGCAAGAAATAAAAAATCGTCATTCATTATGGGAAATAGCTGAATCCGCAAGAATCCTTTCTGCAGAAAAACGTGGTTTACGAGGGATAGGAAACATTAACAAAATGATTCTCAATATTTTAAAGCAAAAGAATCCTTTTAATTTTAATGGTTCTCTTTTAATGTTAAACAAAAATTTGAACTTTTTGAATTTACAAAATGGAGATTCGGGCATTATTGTTAATGCAAAAACACAACCTTCACTGATGTTAAAACGGAAAAATGATTTTTTATTTTTTCCACTCTTTCAATTACCAACTGATTGCTTGCAAAGTGCTTTTGCTATTACCATTCACAAATCCCAAGGTTCTGGCTATAAAAACATTATGATGTTTCTGCCTAAATATTCAGGTCACCCACTGCTTAACAGGCAAATTCTCTATACAGGCATAACTCGGACAAAAAAAGAAAGCCTCACGATAATTGCATCTCATGAGACTTTTAAATTTGCGAAAGAAACTTTAATTCAAAGAGATTCAGGGATTACTATCTAGAGTTCAAATAATCCAAAACTTTTTGCGTTAAATCGTTTTCATTTTTCCAGAAAAGTACCGATCCGGTAGCTCTGTCAACAACCATATCGTAACCTTCCTGTAGAGCGATTTCATTTACTGCTTTGCGAATCAATTGGATTATAGGGGCACTTACTTTTTCATTTTCAGAAAGCAATTCTCCAGAACGCCCATAAACGCGAGAAATAAAATCTTTTAATTCTGTTTCTTTTTTAGCATATTCTGCTTCTAATTCTCTCTTTTTTTCATCAGAAAGCATAAGCATTTGTTTGTCTAAACGTTCTTTAATGGCAGCCAACTCTTTTTGCAATAAGTTTGCTTGTTGTTCCCACTTAGCAACTTGACGATCAAATTCACTTTGAGCATTTTTTGTGCCCTTATAACCTTCAAAGATAATTTTAGAATCTACATGCGCTATCCGCAGTCCATCTTCTGCAAATGCAGAAGCCATTCCAAGGAACATAAGAAGAACAACTAACTTACGCATAAAGAGCCTCCTAGAAACCCTGACCTATCACGAAATTAAAGTTCATACCACCAATTTCATCTTCTTCATATCCGGAATAAGTTTCTCCTGGATCAAGTGGCCAAGCAAAATCAAAGCCAATAATACCAAGCATTGGTACAACCACACGGAAACCAAAACCAATATCTCGTTTCAAAGAAGACGGATCCCATTCACGAAGTGGATTTTTCTGGTCCATTGAAACTTTGGAATACGGATCATAAATTTCACCAAATACATTACCAGCATCAAAGAAGAAAGGCAGTAAATAGAATACTTGTGGCACAATACCCCATTGGATTTCTGCCCCAAAATACTGGTAACTCCGACCCAAACGGCGATAACCAATAGAACCCGAATTATAACCACGCATCATACCTTCATAGCCAAGAACGCCACCCATAGAATACAAAGTGCGATATTGCAGAGGACTTCCGAAAATCACACCGTATTCGTTTGTCAAAGCAAGAGTCAAGCGATCACGGAATAATGGGAACCACCACTTAATAGTCGCTTCTGTTTTTACAAAACTGAAATCACTAAATAAGATATCATCAGCTACTTGAATGTCTAATTCATAGCGAGAACCATCTGTTGGAAATTGAGGCAAGTTCTTATCATCTCGAACCAAACGGAAATTCAAGGCCGATTCAACACCTGTAAAGCGGACAAAGCTATTATCCACATTATCACCTTGCTTATTCATAAGCCAGCTATAACCAACTTGTCCATAGAAATAATCATCAGGCCATTTCAAACGTTTTCCAACATAAACGCTACCACCATAACGAGTTATTGATGGATCGTCATCTTGATCCCACCAGCCATAGCTCAAGCTAGCTCCCACACTCACAGGCATATCTAAGAAATAAGGTTCTGAGAAACTAATAGAAGCATATTTCTTATCGGCGCCATATTCAAAGCTTACTGCAGCACTTTGGCCATCGCCCATACAGCAGTTCGGGATAGAAACACTAGCCGTTCCAGTCAAACCATCACTTTCACTATAAGCAACGCCCAAACTAAATTGTCCTGTGCCGGCTTCTTTTTCAGTTACAGTAAAATCCAAATCCACTTCTTGTTCATTAACTACTTTAATGTCAGGTAAAACCATATCAAAGTAATTCAACTGCATAATTTCTCTAAAGCTACGTTCAAGTGCAGACTGGCGATAAGTATCTCCTGGGAAGAGACGAACTTCTCGGCGAATAACTTTATCTTTTGTTTTAGTGTTGCCATGAATATAAACCTTATGGATTTGAGCTGGCAAGCCTTCATACATACGGAAACTGAGATTGATTACAGAATCATTTACAAATTCTCTGGATTCTTCGTATTGAGCAAAGAGATAACCATCTTCTCGATAAATATCCATAATCGCTTTTTTAGAAGCCTCATATTGATAGAAATCAAACGGTTTTCCTTTTTCTAAGCGAACAGTGCGTTTAAGAAGCGGTTCTGGTAAAACTTCATTACCCGAAAAATGAACATCACCGGCATAATAACGTCTACCTTCATTCAACGAAATCAAGATTTCCATTGCGTTCGAAACTTTTGAAGAATCATAATTGGCAAGGACTGGGAAAAATTCTTCGAGAGTATAACGAACAAGACGCTTTTCATCAAAGTCACGGCGTTTTTTTCCAAGAGCTAACAAAGAATCAATCTTCTTATTTTCCCAGCGTTTAACCGGCAATTTTTTTATCCATTCCTTGCGCAATTTAGAATAACGAACTAATCCATTTAAAATTTCACTTGCTGTCACTTCGTCGCCAACATAAGGCAACGGACGAGAAAGACCAGGTTTACTGCCACGATAACGTCTAAAGTAATGTTCTGGAAGTTCTCTTGTCTTACCAGCCATCTCGTGCATTAAATGAGTTGAATCTTCTATCGCATTATTCATTTGCGAATAGAGTCTTTCTAGCTTTTCACCAGGTTTAACAAGACGCCCCATATAAAAACCACAAGTAGAATCTGGCATATATTCTGCTCGATAGTCTTTAAGTTCTGCATCAAGATAACCAAAATGTTTGGCTACATTCAAGATAGTATCACGGTCGCTTTCAAAAATAAGTTCTTTAAATTCCCCATCGCCCCACCAGTTAGCCACTTTGGTAACCATGTGGTCTGTAAATTCTTCATTTGGAATATGCTCATTGCCATCGATAGTAATACGGCGGACTTTTACTTTTTCACCTTCACGGATTACAAAGAGAATTTTGTTTTCATATTCAGATACTCTTTCTTCACGATACCCGACCTCGGCTAGTAGATAACCTTCGGAACGATAATGAGCAAGCAATGCTTGTCTATCTCGTTCAAGTTGGCTTTTACTATAAACCTGTCCATTAACCATAGAAGTTTTAAGCATCAAATCTTCTACAGCAATTTCATCATAACCTTCAAATTCAATAGTATCTAATGCCGGGAGCTCTTTTACTCTAAAAATCAAATCCAATTCATTTGGTGTTCCAGTGTAATCCACCCAAGCAGAAACATCATCAAAATACCCTGATTCATACAAAGAAGATACGCTAGACTTAATTTTATCAGAAAGAACCATTGGAGAAAAGCTCTGGCCATCACGAACGCTAACGCGACTAAGCACAGAACGTTCGTCCATATTCACGATACCTTCTACACGAACCAGACGAACACGGTTTTCAAGCATAAATTCTTCGGAAGGATTCGCTAACTGCGAAAAAGCCGAAGCAAATAAAACCAACACTATTACAACAAAACGATAGAACAGAATAACCTACCATGAAAAAATTTTTCGGTTTCAAAAATACAAAAATCTATCACTTTAAAAAACAAAAGAAACCTCAAAAAACCATCATATTCCTTTTAAAAAGCCTTTTTTCAAGAAACTGCTTTGACTATGTTCAATAGAAAACCTTAAAAAAGGAAAATCTATGAAATACAGAAAATACATCTGCAAAATATGTGGCTATATCTATGACGAAGAAAAAGGCATTCCAAATGCCGGAATTCCTCCTTATACCCTTTTTGATGATTTACCAGAAGATTTTGTTTGCCCAAAATGCGGTGCTGGCAAATCGGCGTTTATTCCTTTAAACGATTAAAGCTTTTTCTTTAATTTCGCACAAAAAATCGGGCCACGACCGTCACATAAATCAGGCAACATGTGTAAACCAAATTCGGTCTGTTCAGTCCCTTCAAATAAGGGTTCTATAGAAAGCACTTCTATAAGCCCTTTTCTTTTTTTCAAAATTTTCCGAACAACGCCATCATTTTCTTCTGGAGAAAGCGCACAAGTGCTATAAAGTATTTCACCTCCGGGGCGTAAAGCATCCACCGCAGAAGCAAGCAGACTCCCTTGTTCAACAGCTAAGCGTTTTATTCGCCCAATGCTCCACATAGACAAGTGTTCTTTAGAATTCATTACATGCCGTTCCGAAGAACAAGGAGCATCTACAAGAATTTTATCAAAAGACTCTGGCCGAAAACGCCCAAAACGTTCGCCTGGATAACCAGAAACCGTAACAATCTTTGCAAAATTTTCTGGCAAAGAATTCATTACCACACGGCGTAATCGTTCTCGCCTATCTGGAGAACGGTCATTACTTTGCAAACTTCCTTCACCTTTAAGGGCATTTGCAAGCACCAATGTTTTACCACCTGGAGCAGCACACATATCAAGGACATCCATACCAGGCAAAACACCAAGAGCATTAGCCGCAAAAAAAGAAGCTTCATCTAAAAAGTAAGGCTTTGCATTTTCTATCTGCAATTCTTTAGGCTTGTTCTCGCCAAGCAAAGCTTTCTGAAGAGCTTCCCAACGAGAGCCGAATAAGTTTGCATAATATTCAAAAAAATCCATGTTTTAAATTTAAAAAAGTTACAAATCACTTTTTATAAAACACCGTTAAAATTTGTTTTGCTCTGGTTGCCCCTACAAGCAAACGCCTTTTCCAATCGCCGCGGTCACTAATTTCAATAGGTTCTTCTACGTCTATTAAAAACACAGCACGAGCGTCTAAACCTTTAATCCGATGACTACTTACAATATTTACTTTATCTTTAATCAAGCTTTTTGTGCCAACATCATTCCAAACAAAACGGTCGTCTTTTAAATTTTTCAACAAAGAATTCCCTTTTGCACGCATAGAAACCACTAGCACTTCAGAAGCCAAAAGATTATATTTTCTAATTAAATTTTCATATTCTTTTACGACCAAAGATTCCAAATCTTCTGCATTTGAATAAAAATTTTCTTTAACAGCCGGGCCTTGCGGCAAGTTATTATAATGTGCTAATGAAAAACCAGTTTTCTTATAAACCCATTCAAGAATCCTTTTTGTATTACGGAAACCTCTTGAAAGAACCATTACCGGCATAGAAAGTACTTGAGCATTTTCTTCGCCATTTCTGCTTCCATAAAGTCGTTGCGCAGGGTCATAAAAGAAACGAACAAATCCCTTTTCCGGAACACGCAATAAATTCACCAAAGAATCCACCCAATCACTTGCAAAATCCTGGCCTTCATCAATAATCACAGCATCATAGAAATATTTTTCACGGGCCTTTTTATCTTTCCGCAGAATTTTTTCTGCCCGGCAAAAACCTTGCGGTAAAAGTTTATCATAATATTCTCCCCGAGACATTCCCTTATCCAATTTAAGTTTAGCTGTTTTCACATATTTTTCACACCACTTTGAATAAGGCAAAACATCAATACGCCCAAAACTTATTCCACCATCTTTCCCATATTTTGCTTTAACATTTAGCATTTCTTTTTCTAATTCTCGTTTCACAGAAAATGACAATTCAGAAGCAAGCAAATCATTATAACACGCAATAGCAACACTTTTACCAATTCTTGAAAGTCTGAGTGCTTCCCAAAGGACCATGTGCGATTTTCCAGAACCAGCCACCCCTTTAATTCTCACACGCAAGTTTTCAGAAATTGAATCCATAAGCATACATTGTACATCACTTGCCTGTTCCACAAAGCTATCATTTTCTTTTAAAATTTCTCCAGTACTAGGTCTATCGCCATTTCCATCTAAAAAATCCTGCAAAGCAAAAAAAGCTTCTTCATCTAAAGTTTCATTTGGGTAAGGTAAATTATTAAATGATCTTTCTGGAATTTCTAAAATATCAATTAAACATTTTTCAAACTTTTTTACATCCAACAAATCAGGTCTCAAAAGCACTCTTTTCCGTGAACATTCTGCCCTTGGAATCCCTTCCATTGTATCCATATCACTAAAGCAAAGAGCCCATTGAACGCGTACTCTATAAAATTCTTTTGGAAAAGACGCCTTCAACAAATATTTCATATAATCATGAAACGGAGAAATCAAAGACCGCACTTGTTCTACAGGAGATTTATCTAACAAATGTTCTGCCTGAAACCATTCTGTACGTTTCAATTCTTCATTATAACGCGTACTCACTTTTCCTGATTTACACTCGATAAGTAACATCCCATAATGTTTATGATAAATAACGCAATCTACTTCTCTACACGTAAAACCAAAAAAAGTTTCAAAATCCAAATTACGATTCATCCAGACAAACCAATCATCAGAAAGCAAACTTGCCATGCGAAACAAATCCCTTTCTGCACGAGACTTACATTCTGTATTCAACCCAACTCGAATAGTCATAAAAACTCCTGAACAAAATTCAAATTTTGTCTTTTTCTTAATATATAATCCCAATTACGAATTGAAAATAAAAAATTATCTATATTCCCAATATGGCTTTTTAGCTGCATCGGCGGTTGTGTGCCGGTCGGGTAAACAAGCTACCAGTTTTTTAGAGTTGTGTAGAAACTAAGGGAGACCACCTTGAAGCCCAAAAGAAAATTGAACTAGGCAATTTATGGGCTGCTAAAGCTGGAAATAATTATCGTTATTGTCTTGTATATAAAGATCGTCATGTTGATGGAGCATATACCAAAGATGAGTTTTTAAACACAATAAATAATTGGTAAAAATTTTCAAATTCTCTTGTTTCAAATCTGTTGTCAAATTTAATGCATAATCGTTGGACTATTATGGCTCACTTCAAGCGAAAACTGAGAACTTTAATCCTCGGAATTTTCAACAGCCCAATTTTCTAAGGCAAACTCATGAATTTCTGTAGCAACAGAGTCTAAATGCATTTTATCATCAGTAGATGAGGTTGGATAAACACAAGAAAGTGACAACTTTCGTGTTTGGCAAGAATTCTCTTGATAATCCACAAATTCTCCATTGTATTGATTACACTCATTTTTAAAAAAATCTAATTCATTTTCGCAAACTTCATTGCCTTTCCAATACGTATTGCTTAAAAGCCAACCAGAATATTTATAGTCACCTTCACTTACCAAAAGATATACAATGTTTCTGCTTGCATTTTCGTCACTTCCGCTAAATTGAAGCCCATTTTCTTCATAATAAGCATTTATAATAATTGAGGGACGCGTAAAATCTTGAACTATTGAAGTGCGTTCTGTAGCAAAAACATATTCTGTTTTAGACGAAGAAGTAATATTCCCATCTAAATTATGAATATATTCCTTAGTCGTATCAATTAAAATTATGCCATATGGCGGTTCTAAATCTGCTATCGAAGATGAAGAAGACATTTCTGTAGATTGTGTAATTTCTGTAGTTTCTTCTGCTGCTGTAGATGAATCTGCAGAACAAGCCACCCATACACATAAAAATAAAGAGATTAAAAGAAAGCCTATTCTATACATAAAATCCTCCATTAATTAAGTAAAAAATTGTACCCTAAAATAACATCATCAGCATTTGCATTACGAACTCTTTTAATAACTATTTCCAAATCACTTGTACTAGTTGTTGTAAAATCAACTAATTCAAATGGATTTGTTTTTAAGGAAGTCAAATAAGATGTTGAATCTCTCTCCTTTCTCCTTTATTTTTACAAATAGACAATTCGCAATAAGTAATTTATACAATTATGATTGTATTAGTTTTAAAAAAAAACTTTTTGATAAAAAACATATTGAAAGTCCATTTTTATCTGGACTTGGTAATTTTTAATAGCATTTTTTAGAATTCACATTCATTATTGAGCAAAACACCTAAATGCAACGCCTCAGTCACGCCCATAGGCAAACAAATTCGCTCAAACACGGCTCTCGGCTTGTTGATTTTTGAAGAAAATCTCTTTGCTCGGCTATACCAACTCGCACAAGTGCGGTTGTTGCAGCACTCGCTTGTTGATTTTTGCCATAGTCAATGAACACCCCCGAAAGTTTTGTCCAACTTTCGGGGGTTGTTCAAAAGCTAGGGTCTTAAATTAGTGCTTCAACCAATTAAGCCTGGTGTTTCTTGTACCAGTTAATCAAAGCATTTGTGGAAGCATCGTGTTTGAGTTCAGCATCTGCATTAGAAAGTTCTGGGAGAATTTTCTTTGCAAGTTGCTTACCAAGTTCAACGCCCCATTGGTCGTAGCTATTAACATTCCAAATAACGCCCTGTACGAAAATCTTGTGTTCATACATAGCAATCAAAGCACCAAGAGTTTCTGGAGAAACGTATTCCATCATAATGGAGTTAGTTGGCTTGTTACCTTCAAATACCTTATGAGGAGCGAGGAATGCAATTTCTTCTTCAGACTTTCCATCTTTACGGAGTTCTTCAGAAGCTTCAGCAAGAGTCTTACCATTCATCAAAGCTTCTGGTTGAGCAAAGAAGTTAGAAAGAAGTTTTTCGTGATGATCACCGACCTTATTATGGGAATTTGCTGGCGCAATAAAGTCACAAGGAATCATCTTAGTGCCTTGGTGAATAAGCTGGTAGAAAGCATGTTGACCATTAGTGCCTGGTTCGCCCCAAAGAATTGGACCAGTTTCATAATCAACGCGATTAGATTCTCTATCCACAGTTTTACCGTTACTTTCCATATCAGCTTGTTGGAAGTAAGCAGCTAAACGGTGTAAATACTGGTCGTATGGAAGCATTGCATAGCTTGATGCACCAAAGAAATTGTTGTACCAAACACCAAGAAGTGCAAGGATTACTGGCAAGTTCTTATCGGCACTTGCTGACTTAAAATGTTCATCCATTTCATAAGCGCCTTGGTGAAGCTTCATATAATTATCAAAACCAATACGGAGAGCAATAGAAAGGCCGATTGCAGACCACAAAGAATAGCGGCCACCAACCCAGTTCCAGAATTCAAACATATTAGCAGTATCAATACCAAAAGCAGCCACCGCTTCTGTATTTGTAGAAAGAGCCACAAAATGTTTAGCAATAGACTTTTCATCGCCATTAAATGCCTTAAGAACAGCAGCCTTTGCCGTTTCAGCATTAGTCATCGTTTCAAGCGTTGTGAAAGTCTTAGAAGCCACAATAAAGAGAGTTTCTTCAATATTCACTTTCTTCAAAGCTTCTGCCATGTGAGTGCCATCAATATTAGACACAAAAATAACTTCAGGAGAATATTCGCCTTCAGCAGGCTTATCAGCATAAGGCTTCAAAGCTTCAGTCACCATTACAGGACCAAGATCTGAGCCACCGATACCAATATTGACAACATACTTGATAGACTTGCCTGTATGGCCTTTCCACTTGCCACTGCGAACCAAATTCGTAAATTCTTTCATGTGTTCAAGAACAGCACGCACTTCTGGCATAACGTCTTTACCATCAACACAAATCGAAGCTTCCCCTTTATAGCGAAGAGCAGTATGGAGTACAGCGCGTTTTTCTGTTGAGTTAATCTTTTCACCACCAAAGAACTTAGCGCGCATATCTTCAAAGCCAACAGACTTCAAAAGATCTTGAAGTTTAGCCATTGTTTCTTCATCAATGATATTCTTAGAATAATCCAAGAAAAGACCACAAGCTTCAGCACTAAACTTTTCAGCACGAGCGGCATCATTTGCAAAAAGATTTTTCATGTGCCAGGTTTTAGCAACTTCTGCATGAGCTGCAAGAGCTTTCCATTCTTTTGAGTCCGTTAATTTAGACATAATAGTTCCTTTCCGTAAAACGGTTACTTGTTAGCGACAAATGTAGAAAATCTTTACACAAAGGGAGAAGTCTCTCCCTCGCTTCAACTTGCTTTGTTTAGGATTATCTCTTTTTTCAAGAATTTAGCCCTAAACAAAGCCATTTTCCGCTACCCTCTCGAATACTCGGGCTCACACCGCTTCATTAGTTCTTGTTTTTTTACACTTGCCCGAGAAGCTTGTCATTGCTATCTAACTTGCCAGCGGCTGGCCGCACTGCGTTCGCCATAACAATCCTGAACTTGCCGCAAGTTTCTTGTCTGAAGTTCTTGTCATTGCGAAGAAACGTAGTGACTGACGCAATCTCCTTGCAAGCAGCACTTGTTTTTGGATTACTTCGCTACGCTCGTAATGACAAAAAACCAAGATGGCCGCACTGCGTTCGCTATGACAAGTTGTTTGTACACTTGCCCGCCATTCTTATCACTGCAAAACCAGAATCTGAGCTAACCACAAGCCCTGGCATAGTGGAAACACCCCCTGTTTACAAAAGAATCCGCTTTTTACCTTTCCAAGAGCCAAGTCCAGTTTCATTAAAGTATATTACAAACAAATTGCTTTTTACAAAAAGGTTATTATGAAAATCGGAATTCTTGGTTGCGGTCATATCGCCACAAAAATGGCAGAAGCTATTCATTTTTTAGAAAAACAAGGATTAGATTTTGAAGCCTATGCTGTTGCTTCAAGAACTTCAGAAAAAGCAAAAAAATTCGCTGAAGATTATCACTTTAAAAAAGCTTATGGCAGCTACCAGGAATTAGCCTGTGATTCTAACGTAGATTTGATTTACATAGCCACGCCGCATTCTGAACACTATGAAAACGCAAAACTCTGTCTGAACGCCGGCAGAAATTTACTCGTAGAAAAAGCATTTACAGCAAACGCCTTACAAGCTTCAAAAATCATTGCACTTGCCGAAGAAAAAGGTCTCTTTTTATGCGAAGCCATGTGGACTCGTTTTTTACCTGCGGTAAAAATGTTAAAAACCTTAATTTTAAATAACCGCATCGGAACGATTCAATCTGTAGAAGCTGAATTTTCCATGCCTTTAAGCCACATCGAAAGATTACACAAACCTGAACTTGCTGGCGGCGCTTTATTAGACCTTGGTATTTACACTTTAACTTTTGCCGACTTACTTTTTAGCGACCCACAAATTGCAAAAGAAAACAATTCCATTTCACAAATACAAAGCCACTCCATCTTATTTGATTCTAAAGTAGACGCCACCGATTGGATTTCTTTATCTTATAAAAACGGACAAAAAGCGTTCTTAAAAACATCTATGGTTTTACCCACCCGCAACGAAGGTTTTGTCTTTGGAACAAAAGGATTCATAAAAGTCCAAAATTTAAACGACATGATTCAATTACAAGTATTTGATTCTTCTGCCACCTTATTAGAATCTATCGAAACGCCAAGAATGCAAAACTGTTATGAATACGAACTTCTTGCCTGTAAAGAAGCCTTAACGCACCCAGAATTATTCAAACGCTATATCCCTTCTGAAAATCGTTGCATTTGGGAACACCCAGACATGCCTCACAGCAAAACAATGGAATTCATGGAAATAATGGATTCTTTACGAAATTCCTGGGGCGTTTCTTATCCATTCGAACAAAGCCCTCAAGAAATCTGGGACCGTTCTCATGACTCTTCTTACTTACAAATTTTCGACATTGAAACCGGTGAAATTTCTCTAGTAAAAGAATTTGATTACATTATAGAAGCCCCCAACTGGAGCCCTGATGGAAAATTTTTAACATACAATGCTGAAGGTAAAATTTACAAGCTAAATCTTTCTGACAATTCTATCTCTCTTGTGCAATCTCATTTTGTTGATAATTGCAACAATGACCATGTCCTTTCACCAGATGGTTTAGGGCTTTATGTCAGCCACCACACCAAAGAAGATGGTTTATCAAGAATTTACAAAATTTTCTTTGATGGGTCTTCTCCAGAACTTGTTACCCCTCTTGCCCCGAGTTATTTACACGGTATAACGCCCGATGGAAAACATCTCGCTTATTGCGCAGAACGAAATGGTGAATACGACATTTACACCATTCCTTCAAACGGCGGAAACGAAACACGTTTAACAACGGCAAAAGGTTTAAATGACGGCCCAGAATACGATTTTCAAGGCGATTGGATTTACTTTAATTCTGCTCGCACTGGCCGCATGCAAGCATGGGCAATGAAAGCAAATGGTACAGAACAAACCCAATTGACATTTGCCCCGCATTTTAACACTTGGTTTCCACACATTTCTCCAGACAACCAAAAAATCGTAATGCTTGCTTATCATGAATGTGACGTTCGTCCGCAAGAACACATTCCTAACAAAAATGTTGAAATTAGACTTATGGAACGCAATAAAGATTCTTGGAGCGAGCCTAAAACCATCTTAAAGCTTTTTGGTGGCCAGGGAACAATCAATGTAAACTCTTGGGCTCCTGATAGCAAACGTTTTGCCTTTGTAAGCTACAAACAAAATAAAAACTTATAATAATTGCAACCATTTCTTTCGTTTAGTCATCTAAATAAAAGTCTTTTTCAAAGGTTAATTTTACTTTGGAAATCTTTTATCTAAAAGATTTTTTTTGTAATTTTGCTTTTGAAAAAAAAGGAATCGTGATTTAAAATGAAAAAATGGATTTTAGCTCTGCTTATTTTAGTTTTGGTATTTTCTGGCTGTAAACAAAGTACAGAAAAAAAAGCGTCTAACCGTAAAAATATTGCATCAAGAACACTTCAAGTAGAAGGCTTTGTTGCTGAATATAAAACTATTCCTGCTGATTTTAAAACATCTGGCGAACTCTTAAGTAATGAAAGCGTTGAACTAAAAACTGAATCTGCAGGCAAACTTTTAAAAATTTATCCTAAAGATGGAGCGAAAGTAACAAAAGGTAGTTTAATTGCAAAATTAGACGATTCCGAATTGCAAGCTGAAAAAAAACGGATTGAAGCCTCTCTTTCTCTTGCTAAACAATCTAAAGAACGCGTTCAAAAATTACACGAACAAGGGAGTGCCACCGACGTTGATTTAGAAAAAGCCAATGCAGAACTAGCCATTTCAGAAGCCGCTCTGGAACTTATTTCTGCACAAATTGCCAAAACAGAAATCCGCGCCCCATTCAGTGGTGTTTGTGGCTTTTTTGACGTATCTCCTGGAGAATGGCTTTCTAGCGGAAAAGCACTTGTCACTCTTTCTGACATTGCTTCTTTACGCATTCGCTTTGCTTTGCCCCAACGTTATGCATCTGGCATTTCAAAAGGCGGAAAAATCTTTGTAACTGATGGAGAACGCAATTTAACAGGAGAAGGGAAAATAAAAGCTCTTGACCCTGTTTTATCACCATCTAGCCGTAGCCGTTTTGTAGAAGCTGAAATCCAGAACAAAAAAGGTGAATGGCTTTCAGGCAGTTTTGTTTCATTAACTGTTCCTCTTGACGCAGAAGTCAAACCAGCTATTTCTATTCCTGCCGAAGCCATTACTCTTGATGACAAAGGAGCTTATCTTTTTGTTTTACAAAATGGCAAGGCTAAAAAAACTTATGTTACAACAGCCCTCAGAACTCCTATTTCCGTAACTGTTACTGATGGCCTTTCCGAAGGCGATACCATTGCTGTTTCTGGCTTAATGAATATGCGAGACGGTTCTTCTGTAGAAGTCAAATCTCTTCGCAATAAAGACAATTACGAGGTTCAAGAATGAGCCTGTCTCAGGTATCAGTCCGCCGCCCAGTCTTAATGACTGTGATGGCTATTGGTGTAGTTCTTCTCGGATTATACGGAGCTTCTACTTTAGGCGTTCGAAAATTTCCAAACGTAGATTCTCCTATTATTACAGTCAGAACCACCTATAGCGGGGCTAATGCGGCCGTTGTCGAATCTGAAGTCACAGAAGTTTTAGAAGAATCTATAAACACTGCTTCTGGTATTAAATCTGTTACTTCAAGAAGTTCAGATGGTTCTTCTTACATTCGAATAGAATTTGATGTAGGGGCTGACCTTGAAGCCGCAGCAAATGATATCCGTGATAGGGTTTCACGTGTTCAACGCCGTTTACCAGACAATGCCGATGCCCCAACCGTTAGCAAATCTGACTCTGATTCTGAACCAATTTTAATTGTAAGTTTACTTTCAGAAACCCGTGATGCTATGGAAGTTTCTGAAATAGCAAATAACCAAGTCAAAGAACGTTTGCAAACAATCTCCGGAGTTTCCGAAGTCGCTATTTGGGGCGAAAAACAGCCCAAAGTTCGCTTGTGGCTAGACCCTGTTCGCATGCAAGGTTTAGGCGTCACTTCAACCGATATTTCTAGTGCACTTGCCAATGAAAATATTGAACTCCCTGCTGGTAAAATTGAAGGGCAAACTACAGACCTTTCTATCAGAGCACTTGGCCGCTTAAACACCCCGCAGGAATTTTCAAAAATTGCTATCAAAACAGCATCTGATGGAAATATCATCCGATTAAGAGATGTAGCCAACATACACTTTGAGCCAAAAGACCCAAGAACAGGCTTTAAACGCAATGGAAAAAACACCATTACTCTTGCACTCATAGCACAACCTGGTGCAAACCATGTTGAAATTGCAAATGAACTTTACAAAAGGTTAGAACAAATCCGCAGAGATTTACCAAAAGACATATCCATTGTTCGCGGCATGGATTCTTCTGTTTCTATCAGGCAATCCATTCGCGAAGTTGGCGAAACCATCTTTATAGCCTTTTTACTTGTTATCGTTATTATTTTCCTTTTCTTACGAGAAGGTCGTACCACATTAATCCCAATGGTTGTTGTCCCTGTTTCTATTATTGGTTCATTTTTTATTCTTTCTCTTCTTGGTTTTTCCATAAACGTTTTAACTCTTTTAGCAATGGTCTTAGCCATTGGTCTTGTTGTTGACGATGCGATTGTTATTGTTGAAAACATTTACCACCGAATTGAAGCGGGGATGTCTCCAAAACAAGCGGCCGTTGCCGGAACCGATGAAATTCTTTTTGCCGTTCTTGCTACTTCTGTTGTTTTAATGGCTGTATTTATCCCTATTCTTTCTCTTGGAGGGACAACAGGTCTTTTATTCAGAGAATTTGTTGCCGTGATGATTGGAACGGTTTTCCTTTCTACGCTTTTTGCTTTAACACTTTCTCCAATGCTTTGTTCTAAATTTTTACGCATACAAAAAAAGACTCTCTTTTACGAAAAAACAGAACCATTTTTTCTTGCATTAAATAACATTTACTCAAAAATTTTAACGGCTTTTCTGAAAAGACGTTGGTTACTATTCCCCATTCTTTTATTACTTGGCGGCCTTACCTGGTATTCTTTCAACAATATGTCTAGTGAAATGGCTCCACAAGAAGATTCTGGAATGTTCATGGTAAACTTATCTCTACCAGAAGGTTCAGGTCTTTCTCGTTCTAAACGTATTGCCGAAAGCTTTGTCGAAGAAGTCGCTATGCAAATGGATTCTTCTGAATACCGCGAAATACAAGCTGGTGTCCGCAGTGCTGGTAGCGCAATGATTCGTGTAACTCTTGCCGAAGACGCTTCTACAAGACGTTCTCAAGATGCCATCGCTCGTTCTGTTCAAGCATTAGGCAATAACTATCCTGATATGCATGTAATGGTAATGCAGCCAGCAAGCATTTCTTCACAAAGAGGCGGACTTCCTGTTCAATTTGTTTTACAAGCCCCCAATCTCGATGTCTTAAGAAAACTTGTCCCTGAATTTATTTTAGAAGCTCAGAAAAGCCCTATTTTCAGCGTTGTCAATTCTGATTTAACGTTTACCAAACCAGAACTCCATGTAGAAATTTTAAGAGATAAAGCTAGAGACGCAGGAGTTTCTATACAATCCATTGAAAAAACTTTAGATTTATTTTTAAGCGATGGGGCCTACGATGATTTTTACCAAGATGGTCACCAATACGATGTTATTGGCGCAGTCGGTTTAAATTATCGTGATCAAGCAAATTGGTTAGGCTTACTTACCGTGCGTTCAAATTCCGGTGAATTACTCCCATTGTCTAATTTTATCACCACAAAAGAAGTTGCTTCTGTTCCATCTAGACCAAGATACAATCGCTTTTCTGCTGCAACCATCCGAGCAGGTTTAGTAGAAGGCAAAACTATCGGTGATGGTGTTGAAGAAATGCGGAAAATAGCCGATAAAGTTTTAAAGAATTATAATGGTATTAACACAGATTTAGCAGGCGCATCTAAAGAATTTGAAGAAAGTTCCTCTGGGCTTTATATTGTCTTTTTATTAGCGTTAGCCTTTATATTCCTTGTTCTTGCTGGGCAATTTGAAAGTTTCCGTTCGCCATTCGTTATCTTGTTCACAGTGCCACTTGCTTTAACCGGCGCATTAGGCGTTTTATATTTAACTGGCCAGACCTTGAACATTTTTAGTGAAATTGCTTTAATTTTGCTTATCGGGCTTGTAACTAAAAATGGTATTCTGATTGTAGAATTTGCAAACCAAATTGCAGAACGTTCTGGATGTTCTCGTTTAGAAGCTGCAAAAGAAGCTGCACAACGTCGTTTTCGTCCAATTCTTATGACAAGCCTTTCTACTGTTCTTGGGGCCGTTCCTTTGATTTTAACTGGAACACCTAGCCGTGTAGCTATGGGGATAGCTATTGTAGGCGGACTTACCTTTGCAACCTTTATGACGCTTCTTATTGTGCCAGCAGCTTATTCTTACTTTGCAGGTAAAGCTGAAAAGAAAAATTCCAAAACAGTTCAACACATGGCTTAATACTTTTAGACAATAAAAAATGCCGCAAGAATTTGCGGCATTTTTTATTGAGCTATCTGGATTCGAACCAAAACAAACAGAGTCAGAATCTGTTGTGCTACCATTACACCATAGCTCAGCGACAACACCAAATTTATAAAATCCTGCTTTATTGGCAAGGGGGCAAAGTCTTTTTTAATGCATTTAAAGGCTTTTAAAGTGTTGGTGGAGTATAGGTTATTCCTTGCTGGTAAAGAACTTCCCCAGGAGTAAGCGTCACATTAATAAATCGCATATAATCATCCATTGAGACATTGCTATCATGCAAAACATTCAACACGCCTTTATCCGACGTATAAAAAACAAAACTATGTTCTCCAGAAGGTAAACCAGGCAAATCCATTGGTGCACAAGTAATAATCTGCTTAAATTTACTTGTTCCCACCAATCCAACAATAACACTATTCATATAGCAATTATCCACTTGCAAAGAATCTTCTTGATTCACCACTAAACGGATATTCAAATTTATTTCCGATGGTTGTTCAAGTTTCATTGTATCAACCCAAATTGTATCCCCTTCTTTACGCTTTAAATCCGCAACCTGAACAAAAGGTGAAACTCCTATTAAGCCACCATTAAATTCGGTTTCAACTCTAAAACTATCTGCTAAAACTTTGGCTGGGAAAGGTAAACTCCAGAATCCATTTGCATCGGTATAAGTAAAATCATGCGGCGCAATTTCACCTGTTTTCGCAAAAGAAAGCCCATAAACATCTCCAATGGCGCGAACAACGGCTCCAAAAACTGGTTTACCGAGAGAATCCACAACAAAACCCGATAAACGACTTTCCGGTCCCCATGGATTTTTTAAAGGTTCATCTAGGAACCACTTGAGTTCACCTAAATTTAAAGAATCCCCTGATTCTACAGAAATCGCAAATTCTTGATATATCAAGGAATCGTCAATACCTTTTTGGCGTAAACGCGAAACCACTTGGTCATCAGACGGGAAAAATGCCAAATGCAAATCTCCAGGAGCAACTGAAATCTGGAAAGAATCGCCTGCAAACACATGAGCCTGAATAGCCGAGCCTTCTATAGACATACGGAACGCAGAACCAATAGTCATGTCTGGAATATGTTCTTCATACGAAAATTTCCCAGAAAGTATGGCTGGCTTTCCTAAAGCAAACTCTTTCGCTGGAATATCTTCTTTTGACAAATCTTTAAAGAGAGCGATTTCCCGAATATTTCCCTTTGAATCAAAAAGTGTTATTTCTAAATCAAAAGAATCACTCACAAATTCTTCAAAAATAAAGTTCCCTAAAGAATCCGCTTTGGTTTCTGCTAAAACCGGGTTTTCTCCCAAAGCAACATGCCTTGCAAGCATTTGAACTAAAGCCCCGGAAGCAACAGAATTATCAGAAGCTAAAATAATGCCTGCTACTGTATTTTCAGTATCTGTTGCAGTCCCTGCTACTTTATTTTCAGAGCACCCAAAATAGAAAAGGACAAATAATAAAAGAAAAATAATTCTCATTTGCTTATTTTCTCCTTTTCTTTAGTCAATGGGAAAAACTGGATATTCAATTCACAAACCATTGTTTCGCCTTCGTCAGATTGCACAATATCCACTATTTCTTTGCGGAACAAATCTATTTTGCGAATAATTCGTTGTAAACCTTCTTCAGAAACACTCATTGTTGTACAAGAAATATTTCTGCGTTCTGTGCTGTAATTATCTAAAGCTGATTTGGACATATCAATCATTTGCTTTTGAAAACCATGCACAAAAAGTGGAGCAACTTCTCGCCCACTAGAAATTGTTTTTTGGCATGGGCGATAAAATCCAGATTCATCGGCCTCTATAAGTTCTAAATCCAATAGCAATTTAAGAGCTTGTTTAGCTTGCGGTAATGAAATTCTCGGATTTAAAAATAATGCCAAATCAGAAACATTTTTTTCATTAATATCTAATATCGTAAGAGATTCTCTTACAGCAACATAATACCATTTACTATAATACTCTTGTTGTTTTTTACTCAAAGTTCTACTGGCACAAGGTAAAAGTGCTGACATTTGGTCAAATACTTTTTGCTTTGCTGCCGGAGTGTCAGCGTGAGTAAAATCGACCATCAGAGCAAAATAGCGGCCTTCCTTTTCTGAAAGACCTAACGCCGCTATAAATTTAGGAACCATCTGAGGAGTTAAAGATTTACGACCTTTAACTAAATCCAAATACAAGCCTGAAGAAGTATAACCGGCTTTTTTCGCAAATGACCTATAAGAGAAATACCTATAAATAGATTTACGATTCTCGTAATAATCTTGCAAATACTTTCTGTAATTATAATAAGCAAAAACATTCATCCCCTATAAGATAAATTTTCATTCTTATTTCGTGAACACTTAATATTCAAAAAAGAACGTTTTGAGAACACTTTGTGTGATTTTAGACATTTTATTATGTTTTTTAATAAATTTTTTGTCTATTTTTAGGGAACACCCAATCCCATCCAAAGCGGCTACAATTGTGTAGCCGCTTTATCTTTTTCAACATAAAAAAAACCTCGATTTCTCGAGGTTTTTTGTTTAAGTTTTCAAATTTATTTTGTAACGCGGCGGTAACCAAGAGTTTTAGAGAAACTGCTACGTTCATAGGCTTCTTCACCAATTGGGCTAGAGCCACCGGCATAGAAGAAGCAATAAGGTTTACCAGAACCGTCTGCTGGCATTGCCCAAGATTCTTTAATCAAAGAAACTTGATAAATGTATGGGCCACTTCCAACTTTACGACCATTCTGAGAAATCGGATAAAGCTTTACGCTAACCAATGCACCACTAAATGTTGGCTTACCAGCGCAAGTACCGCTTGTTTCTTGTTTTCCAGAAGAAAGGGCTAATGCCTGCATTTCTTCAGAAGACATTTCTTCTGTATACTGGCTGATGAAGTGACCAAGGTGGTCAAATACACGAACGTTCACCTGGAACGGACGAGATACCCAGAAAGAAATACTTGCACAACTTTCAACACCTTTGTCATCTACATAGCAATAAGCTTTACCAGAACCCGACTTAACAGAAATAGGAGCTCCGTTACGATCACCTGCAATCATAGCTCCATCTTGGAATGGATTACCTAATTCTGCTGTAGCATAGTAGTCTTGGTTTGTCTTTTTACCATCTGGAGAAATTTGCGTCAACCAACCATCAACACCCATTGGGAAATCACCTGCTTCAAGTGGCAATACTGAAACAAGCAATTCACCTGTTGCATTCTTTGGTAATTCATCGCCAGCTGCATGACCACTAGCATTCAACATACCATCAACGTTAAAGTCCGGGCGATCAATAGTTTTATCAACCACATCAAAGTTTTCAGCAATACTTGCCTTCAACTGTGAAGTACCCCAGCTAGGACCAGCTGTAGAAAGACCATTTGTTCCAGTAATTGGGTTTCCAACAATCCAAGGATTATCGGTAACACCCTTAATATAACCTTCTACTGTTGGGTCAGTGATTGGGTAGTTAAAGGACATTTCATCACCACTCTGTGGAATGACACCAGCGCTGTAATCAATAGTACCTGTAACAGGATCAATCGGATAAAGGAGACCAGTCATTTTGTAAATCACGCCATCAGCACCTTTATCTGCACCAAATTCAAAGGAATCTACTTTATAAGCATATTGTTCATAACCAACAATTGTCACATTACCAGCAGCATCTGTCTGTGTAATTGGGCGACGAACGATAACTGGCACACCACCAACTGAAGCACTGCTTTGAATAGCAGCGATAGTGTGATCAGCAAGTGGAGTGTTCAAGATAAGGTTTGTAACCCATTGACCTTCCACAGGAGTTACTGTTGCTTCACCAATCATTGGCTGACCATAACGGCTAGGAGCAAGTTCTGAAAGTGAGGAGCGGATCTTCATGTTAGAACCATCTGTCTGACGGTCAGCATAGAAGAAGTGCAAGTGGTGCCAGGAACCATCTGTCCAAGAACCATCTGGACCGAGATTACAGTTTTCACCAGGAGCAACATTTGCAGAAAGTGGTTCACCAGGATGGCAACCATGAGAATTCATAGACAAGAAGTCCATGTCTGCTTTACCAGGAGCGGCCAAGTGAGTACCACCAAGGTCAACAGCCAAAACACCATCTACGAAAATCCACATGTCATCATCACCAGCGAATTCAAAGACTTCGCCTGCACCTTTTTTATACTTGAACTTTGCGTATCCCATCATGGTAAAACCATAGTTACGCAAATGACGAGAACCTAAAGCACCATTTGCCTGAGCGGCAGCCATTGCAGCACCTGGAACCTTTGGACCACCATTTGCTAACCAGGCATTACAAAGACCAGAGGTATTAGCACCTGTATAATCAGCCTGAGTGCTTGCATACTGATACTGGTATGGAGGACAGAAAATGGACAAAGACTGTGGACCATACTGGTCAGAACCATCTAAAGAACCACCCCAGTTATTGGCACCATCAACAACATCAAGCGGGAAGTAGCCACCGTTATTCCAGTTGTAGTCCACTTCGTAAATATTGATTTGATTAGGTACTTCTGGAAGTTGCAAAACAGTGTTTGTTCTTTTGGTATTACCAGTAAACCATTGTTCAAAATACTGGTTATCGCAAGCGTTACGATTCTTGACAATGACTGGTTCATACATCATGTCTTCGCCAGCAACAGGGAATTGAAGGTAAGTTTGCACCATACCAGGGGTTATATATACAGCGTCTTCCCACATCATGCTACAAGAAGCTTCGTGAGAATAACCACGCCATTTGCCACCATTACATTCACCATACTTAACTGGTACACCTGCAGAAACCTTACTTTTCAAATAAGGAGGCAAGGTGGAAAGATTTTGGAATACAGCATTATTGATTGGCCAGCCATCGGTACCTAATTGCACACCCAATGTTGGATTATCTTTGTTACCGCAACCCCAAGTTGCATTATCTGCGCGTTTATTTACCCAATTAGGGTCATCTGTAAAACCAGGATAAACCCAGGAGCCGTTCAAATTAACAGAAGCTTCCTGAGAAAAGTTTTCAAAGTCTGGGTGAGTTACTTCAAAGTCGCGAATGATAATATCCAATTCGGCAACCTTTGCTACAGGGGCTTGAGCAGAAACAATCCCAAAAGCTCCTAACAGAGCTAATGATGGAACAAAAAATCTTTTATACATAGCTACTCCATCCGATTTTTGACCGGATATAATAATTCTGCCTAAATATACACACTTTCTATTAAGAATGGCCTGAACTTTTTTGCAAAATTGAGTAAAAAATCATTTATTGCACTTTTTAGTGACTAAAACGAGGTATTTTTATCTTGTCCGGCATACTTTTGTTAAAATATTTTTTACACCTTTCAACTTAACTTGTATTTTTGAGACTTTTTTAAAAATTCCTTTTCAAATAATTTCTTTATCCAATAAAAAACACAGAGAATACATATTCTTTTTAAACGACTTATAAAAAAAATCTTATCTTTATTCTCGTTTTGTTCCTTTAAAGGATTTTTTATGAAACCCGGAAAAACTGAATTACGCTTGAATGCTGCGATTGAAAATCGCGGAGCGTTATTTGCTGTGCTTTTAGACCCAGATACATCTGACGATTCTGCTCTCTTAAAATCTGGTTCTATGGCAGCAGAAAATGGAGCGGATTTGATTCTTGTGGGTGGTTCATTTCTTGGAAATTTTTCTTTACCTCGCCAAGTAGCCGCATTAAAAGCAGAATTGGATTTACCTGTGGTTTTATTTCCTGGTGGAGCCTCTCAGGTTGTTCCTGGTTTTGATGCCATGCTATTTATGACACTTGTAAGCGGTCGTAACCCTAATTACTTGATTGATGAACAAGTGCGTGGTGGCGCTTTAGTTAAAGCTTTAAATATGGAAGCCATTCCAACGGCCTACCAACTTATTAATAGCGGAAAACGCACAACGGTTGAATACATAAGTGGAACAACTCCTGTGCCTGCAAACAAACCTAAATTAAGCATGGTTAATTCTATTGCAGCAGAATTAATGGGGATGCGTTATGTTTATTTAGAAGCCGGTAGCGGAGCTGAAGAACCTGTTCCGGTTGAACATATTGCTTATACTCGAAAAGCAACTGAAATGACTATCATTACTGGTGGCGGCATTAAAGACCCTCAGACTGCTGCTGTCCGAGTTGCTGCTGGTGCACAAATTATTGTGACAGGAACGCTTTGGGAAAAAGTTTCTGACCCGGTTTTATTGAAAGAATTTGCTTCTGCTATTCACGTAAAAGGCTGATTGATAACAAATTGCGGGCAAGTGTATAAACGACTTGTCATCGCGAACGTAGTGTGGCGATCTACTGGCAAGGAGATTACCACGCCGTGCATTCAGCACGTCTCGTAATGACAAAAGTAGTTCGCAACAAGAAGCTTGAAAACAAAAACTGCGGGCAAGTGTATAAAC
>JAZQSE010000012.1:0-85050 GCA_045629945.1 Fibrobacteraceae bacterium
TTCTTTGCGTCTGCGAGACCATTTGCAGCGAGTGTTGTACAAATTGCTGCTGTCAATGTTGTTTTACCATGGTCAACGTGACCAATAGTGCCGATATTGCAGTGCGGCTTGCTTCTGTCAAAATGTTCTTTAGCCATTTTAGCCTCCGTGTTTGTGAAAGCCCAGATCGGGAGTCGGACCCGAGACCTCTTCCTTACCAAGGAAGTGCTCTACCACTGAGCTACCTGGGCATAATCCCCACAGCAAGGTCTTTACTGCGGGGATTATTGTTCGATTCAGTGGGCCGTCGTGGTTTCGAACCACGGTAGGCGTAAGCCAACGGATTTACAGTCCGTCCCCTTTAACCACTCGGGCAACGACCCTTTTCAAAGCCAAAGATAGGAATCGAACCTACGACCGGCTGATTACAAATCAGCTGCTCTACCAGCTGAGCTACTTTGGCAGGCGGAACAAATGTAGAACCCCCCAGGCTTTTTGTCAACCAAAAAACTAAAAAACTGCAAAAAAATATCTATTTAAACTAATTTCAATGGGGATAATTTGTTAATAACTTGTTAAAACTTCTAGATTTTCACTAGAATCCTTATTTTGCCTATTATTATATAGGTACAAAATCTTTTTTTTTGCCTTCTATTGGCTTTGTCGACGATTCGAAAATATTTTCGAATCACCTTTCCTGAATCATTCTTTTTTCAAAATTTTTACCCCTAATGATTTTCTTTCAAAAACTTTTGTGATTACGATTATATGTTAAATTTTTTCCTGTCTATGCCTTTATCAAAATTTCGTTCTCATATTTCTTCTATTAAAGGATTCTTTTTTGCGGCGGCGTCTGCCGTTTGTTATGGAATGAATCCTCTTGGCGCTTTACATTTGTATGAGCAAGGTTATTTACCAGATGCTGTTCTTTTTTACCGATTTTTAATGGCTGCCTTACTTCTGTTTGTAGTTCTTGTTGCGAAAGGTTCTCATTTTAAAATTTCATTTGCCGAATTTAAAGTGCTGCTTGTTTTTGGATTTTTATTTGCTTCCAGTTCGCTACCTTTTTACACTTCTTTTAATTATATGGATGCCGGACTTGCTTCTACACTTCTGTTTCTTTACCCTTTAGAAGTGGCTATTCTGATGGCCATCTTTTTTAAAGAGAAAATAAAAAAATGGACTTGGATTTCTATTGCTATTTCAATGTTAGGTGTAGCTCTTTTGTATAAGGGCGGTGGATCAACTCCCCTAAATCCAATAGGACTTTTATTTGTTTTTATTTCTTCTCTTGCTTATGCGATTTATATGGTTATGGCAAATTTTGTCAATCTTAAAATGGGAACTGTAAAGATGACATTTTATGCCATTTGTTTTTGTCTTGTTTTTTTATTGCTTTATTCCATCATATTGGGTTCTGGCATGCCGCCATTATTACATGAAACTAGTTCGCTTGGGTGGAGTTTTATGCTTGGACTAGTTCCAACTACCCTTTCATTGATTTTTATGGTTAAAGCTGTAAAAATTATTGGTTCTACTCCAACTGCTATTTTAGGAGCTCTTGAGCCTATAACAGCTGTTTCTATAGGCGTTCTAGTCTTTAACGAAGTCTTAACAACTCGACTTGTTTTGGGTATTATTTTTATTCTTGCTTCTGCTACTTTGATAGCTATTACAAAAGCAAAATAGTAATTCTACATTAGCGGAAAATAGCTTGCAAATGAGGAACTTGTTCTGGTAAAATAGTTCGCACTTTTGCAGTTTCTCCATCACTCCAACCTTCAAATATACCGCCTGCAGAAGGAATAGCTTCTAAAGTTACTGGGAAGCCTGCAAAGAATGGTGCATTAACAGAAGGAATTGGGAGTGTTAAATTATGAACGGCTATGTTTCCATTTCCTTTAGCTTCAAGTAAAACCGGCGCTACGGTTGGCAACCCAAAGTATTCCTGCATTTCTTGTAAGACTGTTACCGAACGAGTTTCGGCAAATTTATATATCAAATCCAACTGCCTAGACATATATGATTCATTATGCCACCAACGTTCTTGGTCTCGTGGAATTTCAGCATTGATTTCGTTCATCATCGCATCAATTTTTTCTTTTAAAATCCCTGGCGAGAAATAGGTTACCAGTAAAACAGAGAAACGGTTGATGAAGGCCGATTTAAATTCTTCATTTTGCATTAATGTTCTCTGTAAGAAAGTAGAAGCCGGACCATTCGGCCAAGCCGGACCAGAATCTGTCAATGTAAATTCAAATATGTTGTTGTCAAATTCTGAATATTCATTTCCCCAGCCAAAATCCAAATCATACAAGAACCATTTCCACTTGGTTACAGGCGAACTTGATCGCCATTTTTTTAAGTTATTGCTTGGCCAGTCTCTGTTGTTTGCAAATATTTCTGTATGCAAATAATTGATAAAATTATCTACATCCATCCATTGTTTAATTTTTTCATAATGTTCACTACTAGTTGCTCCATTTGTTTCTAAATAAGAAATCATTTGTTCGTAATCTTGTGCAGAACCATTTGATGCTGAATTATCTGCTTTTAACAAATCAATATTTTCTGGATCTAAACCATAATTTGTTTCAAAATAATATTCCGTAGAGCGTTCTCTTATATTGTGAATCCCGTAGTATTCTCCGTTATAATAAACAATGGATGGTCTTGACTTCTGGAAATCAACGCCTAATCCTTTAGAAACAGAACTTCCCAAACGGTCACGAATATAATCACCTGAAAAATTAGAGCCATTGTTACGCAATAAGAATACACGGAACTCTTGTAAATGCGGGTATTCTGGGAATAATGGGTATTCTAATCTTTTTTTACCATATTTTTCTTTGAATGTAATAGATGCTGATTTTTTATCGTTTGCACGACTATAATTACCAAAAATTTTATATGCTGCATTTTCAGCAAAAGCAGGTGCAACATTTCCTGGTTCAAATAATTCTACAAACACAGGAATTTCTTTATCTAACCAGTAATTGGCGCCATAATGTGGGTCAGAAGCTTGTGCATTAGGACCTTCCATATAAATTCCTGTATCTGGATTAAACCAAGAATCAGGATCTCCGGTTAAGAAAACGGTAGCAATACTTGGTTGTTGTTCAAATACATAAGTTCTGCTCACAATTTCTCCAGGAAGAGTTCCTTCATTAAAACTAGCACAGCGCACAACTGTTGTTGCACTTATTGGAATTTCTTGATAAACTTGACTTTGGGCATGTGGCGGCCTTCCACCCAATTCACAACGCACAATAGATGTTGGATTAGTATTTACAGAAAGCATAAATGGTTCTGAATAAAATCCTGATGGTGGTAGATACACCGTTTCCCCTCTTATTGGATAAAGTTGCGTAGTCGCTTCTAACAAAGGGCTTGGGTCAGCGTAGCCCCAGTTTCCTAACGCATCTGTCCCCCAAGTTTTTTCTGGTGGGAGTTCTGGATAGCTAACCGAATCAAGAATAGCTTCACCATTTGTTAAATAAAGAGTTCCGCCAGTATTTTTAATCTTAAATGCAGCGTGTAATTCATGCCCTCTGTTTCTTGCTATATAATGATGTAAGTCAAATTGAACTAACTTCATTTCATTATCATCTGGAGCCAAACGAGTACCATAGATATTTTTCAAATCTGGAAATGTTTTATTTTTCGGCAAAGTAATTTGATAAGTTGTTGTTGAATCCCCTGTTCCAATAACAGTTTCGCTCCACCCTGTCCAATCATCTAAATCTGGTTGAGCTAAACGCACTCTGAATACAGCCCCTTTAGTTATATAACCTGTAAAAAGAAGCTCATTTGCATTACTTATATCTAAAACATCTGATGACGAAGCATTTCCTGTTCCTATAAACAAACATGCCGAATGCCAGCCTAATTCTTCATTTTCACCATATTGAATTTCTGCTGAAAAACGATAATAATCATCTGGACCCCTGATTTTATACTTATTTTCATACGCCCAAGGCCTTACAAAACTAGTTCCAGGGATATCAGCATTATCTTCATCAGCCCAAGCCCAACTACCAGAACCAACCATTTCTACAGAATCATGCGGGGCTTCGTAATTTGGCAAATTTTTCCCAGAAAGGAATATGGCAAAACGATTTTTAGGAAAAATGGGAGAATCTCCTAATTGCCATTTAGCAGGTTCACTTGGCGTATCCGTTAGAAAAAGACCATTTAAATTCACTACTGTATCAGCTGTATTCAATAATTCAACCCAGGCAGGGTCATCACCTTCGTGGTCTTTAAAAACAGTATTTATTGGATCAACTTCACTAAATTTTACTGGAAAGCCTTCTATGTAAGGTAAAGAAACTATCGGCTCTTCTTCTGGTAAATTTTCGCCTTCTAACCGAGTGGATGTACTTGAATCGCCAGAACAAGCTAAAAGTGCGAAATAGAATAAAAAAAACAATAAAAATCTCATTTTTAGAATCTATATCTTTTTTATTAGAAAAGCAAAAGGATTTTTCGTAGCTTATCTCTTGATAACAAGTTCAATTCTTAGCGAACTCTCTATGAAGATTGCTACACTACATTTGCGATGACAATCCTAAACGAGCTCACAATTCTTGCCACTTGCGATAGAGTGAAACGACAGAAGCAATCTCATTGCGAACAAATGACTGCGCCATCTAAAAAAACTTCTCGCGATAACTAGTCGGAGCTTGCCAGGTCGCTAACATTCTGTAAACATCTATTTACACAAGACATACAAATTAAGAAAATGGGATAGAATCACATTTTCTATCCATTTTAGTAAAGAGTGTTTACAGAAGGCTTTTTTTTGTTATTTTTGCCTTATTATGAATTTTAATACAAAAATTTTGTGCATTGGAGCTGGCTATGTCGGCGGTCCGACTATGACAGTCATTGCAGATAAATGCCCTGACATTAAAGTTACTGTCGTTGATATCAATCAAGCAAGAATTGATGCCTGGAATAGCGATAACCTCCCTATCTTTGAACCAGGGCTAGACGATGTTGTAAAACGTGCTCGCGGTCGCAACTTATTTTTTAGTACAGATATTGTTAAAGGCATTCAAGAAGCTGATATTATTTTTGTTTCTGTAAACACCCCAACTAAAACATTCGGACATGGAGCTGGTAAAGCCAGCGACCTTCAATATTGGGAAAAAACAGCTCGCCAAATTTTAGACGTTTGCGATTCTGGAAAAATCATTGTTGAAAAATCTACGCTTCCTGTACGCACAGCTGCTGCGATGGAACGCATTTTGAATTCTAATGACAAAGGAATTCATTTTGAAGTTTTGAGTAACCCGGAATTCTTAGCAGAAGGAACTGCTATACAGGATTTGTTTGAACCAGACCGTGTACTTATCGGAAGTCATCAGACAGAATCCGGAATTGCCGCTTGCCAAAAACTCGTCGATGTTTATGCTCATTGGGTCCCGCGCGAACGCATTCTGACCACCAATCTTTGGAGTTCTGAACTTACAAAGCTCACGGCTAATGCATTCCTTGCCCAACGCATTTCTTCTATTAACTCTATCAGTGCGCTTTGTGAAAAAACAGGTGCTGACGTTGATGAAGTGGCTTTTGTGATGGGAAAAGATACTCGCATTGGGTCAAAATTTTTAAAAGCATCTATTGGTTTTGGCGGAAGTTGTTTTAAAAAAGATATTTTGAATTTAGTTTATCTCTGTGAATATTACGGACTTCCAGAGGTAGCCGCTTACTGGGAAAGTGTTGTAAAAATTAACGAATGGCAAACCCACCGTATGGTTTCTAGAATGCTTGAAGTAATGTTCAACACTATCGCAGCTAAAAAGATTGCTGTATTTGGTTTTGCTTTTAAAGCAAATACTGGTGACACTCGTGAAAGCCCAGCTAATCTTGTCGTTCGCGATTTACTCGCCGAACACGCTATTCCAGTTGTAACAGACCCTAAAGCAATTCCTGATGCTAAACGCGATTTGGCTGATGTTTTAGAGCAAGTTCAATTTGAAGAAGACCCATATAAAGCAGTTGAAAATGCTCATGCAGTTGTTGTTTGCACTGAATGGAAATGCTTTGCTGAATTGGATTGGACAAGAATCTACAATTCTATGACTAAACCAGCTTTTGTCTTTGATGGCAGAAACATTCTTGATGCCAACGCTCTTCGAAAAATTGGCTTTGAAGTAATCAGCATTGGTAAAGGTAAGGCAGAGGGATAGAAAAAAATTTGCATAAGTGAAAAGAACGACATGGGCTTAAATTTAAAGACAAAAGAACCTGAAACATTATCTACAGTACAGACCAAGATTTTTGATATTTTCAAAATTCTGAAAGAACTTTTAGATAATGATAAAATCCCTTATTATTTATTGGGAGGTTCTTTGTTAGGTGCTATTCGTCATAAAGGGTTTATCCCTTGGGATGATGATATTGATATTGGTATTCCAAGAAATCAATATGATGCTTTTTTAAAAAATATTGCTCAAAAGCTCCCGGAACATTTAAAATTACGTACATACCAAGACGAATCGACACATCACTTTTACTTTGCAAGAATCGTTGATACGCGTTATATCATGTGCCGTCAAGGAAGTATAGAAATCCGTGATGAAAATATTTGGGTAGATATTTTCCCATTAGATGGAATGCCTAATAATTTTATTATTCGTCGAATTCATATGCTGAAACTTTTATGGACGCGTTTTGTATACCATGCTGCCTGTTTTAATAAGCTAAACTTAAAACGCCCGAACAGACCTTTGTCAGAACGTCTTGCCATTAAATTTTTGCAAATTACCGGTTATAAGAAAAATGCTGATTACAAAGCTATTTTAGATAAACTAAATAATTTGCTTATCAAGTATCCTTTAGAAGAATCTAATTGGATTGTAAACTTTATGGGACAATATAAATTCAAAGAAATGTTCCCCAAAAGCTACTACAATAACGGCCAAATGTATGATTTTGAAGGATTGAAAATTCTAGGCCCTGAAAATTATCATGCTGTACTTAATCAAATGTATGGGAATTACATGCAAGAGCCACCAGACAATGAAAAAAATGTTCATAAAGCTTGTTTAAAAAATGAATAATTCGATTGAACAAAATCCATCTTTAAGAAAGTTGCAATTGTGTGAATTGCAACTTTTAAAATATTTTCAAAAAATTTGTAAAGAGCACGATATTAAATATTTTGCATTAGGCGGAACTTTACTCGGAGCTATTCGACACAAAGGTTTTATCCCATGGGATGATGATATTGACATTGGTGTACCCCGTCCTGATTACGAAAGATTATGCAAGATACTAGAAAAAAATAGCGACGATAAAATCTCATTTAAAACTTATAAAAATAACGATTCTCACATCCGCTACTTCGGACAACTAGAAGATTCTTCTTTAAAAATTGTTCGTAACGATAAATTAAAAGCAGAAGAATCTTTTGCTTGGATTGATATTTTTCCTCTGGACCCGATGCCAAACAATAAAGTTCTTCGCAAAATAAAAGTATTTTACGTTTTAATTTTAAGAGCTTTATTCAGATTTTCTTGCTTTGATAAATTAGTTGATGTAAATAAAAAGAATAGACCTATTCATGAAAAGATTTTGGTTTGGATTGGTTTAAATACCCCTATTCAAAAATTTTTAAATACAAAAAAATGCCTTGCTCGCATGGAACGCGCCTTGACTTCTATATCGTATGAAAAATCAAATTACCTAGTAAACGCTATGGGCGCCTACAAATTCCGTGAAATGTTTCATAAAAAATATTATGGCGAAGGGCGTATGTACCCTTTTGAAGATACTGAAATCTCTGGCCCTGAAGATTATGATTTTGTTTGCAAACAACTTTATGGCGATTATATGAAGCCACCTGCTCAAAACGACAGAAATCATCACCAGATAGTCAATATTGAAGAAGTGAAATAATGGCTTCGTTAATAAGTGTAATTGTCCCGGTTTATAATTCCGCTGTTTATTTAACAGAATGTTTAGATAGTTTAAAAAAACAAAATTTTAAAGATGTAGAGTTTATTATAATCAATGATGGAAGCAAGGATTCTTCAGGCGAGATTATTGATAATTACGCCCAAAACGACTCTCGTTTTATAGCCATTCATAAAAATAACGAAGGCGTTTCAGCAGCAAGAAATGATGGGCTAAAAATTGCAAAGGGTGAATTTGTTTTCTTCTGTGACTCTGATGATATTTTAGCAGAAAATGCTTTAGACAAATTATACCAAAAAGCAAAAACTGGAAATGCAGACATTGTTATTGGTGATTATATTGCCTTTAATGAAAATCGTAAAAAAGCATATTCTTACTTTAGTCATGAATTTTCAACTAAAGAAAAAAACATAATTGAGCAAATCCAGCAAATGGTTTTGTATCGAGGCTATAGCCCTTATTACACAAAAGATTGTGGGTATTTATTTTCAACGCCTTGGGGTTTTTTAATAAAAAAAGAAATTTTTGAAAAAAATAAAATTGATTTTCCTAGAGATTTAAACTATTATGAAGATGGCATTGTTCTGTTAAAAATTTTCGAATTCGCTTCTTCGGTTGCTTATATAAAAGAGCAAGTTTATTTATACCGCATTACTAAAAATTCCCTTTGCCATAGCGAAGGGCTTGAATTAATTGAAAAATGTTCAAAGGCTTCAAGCTATATTTCAAATTTCATTTCTGAATTTAATAAAGGAAATGAATTTACTAACGCTTATTATGCAAGAATGATTTTCTTTCTTAAAAAGATTGCTTTAAAAAGTTTTTTTATAAAAGAGTTTCCTGGTTTTTTCTTTAAGAAATACAAGTATTTCAAACAACTAGTAATATCAAAAGAATACAAGAAAGCCACCCAAAATATTAAATATTTAAAACTAAAAGAAAGCGAAAAATATTTTGGATACGTATTAAGATTTAGACTTACTTTCTTTTACGCTCTCGCACAACATTTCCGTAACAGATTCAAATAACTATGATTATATTTTAGCTTTTTCACTTTCTAGAATTTCATTTTCCGTAGTTAGCATTTCTCCATCTGCTTCTTCTCGTTTTAAAGCAATATACCCTAATTGAAACCCGGAAAGTAAAAAGAAAAAGTTTGAACTGTTTCCGATAACACCAGACAATATCACGTAAACAAACGACGCGCCAATCAAAGCAAATCCACTCGTTGTAAACTCACTTAGCCTACGATATTTAAACAAAAGAACAAACATCCAAAGCATTAGTAAAAAGTAAGTCAAAAGCCCAACTGCACCACGATCAATAAGCAAGGTAAATACAATAGATTCAAGGCCTCCCATATTTTCTCCATAGGCATCTTCTGCTTCTTTTCCGCCAGCATCAGTTTCTTGCAAGATGTAATTAGCCGCGTATTTATTTCCATTTCCAAAAACAGGCGCTTCTGCAATAGACTCTACAGAGAAAACAAGTTGACGCATGCGATAATCTAATGAAGACCCTCCACCCGCACCACGGCTTTCCCAAAAATTCTCCATCATTATACCCATAATAGTGGTAAACGATAAGAGCATAAGCCCAACAATAATAATTTTAAGAACTACTCCAACTTTATCAAAAAGCAATAAAGCTAAACCAAAAAACAAACAAAGCAAAGCCGTTCTTGAACCACACATTACAATATTTACTGCGAGTAATGCAAGTAAAAGCAACACTTTATAACGCGATAAAATTTGTGTTTTAATAAGAGGTAAATAAAAGAAAAATAAACTAACAAGCAATGTACCAAATGCAGTTGGATGCTTTGTAGTAAAACACGTTCTGATTCGCCAATCTTGGCTTAAGCTAACATCTGTATTTAAATTATACAACCCTTCATAATAAGGGAACGCTGAATTGATAATTTTATAGGGATAATTCGCATTCAGTAAACCTTCTGCAATTCCTAAAATACAACAAACAATCAAAAACTTCCATAATTTTTCGGGGACAGATTCAAAAGCAATATTCTTACCGCAATACAAAGCAACTATCAAATAAGAAAATGTGTCTACAAAATCTCTTACGCCATAATACATGTCTTTTGAAACTATTCCACCATTAAAAAAGGCAGAAGCGACCATACTAAATAGAATCAAAACTAGCGGAATTATTAAAGGATTTTTTAGAAAATTCTTTCTAAACTCAATACCATTTTTAAAATATTCAAAGAAGATAAATGCGTATAATAAAATGTGTTGCGGAGAAAGAGATGGATTTTTTATAAATAAAGAAACATTGGCAAATAAAATGGTTCCCGCAATAAGTGATAAGAATCTTTTTTCGGTATCACCATAAACTATGATTAATAAAAGAGCAAAGAAAAGTAAAAGAACTAATATACTCATTGCTTTTTAGCGTTTTACATTTTCTTTAATTTTTGTCGTACTAACACCTGCAGTTCTTGGCAAATAAATAACGTCACAATACTCTTTTAAAAAGTCGAACTTTCCTTCCCAATCATTTCCCATTACAAACAAGTCACAATTATTATCTTGAATATCAGAAACTTTTTGTTCCCAAGTTTCTTCTTTTAAAACTTTAGTCACACAACCAATAGCTTTTACTATTTCAATTCGTTCTTCATATGGGATAATACAAACTTTATTTTTCAAGTTATTAAATTCATCAGAAGACACAGCTACATACACTTCTTCTGCTAAATCAGAAATTCTTTGTAATAAACGAACATGACCAATATGAAAAAGGTCAAATGTTCCATATGTGATTGCCCGTTTATATTTTTTCATAAACCGCAATATAGTAATTTTTTCAACCTTTTATATTTCACCATTGAAATTTAATCATTACTGGTTGGTGATCAGAAGGATACCTATAAACTTCACCATCATAATATTGTTCATTTAAAATGCCATATTTTAAAATAACAGCATTTTTATCTGTAAAAATATGATCAAATTGCCATTTACTGTATTTTTGCGGGTTAAAATAGTTGTAACTATTATTTGGAATGTAAACAAATGAAGCTTTTTCTTTGGCATTACTTAATTTCACACAATGGAATAATTCTTGATATGCAGGCGATTTTTCAACAAAATTCAAATCACCGGCAAAAATAAAATGATTATCCCCTGCAATACTTACAATTTGCTTACTCATTAATTTTGCACTTTCAAATTGAGCATTTTTCCCATGATAATCAAAATGCACGTTAAAAACAAAAAATATCGTTTCTTGGTATTTTAATTTTACCCACGTACAGGAGCGCGTGTGTTTAGAATCCCAACTTTTGCTTCTTTTTTTAGGCGTTTTAGATAAATAAAATCGCCCTTTTTCTAAAACTTCAAATTTTCCTTTTTTTAATAAAATGGCATTATGTTCTAAAGTATCAATCTGAATAATTTCATAATCCGGCAGATAAGGCATCAAATCTCTTGCGTGGGCTTCACTATTTTCTTGAGTGTTTACAATATCAAAATCATAAAAATTTATAACATCAGAAATAGGTTTTACGCGTTTATCCCAACCATTGCCATTTTCCTTATCGCCTTTACTCTGCCAACGCAGATTCCAAGTAGCGAAAGTAAGTTCACTTCCCCAAAGAATTACAGACAAGAAAAAAACAAGAGCAAATATTTTTTTCATCTTTTATTTTAAATAGCCTTCCAAAATGTCTAAAATATTTTGGCTAAATGTTTTGTTATTTGGCGGGATTAAATACTTTTGCAAAAATTCTGTTCGCACTTGATTTTTTTTGTCTATGTGCAATGTGTCTATAAATTCTTCTATGGAAAAATCATTTAATGTATAATTTGCCTCCATTGCCATTTTCCCAAAATTGCAAAGAATTTTACCGCGCTCATTTCCTATATACAAAATAGGTTTATTGACATACAAATATTCTACCGTAAAAGACCCGCAATCATGAATCATTGCATCTGATGTTTTAAACAAGTCTATATAATTACCTTCGGCAAAAAATGTGTTTGAACTATTTTTCCAAAAATCAAAATACGCATCTGTTTTTTCTTTTCCCCAATCTTCATGCTTGTACAAATGTTCTTTTAAATGAGGGTGTGGTTTAAATGCTATTTCCAAATTTTGATTTTCTATTGCCAAATTTTTCATGGCTTCTGCATACTTTAAAAAAGTCGAACATTCTGCAAGATCATTATTCAAAATGGAGTGATGAACAGCCCAGATAATCCGCTTTTTCTCTTTACTTTGCCACGGATCTGTTTTTACTTCTGTTTTAAATTGATCATACAAAGAATAGCCGACAACTTCTACATTTTTCCCTTGATTGTAACAGATTTCTTTTGCATTGGTTTTATGTAATTCTGTGGGGTAAAAACATTTCCATGCTAATTTATGAAGCATTGAATTGTACGCCCAGCTGTAGTTGGAAATAAAAAAAGCGTAAGGCACATAACAAGTTAGTTTGTCTTTTAAATTATATGGCCTTAAACATTCAGGTACAGAATTTTTATAAGGTTGCGCATAAAATACAATATCACTTTTAATTGATTTAAAATTTTTCACATAAGGGAAATTTCTTTCTTTAAAAAAATTTTCCATTTGCTCTATATGAATATTTTGCGTTTCTTTTGAATCAGTAATTCTTGGTTGCAACAAAACAACAGGCTTGAATTTTTTGTGTTGGAGCATAAGTTTGAAAAGTTCATCATACTTCCAAAAAGCTACAGACATCGCAATAAACACAACATGAATTTCTTCTTGCTTTTTTAATTTTTCTATAACTCTACTTTCTCGTTTTTCTTTGCCTGACTGCTGAATAAAATCTTTGAGGTGTAAGTTATTGATTCCATTTTTTAATGGTGCTGGAATTAAATTATATAAGAAACGTTTTGCTGACATAAAATCAATATAGAATTACTTTTCTTCTTTATAAAGTAAATTATTGTCTAAAACATAAGTCCAGGCTTTTGCCGCTGCTTTCAAAGAATCAGCTAAAAGCGAATCTTCTTTTGTTGGTTCTAAAAAGTTCTCTCCGATGAAACCTTTTGAGACTTTTTTTGTATCCCAGCAAGGCTCTTCTAATGCTTTTAATACAACAAAATCATTTTCATTTATATTCGCATAAATATGCTTCTTTTTAAAATGTAATGCTAAATCTTGTTGAACAAATGAAAATTTCGAACCTTGATTATCCCCTAATAAATCAACTCCAACAAAATTATTTTGAGTTTTAATGTTTAATAAGTTCAATAATGTCGGGGCAATATCTGCATGAGATGCAAAACTCAAATTTACAGAATCTTGAGGAATATTTTTCCCTGCTATAATTAAATTGGTCCAGACTCTTCCGCTATGCGCATTTCCAACTTTTTCTAAACGCTCTTTTTGAATTCCTGTTGCAAACGAATGATCTCCGGAAAGGATTATAATTGTATTTTCTTTTCTTGAGTCATTTTCTATTGCATCAAGAATTATTCCAAGCGCTTTATCTAAATAAACCGCTAAACTATCATACCTCTCATAATTGTCATCAGGCGTTTCGCCAAGTTCTTTTGGAAACAGAAAAGGAGAATGTGTTGTAGAACTCATCCAATTCAAAAACAAAGGTTTTGTTTTGTCTCTCTGTTGATAAACCTCAACAAATTTCTTTGCTAACGGAATGTCGTTATGTATTTCTTTATGATATTCTATTTTATCATACCATTTTTCAAACACTGGCGTAAAATTATCAAAATTTGGATTTGCTCCTGGAATTACAATCCGATTATAACCAGCCTCTCCTAAAATCTCGGGCAATCCTTTTGCATTGTATTCATAAGTTGCAAAATATTTTTCGGTATGACTCCATATTCCACTTTGCATTCCAAGCAAGCCCTCTGTTGATGGAAAACCTACAGAATACGTATAAGGAAAATAAATGCCGTTTTGAGCAAGGCTAATATAATTCGGTAATTTTTCTTGTGCAAACAAAGTCCGAATATCAAAGACCCAACCTCTCAAAGATTCTATCGTTAAAAATATTATATCAGGTTTTTCATTTATATCTAAGAATTTAAAATCTGAAATATTGGAAGATTCTTCTTTAAGAAACGGATACTTTGCTTTTGGATTTCCACCTAAAAACACGATTCCTTTTTCATAATCAATCGGCTTTGTCTTATGTGTTTTTGAATAAATTATTTCATTATAAATATGAGTGTAAAAAGGGCGTATTCTATCTCGTCTTTGTCTATCTTTAAGAGGCTTGTAAAAAGCATATTGCATCGCAAATGTTGAGAGCAATATTAAAATTAATACAGCTATAAGTTTGTTTTTTCTGCTATGAAAATCAAATTTTATTTTCTTGATAACAAAATAAGACGCAAGCAAAGCAAAGAATAAAATTAATGCGTTTAGCACAAATGAAAGAAGTCCGCCTTGAATGATATTAACAACTAAGTTCATATCACTAGCAGCACCGGCATAAGTTTTAAAATAGCCTATTGTGAAACGTCTGCTTAACCAACGAATAAGTTCAGAATCAAAAATGGATAATAAAAGATAAACCCCAAAAATTGATGTTTGAATAGTTAAAAAAATTCGTTTATTTCGTTTTAAAATTAAACTGATAATTAAAAACAAAATCGTAATAAACCCAAGTGCTGCAAAATCAGCAGCAATACTTCTTTTTATTAAAACAAAGATACCTGATTCTGTTAAAACCGAACCATTTGGCGTTTTTAACGCATACAATAAACACAAATTAAAAAAACGTGCAAGAAGGAAAACAACAAGTATTATCAAATATGGCATAACTTCATTACTTTAGAATTAAATTTTTTGATAAAATATGAAATACAAATGGCTCCCAAAACGCTAAAAACTGCAACTAAAAATTGATTATCTAATTGAACAGAATAAATTGATGATTTATAACCCGGATTTACAAATTTATAAGTATTGTTTAATGGTAACATTATTAAATAATGACATAGATAAATTTCATAAGAAATCTTTCCACAAAAAGCAAGAACTTTGCTTTTTAAATGTGTTCGATACATTACCAAAACTAATAAAGAAACAATACTTAACGATGCGATTTGTTGCATTATTGTTCTAGATACTTTCACATAAAGCAACGCTATAGACAAAGTGGTCACAAAGGTTATCGCGAGAATAAAATATTTATCCTTAATTATTTTTTCAACAAATTCTTTCTTGTATGCAATCAAAATTCCTAATAAAAATGGCAAATTTGAACAATACCAAACAATACTACTTACATGAACAATTTCTTTACAATAAATAATGTATGCTATATTAAATACTGAAATTAAACAAATCGCTTTTTTTACTGAGAAAAATTTAAAGAAAATATAAAATGCTAAATAAAAGACAGCAATTGTACAAACATACCACGCTACCGTTACAATTCTACCACCTTCTAAATAAGGGAAAATAAAACTTAACAAGATTTCTTTAAATTCAAAAGTATGGCCTAAAATAAAAAACCATACTATATATAACAAGGTAGCCACCCAATACGGAATCATTAAACTCAAAAAACGTTTTTTCAAAAAACCTTTTAAATAATCTTTCTTTTTCAAAAATCCATACATTAATCCGTAACCAGAAAAGAAATAAAATATGGCAACAAACAAATACCCATGCCTATAAAAAACCGGGATTCCAGTATGACATAATACAACACTTATCGCAGCAAATCCTCGTACAACCAAGGCATTATCTAAAGACAATGTTTCTTTATACAAATCTCTTTTAAAAAAATCAGCTTTCCAAAAAAACAAAATCAATAAAATTATAGGCAATGTATAAATTAAGTTCTGCATAATTTCCTCTTCATTTTTCCCATAAATTCAAAGACAAATTTTTGTTCATTTTTATCTAAAACAAACAGATAAAATGTAAGTATTTGTAAAACAGAAGAAACTACAAGCGTAAAAATCAAACTTCCCCAGTTTGTAAGATGAAATAAATCAGGTAAATTCCACAACACACATAAAATCAATATGGTTAATGGAGCAAGTCTAAATGGGACAGCTTTACAAAATTCAGACGCATTCATCCCTGAGTATTTTGCTGCAAAATAAATGCGAGCAACAACCACTAAAAAATCCGAGAGAAAAATTCCTATAAAAACACTATAAGGTGAAGCGCCCATTTTCAACAATACCAATGCTATCGGAAAAACAATCAGATTTAAAATACTCAAAGTTATTCTATATACTTTTATTTTCCCGATTCCATCTATTAAAAAATTCAACCCTCGTGCTAGCATAATCATTAAATTTGTTCCTAAAACTAACCGACAAAAATGTGCTGCATAATCAGGGACATTTTTTAGCCATAACGAAAGAATAAAATCTGCTTCTATAATCAATGGTATTGAAAGTAACGCCATGAGCAAATAGGAAAATTTGCATACCGTTGTAGAAAGCTTTATACTTTTATCTATAAATCCATCACCAATATTTCGCATCACTTGCGGATTTGATGATTTAAAAATCATTTCAGAAAAGAACCCAATATTTTGCCGAACTTGTGTAGATACGCCATAAGCCGCATTTACACCTGTACCAAAAAACAGGTTCAGAACAACTGGAATACCTTCCCCTTTTGCAATATGACACACGCTTTCTACAGTAATCCAGCCCGAATAACAAGCCATTTCTTTTAGCAATTTAAAATCGACTACTCCTAATCTAATTTTTGTTTCTTTGTATTTATAATGACTATAAAGCCTTTTAAGTGTCCGGCAAGAAACCATCATCAAAGCCATTAACAAACCATAAGTCATTAATTTATCAACAGGAGTATAAAAAAGATAAATGGCGATTAAAAGTTTTAATACAGATTCCAAAACACTGAATAAAGAAAAAACAAGCATGTTTTCTTTTGCATTCATTATCGCATCATAAGGTACTGCAATAACTGAAAAAAAGGTGCTTGCAACCATGCAATGAAAAACAAATTTAGCGGCAGCCAATCTTGAAGATTCAATATTTAAGAATCCATCAAATAAAAACAAACCACAAATTTCTAAAACAATAACAAAAAGGATTCCGATTAAAACATGTAATATTAAAGACGTATTAAAAACTTTTCCTAATTGTTCTGTTCCCTTACCACGATTATAAGACAAGTATCGTTGCGTAGCTGTTGCCATTGCTTTATTTAAAAAAGATAAAGCACCAATAACACCGCCCACTAATGCGTAAATACCAAAATCATTTGTTCCAAGAGCATTTAAAATTAATCGTGTTGAAAATAATGCAATAAAAATATTCAAAAACATTTTTGAATATAAAATTCCGGTATTTAAAATAATTCTTGAGGAATTTTGCATTATAAATTCATCCAAGTTTCAATTTGCTTAGAAGCAATTTCTGTGGCATTACCCTTTTCCATCAGGCCAACATCTTTAAAAAATTTAACTAAATCATCTTCAAATTGCTTTTGATTAAACTTTAAAATATTCATTTCAAGTTCATCATTATTTTCTGCCACTGAAAAAGGTAGTTCTTTTAATTCAAAATAAAAATCTCTGTCATTTTTATAAGCTAAAATATCATTCGCAAATATAAAGCAAGGTCTCTTTAGCAAAGCATAATCAAACATGCAACTTGAATAATCAGTAATCAATGCGCTAGCTTCTAAAAGTAATTTTTGCATATCCGGATAATTTGTTGCATCAATAACAGAACTATTAAATTCAATGTTATGTTTTAATTTCATAGCCATTGGGTGCAAACGAACTAAAAGAACCCATTTTTCACTCGTTTTATTTTCTAACACTTCTAAAATTTTTTTTGCATCAATGTTATAGCATTCAACACTATCATCTGCTCTAAATGTCGGAGCATATAAAAGAATATTAATCTTTGAATTTAATTTATAATACTCATGAATTTCATTAACGTTTTGATTTTTAAAGAAAATATCATTCCTTGGCAACCCACTTTCTAACAAAGTCCCTTTGTAAAAAAATGCTCGCTTATAAAGTTCAGAAGCCCACTTACTGTTTGACAAAAAAACATCTATTAAAGCAGAATTCACACGAACTCTTTTCATATATGCAGCATCTAAACTTTCTTTTACATCGCCTTCAACTTTTTTTAAGCCAATCCCACCATGCCATGTTTCCATATAAAACTGATTTTTCCTCTTCCGAGTAAATGCAAACTTTGTATGACTATCCACCCAAACTTTTGCCGTAGCCAATTCGTAAATCATTTTCAATGAGTGCATCCCAAATACAACTTTACGCGTTCCTTCTGGTAATTCTGGATTGTATTTAGGATGACAAAGCCAAACTATATCTAAATCTGGGTATTTATTTTGTAAGTAATCAGATATACTTCTTGTACTATCACCACAACGTTTTCCACTAAAATTACAAAAGACTATTTTGTTCTTTTTTATAGGAAAAAGTCTAAAAAAATAAAACAGAAATATTTTGAACTTTTCCGATTTGCGCAAAGGCTTGAATATTTTTTTTAGCATAATTCAACCCCTTTTAGTGCATCTTCAAAATTTTCACTAGAACAAAGCTTATGAATCAAAAGTGCACAACGTTCTGAAGCGTTCCCATCATCTTTTAACGTGTGCTTTGCAAAAAAATCATTTACTTTTTTCAAATAGGAAGGTTCTTCAAAATTTAAAATAGCTCTTTCTAACTCATCATTATTTAAAGCACAATAAAAAGGTAATTCATTTATTTCAAATAATAATCCACGTTCATTTATATAACTCTTAATATCTGGAGCAAACATAAATGCTGGTTTTCTGGAGATTAAGAAATCAAACATACAGCTTGAATAATCGGTAATAATAGAATCACTATAGGCTAACAATTCTTGAATATCAGGATAATCAGTAGCGTTCAATGTGTATTCATTGTAAAGATTTTTTCCTTCACAATGTTTTTTTGCCCAAGGATGCAATCGCAACAAACAAATCCAGTGACCGCCAAATTTATTTTCATACGCCTTTAAAATTCTTTTGATATCAAGCCCTGAATCCCATGCAGCAGTATCCTTTCTGAACGTTGGTGCGTAGAACAAGACCTTAGTTTCGCTTTTTAAATTAAAATATTTGCAAACCACATCTTCTTTTGGTTTAACAATCAAATCATTTCTAGGGTAACCAAACTCTGCTATTTTCCCACTATACCAAAAAGCACGTTTATAAACACCTGTACAAAAACCACTATTTGAAATCATTAAATCAATTAATGGCGAATCATGCAACGCTTGTTTCACTGCTTGTGGACTAATTTTATCAACAGCATCTCTTTCACATTTTTTTACACCTATCGCTCCATGCCAGGTTTGAATATAAAACTGACCCTTTCTTTTTTTTGCAAAAATACTTCTACGAACATTAGTAACCCAAATTTTTGCAGTTACTTGTTCATAAATAGATTGAATGGATTCAAATTTTACAAGTTTTATATAATCAGGAAACCCATTTTCAAATCCATTCTGAACTTGAAATACAATTTTATATTCCGGATACAATTCATGAAGTTTTTCTGCAATGTATTTTGGATTACACCCAAATGAGCGACCATTATAGTTATCAAAAAAAATCTTGTTTTTCTGAATAGTAAAAATCCTAAACACAAAGAAACACAAGCGTTTAATGAAAAGCTTTATACTTCTCATATTTATTCCTTTGTGCACAACATACTTTGCATTAATCGTCTATACGATTCTTCTAAACTAACCGTTGGTTTCCAGCCAAGATTTTGCATTTTTGCAGAAGACAAATGGAGTTCAGTATCTGGAGCATAGCCATAAGTCAACGAACTTTCTGGGACATCAAAAACAACTTTAATGTTATTGCCGGCCAATTTTGAAGCAACCATTTGAGCCATATCTTTAATACGAATATTTGATTCTTCGTTTGAAATAGTATAAGCTTCGCCAGCACAACCTCTTGTCAAAAGAATCAAAATACCAATAATTGTATCTCTTGTATAACAATAATTTCCAAAAGACATTCCTGTCGTATGTAAAATTATATCTCGCTTTTCAAGGGCACTTTTGGCAAATTGAGCAAAGACACGGTTTTCCGAATAATGTATTCCTGCGCCAAAAGTTTGCGACAAGCGAGCTACTTTAATTGGCACATTATATTCACTTGCATAAGCAGCACATAAACATTCAGAAAGCCTTTTACTTTCTGGATAACAGCTTCGGACATTTTCTAGATCAATAAAACCTAAATCTTTTTCTTCTGCTTTTTTTTCAGACGCTTGAACAATACCAAAAGCTTCCATTGAAGATAAGTAAACAGCACCTTTGGCATTCTTATTTTTTGCTAATTCTAAAAAATTCTGCGTCCCATTGATAGCCGTTTGAATAACTTCCACAGGTTTTGTTACAAATTCCTTTGACGCTGTTGCGCTAGCGGTATGAATTAAGTAATCAACTTCTTCTTTGACTTCAAAAACTTTTGTAACATCACCTTCAATAATTTTCAAATCAGAGCGATTAAAGATATCAGCAAAAACCACTTTTGCTTTTTCAACATTCCGAGCACATGCTAAAATTTTAATATTGCTTTTATAAATTCGATTCCGACAAGCAAGGGCTTTTATTATCTGAGAGCCAATTAAGCCTGTTGCTCCTGTAACTAAAATAGTGGAACCATCTAATAGATTCCAATCTACGTCTGAACTAGCAATTATTTCTAAATCTTCTTGCAATATGTTATCTTTTTTAGCTTCTAGCATAATTAAAATCCAAAAATTTGAGAATTTTCGCGGATTTCATAGATTGCTCTAAACAAATAAAAATCCATTGGCGTTGTAATTTTAATATTCTCTACAGGTCCATCAACTGTCGTTAAATCAAAACCATAATGTTGCATTAAACTAGCAGAATCAATCATATTAGTATTTCCATCAGCAATAGCTTTTATATGAACTTCAAATATATCTTTCATGAAAAAACTTTGCGGAGCTCGAGCCAGTTTGCAATCTTTTCTGTCCATAATCTTAGTTATGGAATTTTTAGAATCTGTAGAAACTATTGTTTCTATCGCCGGAGCTACGGTAATTGCAGAACCATTTTCTTTAACGCATAAAATATTATCTGTAATCAACTGTTCAGAAATTAATGGACGGACTCCATCATGAATCAAAACTATTGAATCTTTATATTCATCATTATCATGTATCGCTTTTAATCCATTATAAATAGATGCTTGACCAGTTTCTCCACCAGGAACAACAAACTTCACTTTTTTAAAATGATACCTTTCCAACAATTCTTTAAGATATTCTATCCAGTCTTCGACACAAACAATACATATTGCATCTATTTCTCTATGCCGTTCAAAATATTCTAATGTATGAATGATAATAGCTCTGCCGTTTAATTCCAAAAACTGCTTTGGTCGTTGTTTAGAATTCATTCGAGAGCCGACACCACCAGCAAATATCAAACCAACATTTTTCATACAATTCTACCTACTAAAATTCCAACAATAATCCGCCATGGACATAAATATGGTTACCGCGTTTCCGCAATTTTTCATAACCAGCAAGAATCAGAATAGAAGAGCGGTCTCCATTTTTGATATCTACGCCTCCGCCAAGTTTCCAAATCAAACGTTTATCGTTTCCAAATGCGTAGCCATAATCACCAGTAAAAACCGGTAAAACGGTTGAACCAAAAGGTAAACGTAACCAAATAGATGCGGTCACCGGCACATAATATTTACCATAAATATCCTGATAACCGCTACCGATTCCAAAGAAAACCATTTGGTCAAAACGATACCATAAATGCCCTGTTACATCTAAATTAAACAAAAGGTCTTCTCTGTCTTCTAAAGAAGAAAGTGTCCCTACTTCTGCAGAAAAGCCGACATCGGCAAACGAATCGGTTGGTGTCAAAAATGAAAACGCAAAAACAAGCCCTAACACAGACAAGATAGTCGAAGAAAATGTTTTTTCTTCACTACGAGCTTCACGGGCCCAACCGCCACCAGTCTGTTTACAAAACGACAAGAAAAATCCTTTTAACATAGCCATATTCATAGATAAAAAATAATAAGCCTGTGGAATAATTTTAAGTAACGCCAATAAAAAGAACAAGAGAATAGCACCAAAAACAGCGATATAAAATGGTGAAGCAGAAAAAGCAAGCACCGCTGAAGACAAAATGCACAAAATTCCTAAATGAGGCGAGAACCAACGCAACAATTTATGTGAAAAGAATAAATACGCTAAAAGCGGACGAAAGGGATTTAGCAAAGGTAAATAAGAGAAGAGATAATTGAAATTAGCTCGCCCGATTCTCACTTTTCTACGGTATTCCCCAGAAGCTTCTTTTGAAGTGACTTCGGTACCAATAGCTCCATTTACAAATGTGCAATAATAACCTTTTTGCAAAATTTTCACTGTTACAAAAAAGTCATCCATAACGCTTTTTTTCACAGGGAGCGCCGTATAAAGTTCTCGACGAATGGCATACAAAGCACCATTACCGCCAATTAAACGATCAAGCATTCCTTCAAATTTTTTGATTTCAGATTCTAAATCCCAGTAAGCACTTTCGCCTTTACCTAAAGGCGTTCCACTCAAATCAGAAAGAATTAAATGGCCACACACGCATCCAATTTTGGAATCATTAAATGGTGCAACCAACTGACGCACCACATTAGGGAAAAACATTGTATTTGCATCACAGAATAAAAGAATTTCTCCCGATGCTTTTTGTTGCAACCGATTTAACATTGCCGCTTTACCGGCATTTTTTTCTGCGCGAATTAAAGTGATGCCGCGCTCTGAAAAACGCTCTACAATTTCAGCCGTTTTATCTGCCGAGCCATCGTCTCCTATTAAAATTTCCAAGAGCTCTTTTGGGTAATCGATTTCTAAAAGATTTTCAATTTTTCTTTCAATTATACTTTCTTCATTATAGGCTGAAATCAGTATAGACACTTTGGGCAAAGCGACTTTCTTTTCCGAGGATTTTCTTTTAAAAATTTCACTGAGCCAGGGTAATGATAAAGGGAAAAGTATATAGCAATGCACTAAAAGCACAAGTGCACTCCAAAAAACAATCGTCGCAACCAGCAAATATGTTTCCATTAAAACACCCCTTTCTTTTTAGAGTTTTTCCGGAAGCCTTCATAAAGAATTTTATCTAAAAAACGCAACATTCCCTCTTTTCCCATAGCACCACTCAATGAAAGTAGCGATACTCCAGAATAATCTAGAATAACATAGCTGGGGATTCCTTGTAATTTTAAAACGCTTGTGTAACATTCTTTTATAGGAACATTCTTGCTTTCACAAAAAACAGAATCCATAGAATCAACATTCAAACGAACGGCATAAAAATTGTCTTTTATTTTTTTCTGCACTTCTTTGTCTGAAAAAACATTGGCCTGCATTACTTGACAAGGCACACACCAATCGGCATAGTATTCAATAAATAGTGGGCGTTTATCTTTTTTAGCTAGCGTTAAAGCCTCTTGCATAGGTTTCCAGAAAGTGTCTGCAAAAGAAAATCCAAGAAACAAAAATATTCCTAAAAAAAATGCTTTCATCTAGACTCCTTGCTTTTTGTTTTTTGCAAAGTGTCTACATAAGAGAGCACCTCTGTCTGAAACGCATTCCACATTGAATAATTTTTCTGCAATTTTTCAAATTCTTCTGAAAACGATTCAATAGTAAATCCATATTTTTCAAGTATGGATTTATTTAAAAGGTTTGCTTCAGGACGCGTTCCATAAATTTCAGTTATCGCACGCATTTCAACATAAGCTTTACTAAAATTGGGAGAAATATTTCCTGAGTGTTCTTGACAAGCGCACAGAACAAGAATCAAAAAAGATATCAGAATCCCTGTTTTAATTTTCACTTTCGCTGAGAGCATTTTCAAAAAGCCCTTCCACAAATTCTTGCTTATTAAAAGGCACTAATTGGTCAATTCTTTCACCAACGCCAATCCAGCGAATGGGTATCTGTAAAGAACCTGCTATAGACAACACAGAACCACCACGCGCAGTACCATCTAATTTGGTTACCACAATTCCAGTCAAAGGAAAACTCTTATGGAAAATTTTGGTTTGATTTATCGCATTTTGCCCAGTGGTTCCATCAATAACAAGCCAAATATCATGTGGATAGTTTTCATCGTGTTTCCGCATAACGCGAACCACTTTAGAAAGTTCATCCATCAAATAATCTTTATTATGTAAACGACCAGCAGTGTCTACAAGAACAACATCACAACCGCGAGCTTTCGCAGCAGCACAGGCGTCAAAGGCGACGGCCGCAGGGTCCGAGCCTTCCTGGTGCCGGACAAATTCGGCACCAGAACGTTCCGCCCAGGTTTCTAATTGTTCAATGGCGGCTGCGCGGAACGTATCGCCTGCCGCAATCATTACCTTTTTACCTTCAGAAGCAAAACGCGAAGCCAGCTTGCCAATAGTCGTTGTTTTACCAGCCCCATTTACGCCAATTACAAGAATCACATGCGGAGAACCTTTAAGTTCAAACTGCGGCGGATCCTGCAATAAACGTTCAGCTTCATTACGCATAATGGACAAAACTTCTTTTTCTGTCAACGATTTTCCAAGAGCATTTTCACGCAGAGCATCTGTCAACAAGAAAGCCGCTTCCACACCGACATCTGCTTTAATTAAATGTTCTTCTAAATCTTCTAAAGTTTCATCAGTGATTTTTCCGACACCAACAATACCTTTCAACTCGCCAAGCAAAGCTTCACGAGTTTTTTGCAAACCAGATTTTATTGCTGAAAAAAGACCCATTAGCGATAACTCTCTACAATATCCACTAAACCATAAACTTTTGCAGCTTCTGCGGCAAACCAATTATCACGTTCCGTATCCTTATCAATTTCTTCAACTGATTTTCCTGAATGACGAGCTAAAATTTCTGTCGTCACTTCACGAATACGAAGCATTTCTTCTGCCTGAATCTGAATATCTGAAGCAGGGCCTGTCATTTGTCCGTGAATCAATGGCTGGTGAATCATAATACGAGCATTTGGCCATGCATAACGCTTACCTTTTGCACCGGCTACTAAAAGAACAGCACCCATCGAAGCCGCTTGACCACAACAAACCGTAACCACATCGCTTTCTATTGCCTGCATGCAGTCATAAATAGCTAAGCCACTAGAAATAACGCCACCTGGACTATTGATAAACAAAATAATATCATCGTGAGAAATTGAATCTAAATACAATAATTGCTTTACAATGCGTTCTGCACTTTCATCATCGACTCCGCCCCAAAGGAAAATTCGCCGATTATTAGCCAGATGTTCTTCAGCTTGTTTCAAAAAATCACTTTTCTTTGTTTCATCTTGTTTTTGTTCACATTTCATAGAAAACATAAAAAACTCCGTTTTTTCTCAAATTTAAAAAAAAATCCTTCTGACATCTCGCCAAGCAAGAGCATATTTGATATCTTTTGCGTATGATTTCGCAAGGTCATATTGTAGGATTGCTAAATCCCGAAATTCTTCTTGAGCTAGAACAAAACCCAGACGGTGAAATAGCCCAGATAACTTCTTTATGTTCTGCTTTAGAAATTCGTTACGATTGGTTTGAAAACGAAACGGAATGGCCTAACCTATCTTCTCGCATTCGTTCCATTTTCCCAGACAAACTTCAAATAGGAACAATCCGGCTAGTTCGAGACGGAGGTTTATTTGACAATGCCTGTGCCACCATGCGTCTAAAAAATTGGGGACAAATTCTTACAGAAGAACAAACCCCGGACCTTTTAGACCTTGAACAAGATTGTCTTTTCGATTTTGAAGCACTAAACGTTTTTGCTTCTGCAAGAGATGTAAAAATTTTAATTTCTCAGCATAATTTTTTACGTATCCCGCCTTATCCCGTTCTCACCACTCTCGTAGAAGATGCCAAAAGAATCGGTGCGTCTGGAGTCAAAATAGCTGCTATGAGTAATGCCGAGGGCGATTCAGACCCTCTCTACGACTTTATTCAAGAATTTTCTAAAGATTTTCCTTATTTTTCAGCATTTGCTATGGGAAACACAGGAAAACCAAGCCGAATACTTTCTTTGTTGAAAGGAGCGAACCTTTCTTATGGCAGTATTTTAGAATCTTCTGTTCCTGGGCAACTTTCTGTACGGCTTATGCACGAGATTTTAACAAAAATCACAGAAATTAATGACGAAACAGCTATTCGTCAGTTTTTAAATCAATCTTTACTCTAAATTATTCTTTAAAAATCTCCCCAATCGGCTGATTTTTTGCTAAACTATCTTTAATTGTTTCTTTTTGAGGATTTTTATGCGTCTTTCTGAAAGATTTGTAGACAATTGTGTTATCATCAATTCTTCGTCTACTGACAAAGAAAGCATCTTGAATGAAATGGTCGACACTTTGTGCCGAGCCTACCAGTTAGAACATCGTGATGAAATTTTTGAAGCAGTTTTTGCTAGAGAAAAATCTCGCTCTACTGGTATCAGTTGTGGTTTAGCAGTACCTCATGCCAAAGTAGATTATGTGGATCGCATGTGCATGGTTGCAGCAACTGTAAAAGACGGCATTGACTTTGATTCTTTTGATGGCGAACCTGTTTTTCTTTTGATTTTAATTGTTAGCCCAGGAAACACGGTTGGGCCACACTTAAAAGCCCTTTCTTCTGTAAGTCGCTTGCTCGCTGACGGTGCTGTCCGCCAGGATTTAATTGAAGCAGAAACTCCATCAGACTTCCTTACAATTCTTCGTAAAGCCGAAGACAAATACCTTTAAAATAAGGACAATTAGCTCAGTTGGTTTAGAGCGCTGCCTTCACACGGCAGAGGTCACTGGTTCAAATCCAGTATTGTCCATAAAAAAATCCCGGATGCCCGGGACTTTTTATATTACTTTAGTACAGCTTCAACAAATTTTTTGCAAGTAGTTTCTGGATCGGGAGTTCCAAAAATAGCACTCCCCACAACAAAAATATTGGCACCAGCTTCTTTAGCTAAAGCAATTGTTTCAAGGTTTACGCCACCATCAATTTGAATATCTTTTTCGGGACAAAGTGCTCGTAGCCTTTTGATTTTTTCTAGAGTATAAGGAATCAATTTTTGCCCACCAAACCCCGGATTTACCGACATAATAAGCACCATATCTACAATGTCTAATACGTGTAGAATACTTTCTAACGGAGTTGCCGGATTTAATGCCACTGCTGGTTTACAACCAAGTTCACGAATTTGGTGTAATAAACGGTCTAAATGGTTTGTAGTTTCAGCATGAACAGAAATATAAGTTGCACCTGCTTTAGCAAATTCTTCTACATATTGTTCTGGGTTTGAAATCATTAAATGGCAATCAAGCGGAAGAGAGGTTCCTTTGCCGATACATTTAGAAACGCCAGGGCCAAAACTTACATTTGGAACAAAATGGCCATCCATAATATCTAAATGAACAAGACCAGCGCCGCCATTTTCAATAGCTTTTAAACCTTTGCCTAATTCAAGAAAATCGGCATTTAACACACTTGGAGCGATAATTTGCTGTAAACTCATACTGCCAAATATAAAAATATTGCTCTTTTCTAAAAGACTCTTAAGCGCCATTTCCCCTTATTTTTGATAAAGCGAAAAAGAACCTAGTCAAATTCGTAAATTTTTTTTAATATTGTGCTAACTTAAAATAGGAGAAATGAAATATGGCAACCACAAAGAAAACAGCTGCAGAAAAAGCACCAAAAGCTACTGCTAAGAAAGCTTGCGCCACTAAGGCTCCGGCAAAAAAAACTTGCGCTACTAAAAAAGCTTGCGAAGCAAAAGCCGCAAAACCTGCTGCTAAGAAAGCTGCCCCAAAAAAGGTTTCTGTTGAATTTGTTGCTGATTGTCCGCTTGCTACTACAGTTTCTGTCGCTGGCGCTTTCAACAATTGGGCTGTTGACGCAGATATGCTCAAGAAAGAAAAGAAAACAGGCCTTTGGAAGGCAAAACTATCTCTTCTTCCTGGCGATTACGAATACAAGTTCGTTTGTGACGGAAAAAACTGGGACGAAGGCGATAACAAGATTAAACACGTTTAATTTTGTTGTTGTATTTGGCTAAGACTGTCGCTGAATCTACGCAAACTTGCACAAGCGTTTTTTAAAAACCTCTTGTTGCCGTTTTGCTAGTTTAGCTCTTAAATTTTGTCAAAAAAAAAAGAAACATACCGCCGAGCATAGCTCGGCGGTATGTTTTTTCGAAATTTTTCTATTCAGAAAAATTTCCTGACTCCAAATAGAAAAAAGATATATTTTGGGTACATGTTAGTTTCCCCATAAGACAGCCACAGAATAAGGAGGGAATATGAAGAAACTTGTTTGTCTTATTACCTTCTTTGCGTTACTAGGGTATGCACAAACTAGATATTTGTATTTAAATTCTGAACATGAGGATGGAACGCAAAGCGAAATAGACGGTTCTGATTGGTTTTTATATTTTGGTCAGTGGAGTGTGATTTCTACGAGACTTCTTGTTTTTGACTCTGCAGAGGTCATTCTTGAAGACATTGATTATGATTACTTTCATGATTCTATTCCAAATGCAATGATATTAGATTCTACAGTTTTACCAGATTCTATGCCCATATCGCCATTAATTTTACATGCACAAGAAAATGAAGGATGTCCTCTTTGGGGATCGTGGGGAGCGTCTTGTGGTCATTTTGCATTTGGTTTTCTTGTAATAGAAAAAGAAAATTACTCTGATTCATTATGGGTTGCTCCAATAGGGTATATTCCTGATTCTAGTAAAGCTTTAGATTTTAGAAATGATTTTTTAGAGTCTCGGGACTTTTTTTCTGTTCTTGAGAGAGAAAAGTATTTTGATGATATGTCTTATTACTGGTTTGACTCACCAGGTAAATTTTATAATGATTCAATAGGAAATTTTTCTGTAAATTTGCGCTCGGATGATTCTTTATTTTTTATTTATAAAAGGGATACTTCTTTTGCGGTTTGTCGTTATGACTTTAATTATTATCCAACTGAAGATGTATTAAAAGCTAAGGATTTACTTTCTGAATCTAGTGATGTAAAATGCACACGATATACTGATGATGGTTCTCAATGTATTGAAAAAACATTTTTAGTCGAAAGATATTACAATTACAGGCATAATCCATATATTACTTGCAATCAGGTTAATGAGGATGAAATTATTTATTCCATTATAAAACCCACTCCCCAGCAATATACAGAGTAAACGGCACAAATTCTAAAAACAATAAATCCAGTAATATCTTGTATGGCAAAGAACGTGCCGTGCGGTATTTACGAGAAGATTGAATGATTTTATGTTATCTTAGAAAGCAAAATCACGATATCACCCTGGGCTCTATCAATCGCATTGCTCTTTTTAGAGTAACAAAAATTTCTTGACACCAACTCAAAAAAATATATTTTTCTTACACACTTTTAAGGCAAGGAGTTTAAAATGAAAAAGTTCTTTATGCTTTTTTGCATACTTTTTGCAACAAATGCCTTTACAGCAGAAATTTGCAATGATTCAAATTTTCCTACAGGTACTTGTCATGCAACAGGTTATGTTTGTGGCCTTGCCTATGATATGAACTCAAAAGAATCTACGCCTGCCAAAAGAATACTCAATTTTCATATCGGTAAAACAGCTAATTGCTTAGAATACGAAACGACCAATATTTCAGGAACTTCTGTTCCATTACGCATATTCTATTACCTTGACGAAAACGAAAATGCTGATGCATTGAACATGGTTATGACAGGTTCAATAGCAATGTCAGCAGCAAATCACCGCTATCCTGTGAATGTTGTTTATAAAAAAATTACAGGTGTTTCTAACGCTGTATTTCTAGTGGCTATTCAACAAAAAGAATTTTAACAATTGATAGGTTTTCAAATGTTGAGAGGCCTTTGTCTTTTGCTGCTGTTTGCAATACAGTTATTGGCCAAGGAACAAGTCCCCTTGACAATTCAGTTACTTTCAGAAAGACATCGCACTGAATGGAATTGGGTTGAATACAGATTAAAAATTACCAATACATCAACCACATCAATTATCAATCCAGATGTTTATTACTTTGCAGAAAATACAGAAGATTCTAGTCTTGTTTTAGATGTGGATTACGTCACTTATTTTTATTCAACAAAGGTAGAATCATTTATTACTGGAACATATAATATTTTTCAAATAAAATTAACGGGTGTTTTACAACCCTCCCAATCACTAGATATTCATTTTAGAATACATAAAAATAATTGGAGTGCGTGGGATTGCTCAAAAGATTTTTCTTACCAACAAAAATCAGCTACACAAGAGCCGCATTATTGGGTAGCTGTTTATGACGCTTCAAAAGAATTGCTGTGGGGAGTTGATCCCGTTTCTGGCAAAAGAAAATCTGATGTTGTTTTGTGGTATGATAGAGGCGGAAAATCTGTAATTTATCCATATTCAGGAGATTCAACAGAGATTTTAAATCCTGGCCGTTTTTGGTTGTTAAAAGAAACTCCTTTGTCAAGCAAAGAAAGAAAACTATTAAAACAAAATGGGGTAGACGATTTAGAAGGAAGTAAATATCAGGGATTTTCTTTGTATCTGTTAAAAGTCCATTCTAAACAAATGAAGAAAATTTTAAATGAAAACATGTATGGATTTTATAACACCTTCCCTGTTGATGATACTACAAAATTAACATTAGAACTTTTGCCTGAAGAGGAAAATTTAGATTCACTTTCTATAACAATTTCTTGTTTTGCTGATGTTTCTATGGAAGTATGTAAAAGCATTGCGCAAAATTGTGGTGTAAAAAATGTTGAAATCGACCACCATGAGATTTTAGGGTTATTGTCCAAAAATCAAAAAGATTGTTTGCTAGAACATAATGACATTGAGTATGTAGGTGTTGTGCGTTTAGGAGCTCCTTTGAACGATGTTGGTAGAGAAGCGATTCATGTGACCGAATTGCAAAATTCAGAAGAATGGAAAAATTATTTAAAACAAAAAAATGCTGATTTAGAATGGCTATCTAATGCAGGTTACACTGGAGAGGGAATTGTTGTAGGAGTATATGATACTGGAATTGATTGGAGTCACCCCGATTTTAATGAAATAGATGAAAATGGAAATATGGTTCCTAGAAAAGTTCGAAAAGAGGAGTTATTTGTTAAAGAAGAGAATAAGGATAACGTATTGAAAGAAATGAAAGAATATAATCCATCAGATCCCGAGAAAGATGAGCCTTGGCACGCAACAACAGTTGCGGGTATTCTGGGAGGCAATGGTTCTTTTTCACCTGAATACAAATATCGTGGTGTTGCTCCTAAAGTACATTTTTACTCTGGAGCAAATGGTTACAATGGACAAATAGGCCATGTGGTTAATCATTCGCATGTAGACAATAATAAGTGTGGCTTGTATGAAATAACGAATTATAATGTCGACAAAAATATTTTTAACAATTGGAAAACTTTTACTGATGATGGTGATACGTTAACAAAAGCAGTCGTTGTAGGAGCTGGCAATAATGGGTTTGCTAGTCCAGGAGAAAAATACGGTTACCAAATTGGTTATCATTCCATTCTTTCTAATTCAAAAAACGCAATTACAGTTGGGAATTACTCTGCTTTAACAGGAATTCGCTTTTCTAAATCTAGTATGGGACCAACTTGGGATGGTCGTATTAAACCTGATGTAATGGCTCCCGGAGCAGAATTAGAAATAGTTAATGAAAAAGTAATCCCTATTCATTCTCCCTACCCATGTAATGAAAAAAATATGGAAAGTTGTTATTTTGATATGCCAGATGGTGGAACTTCTATGTCTGCCCCATTTGTTTCAGGCATTGCCGCTTTAATCTATCAACGATACAGAGAAATAACAGGAATTCCACTAGATAAAAAATCATTAAGGAATTCAACTATTAAAGCCATGCTCATTCACACCGCAGAAGATATGGAAGTGTCCATTACAGAAGAAACAAAAAAATATATGAGACCCAACCCTGATATTACACATTCTGAAAATGATGGGAATAATTATTATACACCTTATGGAAAAGGTCCTGATTTTGCTACAGGTTGGGGTAAAGTCAATGCAAAAAAAGTACTTCAAGTTTTAGAAGAAAATCGCTACCTGGAAACAGAAATTGCAAATGGTGTAGAAAAACGTTGGAATCTGTATATTGCCCCAAGCAAAGACGCCTTCCGTGTAACTATGGTTTGGGACGATGCTTATGGAAAGATAGATTCAATAATACCTCCAAAACTTTTCTATACGGATTCTAAATTGGTCAATGATTTAGATATATATTTAATTTCACCTTCAGGGAAATACCATTATCCATGGAAATTAAATCCATTACCAACAGATGAATTAGAAAAAACAACCTTTGGATGGCGTTATAAGGGTACGGAAAAAATAAAATTAAGTGACATTCAAGACGCCGTAAGAGATTGTAACAAACCTTATAAATTAGATTCTGAATGTTTTGACCATTTAAATAATGTAGAAGTTGTTGATGTAGATAATCCTGAATCAGGAATATGGCAAGTGGTTGTAATGGGAACAAGTGTTACCCAAGGGAATGGTATTTTAGATACAAGCGCCCAAGTTGTATCTTTGGCAAGTGATGTTTCTTTAAATGATTCAATTTGTGGCGTAGTTTCCCCATACCCACCTATGTCAACTTTGCAATGTGAATATGATTTAGGGGATAATCTTGAGAATTACGTTATTTTTGGCGAGGAGGCAACTCTCGGTTCTGGAGATACTATTTATATTTATGATGCAAAAGACAAATTGCTAGGTAAATACACTGGTTCATCACTTGCAGGTAAACGCATAACATTTCATACAAACAAATTAAAGATTGTTTTAGATAGTGATAACGAGGATACCCGAGATTTTGGTTATAGAATTAAAAAGATTGAAAGTTTACCTTACACCATTTTACCTATACTTTTTAAGGCTGCCACAGAATAAGGAGGTAAAATATGAAAAAAATATTATTTTCCTTTTATGTTTTATGCATTTTTCTCATCACATCTTTTGCTGAAAAAGAATTGCAAGTTATTGAATTTACGGATGAACAATTTTTAACAGAATATTATGCAAATTTTTTTTCTATGGATATCTTTGATAGTTGTTATATCAAAGATTATATGGAAGAATTATACAATGTCCCCGCAACAGACAGTGTTGCTATTTATAATACATTAGATTGGTATGATTATTATGATATATATTTTTACGATTGTTCGGCATCTCAGGAAATTGAAATCATGCCTTTTGGAGTATTATCAAATGCTACATACAATTTAATTCCAAATGAAAATTATTACCAATTAAACCGAATCTATTTTTCGTTTCAAAAAGAAGGTCTTATTTATCATGAACCTATGAATCCGGATATTATGTTCGCAACAGTTTACATGTATACAAATTTATTAACTTTTCCAATTAAAAACACAAAAGTTTATTTTGTGTTATCTGCAAATTTTCATGAAAATCGTATAGACTCTCTATGGATTCCAAAATGTTATAAAGAAACAGACTGCAATGTAAAATTCCCATTAAACATGTCAAATTTTTTTGAAATAGAAGATATTAAGGATTCTTTGATTTATTTAGAGAATTTTTCAGATTCAACAACTGATTCAACGGCTCAAAAAAGTATACATGGAATGGTATTCAAAGATAATCAAAAACATTATTTTTTATATAAAAAAGACACAACATACAAAGCTCTATGCGTTTTTGATCCAACACCATTTCATTACTATTCAGATCTAACCTCCTGTACATATTATACAGACATGAAAATAGGTTGTTTTTTTTCAAAAAACGATTGGACAGAGTTTGATTCATTACCACAATTAAAAAATAAGGATAATATTTCTTACGCTAATACTTATGCTTCTCCATATCCGTGTCAACTGGAAAATAATCCTATTCGTAAACATATAATACAACGCAACTCTTTTCTTCCACACATTTTCCAAATCAACGGACGTAAAGTTTCAAATAAAAATGCTTCTGGAGTTTACGTTTCAAAAGATGGCGCAAAAGTTGAATTGCAAAAGTGATTAGGTAAACGTATGACGCTTCGTACAAACAAATTAAAGATTGTTTTAGATAGCGATAACGATGGAGTTGAAGGTTTTGGTTATAGAATTAAAAAGATTGAAAGTTTACCTTACACCATTTTACCTATACTTTTTAAGGCTGCCACAGAATAAGGAGGGAATATGAAAAAGCTTGCTTATATAATAGCCTTCTTTGCGTTACTAGGGTATGCACAAACTCCTCAGATTTTTATGGAAACATGGAAACCATACATAATTGATGAGGAGAAAAACTCTCAAATAATTAACATTTGGTATTTATGGGAGTATAAAGACTATTGGCATATTGATGGGTATTGGGTTGTTGATTCAATACAATCAATAAATTTTCCTTTAGAGTCTAATTATAGTGGCGAGAATTTAATCATAGATGAGTATTATTATGATAATCAATCATATGAATCAATAAAGGTAATCGATTTTAATTCTACGCAACTTTTAGATACATCTTCTGCAATGTATGTATTAAGTACTCATGATAATAAAAATTGCATAGGAAAAAGAGATGATTGTTTTGAAAATTATGGATTTTCTTTTTTAATAAAAAATAATTTTCAAGACTCATTGTGGTTAGCTTCCAAAAATTATAAAGGGGAAAATGGAATAGATTTCAGAAATGATTTTATGGAATGGCGAGGATGGCATGAACTTGAATATAAAAATGATTACTTAGATACTATATATCACTTTAATAAAGATTCAACAGAAAATAAAAATTTTTCACTAAATGTTAGAAGAACAGATTCACTTTTTTTTGTCTATAAAAAAGACACCTCTTTTGCTGTATGTTACAACAATTATGAATGCTTTACTTATCTTTTGGGAAGTATTGATGAATCTGACACTATTTGTACAAATGTTTCTGACGATCAAAGCCAGTGTTTAGAAGGTTATTATACTAAAAGGGAACAATATCGTCACCATTTTAATAAGTCTCTTAAATGTTATTATGGTAATGAAAGTAAAGTAAAATATTTTATAAGTAAAATTTCTAATAAAACAAATTTATGTCCGTCAGAATCTTTCCTAACATCTACTATACTAATTACTGAACCCTTTTCTTTAAAGGAGTCTTATTTACCACCCGAAGAAACTATTGTTATAAAATCAAGATTCAAAGAAAAACAAAATCATTTTATAAAATCAAATTTTTATAATATCAACGGACGTAAAGCTTCAAATAAAAATGCCTCTGGAGTTTACGTCTCAAAAGATGGCGCAAAAGTTGAATTAAAAAAGTAACAAGCATGCTGTTCTGCATTTACGAGAAGATTGAGTTCTTGTAAAAAATCCATGTTTTCTAAAATTTACTTGCTTTTGTTTTTTTTGTTTACATTCAAGATTAAAGCAATAATTTTGATTTAGAAACAAGGATTTGGAAAAATGCATATTACAGAGAGCGAACTTGACAAATTAATCAAGGACTTACTCAAAATTCACTTCATTTACGTAGCCAAGGAAGATAGTCAAAAAGTTGATGATTACTTAAAAAATTTAACTCTATTTACAAAACAAACACCTATTTTTACGCAAACAAAACCAATACCTATTCATTGTTATATTCAAAATGTAGAAGTTTCCTCTAATTCTTTTAAAAATCGTTTCATAGAAAAGGGTTCCTGTAAAGTTAAGCGTCATTACGAGAATGGAACTAACGATGAATATTCATGGAAAATAACAACCCACCCTCATCAAATTTCCTTTTCTAAGGATTCTAATTTATTTGGAAACCTTCGCTCTAAAAGGTGGTATCGCGACAAGGCAAAATCTTTACGTTTAATTGAACTTATTTTGTAAGCCCTACAACATTTTACTAAATTTTCTTTATGAATTACTCTATTCCTAAAGATATTTTTGTAAAGGCTGCCGAAGAATACGGAACGCCGCTTTGGATTTATAACCGTGAAACTATCGAGCAACGAGTTAAAGAAACTAAAGTTTTTGACGTTGTTCGGTATGCACAGAAAGCAAATTCAAACCTTTCCATTTTAGCTTTAATGAAACGCCTTGGCGTTGTAGTAGATGCCGTTTCGGCGGGCGAAATTGTTCGTGCTTTAAAAGCCGGTTACAAAGGTGGAATAGAAAAAGGGAAAGCTCCAGAAATTGTTTATACTGCTGACATTTTCGACGCAGACGCTTTGGAACTTGTAAAGCAACATAAAATTCCAGTGAATATTGGCTCTCCAGATATGATTGAACAACTGGCTGCGGCAGGTATTCGTACAGACCTTACACTTCGCGTGAATCCTGGTTTTGGACATGGTCACTCAAGCAAGGTAAATACTGGTGGTGATTTATCAAAGCATGGCGTTTGGCATGAACAAATTAAAGAATGTGTTAAGTTAGCTCAAAAACATGGAATGTGGATTTCCGGCTTACACATGCATATTGGTTCGGGTTCGGACTTTGAGCATTTAGCCAAAGTTTGCGATTCTATGTGCGATGCAGCCCGCGCTCTTGGAAGCCATCTGAAAACAATTTCAGCCGGTGGCGGTCTCCCGATTTCTTATAAAGAAGAAGATAAGGGAAATCGAATTGATATGCAGCTTTATTTTGAACTTTGGGATAAAGCAAGAAAGCGTATTGAGCAAAGTATCGGCCACGCGGTTTCTTTAGAAGTTGAGCCAGGGCGTTATCTTGTAGCAGAAAGTGGTTATCTCGTATCAGAAATTAGAGCTATCAAAAAACAAGCCGATAATACATTCTACTTAGTGAATGCAGGCTTTACCGATTTGGTTCGCCCGAGTTTCTATGGTAGTTATCATGGGATTTCTATTATACCTCGCGACAGCCGCGAATTGAATGAATCCGAAAATGTCATTGTGGCAGGCCCTCTTTGCGAATCAGGGGACGTATTCACTCAAGAAGAAGGCGGTTTTGTTGTTACCCGTAATTTGCCCAAAGCACAAGTCGGTGATTTGTTGATTCTCCATGATGCTGGTGCTTACGGTGCTTCTATGAGCAGTAATTATAATAGCCGTCGTTATGCTGCAGAAGCTATGTATTCAAAAGGTGAACTCAAACTTATAAGAGAAAGGCAATCTTTTGAACAGATGCTTCAAAACGATAAAGTGATTGATTTTTAACTCTAAATTCTCATTATTCATAATGTTTTAACCTTTTCTCCGATAGCTGCGCTATCGGAGAAATCTTTTTTTCGCATTTATCCTGCAATTTATCGCCTTTTTAGAAATGAGAAAAAAAGCCAATAATAAATTTTTTATATTTGAATCACTCAAATTTTCCCTTTCAAAAAAAGGACCTTTATGTCTGATCGTTTTATCGTGACTGGTAATTTCACGGATGACCCGTTTGCTATTGATATGGCTCAATACATTGGTCTTCGTGAAGACATTTCCGATATGGTTTCTCTAAAAACCTTTGCCAATTCTGAATTCTGCCCTCGTTATATGCTTGATGCAGACGATATGGAAAATATCGGGAATCGTTTAGAAGGAAAAATTGTTTTAATCTGCTCTGTTTCAAACCATGAACGCAGCCGTAATGATTATGCTATGCGTAATTGCATTCTTGCTCGTGCGGCAAAAGATAACGGAGCAGAACAAGTGGTGCTTGTAGAACCAGACCTTTTCTATAGTGCTCAAGACCGCGGTCCTCATCGTATAGGTGAACTTGAAAAAGACAGACCAGACGTTGATTTAAAGAAATTTGATGGTCAGGCTTTTACTTCTCTTCTTTATGCTGAACTTCTGAAAAAATCTGGTGTAGATGCAGTAGTAACCGTTCACAACCACAGTATCAAGGTACAGAATCTCTTTGCTGAAATTTTTGAAGGAAATTTCCACAACTTGATTCCAACTGAAGTTTACGCTCATTATATCAAAACATCCAACTTTGTACAAACCGGTAAAGATGGCGACAACTTAGTAATAGTTGCTCCGGATAAAGGAGCAAGGCCATTTATGAACGCCGTCTTTGATTCTTTGCAATTATCTGAATGCAAACGCGTGGTTATGGATAAAGTCCGTACTGGCGAACGCGAAATCAGTATGACTTTTAACCCAGAATTATCTGACATTAGTATTGAAGAAATTGAAGGGAAAGATGTCATCGTATTTGACGACATGGTTCGCACTGGTACAACCATCGTTCAATGCTGTGAACATATTAAGAAAGGCAATCCAAACCGTGTTTGCTTTGGCGTAACGCATTTTCATACAAGTCCGGAAGCTCGTGAAAAATTAAATAGCCCTGCTATTGATGAAATTCTCACGACATCGACTCTTCCAGATATTATGAACCGCGATTGCCAAGGCCGCCTTCGTCGTAAACTTACCGTGATGAAACTTGGAAAATGGCTTGCTCGTCATATTATGGAAATGTATGGTTTAAATGACGGACGTTTCCAAAAAGACTTCTACAAAGTCGATATGAGTTCCAAGAACCCTCGTTGGCCGCCTCCTAATTTCTATTAATTTTTTTGTTGAACCTCAATAAAATTGGATTCACTTTTCAATAAAAAGGAACCCTATGAAAGTCACTAGCAGCGACCGCTTAGAAAAACTTCTACCGGATTCTCCAATCCAAAAAATTACTACCCCGATCGAACGCTTGCTTCGAATGGAAATGACGGGTGGCATAGTTCTTATTGTAATGACTATCGCCGCGCTATTGTGGGCAAATCTTTCTCCAGATTCCTACAAGCACTTTTTCCACCAAGCAGTTTCATTGACTATAGGGTCTTGGACCGGTTCTGCTGACTTACATTGGATTATTAACGATGCTTTAATGACCCTTTTCTTCTTTGTGGTTGGCTTAGAAGTGAAAGGTGAAATCACTTATGGAGAGCTAAAAGACCCAAAAGCGGCAAGTTTGCCTATTATTGCAGCCGCTGGCGGTATGCTCGCTCCGGCGCTCATATTCTTAGCTCTTTGCCCTATCGATGCAACTCGTGGCTGGGGAATTCCTACAGCAACCGATATTGCTTTTGTCGTTGGCTGTATGGCAATTCTTGGCAAAAAAGTGCCACATGCTTTACGCGTTATGATTCTGACTCTTGCCATTGCTGACGATATCGGGGCCATTCTCGTGATTGCTATTGGCTACCCTTCTGGCGATGGCGTTGTATTTACAGCTCTTGGCGTTGCATTTGCTTGTCTTGTCTTAATCAACGTTCTTTTCCGTTTAGGTGTTCGTTCCTTTATGATTCACCTTGTTTTGGGAATTGTTGTCTGGGCAGCATTTGTAAAAAGTGGCGTTCACCCAACAATTGCAGGTGTTCTTCTTGGCCTTTCTATCCCGGCAAAATCTATTGTCGGTAGTGAAACACTTGCTAATTACACTGCACGAATCGGTAACTTCTTACAAGGTGGCCCAGCCATTGACAGCCACCAGAAATTTGAAATTTTTAATACTCTGAAAAAAGGGGCTCGTGAAAGTGTACCTTTACAAGAACGCCTTTATAAAACATTGAATCCTTGGGTAAATTATCTGATTATGCCAGTTTTTGCTCTTGCAAATGCCGGTGTAGAAATCAAACTTGGTGGCGGTATTGAAGTTCCTGTGTTGATTGCTGTTGCTGTTGCTTTGATTGTAGGAAAACCTATCGGCATTTTCATTTTCTCTTTCCTTGCTGTAAAAATCGGTATTTCAAAAAGACCTTCAGGGTATTCTTGGGCAACGCTTCTTGGTGGCGGTATGCTTGCAGGTATCGGTTTCACCATGGCTCTGTTTGTGTCAAGCCTTGCATTTGAACCAGGTTTACGCCAGGATTCAGCTAAACTCGGCATTTTACTTGGAAGCATTACGGCCGCATTGATAGGAACCATTTACCTTTCAATACTTGGCAAAGCACAAAAGAAATAAAAACTGTTTTTTATTTTCTCTCTTCACGGAAAGTCGCTTATTTTTAAGCGTTTTTAAAGGTTTTTCTCGTGTTTTAAATCTAGATAATTTCTATTTTGTGGGCGCTTTATTTTCTTAATGCGAAACTTTCGCAAAGAAGCTTATTTTGAAGAAAAACATTTTGGTTCGCATCTCGCAAATCGGGTTTGTCGGGTTACTATCCGCTGCCGTATTTTCTTTTGCACAAAGCGATAACACAAAAGATTCTTCTGAATACAAATCTCCTGTCCAGTACTTTGATTTGCCGCCAAATGTCACTCCTCTTGATGGGTTGTTACCAAGTGGTGGTATTGGACAAAGTAATTCTTTAATGTCTTCTCCAAGAAACATTATTCAAGATCATGAAATTGATGTTGGAACAAGAAGTCTTGAAGTTAAAGAAAAATACGTAAACCCCTTATCAAAAGATACAACAGAACTTTGGTCTGCTAGTTACCCAGAACTTGCTGATTATGTAAACGATATGTACGATATCGGGTTAAATCGCCTTTGGCTTAACTCGCTTATCGGAAACAAAAATGATGGTTACACACCACCAGAAAAAGGTTCTGAATTTGATATTTCTATCCCTGTTCCAATGCCTGCCTGGATGAAAACTTTTGGTTTTGATAAACCAAAATTATTTTTGCAAGGGACAATGGATATTCGTTTGAAAGGGTATGGCGAATACGATGACGCCCCCGGTAGTACTGAACGCAGTTTATTCCCTTCGCCTTCACTTTCTTATGACCCTAGCTTTATGGTCAAAGGAAAAATCGGGCCTTATGTGACAGTTGAAATAAACAATGTTGAAAGTGGCCTTGGCGTAAAAAACCAGGTGCGCGTTGTTTATGAAGAATCTTACAAAGGCGAATTTGAAGATTACATTTTACAAAGAATTGAAGCCGGTACAACTTCTTTAAGTCTTAGTGGTACAGAATTAACTGGTTATTCTGAAAATCACCAAGGATTGTTTGGCATTAAAGCCGATTGGAAATTCGGCGACTGGAATGTAACCACTATTGCTTCTCAAGATGGAGGCAGTCAAGAGTCTTACACAATCAATGCAAGCGAAAGTACTTCTGAATTCCAAATTTTAGATAAGAACTTTTTGGCCTATCGTTATTATTTCTTGAATCACGAAGCAAGAAATAATTATATCAGCGCAGGTATTGCCGGCAAAACAACGGCTTCTTATGCAGCAACAGGGCTTAAACTTTATAAGAGAAGTAACCTTAATTCAACAGAAGATGTTTTGGATAATATTACTGTTGTGTATGTTACGCCATCAGGACAAACCATTGAAAAGTCTGTTGAACGCATGACAGAAATCCCTGCTAAAGATTACTCCTATGATTCAAAAACCGGTATCCTGAAAATTTCTGGAGCCAATCGCAATACATTGATTGCGGCTAGTTGGAGTGGTGATGGCACAGGGCGACCGGGGACAACTGTTCGCGATGGTTCCCGCCTTGTACTTATACAATGGGATGCTACTCTTTCAGAATTAAAAGACATTGACAAGTTGATGCTTCGCAATGTTTATTCTGTTGGTATTTCTGATGAAAGTGCTTCTAGTTTTGTTTTAAGAATGAAAACAAAGTCAGGCATCAGCGGCGATTACTTAAAACGCCTTCGTGTTGCCGACACCACAACAGGCGCTCCTTTAGTTAATGACGCGACCATTTTTAGAAAAAATTCTACTGGTGGTTATAGCGGAGAAATGTGGTTGCCTTGCTTGCCTGCAAAAGAATACTCTGGCGCAAACGCAGCTGAACGTGCAAGACAAAACTGTCTTGAACCTTTAAGGAACCTTGATTCTTCTGCAGCAATGGCTCAGCTCTATACATTGCCTGTTCCAAACCTAAATCGTTATTCAAGCAAGTTCTATTTTGAATCTGTCGGAAAGCGTCGCAGTTCTACTATCAGCGTAAGAGACCAGAACTCTAGCCATTCGGTGAGTGCCGGAGCTTGTATGGACATTTCTCCAGGAACTGAAAAACTTAAAGCTGGTTCAGAAGTTCTTGTTCGTGATATTGACTACGAAGTAAACTATGAACTAGGTCAAATTGAATTATTAAGTGATAGAGCGCTTGACCCGAATAAAGAAATTACTGTCACATTTGAATGTGAACCTTTATTTGAAATAGACAACAAGGTTTTACTAGGAGCTAGAGCGGAACTTCCTTTAACTTATTATGGTTTTGGTGAAGGTTCTTTATTTGGTGTTACAGCTCTTTATAAAAGCCAAAGTACAACAGCCTCCACTCCAACTCTTGGAAACGAACCATTCTCCAGTTTCTTATGGGGCATGAATTTACGTTTACAAGACACTTCAAAAATCATTACTAAAATGATGGGAGCTATTCCCTTCCTTTATTCCAAAGCTCCTTCCACCTGGCGGTTTGAAACTGAATTTGCAAGTAGCTATCATAATCCAAACACTAATGGCAAAAAGACCGCATTACTTGAAGATTTTGAATCCACAGTCACTGGATTAATGTATCCTCTTACAAGGCTTTCTTGGTACCAAGCATCTCCTCCAGGTGGTATTTCTAGTAATATCGGAACTTATATCCCAGACCAGGATTACAGACACCAAGGGGAATTTATTTGGCATAGCAACACCACAGAACTTTACAAATACATTTACCCAAATGTCGGCGATTCTGAAGTAGATAACCAAAGGCTTTCTGTTTTAAAATTGACACTTCGTCCAAATGACAATTTAATGGGAAAAAGCTGGGGCGGTATTATGCGACCCAACAGCGCTTATTACCAAGACTTAAGCGAAATGCGTTATGTTGAAGTTGTAGCTCGCGGAAATGTTGGTTCTCTTTATTTGGATCTTGGTTTATTGAGTGAAGACATTTCTATTAATGGTTATGCTCCTAACGATAATTTTGATGGTGAAAATACTTTAGGAACAACAACTGCTTTACACGACAAAGGTCTTGATGGCATTTCAGGCTCTGAAGAAACCAGACTCGTTTGGGATTGTCGTATTGAAGGCTGCGTTTCTACAGAATTAACTTCTGCAAATGTTAACCCAACTTTGACAGATATTGCTCAAGATAATTACAGCGACGATTATGATGAAGATAGCGATCCGCCACGTTTAATAAATGGAACAGAAGACAACTCTGGTGAACGCGCTTATGATACTGAAGACATAAATAGAAATGGTTCTCTTGACACAGACATTAGCTTTGTCCGTTATCGCATTGACCTTTCTAGTGATGACCCGACACAATATGAAGAACTTAAAAATGGTTGGCGCCGTTGGAGAATTCCACTTGACCAATACGACACAATTGTTTCTGCAAGTGGAAATGGGTACAAGACAATTCTTTCAGAAGCTCTTTTCTCAAGAATCTGGCTTGGCAATTTAAATCCAGGCGTTGCAGAAGCTAAAGTTCAAATTGTTAATCTTGGTGTTGTTGGAAATAGTTGGGAAGCAAATGATGTTTCTGATATGTATGTCACGTCTTCTACAGAAAATTCTCAAGTGGTTGATGTCAATGGAAATGAAATCAATATTTCTCAAACGGGTTCAACTCTTGATTCTTCTTTCTTGCAAGTCACAACGATAAATAACCGTGAAGATGCAGGAACTTATTTTAAATCACCAAATACATCTTCTGAACGCGATTCAGAGACCAACGCAGCCTTAAAAGAAACAGCTCTTGTTCTTGATTATAAAAACCTTTCGCCAGGCCAAGAAATTGGCGTTACCAGAATTTTCGAATCAGATGTTAAAGATTTGACAAGCTATAAAACCATTAAAATGGAAATCCATTACGAAACCGAAGCTGAGAAAGTTCCTGTCCGTTTTGCAATCCAAATGGGTGAAGGTTCTTTAGAAGGTTCCTCTAATTATTACGAATGGAGTTTCCGTCCAGTAAAATTCTCTTGTACATCTTCTGAACGCATTGAAGATTGTCATGAAATGAACTGGTTAGATAATGCTTTTGCTATGGCTATCAAATCCTTTACCGATATGAAAATCGGACGCACTCCTCCTTATACAGAACCTGTTGAAGTTGATTTAGGCGGAGAACGCGAAGAACGTTTGAAATTAGTTGGCAACCCTTCTATGACATCTGTTGACTGGATTCGCTTTGTTATTATTGCTGACGAAGACGCTTCACCAGCTGATTTAAAAGGAACTTTCTGGTTAAACGATTTGCGCCTTTCAGGAATGGATTTAGATTGGGGCTACGCTGCTCGCGTTTCTGGCCAAATGAATTTTTCAGATTTCGCCACCGTTTCCGGAGCCATGCGTTATCAAGACGGTGACTTTGCAACTCTATCAACAACAGGTGGTTCTCCAAAGCCAAAACTTTCTGATGCAGCCTCTCAATTAGATGTAGCTGGTGACATCAGTTTTAGCTTAAATAAATTTTTCCCAGACCAGAATGGTTTCCACATTCCAATGGGACTTGGTTATAGTAGCGTTACTGAACGCCCTTACATGAAGCCTACTGACGACATGCTTCTTGAAAGAGAATATTTCGATGACCTGGTATCTGACATGGTACAAAACAAATTAGATGTCCATAAAAATTCTGAAGAAGAAGATTTAAGAAACGAAGCTCGTTCAAAAGGTTATGAAAGTTATTCTAAAAACCGCAACTTCAGCATTAGTTATAGCAAAGACTATATTCCTAACGACAATTTATTGCAAGAATATTTAACACAGATTTTCCTTGAACGCCCGGCTTTCAGTTATTCTTATAATGAATCGGAAAATCGTTCTACAACAAGTGCCGATTCTTCTTATTCATACAGAACCGTTATTGAATATAAACTCGGGACTTACAACAAATTCAATTTCAAACCTTTCTCTTCTCTTGGCCGCTTCCGTTATTTACGTCCGCTTTCAGAATCTGCTTTTGAACCATGGCCACAAACGTTTGACTTGACATTGTTTGACTTTAGTTATGTCCGTTACGTTGATCAAGAACGCGACCCGGATTTTGTAGAACCACAAGTAGATAAAGTCGTTACATTTACTGCTGACTTAACACACAAAGCAAATATCCGCTGGAATATTTTCTCTTTCCTGAATGCTAGCTACAGCATAAATGTAAAACGCGATATGTTAGCCGATAGAGAAGCGTTTGTCAAAGAAAACTTCTTTACAGGACGTGACGGCTCTTTATTTGCCGCTGATGAAATTTTTGCTTGGGACCACACAGACAGAAAAGTTTATGTCTCTGCTGATAGTATTGTGGCTATCCCTTACGATACAATTCCGCAAATCAATGCTGCCGGCGACACAATGGCTATTGACATGCAAAACCCTGACTCATATAAAATTTTATATGACACAACAACATTCTATAAAGTGGATAGTTTAGGCAAAAAAGATTACGGCCCGAAATATGGCATTTTAAAACACGAACGCGTGCGCAACAGACAATTCCGGGTGAACTTCACTCCAAATATTATTCCGTTCTTGCCTATAAATATGACTTTCAATACAGACTTTACTCAGCAAAAAACAATCCCTGATGATTTTAGTCTTTATGATGAAACCATGGTAGAAAAGAATTTCTGGACTATTTCACAAACAAACCGTTTTGAATTTGTTCCAAGTTTCCGTTTCATTACATTTATGGAATTATTTGGCAAAGGCAATGCCGCTCAGAAATTCTTTGAAAAATTGAAATGGCGTGAACTAAGAATGAACTGGACAACTAGTTTGTCTACAATCGGTGAAAACTTTACACTTGCCCAACTCTACGAAGAACAAGGGGTGAATCCTTTACAATACTATCTCTATGGTTTAGGTATTGGTAATGGTTACCGCAATCGTGGCCTTTGGAATATTATTTCTGGCGATATGGGACTTGACCATCGCGACGACTACAAAGACTTTGCTGAATACAGAAACCGTCACGTAGATACTCTTGTTTACCAAGGGAATTTTACACACGCCGTTTCTCGTTCTCTACAATTATCAACTGGCTTTACTTTGCCTTTCTGGAGTATTGGTATAACCGGTGACTTGCAATGGAAACAAGATTTCTCTCAATCTCGTGAATACCCTCTTTATACCGATAGTACATTGATTTGGCCAAAATGGGGAATCGGTATAACCATTCCTAATTTCTCTCAACGCATTAGTTTCTTGAATGGATTCAAGAGCGTTTCTTCAACACACCGTGTTGACTACAGCCATACAAAGACCGTAAAACCGTTCCAAAGCGCTGAAGACTCTTGGAATACCACTTGGAATTTCAACCCTCTTGTCCGCCTTTCTTTCTTGACGCAAAAAAATATTCGCATAGATAACAGCGTTCGTTTGAAAATAGAAATGGTTGATAGAAAACCAAAACAAGAAGTTATTGCTCAAACAAACTGGCCAGAAAAAGAAGAAAACATTGCTGACACCTCTTCTTACTTCTGGGAAACTCCATGGATGCATACTGCCTTATATAAAGATTTTGGTATAAATATTGGCGATGACTTAACCATTACCTACCCATTAAAAACGAAAAGAGGTTTCCAACTCTGGAAATGGTATATCAAACTTGATAATGACATTGATTTAAAATTCACTGCTGGTTATGATTTCAGTAAAACCATTCGCCGTTACTATGACCCTGATCCCGGTTTTGATATGTGGAAAAAAGAAAGTGGAACTGACGGCGTGTATAAAGAATGGGAATTTGATGGTTATAAATACACCGCATACAAACCAAAGTTAGAATTAACCGAAAGAACAGTACCTTCTAGAACGCATGAATGGTTCTTACGACCAAGTGCGGCTTATCAATTCAACAAAATGGTTTCCACCAGTGCTTATGTGGAATACAGACAAATTCATGAAAAGCTAGATGACGAAACGGCTCATATTCGCCAAATATTAACATTTGAACTGGCTTTAATGCTACGCTTTAATTAACGAGTCCTTTCAAGAATAGCTAAAGCCCGCTGTTGTGTGCTATTTGGAATTTTATAATAATGCACAGCGTTTAACTTATAACCATATTTTTCAGGAACTAGAGTCTGCAACTCTTCTTGAATCGCAGGGCCTTTCATAAAATAAACTTTTCCGCCGATTTTCAAGGAGTTTTCTAAGCGGAGCAAGGTTTTTTCCATCAATTCAAACGCTCGGCTAATCGCGCCATCTATGGGAAGTGTCATGCTATGACTTGTGACTTTATGCCCAAACACGTCTATATTTTTTAGCCCGAGTTTTTCAATCACCATATTCAAAAAATTAACACGATTCGGGCGAGGTTCGCAAAGAGTTAATTGGATTTCTGGATTCAGAATTTTTAATGGAATGCCAGGGAAACCAGCGCCGCTTCCAATATCAATCATTCGCTTTGGCCAATTTGATTCATAAGCATTTATAATAGTACAATCTGCATAATGGCGTTCAACCATCGTTTCAAATGCATTTAACCGAGTTAAATCCTGGTCACCATTATTTTCTCTAAGAAGCGTATGGAATTTCCACAACATCTGAAGAGTTGCTTTTTCTAATTCCACGCCATGAAATTTCAACAATTTATCTAAACCTTCAACAGAAGGCGTAACTCTTTTACCGCCAAATAATGGAAACGTTGAACGAGGGGATTTTTTATTCCAATTTTTCATAAATCCAAAATTAAAAATAAATCAAAAATTTTTTGTTCTGTTTTTTAGAAGATAAGCGTTTCTTTTAAATAGAGGCAAAAAATAAAACACTCTTAAAAGCGTTTCTCTTTTTACTCTATAAAAGCAACTTCAAAAAAAGGATTTTTTGACCATGTTCAAATTAAAAGTTCACTTATCCAAAGGATTTTGTTTTTTTCTTGTTTTATTTCTTTTTAGTCATTCAATTGCCATAACAGAAACGGAAGTTTTAGAATGGTTTGATGATGGTTTAATTGAAACTATTGAACTCTATGATTTTTTAGAACTTCTTGAAAATGGTAACGACGAAGAAGCCGAAGCTTTAGCCTTTTCTTTAGGATTATCAGAAAAAGAAAAAAAGCCTAAGCGCACACCTAAAAAATTTCAAGGGACTTTTTCTGCAAGACTTTCTCTTGATTCTATTGGCAATATAATCAGCCACAAAGAAGAATTGCTTTTAAAATATTCTGTATGGAAATTCCGAGGCGACAATTTTGGCCATTGGCTTTTAGCCTATCAAAAAGATAATTACGAAGCTCTTGGTGGCTATTTAAATGACTCCGACATCAAGTTTTTATTTCCTCTACAAACTATTCCTGGCTCTTGGATTGGGTTTCATAATTCCATTTTTTCTTTAGGTGGTTTACTTGGGACAAACCAATCTTACGCAGGAATGTTAAAACTTTGGAAATTGCGTTTTTGGATTCTGAATATGAAATCAGAAAACACACTTGCTTTTGATTTTTCTGATAAAGAATTTTCTTTTGCCATATTACACACACTTGAACAGGAAAAAAAATTATTCCGTATGGAAACTAATTTTTGTGGCGGAGAATTTTACAAATGGAATTTACGTGGATTATTCTTTTTCCATCAAGATTCTTCAGAACAATATTGGTTAGACTTACCACAATCCGTAAAGAGCAGCAAACTCTGGACTTCACAAAGTCAAAATATTAATTTAAAGAATCTTTTTTTCTCTCTTGAAGAACGAATCCGAATTCCATTAGATTCTGGAAATGTTTTTTATGGGTTGAATTTTAAAGTCCAGAAGAAAAAAGGTTTTTTCCGTTTTTTAACGGCACTTGCATATAAAAATTCAAGTACAAAACAAAATCTTTTCACATTACGGACTGAACCTGCTTTTCTTTTTTCAGACCTTTTATTTTTTGGAAAACTCCAACACAATTTTTATAAAGAATGGCAACATATTCCAAAATTCAGTTTTGGATTTAAAACAGAAAACAATCATTTTTTTCATTGCAAAATGGAATTCATTTTCCCAGAATACGGAGCATCAGACAAAAGGCCTTATCAGTTTAGAAATGAAGCAGGAATAAAAACAGAACAAATGGCTATTCACCTTAAATTTAACTGGAAACGAACGCCTAAAAAAGAATGGTCCCCGAATCATTTTGGGTTAGAAGGGAAAATCTTTTTCTAGTTTTTGCTTATGCAAAAAATAGGCATTACAGGAATCATTGGTTCTGGCAAAAGCACTGTTGGAAAACTGCTTCAAGAAAGTGGTTACCCTGTATTAGATGCAGACAAAGCGGTTCATCATCTTTACGAAACGTCTTCTTTATTAAAACAAAAATTAGTGGATACATTTGGCGAAAGCATTTTAGAGTCTAACGCTGTTTCCCGCAAAAATCTGGCAACAATTGTTTTCAAAAACCAAAGCGCTTTAAAACAATTGGAAAACATCGTTTACCCTTTTTTAAAAAAAGAGATTATCGACTTTTTCAAAACCTGTGAACAAAATAATCAAAAATTTGCTTTTCTTGAAGCCGCTTTACTCCATAAGATTCCTGAAATTCTCGAATCACTTGATAAAATATGGTTTATATCAGCACAAGAAAATGTTTTATTAGAACGCCTTGTTAAACGAGGACTTTCCTTTGATGACGCTGGTCACAGATTAAACCTTCAGAAAAAAAATCCAACCTTTGAAAATTCTGAATTTTTAACTGTTTGCAAAAAAAAATCATCCTGGGTAGAAGTCATTGAAAACGACAAAACACCAGATGATTTAAAAGAAAAAATTTCAACTCTTTTAAAATAAACTTTTTACTGCAATTTCCGGATACGAACAAGAACCTCTGAATCTCCTGCTTTTTGTGGAGCCACAGCAGCAGTTTCTGTCAAAGATTCCCGAATAGCTTTTGCTTGACTTTTCAAGCGAGCAAGACGTTCGCCTTCTAATTTTGGTGTTGCAATCATTGTTTTTTTAGAAGGGTTTATCCAACGGCCTTTTTCATCTTTAAATCCAAAATGCAAATGCGGACCCGTGCTTCTACCAGTATTTCCAACTCGACCAATAACTTGTCTTGCATTAACATGAGCCCCTTGTGAAACAGCTCTTGTATGTAAATGCAAATACCAGCTAGAAGAACCATCTCTATGTCTAATTGATATTTTATTTCCACTTAGATTATCATAACCGGAAAGCGTAACCACTCCTTCTGCAACAGCATAAACCGGTGTTCCTGTCGGACTACCATAATCAATCCCGTGATGCACTTTTCTTTGACCTGTAATCGGGTGGATTCTTGAGCCATAAGCACTTGTTACGTGCAACCTGTCTAATGGGTAACGCAAACCATCAAAGACAAGAGCTTCTCCCGTTTCTGTATAATGCGCATTAAATGAACTTTTCGGGTCCGGATCTTCATAACGGAATGCTTCGTGGTGGCCAACTGTTTTACCATCAAATTCAGCATAAAGTACTTTACCGCTAATCCAAATAGAATCTTCAAAGAAATTTTCTTCTAATAAAATCCTGAATTTATCTCCAGGTTGTGCTAATTGAAAAGCCACTTTGCATTGTAACACTCCACTTACCACACCAACCATGTGTTTTGGAATACCAACACTTCGCAATGTTCCGTCTAATGTAGAGCCCTCTGCTAAACTGCCTTCAAATATGGAATGTTTACGAACTATCGTTTTCTCTGGCCTATTGTAAACGAAACCAGAATCTGTTTTAAAAAGCAAATGAATTGTTGCTGGGTTTTCTTCATATCGGAAAACTTTAACCTTTTTATTTCCATCTAACAACGCATGGAACTTCTGGCCAACCCGCATTTTTGAAAGTTCCACACTATCTTGAATAGACAAAACAATCAAACGACGTTCTTCTTCTGAAAGTCCCATTCGTTCAAGAACTTGGAAAAGTCCATTCCCTGCTTTAACCGTATCAGAAACTAAAGTTAAATCAGAAGATTTTTCAAGTTCACTTTGCCTTTTTGACAAAGAATCTTTTTGAGAAATTAATTGACGTTGTTCTTCTTGCAAGGCTTTGATTTTTTCATCTTCACCACAGCCTAAAAGAACAACTAAAACAGAAACGATATAAAACAAAAAAATTCTTTTCATCAAAAACTCAAACTTTAAAATTCAAAAAAAAAGAAAGGGAGCCCTATTGTGGACTCCCCTTTTTTATCACTTCTTATTTTTTAGGAGCTTCCGGAGCCTTTATTTCCAAAAGTTCCATTTCAAATACGAGCAAGCTATTTGCTGGAATGGTTGGCATTTTACGAGCGCCATAACCGAGTTCGCTAGGAATCCAAGCCTGAACTTTTGAACCAACTTTCATAAGTTTGAGCATTTCTGTCCAACCTGGGATAACTGCTTTAACAGGGAATTCCATTGGTTTACCGCGATCAATGCTGCTATCAAATTTCTTGCCGTCTAAAAGAGTACCGGTGTAATGAACAGAAACAATAGAAGAATCTGTCGGGATAGCACCAGAGCCTTCCTTAATTACTTTATACTGCAAACCAGAAGCAGTTGTTACAACGCCTTCTGCAGTTTTATTTGTTTCAAGGAATGCTTTTTGTGCTGAAAGAGCTTGTTCTGCGGCAATGCTATCTTTTTTCGCACGTTCTGCTTGAGCTTTTTGAGAAAGTTCATTCAAAGTAACGAAAATCATAGAATCGTTCATAAGATATTTTGCACTATCTTTATTGAAACGTTCTTTAAAACCTTGAATAAAAACATCCAAATCAACATCAAGAGAATCTCTTGCAATAAGTTGAGCTTCTGCCTGAACGCCAAAATGAGAACCAAGAGCATAGCTAAAACGGTCTTTTTCTGTATCAAGGCTAGATTTGGTTTTTGCTTGGCCAACAGGTTCGAGGCAAGCAGTGAGAGCTAAAGAAAGAATGCCTGCAACGGCGATAGTTTTCAATTGCATAGGAATCCTTATTTAAAAGTTAAACTGCGTTTAAAATAGAAAAATCCTATTTCTTTTTGTACTCTTTTTTTAAGAAAACGCTTTTCTTTCCCCTACTAGAACTTGTTATTTTTTGCATTCATGGCAGATCAATCCTTATTAAAGCAAAAAATTGATTCCGTTAAAGCAGGAGAAGACATTTTAACGGCCTTTCTATCTTGGGTTGAATCAAAAGGCGTTTCTCTTTACCCGGCTCAAGAAGAAGCTATTCTAGAATTATTTTCTGGGAAAAATGTCTTTTTAAACACCCCGACAGGTAGCGGAAAATCCCTTGTTGCTTTAGCCCTTCATTTTGAAAGTTTGGTTTTTGGCAGACGCTCTGTTTACACATGCCCGATCAAAGCCTTAGTCAATGAAAAATGGATGGCTTTATGTAAAGAATTCGGGCCTGAAAATGTCGGTCTTTCTACAGGAGATGCAACAGTCAACCACAATGCTCCTATTCTTTGCTGTACCGCTGAAATTCTTTCTAACATGGCTTTAGCAGAAGGTGCCTCTTTAAACATCACTGATATAGTCATGGATGAATTCCATTACTATTCAGATAAAGAACGTGGTGTAGCTTGGCAAGTCCCATTATTAACTTTATCAAACGCAAGATTCTTATTAATGTCAGCCACTGTCGGCAATACTACTTTTTTTGAAAAAGAAATGACAAGAATTTCTGGGCGGGAAAGCATAACGATTCGTTCTACAGAAAGGCCTGTCCCATTAGAATTTTCTTATTCAGAAACAGACTTACCAAGCCAGGTTCAACGCTTATTACAAGAAGGCAAAGCTCCTGTTTATGTTGTTCATTTTTCACAAAACGAAGCGTCTCAAAGTGCACAAAATTTAAGTTGCCTTGAAATCTGTAATAAAGAAGAACGCGCTCTCATCGCAAAAGAAATAGAAAATTTCCGTTTTTCAAGCCCTTATGGCCCAGACATAAAAAGATGGCTTCGCCTAGGAATTGGTTTACACCATGCAGGCCTTTTACCCAAATACAGAATCCTTGTTGAAAAACTAGCTCAAAAAGGTTTACTTAAAATAATTTGCGGAACAGACACTCTCGGCGTCGGAGTAAATGTTCCAATCAGAACCGTTTTATTCACAAAACTCTGCAAATACAGTGGCGACAAAACAGCCATTTTATCAGTTCGTGATTTTCACCAAATCGCCGGGCGTGCCGGGAGAAAAGGTTTTGACAATATCGGTTATGTAGTCGCGCAAGCTCCAGAGCATGTCATAGAAAACAAAAAACTTGCAGCCAAATCACTAAAAACAGGTAAACGCTTTGCCAAAAAACAACCGCCAGAAAAAGGCTTTGTGCCGTGGGACAATTCAACCTTTGAACGATTAATTCACTCCGAACCGGAACCTTTAAAATCCAGTTTTCAAGTAACGCATGGCATGTTACTCAATGTTCTTTCTCGAAAAGAAGATGGCTGCATTGCCATGAAACACTTGATCCGTGATTGTCACGAAGACAAAAGTGCCAAACTTTCTTTAAGGAAGCGAGCCTTCCAACTTTTCCGTTCACTTGTTGAAAAAAAGATTATTGAATTTTGCAAACCAGAGTTCCCTGGGCTTGCAAAAGTACAAGTCAATTTGGACTTGCAAGATGACTTTTCAATGAACCAACCCTTATCCCTTTACTTAATTGACACATTACAAAAGCTAGACAAAGAATCTCCTGATTACGCCTTGAATGTTTTGTCTTTAGCAGAATCTATTGTAGAAAATCCAGACCTCATTTTACGCAAACAATTAGACAAATTAAAAACAGAAGTTTTAAACGAATTAAAAGCCGAAGGCGTTGAATTTGACAGGCGAATGGAAATACTTGAAAATTTGGAATACCCAAAACCACTTCGAGATTTCATTTATGACACATACAATGCCTTTGCAGAAATTCACCCTTGGGTTGATTCCAATGTAAACCCTAAATCCGTTGTAAGAGAAATGTTTGAAAACTTTTCCACATTTTCTTCTTATGTAAAGCAATATAGCTTACAACGCTCAGAAGCCATTCTCTTACGCCATATCAACGCCACCTACAAAGTCCTTTCTCAAACCGTCCCCGACTCTTATAAAAACGAGCCCCTATTAGAAATGGAAAATTACTTAGGTGAAATGATCCAACGAATTGATTCTAGTTTATGGGAAGAATGGGAACGCTTAAAAAATCCGGAGTTCCAATTAAATCAAAAAGAAGAACAAGCATTCAGTGGAACTTTACCCGTAGATATAACCGCAGACAAAAAACGATTCCTTGGGCTTTGTCGCATACGCCTATTTGAATGGCTTACCCTTATTTCAAGAAAACAATACAGCGACGCTTTAGATTTACTTGCAGACGATTTAGCAGAAGGCATGCTTTTAACAGACAAAGAAGGAGCCCCTTGGACAGAGCGACGACTAGAAGAAATTTTTAACACTTATGAAAGTACTCACGGAAAATTCAGATTAGACGCAGAAGGGCGAGCCTTACCTTATACAATATCTAGAGAAGAAAACAACTTCTTATACATTGAACAAATGCTTCAAGATACTGAAAATTTAAACGACTGGAGTATTTGTTTCTGCATACCTTTAGAAGAATCCAAAAAAGCCTCTGCTGCTTTGATTTATCTAGAAAGCATCGGTGAATCTTTATAAGTTTAACTCAATGAAATTATTACTCGCTTACATTTTCCGTTTCTTTTACAACATCGATAAATGGACTCGTCTACGCAAAAAGAGTCCTTTAAAAAAATCACGCCTATGGGTCATCGGAAGTGTTCGCATCGGAGGCGCCGGCAAAACTCCTATCACTCTTAAACTCGCTAGTCTCCTACAAAAAAACAACTTCTCCGTTGCCGTTTTATTGCACATTTCCGCACAAGACGAAGCTAAATTATTCAAAAAGAAAAACAAATCTCTCGCCATATTCCTCACAAGCAATCGAAGCAAAACCGCTTTAAAACTAGACGGAAAATATGATTACATCTTATGCGATGACGGCTTTGAAGACAAAAGACTTTTGCCCGATAAAAAAATCTTCTTGGACTTCGGCGAAAAAGCAAATTCCATAAAAGACTTATTCCCACATGGTAATTGTCGCAGTTTAAAAAAAGACCACAACGACATCACAAACACATGGACTTGCTCTGGAAAAAATCCTGACTGCAAATTCTCAATTGAAAAAATAATCTCTTCTAAAGACTATTTTGAAAGCAAACAAAACGCTCCAATTGCCCACTTACAAAACGCATCAATTGCCTGTGCCATCGGCGACCCAAAACGATTTGAGCAAGACATAAAAAATTGCAAAGTACAAATAGCACAAAAATATTTCTTCCGAGACCACTCTAGAAATTTTGAACAAAAAATTGAAAAAATCCTCCACCAAGACACGCCTCTAATCATCACCGAAAAAGACGCCATGCGCATACAAACGCACAAGCAAAACAAAAATCTTTTTATTGCCTGCCAAAAAACAGAACTCGCCGCCAGCATTTTAAAACCTCTTTTTACGGAAAGGTGATTCGAAATAAATTTCGAATCGTCGACAAACCTTTTTCTTGCAAAAAAACACCAGCCATTCCTTCTTATTTTGCAAACTCACACTTGCTTGCAGTTCTTACCTGAGAACCTTGTCATTGCGAGACGTGTAGAATACACGGCGTGGCAATCTCATCGCCAACGACTTGTCCACGGTTCTTGTCATTGCGAACCCAAACAAGATTTTCCGCGAAGCCTAAATGTGAGCCTGCCACGAGCCACACTTGTGGCGTGGTGGAAGCAACCTCCTTGCTAACAGATGGCCACGTCGTCTTAAAAGACTCCTCGCCATGACAACCCTACTCTTGCTCGCAGTTCTTGCCTGAGAACCTTGTCATTGCGAGACGTGTAGAATACACGACGTGGCAATCTCATCGCCAACGACTTGTCCACGGTTCTTGTCATTGCGAACCCAAACAAAATTTTCCGCGAAGCCTAAATGTGAGCCTGCCACGAGCCACACTTGTGGCGTGGTGGAAGCAATCTCTTCACAAGCAACACTTGTTTTTGGATTACTTCGCTACGCTCGTAATGACAAAAACCAGGATCGCCGCACTGCGTTCGCGATGACAACCCTACACTTGCTCGCCCTTCTTGCCACAAATTTTTTGCCCGAGTTTTCTGTCATTACATATTCAAAACGGAGCGAAGTAATGACAAGCTTTTTCCAAATCGAAACAGATTTTCACTCCTTTTGAAACAATTTTTGTTCTCTTTCTAAACTCGGCAAATGCATACATAAAAATTTTTCACATTTCTTCTTGCAACAGTTTTTCTCAAAACAAAATTTCCTTTTTTGGCACACCATTTGCTTAAAAGAAAGCAAAAAGAAACCATAGGCTTAAAGCCTAAAAATAAGGAGATACATTATGACAACAACACAAATTTTTCCAACGCCTTTCTTTCAGTTGAAAGATTTTCTGAATCCGTTTGGAGCAGAAAACACGCAAAATAAAAACGTGCCTGTTTCTTCTATCAACGAAAAAGAAAACGGCTATGAAGTAGAAGTTGAACTTCCTGGCGTTCGTAAAGAAAACATTGAAATCAGCATAGAAAAGAATTTGCTTTCTGTTTCTGCTACTCGCAAAAAAGGCGAAATGGAACTTTCTTATAAACGCGATTTCAGAATTTCTGACGAAATCGATTCCAATGAAATAAAAGCTTCTTTTGAAAACGGATTGCTCGTTCTTAAGCTTTCAAAAAAGAAACAAACAGAAGCTAAGAAAATCGAAATCCTTTAAAAAATAAAATCCCAGGGTTTATGCCCTGGTATTTTATTTACAATACAATTCTAAAAGCGCTCTCGCTAACAGAGCTGTATATTTTGTTTGCGTCAAAGTCAGCTTTGAGGTTTCTAACTCACTACGATAAGAAAGGTAATCTGTATAAGTTATAGCCCCAAGATTTTTTTGATCTTCTGCAACTTTAAACGCCGCTTCATTCGCTTCTACTTGTAAAATCGTTGCTTGCCATTGATTTTCTGCAGCAAGCGCATTTAAGTAAAGTTGTTCAATTAAATTTTCTAAAGATTTTTCTGTTTCTTGTTGTGTGATTTTACTTTTTTCAGATTGAATCTGAGCATTTAAAACTTTATTGGTCGTAGTTCCTTTATCTATAATTGGAATATTTATCCCAAGAGTAATACTATGATTATAGCCATACTTTAATTGATTCCCATAAGCCCCAGATTCCCACGCTTGAAGCCCTGTACCTGCTTGTGCTCCAAGAGTTACGCTTATAGAACTGTTTTTGCCGGCCAGTTTCACATTTTTTTCGGCCGAAAGAATAGCTAAACTATCAGCAGCAAGATTTGGATTTTTCTCTTTTGCTTTTTTTAATAAATCTTCTACAGATAAAAGACTTTCTAGAGAATCTGGTGTAAGCGTTTCCAAATTTTCAGATTTAATAGAAAATTCTTCTTCTCTAGAAATTTCTAAAAGCTGGCGTAAAGTTGTTTCTGCATTTATTTTTGATTGTTCTGCCGAAAGTAAAGAAACTTTCTTTTGAGCGGCATCGGCTTTTGCCAAAACCAAATCTCTTTTTGTAATACTCCCAGCTTCAAATAGCTTAAATTGATTTTCTGCTTCTGCTTCAGAAATTTCAAGTGCTTTTTTAGCAACTTCTATTTTTTCATTTGCATTTAATAATGCGTAAAAAGCATCTAAAACTGAAACCTGTATATTTAATGTTGCAAGTGCTGTCCGCTTTTCTGCCGCTTGTTTATCTATTTGAGCGGTTTCTATTGAAAGCGATGTTGCCCCACCATTCCAAAGAACCATAGAACCATTCAAACCAAGAGAAAGGCGGTAATGGTCTTGTGGGCCTTCCACAAAAGGGTTATCATAAAGCGTGTTATTAATACTTGCAGAAAGAGATGGATATCTATCTATTTTTGCTGTTTTAATTGCCACATTTGCTTGTTCTTCACTTAGCTTTGAAACTTGAATAGAAAGACTAGATTCTTCGGCTCGTTTTAAACAATCTTCCAAAGTCCACTCCGCCGCAAAAAGCGTTGAGCTAAAAAACAGAATAACTAATTTAAAACGTTTCATAAAATTCATACAGGGAATATAACAAAACCCAAAAGTAGAAAACCTTTTTTCAAAATAAAATTGCCTTTAAATATAAATGAAAATTCACACTTAAAGGCAAAGTTTAATCTTTAGATGAAACAAGAAAATAAATGGTTGCATTCTTTTCTTGTAAAATAATTTTCTTTTATCTAATCACAGAATTAATTCATAAACGCTGTATAAATTGAGCGAATCGCTTTTTCTGTATCCGCTTCATCTACACCAGTAATGATATTAATCTGAGAAGAGCCTTGGTCAATAATACGCACGTTCACATTGTTATCAGCAAGTGCTGTAAAAAGCTTTGCTGCAACACCAATTTTGTTTGTCATGCCATGACCAACAGTTGCAATTAAAGCAATGCCTGGGAAAACTTTAATTCTATCAGGACGCATCTGTTGCGTAATATCTTCAAGAACCGTATTCTGCACCGCTTCAAGCGCTTTTGAATCTACCACAATACTCATAGAATCAATGGCACTTGGGCAAAGTTCATAAGAAAGGCCTTCTGATTCCAAAACAGCAAGGACTCGACGCCCAAAACCTACTTCTTTATTCATCATAGACTTTTCAATGTAAATCATAGAAAAGCCTTTTCTGCCAGCAACGCCTGTAATAGGGCGTAAAGCTTTTTCTGGTGTAGGGCCAATAATCGTTCCGGCATCTTCAGGGCGGTTTGTGTTTCGAATATTGATAGGTATTTTCTTTACGCGACAAGGCGCAATAGATTCATCATGAAGTACGCTTGCTCCAGAATAAGCAAGTTCACGGATTTCCCGGTAACTCACGTATTCAATCGGAAGCGGATTTTCCACAATTCTTGGGTCTGCCATAAGCATTCCAGAAACGTCTGTCCAGTTTTCATACTTGCCGGCATCAATACCATTTGCAAGAATAGCTCCAGTAATATCAGAACCACCACGGCTAAAAGTTTTAACTTCTCCACGAAGATTGGATCCATAAAAACCAGGCAAAACATAAAGTTGATTTTCATCTGAAAGAGCTTTTGCAATATCGTCATACGTTTTAGGAACAATACGATATTTATCATCAAAAGTAATCAACGGGAATGTATCTACAAAATTTGCCCCTAAATATTTTGCCATCAGACGGGCACACAAAAATTCACCTCGGCTTACAAGAAAATCTATTGTTACAGATTCCGGATGATTTTTGAGTTTATCTTCTAAACTGTCTAAATCTTCAGTCAATTTATTTTCAAGACCTAAGTCATTACAAATTTCATTATAGCGTTCACGAATTAAATTCCAAGGTGTTGAAAAATCAAGCCCTTTAGAAGCTAAATCATAAGTACTATAAAGAAGGTCGGTAAGCTTTGTTTCTTTTGGATTGCGTTTACCTGGGGCAGAAACGACAATAACTTTACGATTCTTGTCTGATTCAACAATGGCCTTAATTTTTTTGAATTGGCCTGCGTCAGCAACAGAACTGCCGCCGAATTTACATACGGTTCTTTTATTCATGTTTTCCTTTCGGGCCGCAAGACCTCTCGCACTTCGGGCAAAATCGCTTGACTCACGACTAATATGCCCAAGCCTACCCATCTGGCCAGCCACTTGGTTTTGTGATTTTCGTTGAATTTTGTAAAAAAATCCAACGGTTTGTAAAAATAGTAATCTCTTGTGATAGAAATAAGGGGAATAGGCGTTTTTAAAAGTAGAAGTTTATTTTTTTTGTTTTCTTATCTGAGAAAAGGTCCTATATGGCTCATTTTAAACAATTACTTGAGATTGCAGCAAAAGCTGACATTCCTGTCCTTATTCTTGGCGAATCTGGCTGTGGAAAAGAAGTGGCAGCAAGAAACCTTCATAAAAACAGCCTGCGCCAAAATGGTCCCTTTATCGCATTGAATTGTGGAGCTATCCCACAAAATCTTATAGAAAGCATTTTAGAAGGCTCAGAACGCGGCGCCTTTACAGGCGCAACGGTAGACAAAACCGGCGTTGTTCGTGCCGCCGAAGGCGGCACATTATTCCTTGACGAAATTGGCGAACTTCCTCTCCAAAGTCAAGCTAGGCTCTTGCGAATCCTTCAAGAAAAAAAAGTACTCCCTGTCGGCTCTCACAAAGAAATTCCTGTTAATTTCAGGCTCATTTGTGCCACCAATCGCCACCTTCCCACTTTAGTCCAACGGGGCGAATTCCGTGAAGATTTATTTTTCAGATTAAATGTTTTCCCAATCAATTTACCTCCGCTCAGAGAACGTGGAAAAGAAATAGAGTACATTGTCAAAAGCGTCTGGCAATCCGTTGAAATGGAAAACGCCGAGCGAAAATGGAACAGAGAACTTACGCTACAAGAAATAAACCACTTACAAGAATACCACTGGCCAGGAAACATCCGCCAACTAAAAAATATCCTTTTGCGTTATCACCTTTTACACCCTTGTAATGTTTCTTTAGAAACATTACTTGCCGAAGAACATGCAAACTACTCTGTAAAAAAAACTATAAAAAAACGCAACAAAGCTCCTGAAGCCCACATTCTGACAAAAACCCTCCATGATTGCGGAAATAATAAATCACTTACTGCTAGAAAACTAGGCATTAGTCGTGGAAGTCTATGCTACCAACTGCGCCGTATACATATTTCCAACAACCTGGATTAAAAATGCTTATAAAAAACATCTTTTCCATTTTTTTGATGCAAGAAAAAGAAGATAAAGCTATTTTATCTCTTATAAGTTTTCTTACAGTTCTTGTTTGAAGATAAAAGTTTAATCTAAAAAAGGAAATATATGAAACGCGTTTATTTACTTATCCCAACCGATAATCAAGTCCAGACTGACTCTCTTTTGGCATTGTCTCTTGAAACAGCCAAAACTTATGGAGCCTCTACTTCATTTTTACCTTTCTCCACAGAAGCTTTGCCTAAAATAACAGAAGAACTTTCTAAAGGCAATGCTGCTGTTGTGATGGAAAATATTGCTCTTGATTTTTCCAACAAAACAAAAGATTCTTCTATCGTTATCGTAAAAGGTCTTTCTTTAGAAAATTCCCCCCTTGTTTCTCGTAAATTAAATGAGATGCTTGCGTTAGCTCTTGACGCTTCTGTTCTTTTAGTTGCATCAAAAGAACTTTCTTTAGAAACAGAATGTCTAGAAAAAGAACTTCAGGAAAATCGTGTCCGAGTCATTGCAAAAACAACTGAAAATGAATTTTCTCAAAAACTAGAAGAAAACTTAAAAGCACCAGCAAAAGAACGTAAAATTTCTCAAGCTGAATTCAGAGCCAGTCTTCTTGTTCGTGCAGGCGCAAATCTTAAAAGGATTGTTTTACCAGAAGGAACAGAGCCAAGAACTATTGAAGCCGCCATTCTTGCTTATGAACGTAAAATAGCCATTCCTGTTTTACTAGGAAACCGAAAAGAAATTGAAAATGTGGCCGAATCCAAGAACCTAAAAATTCCAGAAGGCCTTGAAATTATTGAAGTAAACGAAGAATCAGGTAAAAAATATATCCCGACACTTGTTGAACTTCGCAAAGCAAAAGGCATGACTGAAGAATTAGCCACCAGTCTTTTAAAAGATTCAGTCTGGCTTGGCACCATGATGCTCAAAATGGGAGAAGTCGATGGTTTAGTGAGTGGCGCTGTTCATTCTACCGCCGATACTGTTCGCCCAGCACTTCAAATTATCAAAACGGCTAAGGGTGTAAAATCTATCAGTTCAGTTTTCTTTATGTGCCTTCCTTCAGAGACTCTCGTCTATGGAGATTGCGCCATCACGCCTAATCCAGATGCAGAAACTCTTGCAACAATTGCGGCACAATCAAATGACACAGCAAAAGCTTTCGGGCTCCCTGCTAGAGTTGCCATGCTCAGCTATAGCACCGGAAAATCGGGCAAAGGTGATGACGTGGATTTAGTTCTCGCCGCTTTAGAAATTCTTAAAAAAGAACGCCCGGACATTCTTGTCGACGGACCTCTTCAATACGACGCAGCATCTACAGAAAGTGTGGCCGAAAAGAAAATGCCAGGAAGCCCTGTCGCTGGTAAAGCTTCTGTATTTGTATTCCCTGATTTAAATTCGGGAAATATTTCTTACAAGGCTGTTCAACGAAGCGCTCCAAACGTAATAAGTGTAGGCCCAATGCTTCAAGGTTTAGCTAAACCTGTCAACGACCTTTCTCGTGGAGCTCTTGTAGAAGACATTGTCTATACAATTGCTCTCACGGCTATACAAGCTCAAGCTGAATAGCATTAATTTAAAAAAAAGAAAAAATAGGCTCTCTTTTCTTTTTTTGAGAGTCTATTTTTATATTTGGAAATAAATGAATTCTTATTTATTACTCATTGCTGGTGTTCTAATTATATTAAGTGCTTTTGCTTCTAGAATCAGCACGCGCTTTGGCATCCCTGTTCTTCTTATCTTTATGGGTATTGGTATTTTAGCCGGCCCTGATTTTTTGAATCTCCTGCATTTTGATAGCCAAGAAACCGCTAGCACCATTGCAAACATTGCATTAATGTTCATTCTTTTTGACAGTGGCTTCAATACAAAAAAAGCAAACCTTCACGCATTCGCCGGCCCTTCTCTCACGCTTGCGACTTTTGGCATTTTAGCGACAACACTTATTTTAGGCTTTCTTATCCATCTTTTACTTGATCAAGATATTCTCTTTTCTTTAATGCTTGGAGCCATTATTTCTTCTACAGACGCAGCCGCCGTTATGACTGTTTTAAGAGAACGCCCCATTCAAAAGAAAATTTCTTCGACTCTCGAAATTGAATCCGCTGCAAACGACCCCATGGCTATTCTTCTCACTCTTTTTATGATAAACTTGATTCAAAATGCTGGGAATGCCACCACAGGAGATTACGTTTTCTTTGTACTGCAACTCATCTGGCAATTTGCCGGAGGTATTCTCATTGCTTTTGCTGCAAGTAAAATCGGCGTTAAAATTTACAACCATTTCAAAAGTGAAAATCTCGGTCTTTTTTATGTTCTTTATATAGGTATTCTTTTTGCTACTTACAGTTCTGCAGACCTTTTAAAAGCAAATGGTATCATCGCTATATTTTTTGCCGGCTATTGGCTAGGTAACCAAAGGTTTGTTTTCAAACGAGGCGTTTCTCACTTTGTTTCAGCCCTTTCCTCATTCGCTAATATGTGCGTGTTCTTGCTCCTTGGTATCCTTGTTGTGCCTCATTTAATGATAAACGTCTGGTGGGAAGGCATTATACTAGCAATTGTTTTAATTTTCATTGCCCGCCCATTAGCCGTTCTTTTAAGTTTACTCCCTTTCAAATACAAATGGAAAGAACAGACATTTATTGCTTGGGGCGGTTTAAAAGGAGCTGTTCCTGTTGTACTTGCCACATACCCGGCAGCTTATGGATTAGACCCCGATAATTTTGTTTTCAATATTGTTTTCTTTGTAGTTACTCTTTCTTGTCTTATTCAAGGGACAACGCTTTCTCCTTTCGCCAAAACACTCGGTTTTTCAGTCCCTAAAAACAGGCACTCTCCGTATTTCATGGAACTTTTCTCTTTGGCGCAAACTAATTTTGAAGTGATGGACGTTCAGATTACAGAATCAGCTCCTTATGACATCAAAACGCAAAAACCATGGCATAAATCCAAAATTAAAGAATTAACACTTAAAAGGATTCAAGAAGCCACTGAAGAAAAAAACGAAAACAGTTCTGTTGTTATTACAGCTATTGTTCGAAATAAAAAAATCATTTCTCCAAATGGTGAAACGAGACTCAAATCAGGTGACATTCTTTTCTTATTGGGAACGCACGAAAGTTTAGAAGAATTTGTTCCTGGACAAAGTTAATTTGAACTTCAATTTCGTTTGGCTTTTACTTTTTTCAACAATTCTTTTAAATGCCATCGACCGCGTTTATCTTCTAAAAAGAAATCCGTTCTGACACCTAACTCCAAACCCTGCTGGATAATTTTTTCAGCATTATCATATTCTTTTCTATCAAAATAAAGTTCTCCTAGAAAAAAATACGAATAAGGATCTTTGGATTGATTTTTTACAGCTAATCGCAAATATTTTAAAGCCAGTTCTTTATCCGGCCAAGGCAAAATCAAAGGAATATAAGGTAATAACTGGTGAGAACGTCCTAAAATCTGATAATCGCCGGCACTATCTGCTAAATCTCGGACCCGGGCAGCAACACCTTGTTTTACAGCTTTTAATGGTCCAATACTTGCCCCCCACATTGACACAATCGTGGCATACAAACTTGTCATTTCTTTATTTTTAGGAAATCTTGCATGTAACGTATCCCCAAGAGTTTTAGCAGACGCAATCAATTTATTTTTTTCTTTTTCATTTTTTGTTGCAAAACGAATCCGAAAATATTCACTTCGCATTATCCCAAGAGCGGCTTTCTCTGCCAAAAGAGAATCTTGCAAAAGTGACTTATAAAGATTTATGGTTTTATCTATCTGAGAACGATTGGCTTTATCACCTTTTGCTTTATTTGCTCGCGTTGCATAACAAGAATCAGCCACAAAAAGAACTCTCGCCGGGTCGGCTACAGAAAAAGTCCAACAGCATAAAAGTACTGTTGCTAATCTAAACAGTCCCGACATAATTCTCTGAATATTAAATTTTCCAACTTTGCAACAATTTATTCAACTGGCCTATACGTGCTTTTTCTTCAGCCGTTCCATGAAACGCTTTAAATAGCAAATTCCGGTATTCCATAAGGGCCGTTCGAATTAAAATTTTTTCTTCTCTTTTCAACATAGTCCCTCGCTTTTATTTGTTTTTTCCCTTATACTTTCCTGAAAAATAATCTTGTTGACGAGTCGCACCAAGAACAGCATGCCAAAGAACTCCTGCCGGGTCAATTTTACGACGTTCACTGACAGCAAATTCTATTGGAACATGTGTAAAAGCCCCATTCATGCTACCTACAACCATATTCGTTTTCCCAGCCATTGCCGCATGAACCGCGTTTTCTGCCAACTGGTAACAAAAAATAGCGTCCGTTCCTTTTGCCGGAATACTGCGAACTGTATAACTCGGGTCAAAATATTTGACATTGATTTCTTTACCTACTTTTGCAAAGTGAGCTTTGATCTTTTCGTAAAGGAATTCTCCAATATCATTTTTCAAAAGATTACCACTTGCATCTCGGCGTTCTTGCTGGTTTTCAAAGAAATACTGACCAGCACCTTCAGCAACAACAAGGACAGCGTGCTTTTTCCCAATATCGTAACGATTTTCAAGAGCCTGTAAAAGACCACCATCTCCTTCTAATTGGAATGGAACTTCTGGCACAAGACAGAAATTCACAACAGTCGTTGCCAAAGCCGCATAAGCAGCAATAAAACCGGAATCCCGTCCCATCAATTTAACAAGGCCAAGCCCATTAAAAGCGCCATTCGCTTCTGTATGAGCACTGGTAATCACATCTGTTGCGGCAAGAACTGCTGTTTCAAAACCAAATGTTCTATCCACCAGATTCAAATCGTTATCAATTGTTTTTGGAATACCGACAACTGAAATAGGCTGACGACGGCGTTTAATTTCTGCAGCAATATCTTTTGCTCCACGTAAAGTTCCATCGCCACCGATACAAAACAACATATTGATATTTAATCGCATCAAGGTGTCCACCATCACCTTGGTATCCTGATTACCGCGAGAACTTCCAAGAATCGTACCACCATCTTCTTGAATAGCATCTACAACTTCTGGCGTTAAAACAACCGGCGAATAACCATAATCCGGATTCAATCCACGATAGCCATACGGAATGCCAAAAATATTTCTGACACCATAATCAAACCAAAGCACTTGAACAAGGCTCTTGATAACATTATTCAAACCAGGGCACAACCCACCACAAGTAACAATAGCTGCACGTGTCCAGCTCGGATCATGAAAAATAGTTTCTCTTGGGCCAGCCGCTTCTAAAGAAGGTATTGATAAATTTTCTGCTTTCAATTTATCCAATGTCTGCATATCCGTTGTAAGGCAAACTCTCTGTTCATCACTGACAAAGCGCACGCCACTCATAGGCGAACGTAAAGTCCCTGTTCCAACCGTTTCAATGGATAAATCATATTCTTGAGGATTTTGAATAATATCTTCTTTTTTCATTTCGTTACCCCGATTTAACGCCTTAAATTTAATAAACCATTTTAAATAAAAACCATTTAAATTGAAATGGAAGAAAAATGTATTTTTGTTCTAAGCCCAGGATTTGCATTTTCCATTTCAATTCGCATATTTGTCAAAGAACAAAGCTTTTTCACCATAGAAAGTCCGATACCCGTTCCTTTTGTCGTTCTTGTCATTTCATCTTCAACACGATAAAATTCTTCAAAAACTTTATTCATTTCACTTGGCGGAATTCCCGGGCCATAATCGCGAACCGCAAAATAAATATCACCATCCTGAACCGCTAAACGCAATTCAATCATTTTATATCGGGCGTTTTTGGCAAACTTAATCGAGTTATCCACTAGATTCATCAAAATTTGCATAATAGCATCTTTATCCATCAAGACTTCTAAATTACAAGTGTCACAAGAAACGGTTAAATCAAATCCATTATTTTCAATATTTTTCCCATAGGTTGCCACAAAATCATCAAGAACTACTTTAGGGTTCCCTTTTCTCATCTGAACAGCCCAGCTATTTCTATCTAGTTTAGACAAGTTCAACACATTCTGAATCAAACGAGAAAGTCTCTCTGTTTCAGAAGCAATTAAGCTATAGTACTTTTGTTTTTTTTCTTCACTGGCACACCAAGAATTCTGAAGCATTTCTGCATACATCCGAATCGCCGTCAATGGTGTTTTCAATTCATGACTTACAGCAGAAATAAAATCTTGACGTTTACTTGCTAACTGCAACTGCGTTCTCATCAAGCGATACAAAGCCAAAAGACCGCCACCAAGAATCGCAAACATCAAAAAGCCAAACACAAGAACCATGCTTTCTCCAGGAGCACTTCCTTTTTGAGAAAGAAATACATGTAAAAACATATCGTTCAATGGGTATTGTAAAGGCGCTTTAAAAATCATTTCTGAATTATTAGAGCGTTTTCCAAACAAGACCAAAGGCAAAGTTTTAGAAGAAAATTCCAACAAGAGTTCTTGTTCTTGTGGCGAGAAAATATTTTCTTTCCGGACAATTGATTCAAAATAATCTTTTAATTTAACCACATAACCTTGAATAAACTGTTCGCTATCTCTTGTTACATTACGATAAAAAACAATATAATCTCTATTAAAATGGGCCTGGAATGGGTCTATTTTCACCACTATCAGATTTTGTCTGGATTCTGATTCATCGCCATTTCCTGTAAGTTTTCTTATTCTAGAAGATTCAACATCAAAAACAAATGTTTCTTTTTGCGAACTTTCTTCTATGCGAGAAGTAAAACCGCTTTCTATGTTACGTTTTCCATCTAATTGCAAATCGTGCTGGTAAAGCCTATCCAATAAAGCTTTTGAAGAATCTAAAGAACGTTCTGGTTCTGGTAATGGAGTAACCCGAATATCCATTCGTTTAATAATGGATTTCAAAGTATCGCGGACTTGTTCTCTTTCTGCTCTGTCTTCCATAGCAATGTTTTCTAAAAAACCATCTGGCAAAACAGGCGTTTGAACAGAGCCATCAGCAAACAACTGGAAATACCCGACAATCCCATGATAGCCACTACGAATAGGCATTTCTGCAAGTGGCGAAATAGTAACTTCTTCACCACCAAGAACCGGAACTGTCCGGATAAAACGATAATCAGAATAAGAACGTTTTTCTTCTACTGCTAAATCAGAATGGATTCTGTCATTTAGCATTTTCAAAACTAAATATGCGTGTTCTTGATACGCATATTGTGCCCCTAGTTGTATCTGTGAAAACGACCGGGATAGTAATATCCCGACCGGAATTGCAATGGCCAGAAAAACGACCAGAAAAATTAATTGTATTCGATTCATTCAGAAGTTACGCGGAACTGATAACCTTCTCCGCGGAACGTTACCAGCAATTGCGGGTGAGACGTATCATCTTCTATTTTCTTACGAAGTTTTGTTATGTGAATATCAACTGTTCTTGTATCTACAGATTCTGCATTTTCGTAATCCCACACTTCACGAAGAAGTTCAGCTCTTGAAACCACTCTATCTCTGTTTTTCCAAAGATATTCCAAGATTTCAATTTCTTTGCGAGTAAATTGCAATTCTTCTGAGCCACGCATGCCTGCATATTCACGGAAATTAACACGCAAGTTTCCAGCGACTAATTTTCCATCGCCTTCAATAGGCTGGCGACTACGGCGCAATACTGCAGAAATTCTTGCTAAAAGCATTGGCACAGAGAACGGTTTTGCCACATAATCATCTGCGCCATACTTCAATCCATTAATGATATCATCGTCGGAATTTTTTGCTGAAAGAATAATGATTGGAAGGCATTTATCTTGTTCACGAATTTTATCACAAACTGTAAAACCATCTAAACCAGGCAACATAAGGTCAAGCAAAACCAAGCCATACTTTCCACTTAATGCTTCAGCAAGGCCAGATTCACCATCAGCAACATGTTTAACATTGTAGCCATTCATTTCGCAAAGATCAACAAGACCTTCTGCAATAGCTAATTCATCTTCTACAATTAATACAGAGATGGATTTTGTTTCATTTGTCATATCGAACCTTCTTTAAAAACTTTTATTAAAGTGCAAACCCTACACCCACTTCTACAGCATGGCGACCAAATTCAATTTCGTCATCAAATTCGCCACCAAAATAATATTTGTAGTTAGCATAAGCAGCTATTGGAATAATAGGGAGTTTGGCTCTCATCCCAACCAAAATATGTCCACCAATACCAGTACTCAAACCTTCGTCGGTCAAAGCATCAGACAAATCATTTGCTAATTGTTTAGCTTCTTCTGGTGTTAAATTTTCCGGGTTCAAAAGAACTTTACCAGTACTTTCCATGAACTTACCCACAAAACTATCAGAAAGAACCGGAGTACTTAAATAGTAGGTAACACCGCCACCGATATAAGGGCGAATAACCGGCAAGAATGTAATTGGATAAGTAATAGAAAGGTCGCCATTCATAGAAACAAACTTAGGAGAAGCTTTACCAAAAGGAACTCCGTCAAATTCAAGTTCTATTTTTTGTTTTTTGATTAAAGCGCCATCAGGACCATACATTGACAAAGCGGCATCATAAGAACCGAATTGAATGTTGTAAGTTGCTTCAACGTCAATGATAGGTAAAATATCTATCCAAAGTTTAAGACCAAAACCTTGCATATCAGAGAAACTACCATGAGCATATTTTACGTTCCCTAAATTGCCCGCTTCTGAATCCAAAGAAAGCACTTCTTTTTCTGTTGTGGATTTTAATTCTGTTCCAAAATTTGGGGCATAATGGAAACCAAGCCCGATAATAGCAAAAGATTGCGAAACACAAAAAGCAGCAGCTGCAGCTATAATTTTGAAGTTCATGTTTTTCTCCTATTTACAGAACCCTTTGAATTTATATAAATATTTCCATTATGCACATATTTTTTTTGCATCCCCACATAAAAGGCCTATTTCAATTAAAAAAAACGCTTTTTAAAGCAAATAATCCATCCGGATATGCCGCATACTTTCAAAAAGATTGCGTTTTAATGTCGATTTTCCCATTGTCAACGTTTCTATTTGTTCTCGAATTAAACGCCGATTGCTATTTCCAGCAGCAATACACTTGCAAGATGGGCATTCTAAACCCATTTCCTGAACAAATTCTGTAATTTCAATTTCTTCGCAATAACAAAGTGGACGAATTACCGATACGGGGTATTTTTCGTAAGGGACAAATGGAGGCATTCCCGAAAATTCACCTTTATAAAGCATATTCATCAGAAGTGTTTCAAGAATATCGTCTAAATGGTGCCCTAAAGCTATTTTGTTAAAACCATTTTCTTTGGCAAATTTTATAAGTTCTGTCCTTCGCTGCGTACTACACCAATAACAATTTAAACGCTCTCCATCTTTCAAGCGCCCTTCAATCGCTATATCAAGATAATAAATCGGAATGTTTACTAACGCTTCTAGACTCTTAACAAAATTTTTAGGCGCTTTATCTCCAAAATCACTTTGAATATGCAAACCGGCCAATTCAAAAGGCGCACCAAATTTCCCAAGTCTTGAAAATAGAGAAAGTAAAAGGGCTGTAGAATCTTTTCCACCACTTAGTCCAACAAGAACTCTATCCCCTTCATTTATCATCGGGAAATCAAATAACGCTTTCGTTATTTTTTTACTTATTCTTTTCCGGATATTTGATGCCATAAAAGAAAGGGCTCCTGAGAGCCCTTCAATAAAAGGTTAAAAATTATTCGTCACCAAAGTCACGAAGTGGCATAAGCAAGAACGAGAAGTTCAAGTCATCACCAACCGGTTCAATGACACTAGCGCCTTTAGAACCAGTCATCTTAATTTTAACTTGTTCTGTTTTACACATGCTCAAGATATCTGCCAAGAACTGGCCATTGAAGCCAATGCAGAAAGATCCTTCGCCTTCGTGTGCTACTGCTAATTCTTCACAAGAGAAACCACCGCTTTCAGAATCTGTTGCAGTCAATTCCAAAGAAGAGTCCTGTATCTGTAAACGAATTTTACGAGTACGAAGACTTGCCATAGAAATCACACAACGAATTTTATTGATAAGTTCAGAAGTCGGCACTTGAATGACATGTGTAAAATTCTGAGGAATTACATTCTTATACGGAACGTATTTACCTTCTACCAATTTTGAATACATTTGAACATTGTCATACAAGAACAAAACATAAGTCTGAGAAATACGAATTTCTACAACTGCATCACTAGGAACGCTCTTCAAGAAGTTACGCAAAACCTTCGGAGAAATAATCACGCCTTGGTTTAAAGAAGCATTTTCCAAATCCAAAGATGCAAGCCCTAAACGATGACTGTCAGTCCCAACCATTGTGACTCGGTTGTTTTCTGTTTCAAGATAAACACCGCTCATTGCAATACGACTTATATCGGTAGAAACGGCAAAAGCTGTTTTTTCTACAAGGAAAGCCAATTCAGAAGCATTCATGTGCAAAACGGAATCTTCACTCACTTCTGGGAATGCAGGGAATTCAGAGACATCAAAGCCAGTCAATGTAGAATAGCCTCTTTCACTCCAACGCACATTCACTACATAATCTTGAACATCAAAACTTACCGTAGTAATACTTGGTTCTACAAGGCTTGTAACCAAGTCTAACAAGCGACGAGCGTTCACGATGATACCACCATCCCGTTCACCATCTACTTCTACCGTCTGAAGAATCCCCTGGTCCAGGTCCGTTGCTCCGACTTCAAGGACATTACCTTCTAGTCGAAATGAAAAGTTGTGGAGAACTGGAATAGTTGCTCTACTAGGAACCACACTTATTAAAGTCTGGAGAACATCTTGTAAAACCGACTTCTGTATATGAAATTTCATGATGGACCTTTCTTTTTATGCTGAATATTTCAATAGAGTGGAACCAACGAAAAAGACAACTGCCACTACAGCCAAAAGAATGATAATTCGCTTGTCAATCTGGCGAGATTTCTTTGGAACGAAATTCTGTGCTTTACGTTTTGCACGACGACGTTCACTTCGACTCATTGGTAAACTCCTTGATTTCCTTTTTAACTTCTCTTAAAATAACTATTTTAATATAAAAATGTGGAGACCCCTATGGTAAAAAACTCTCTAAAAAGAATAAAATCCGGCGCAACACATTGTGCTTCATCTGTTCTTTTTCGTTTAGACTTGATTACAGAAGAGTCCAGACAAGAAAAACGCTTCAAAATTTTAGGCGAAAAAGTATTACAAGCTGTTTTAGATGACAAACTTGATACCTTAAAAGACGATCCTTCTATCGTAGAACTTGTTGGTGCTATCCAAGAAAAGAAAAAAATAATCCAAGAATTACGTCAAAAAGCATCTTTCAAAGGTCCTTGTGAAAAAAATTGAAATCCATATTTTCCCAGAAAAAACGGCAGATAAGAAATTTTTCCGAATTTCTGTCCCTCGCATTATCTGTTTCATTGCCGCTGTAATCATTTCCATTACAGGCTTCATTTTATTCAATCCTTTAGAAATCTTTCGCTTAGTTTCTGATAAACAAGTTCTACGAGTCTATCAGGAAAATAAATTCCTGAAAGAAGAAATTCAAAAAACAAAAAACAATCTGGAATTAGCCAAACAGGAATTAGCTGTTACAGACTCTTTAAAAGATTCTTTGTTTCATGATAAAGCAATCCAGCACATATCAAATTCACAAGTAAAAGAACTCTTTCCTTTGCAAGTGGCATCTTATAACATTCCTGATTTAACAAAACACAGAAAAATTTTACTCAAGACCTTACAAGCAAACAAACAAATAGCCAAGTCATTGCCCTTGGTAATGCCTTTAAAAGAACCATACACTACCACCAATCGTTACCAGACTCTTTTCGACCCTTTTATTGAACAGAATCTCCCGCACCGGGGTATAGATTTAGTTCCCACTGAAAATGATACCATTTTTGCGCCTGGTGGCGGAATAGTTTCTGAAATCCGAGAACATAGAGGTTTTGGCTTAACCCTGAAGTTAGAGCACACAGAGCACATTCGGACATTTTACGCTCATATACAAAAAGCTCTTGTTACAAAAGGTTCTCAGGTAAAAAGAGGAATGCCTATTGCTATCGTTGGAAACTCCGGACGTTCTCCAGGAAAAACACTTCATTATGAAATTCGTTATGACGGAAACGCCATCAATCCAGAGCATTATATTTTATATCCCGTAAAAATGGATTAAAAAGGTTTTGAAAATGACTTTGCCTCCTTTTTCACAAAATGTTATCGCAATGGTTTGGGATTTTGACAAGACATTAATCCAAACTTATATGCAAGACCCTTTGTTCAAACGCTATCAAGTAGATGGCTCGGCTTTTTGGAAAGAAGTGAATTCACTTTCTGAATATTATTCTAGAAGAGGCATTTCTATTAACAGAGATACCTGCTATCTAAATCATATTCTAACATACGTTAAAGCAGGTATTTTCAAAGGTCTTTCTAACAGAATTTTAAGAGAATGTGGAAAAGAACTCTCTTTTTATCCAGGTCTTCCTTCGTTTTTCGAACAAATTAAGAAATCAATTGAAGAAAACGAAAAATACCAAAAATACGGTATCCGCCTTGAACATTATGTTGTCAGCACAGGGTTTTCTGAAACAATCCGCGGCAGTGCAATTGCTCCTTATGTTGATGGTATTTTTGGTTGTGAATTTATTGAATCTCCTGCACAACCCGGCTTTTCAAAAGAAAATCCTATTGAAGCAGAACAAGAAATTTCTCAGATTGCTGTCGCTATTGATAACACATCAAAAACACGTTATCTATTTGAAATCCATAAAGGGTCCAATAAGTTTCCGGAATCCATTGACGTCAATTCGTTTATCAAACAAGAAAACAGACGTATTCCTTTCAGCAATATGATTTATATTGCCGACGGCCCATCAGATGTTCCGGCATTCAGTATTCTGAACTCTCACGGTGGCTCTACTTTTGCTATTTACCCAAAAGGTGATATGAATGCGTTTCGACAAGTAGAACATTTAAGACAAGACGGGCGTATTGCAACATTTGGCGAAGCGGATTATTCTGAGAAATCGCATACATGGATGTGGCTTTGTGGGAAAGTTCAAGAAATTGCTGATAAAATATTAAAGAACCATACCGATTCTATACAAAAGAATGCTTCTCTCCCTCCTTCTCATTTGTCCTCTTGAATAATTTGACAATTTCAGTGCCATTCTTGTAATAAAAGAAAAACATTTACTTGTTAAAATCACTATATTTTCTTTCTAGAAATTTATTTTCTGAGTTTTGTTTTAAAAACAGAAAAGAAGATATTGGCTTTTCTGTTTGTGTAATTTTTGTTTTAGGAGTTTAAGGTCTATGAAACAACCCGCCACCAAGCGGAAAATTTTGATTAGCAAGACCCCTTATGAGAAAAGAATTGCCATTATGGAAGATGGTGAACTTTCTGAGCTTGTCGTAGAAGCGTCTTCTTCAACGAGAGTTCTTGGAAATATTTATAAAGGAGTCGTGCAAAAAGTTTTACCCGCCCTTAAAGCCGCTTTTATTGACATCGGTCTTGATAAAGCTGGTTTTCTTCACCAAGATGACGCCATTGACCGCAACATAGAATTGCGCAAAGATTATGGCGATAGTGATGATGACGATTCTGTCAGTTCTGAACTACCCATTGACCAGATTCTTACCGAAGGGCAAGAGATTATGGTTCAAGTGATTAAAGAACCTATCAGCACAAAAGGGGCTCGTTTGACAACTCATCTGAGCTTTGCTGGTCGTTTTCTTGTTTGCATGCCAGGAACTAATTTCGTTGGTGTTTCTAAAAGAGAACGCGATCCTGCTAAACGTCGTGCATTGAAAAAAGCTGTTCGCCATAATAAAGCTCCTGACGTTGGTTATATTGTCCGCACAAATGGCCTTACAGAATCCGAATTTGAAATTAAAAGGCAAATGCAAGAACTCGAAGCGAAATGGGAAGAAACCAAAATAAACTTCGAAACAATGCCTGCTGAAACATGTATCTATGAAGAATCCGATTCTATAGAACAAACCATTCGTGAATACTTCAGTGAAAATACAGAATCCGTTTTTATTGATGATAAAGATGAATTTATCGCTTTGCGCAATTATTTGCGAATCCTTTCTCCGGATAAAATCAATAAATTAAAATTCCATTCTGCCGGAAATCTGTTTGAATTATTCCATATAGAAGATGACTACGCAAGAACTTTACAACGTCAAGTTCCTTTGGCTCATGGTGGTAACATCGTTATTGAACAGACAGAAGCTCTTGTATCAATTGATGTTAATACCGGTCCAAAAGTTCATGGTAAAGATCAGGCAAAAATTATTCTTGAAACCAATCTTGATGCCTGTCATGAAATCGCAAAACAACTCAGATTACGCGATATCGGTGGTTTGATTATCATTGATTTTATTGATATGGACACTGAAACAGACAGAGAAGCCGTTTACCAAGAATTCCGCCGTGCCATTCGTTGCGACAAAACACCTATCAGTCCTTCTCCAATCAGCCCCTTCGGTCTTATGGAAGTGACTAGAAAACGCGTGCGTGCCAACTTGTTTACTGAAAAAACGATGAACTGCCCTGTTTGTAATGGAGCCGGTCATATTTATCGTTGGGATACTACACTTGGTTTGATTGATCGTTCTTTAGGTCGTGCAAAACGTAAGGGACATCTTAACGAAATTACTTTAGTAGCAAGTACAGCTATTATTGATATTCTCTGCCGCGATATGGGCAAGATGTTCCATTACCTTGAATACAAGAACAAAATAAAGATTGATCTTGTTGAAGATGAACGTTCTCATGTTAACCAATTCTCGCTTTATAATAAAGAAGGCGAAGAAGTTACAGATTTATTCAATTTCTCTTAATAAATCTTTATAAAGTAATGGGCGCTGAAAGCGCCCATTACTTTATTTTAAAAAGCTAATCCTAACCGTAAATGATGGTTTCCGCCAAGACTTGGATTTGCCTCATAAGCGTAATCAACACTTATTCCACCAAAGCAAACTCCTAAGCCACCACTTACTCCATCTTCTGTATCTGGTCTGAGTGCATAACCTACTCGCAAAACAAGAATTTTCAAATAAGCGATTTCAAGACCACTAAAAAAATGCATATCAGAATCTGCACGGCGATAAAGATCGGCATGTAAGGCAAAATCAAAAATGGAAACATTTGGTATTTGTAATGTAACACCTGACTGCAAAGCTGTTGGCGGCACTTCGTGTTTTGAATCATAAGCCGTTACATAACCTGCATTGGTAATTGTCGCTCCAAATGCAATATATTTATTCAACAAAACAGACACACCACCATCTACTAAAAAGCCCAAAGCCGTTTCATCATCTATGGTCTGAGAAGCAAATCTTGCAGTAATAGCCCACTTGAACATATTAGGAGAAAATCCAACTCCAACTTGAAGAGCATAAGCCGAACTAGAATATTCTCCCGTTAAAAAACCATCTTCATCTCGACCTTCTAAATCACCATACCCTAAAAATTCTAACCCGGCACTGAACGCAAAGTGTCTGTATGGCAAAGCATAATATAACGATGTAAAACTCGCTTCAACATCTTCTGCAAAAATAATTTGATTTAATCCAAATTCTGCTTCTCTTGAAGCAAGCATCGCTAAAGGATTGCGAGAAACTTCTGATGCACTTTGAGGAGACGCAACACCAGCCCCACCTAAAGCGGCCATACGCGGAGATGACTTCAAATAAAGAAACTTCATGGTAGAAGCACCTGATTCCGCATTCCAATAGTCTCCTGCAAAACAAGCCAACGCACAAAAAGTCATTAAGAAAAATATTTTTTTCACGTTATTCTCCGCGGAAAGATTCCAACACTTGAATACAATCCGTTAATAGTTTCTTTGCTCGTTCTTGAGAACTGGCTTCGACATAACAACGCAATTCCGGAGCATTACCACTTGGTCGTAAATGAATGATTTCTTCTGAATCAAAAGTCATTCTGAATCCATCTGTTTCATCAATTGCTTTTAATTTTCCTGAAAATTTTCCAAACAATATTTCGCCTGAATTTTCACTTTTAATTTCAGCAATTTTTTGTTTACTTCTTTCTGTTGGGAAATTTTTCAACCTATCACTTGCAGAAAAACGACTTGGTAATTCTTTCAACAAATCTGAAACTTTGAATTTTAAGTTTTTCGCATTTACCAAAACACTAATAATCGGAAGCAAAGCGTCTCTTGTTGGCAAAGCTTTTAAAATTTTCCCTGCTTTTTCCACATTAGTTTGTAATAAGAAACCGCCATTTGCTTCATAGCCTGCTACTGAATTAAAATCTTGTGCTAAAGATTCCATGCCTTCAATCACATAAGGGCTACCAATTCGAGTGCGACAAATTTTCTTGAAACGATTGGATTTTTCTAATGCAGTATTACAACTAACAGGGGTTGCTACACTAGAAATTTCAAGCGCCGTGGCAGCAAGAATTCCAAGGACATCTCCTCGTAGCCATTCTCCATTTTCATCAGAAAGTAAAGGCCTATCCGAATCACCATCGGTACTTACAAGCGCAAAAAAGCCTTCTTTTGCCCATTCTCTTGCAAGCCTAGAATCTTCTTCTCGAATCGCTTCGGTATCCACAGGTATAAAAGTTTCTGAACGCCCAAGAGAAATAATTTCTGCGCCTAATTCTCGAAGAACTTTGGAAAGAATATCTCTGCCAACAGCTGAATGTTCGTAAACACCTATTTTTAAACCTTCAAGAGCATTTGCCGGATAAAAAGAAACATAGCGGGAAACATAAATTTCTTCTGCGGTAGCATTTACTTCAGGAAGCATTGTTGGACGCAACAGCCTTCCCTTTTCATCAAATAAATTTTCATTTATATCTATTTCTTGTTTTACAATTCCCTGTTCGTCTTTTTTGGTAATCTCTCCCTTTGGGTGATTAAATTTTATTCCATTACGATCTTCTGGAATATGGCTTCCTGTTACCATTACTGTCGGAAGAGTTTTTTCAATCCCATAAAGAGCAATCGCTGGACTTGGGATTCGGCCACAATAATTCACCTTCCAGCCACAATCCAACGCAGCTTGTGCCACTGCTGTTAAAATTCTCCCTGTGCTTGGTCTCAAATCACCAGCAATCGCCAGAGTCTTTTCTGAAGAATGCTCTTTTTCGCAATGCAATAAAAAAGCTTGTGTATAGGCATAACAAACAAAATCCGTCATTTGCACTACTAAACCACGCGCACCGCTTGTTCCAAAACCAACGCCGCTTTCTTGCATTAACTTGCCAATAGATACTTTCATAAAAACTCCAATTTTACCTCAAAATAGGAAAATTTATCTTCAAAGAAATCCTTGAAATTCTAAATTCCACAATATGGACAGAGCAAGACGCAGAAAATTCGGTCAAAACTTTCTTGACGACAACACAGCAAAATTAATTGCCGAAGATTTAGAGGCAACAAATGAAACGCCTATTTTAGAAATTGGACCAGGACATGGTGCAATGACAATTCATCTTCTACAAAAAGGCGCTCCTTTAACAGCTATTGAAATTGATGAACAGTGCGTAGAAATACTCAAAAAGAAATTTGAGAAAAATCCTTTATTTGAAATAGAAAATATTGATTTTTTAAAATTCGATTTGGATTTGTGGCTTAAAAACCATAATACTCCTTGGATTACAGGGAACCTTCCCTACAACGTTTCTACAGGAATCATTTCTAGTATTTTACCCAAGCTTCATAAAACTCTCGGTTTTATGGGAATGGTTCAATTAGAAGTTGCTGAAAGACTCTGCGCAAAACCTGGCTCTAGCGCTTATGGGAGTTTAAGTGTTTATCTTTCTTCTTTTGCCAATGCAAAAATTCTCCGGAAAATAGGCCCAGAACATTTTACTCCAAAACCTAATGTGGATAGTGCAACTGTTCTAATCACTCCAAAATCTAACCCGCTAGATTACCCAGAAGGGTTCTTTGAATTTGTGCGGCTTTCTTTTTCTCAAAAGCGTAAACGGCTTGCTAATTCACTTGCAAGTTCTTATTCCAAACAAAAAGTTTTTGAATGTTTAAGTTCTCTGTCTCTTTCAGAAAATACAAGAGCCGAAGAACTTTCTCCAGAAACTTTTTTAGAATTATTCTTGCGTTTAAAATGACTTTTTTATATTTGCTCTGTGATTCAGATTCAAAACATTAAAAAAGAATTTGGCGAGCAAGTTATTTTTAACGATGCAAGCCTTTTAATTGCATCGCAGGAACGCGTTGGACTGGTTGGCAGAAATGGTTCTGGCAAATCAACGCTTTTTAAAATCTTATTAAACGAAGAACACCTAGATGGTGGTTCTATACAAATTCCTAAAAATTATACCCTTGGCCATTTAAGCCAACACCTGCATTTTGAAAAGCCAACGGTTTACGAAGAAGCTTGTTCTATTTTAAAACCCAATGAAGATGGTTGGTTAGACACTCACTCTGTAGAAGCGATTTTATTTGGATTAGGTTTTAATCAAGAAAGTTTAAAAATGTCACCATCCCTTTTATCCGGTGGTTTTCAAATTCGTTTGAACTTAGCTAAAGTTTTAGCCGCTGAACCAAACATTTTACTTTTAGACGAACCCACAAACTATCTTGACATTGTTTCTACCCGTTGGCTTTCTCGCTTTTTACGCAATTGGAAGGGAGAACTACTTCTTATCACTCACGATAAAAAATTTATGGATAGCGTTTGCACTCACACAGCCGCTATTTACCAAAATAAGTTCCGTAAAATCCAAGGCCCTGTAAATAAATTACTTGAAACCATTGAAGCTGAAGAAGAAGTCCTTTTACGAACCGCTGAAAATGATTCTAAAAAAAGAGAACAACTTGAACGCGTTATAGAACGTTTCCGTTTCAAAGCTTCTAAAGCGGCAATGGTGCAATCTAAAATAAAAGCTGTTGAACGTTTGTCTCATACAGAAATTCAAACGAATTCATCTGTTCTAGATTTTTCTTTTACAGAAGCTCCTTTTCCTGGCAAACGACTTTGCAAAATTTCTGATTTAGGCTTTGCCTACAAAGATAAAGATTTCTTGCTCCAGAACCTTTCTTTTGAAATATTCAAAGGAGATAGAATTGCTGTCATCGGACCAAATGGCCGCGGAAAAACTACTTTCCTCAATTTACTGGCCAATGAACTTTCTCCGACATTAGGAGAAATTTCTTTCAATCCAAATGTCCAGACAAATTATTTTGGGCAAACAAACATCAACCGCTTGCATTTAGACAACACCGTCGAAGAAGAAATCCAGTCTGCATTAAAAGATACTTCTCGCGGGAAAGCCAGAAGTTTAGCTGGTTTAATGATGTTCTCCGGTGATGCCGCTATGAAACGCATACAAGTTCTTTCTGGTGGAGAACGAAGCCGCGTTTTACTTGCCAAAATTCTTGCCACAGAATGTAACCTTCTTTTACTTGACGAACCTACAAACCATCTTGATATGGATTCCATTGAAAGTCTTTTAGAAGCTTTGGAAAATTTTGACGGCACTTCTGTCGTTGTAACTCACGACGAAGCTTTATTACATGCCTTTGCAAAACGTTTAATTGTTTTTGACGGTGGCGAATGTTTTATTTTTGAAGGCACTTACAAAGAATTTTTAGAAAATATCGGTTGGAAAGAAGAAAAAGAAATTTCTGGATTTGCAATAGAACAAAAAAACATTCAAAAGCCAAAAGAAGATAGAAAAGCAAGAGCTGATTACATTGCTATGCGTTCTAAGCTTTTAAAACCACTTGAACAAAAAATCAAAAAATTAGAAGAAGAAATTCAGTTCTTTGAAAATCAGACATCTGAATTAGAATCTTTACTAGTCGAAATCTCTGCAATGAGTGATGGCGAAAAAATTTCTGAAACCGCAAAAAAATTAGACAATGCAAAAGAAAAAATAGAGTCTCTATTCGTTGAATGGGAAACCGCATCAACAGAATTAGAAACCCTAAAAGAAAAATACCCTTTATAAATTCTTAGTTTTCACGCTTTATTCCAAAAACATGTGCCGATGAATTTTTGGTTACCGTTTTATTTTTCTTTTTAATTTGCAAATCCATTTTAGAAACATAAGCACCGCTCCCTGCTAAACGCCCAGAAGCACTTTTTAAATTCCAGGCAAAATAAATTAGCCCAGGAGATTTTCTACAATCTCCATTGAATAATTTATCCGCACACGAAACCATTCCATTATCAGAATTTACGTAACTCCCAAGGTTGGTAAAAATCCCTTGTTCCCATTTAATCTTTATATCTGAAGGTTTCACATTTTCTTCACCTAAAAGTAATTCACTCAAATCAAACCGAATCAATTGCCCTGGCAAACCTATTTCTTTTTCTATCGTTGAGAAAGATTTTTCTGTTGACACAACATGCACACTAATCGTTTCTTTTTCATTAGGAATTTTATCAGGAGAAACCACAAAAACTTCGGACTTTTCTATCCGCAATCTTTGTTCTCCTTCTAAACGAACCCAAGGATTATTTTTATGAGACACATTTTCACTCAAATCAAAAACATTCCCTGGGACAAAACGAATACTATCACCAACTGCAGGTAAAACTTCTTTTGCATCAACTTGTGAAAATAAAATTTCAATAGAAGAGCCATCTTGTGAAGGAGTCTTTCGCAACATATTTAACTTTTCAGAAATTTCTATTCCATCACGCCACACACGGAAAGAAAAAAGCGAATCCAACGATTTTTCAAAATCTATTGCTTCTGTAAAATAAAGGCTCAACAAACTAGCTTTATCGCCTTTTGGAATTATAATTGCTTTAGAAATCATTGGAGGAACTCTATCTGCAATCGGATAAAGCAGTGGAAACGGCACTTTTTCTCCAGTCGAATCTACATACGTAAAATGTGACTTTGAATTTCCTTGGTAAGGTTTTTCAAAATCGCCAGTAAACCGTAATTCATAAAGAGAATCCGCGGTAAATACTACAGAAGAATCTCCAGAAATTTTCTTTGCTACTGCAGAAGCAGGTGCACTAATATGCCATAAAGAATCTCCAAACATCCAAGCTAAAGAATCCAAGGTATAATCATTTGATTTTAAAGCGTCATTATAAACAATAACTAAACTATCTCCAACGCCATCACCATTTTTATCATGCATTTCTGCAAGTTGCGGAATTGGAACAGGCGGCTTTTCTAACGAAATATTTTTCCAAACCAATTCATTTTCAACTTCAGAACCAAAAACCTTAAAAGACGCTTTTTCAACAGCACTATTTCCCATCACATAAAATTTTGCAAATCCGCTAGAATCTGTTTTTATTGAATCTACAGCTATTGAATTTTCATCATAAAAACTCAAACTATCTGAACTTGATAAAGCAAGAGAAACCACACAATCTAAACATAGTTCTCCGTAATACAATATTTTAACATACACCGGATAAAGAACAAAAGCATATTGTCCAAGTGAAACTGTATCTGGTGAAATTTCATTGCCTAAAGAATCTGCAAAAGCTATTGTTGGCAAAGGGTATTCAGGAACAGTAAAATAAACTTTTGAAGACTGTTTTAAATCTGATTCCAGGAAAAATTGCAGACAATAATTTCCTGGAGGTAATTTTCTTGTTTTTACTATCGCTGTTGTATCAATCGTAAAGCCAGACATTGTTTCTGTTATAAAAATTCCCCCATAATTTTCTCCTGGCAAAAGGGTAACTCCAGAAGAAGGCAAATCACCGCCACTCAATAAAAATACCGAAGCCGCAGGAACTGTGTCTATTTTTGTCACGCTAGAAATATCACAACTTAAAGATTCATCCATAAGTAATTGCCAGATTTCATACGAAATAGTTCCGTCATCTTTAGGAATTTCTCTTGGATAATATGTTTTTTCTGTCTGTAAATTTATCGATGTCCGCATTTTAAAATTGGAACCCGTAGCGTTTCTTTCCGAGAAGAAAATATGGAATGGATAAGTATTACCTTCAACAAGCCCTAAGCTATCTAAATCTACTGCTCCTTCAACTGGGCTATGACAACCACCTATATCCACCACTAAACGATTGTTAATAAAAACCCAGACATCATCATCCCCCCTAAATTCAAAATACTGACCTTTTACATATTGGAATTCTGCAGAAATTTTCATTGCAAAACTATAATTGTGCATTTTACCATTTGCAGTCACAAGACTTTCTTTCCAATCAAACTTCGGGTTAATTACCGTTTGAGCAGAATCCAAATATTTAAAATCATCCAGTGGGAAAAAACCACCTTCTTCACTATTTTCAGAAATATCTGCTAGCCAGAACCCCTCTTCATCTAAATGTAAATCAATATCACGACATGTCGCATTAGTATATATATTCCCAGCATTATCCTTTGCAACTTCAACTGGAATAAACCATTTTTCTACTTCTTTTGCCGCAGAACATTGTTCCCATGGATAACTTAAAGAATCTGTTCTAATTGGAAAGCCATCTTCGCTTAACAAATCTTTAACCATGCCAATAACATGTCCTTGGCATTTTTGAAATAAAGTATCTCCAACAGAAACTTGTGTATAAGAATTCCCATCATAAATTCCACCAAAATCCACATCAATACTATCAGCAAAAGCTTCGCCAGCCCAATCTAGAAGCATAGCAGAAATTTGAAGTGTTGGACAAACTCCTAATCGCCCAGGGAACTCTGTTGAAAATTTCGGAGCGCTACTTAAAGTTGGGTAAGGCATAATCCAAATTGTATCATTTGTTTCTAACATAGAATCTAATGAAATCGGATTACCATCTTTTGCGCCTGCTAAAGAGTAATATTCAAAACCAAATGTTTGTTTAAAATAAACATCCCATGAAGAAACATGTTTATAGTAAGACGCTTGATACCAACCACAAGTATCTGCTGAAAAAGGGCCCATTTTCACAGTATCGCCATTCACTAAAAGTGATGGAGACATATTATCCCAAGGGCTCATCAAGCGTATTACTTTTTCTTCTAATGGAGAAAAACTAATATCTAACTTACCATCTTTTGTCGTAAAAAGCCAAGCTTCATAAACTCCTTTTGGAAACAAATCAGAAATTAATGGTCGATCAGTTTCTTTAAAATAAGTTACTTGAGGCCATTCATTCTGACGTCGATAAATATTAAAATAGGCAGAAGGACTACTCCATTCCTGTTTTCTCACCACATCTGAAGAAAATTCGTATTTCCACCAACGTGGGAATTCATCTTCTTGTGTTGCAGTTGGATTATTTAAAATATTATTACCCACACTTATATAAAGTACGCTATCACGATAAGTTGTGTTTGTTCGCCATGGGTGATATATATGAAGTGTTTTAGAAGAATCAAAACATGTTCCAGGCGTCCCCAAGCTAGAATTAATAGTCAAAGATTCTCCCATACCATCAATAAAAATGGTATCTGCTGATTGTAATGCTAAAGAAATATCAAAAGTTCCTTTTGAAGGTTTTGAAAGATATGGCGTATGTAAACGTTCAAAATAAACATTCTTTAAAGGATTATTTGAAAGCATTGCTGGCGTAAGGGCTCCATAAAACCATCCGCAAGAAAGAGAATCGTCAAAAACGAATCGCATTTCCACTGAGTCCATACCAAAAATCATCTTAGGCAAGGCTTTATTTCCCCAAGGACTTTTAAACCAAACTAATTTAGAACCTGGGGCCACAAAACTTTTTGAATAATTACTTGGATTTGATGAATCCGTATAATACCAGAGTTCTTTTTCAACACCAAATGTCTCAGTCATTTTAAATTCTAACGTCTTATCTGAAGCATCACTCCAATAAGGGCCGCCATTACAATTCTGATCCGTTCCAGGAGCACATGCTCTTATGGTAAAAGACTCCCAAGAAAAATCTGAGATATTTTTTTCCCATGTAAAGGAAAACCAACCATCTCCTTCTTCTCGCATTTTATTTGATTCTGTTGCAGAATAACCGCCTGTAGCTCCCCCATAAACATAAAGCGTATATCCCAAATAAGCTGGATTATCCCGCCAAGGCGATTGTATATGAATAGTCAAACTTGCGTGAACAGAAACGCAAAAAAACAAAGCTAAGGCAAGCCATAGTTTTGCCATAGTACACTCCTTTTTTATCACCAATGGTGATTCCCAAACGTGATAAAGATAGCAACTTTTAAAAAAAAGTCTGCTTACCTAAGCGAAAAGATTTTTTGAAGTATAACTTTCTTTTTTTGAGAATTATATACAATGCTCCACCGCACCCAAATCGGTAAGTTTTCCTAAACTACTCACGCCTATAAAAAAATGCCTAAATTGAGTGGAAAAATATTACGAAGTTAAAAAAAGTAATGGAAGGCCCAATCTAGAATGCTATGAATATAGAGGGGAGCTTGCAAGGGAGGCTCAGTTTGAAGAGTAAAATGCTAAAGTTGGTAAGGATTTATCAGCTAACTCAAACTGTAAGAAGAAATAATTGCAGCTTTACAAATAACTTCCTTTAAAAAAAGGAAGGCCCCTGAGGGTTACTCAGGGGCCTAAGAATCCGGCGGCGACCTACTCTCCCGGGCCCGGAGGCCAAGTACCATCGGCGACTATTGGCTTAACTACCGTGTTCGGAATGGGAACGGGTGTGACCC